>DATNFK010000037.1:0-8922 GCA_035606395.1 Terriglobales bacterium | reverse complement strand
GAGCGAGGCCCGGCGGCTGAAGACTCTGACCGAAGAGAACGCCAGGCTGAAGCGGGTGGTGGCCGATCTGACGTTGGACAACGTGATGCTGAAGGATCTCGTGGGAAAAAACTGGTAAAGCCGGCGGCCAAGAGAGCGGCGTTGTGACACCTGGTGCAAGGGCACCAAGCTCCGACGCCGTCAGCTTCTGGTTCAGCTTGGCGCCAACTGGCCGGCTCGTCTTGTGCAGCTGGCAATAGCCCACCGTGGCAATGGCCACGAGGTGAAGAACATCTCGATCCTAGTGGCGATCGGCGTGAACGAGCATGGCATTTGCAGGGCACGTGGGGCGGTGAAAGAACCAATCCGGGGCCTCGCGCCCGTACGGCCCTCTCCACCCAGAATCGCGATTCATGATTTAGGTCAGTCACGGGCCAAACGGCACCGCCGCCAACCACAAACCACAGCCATTTCCACTATTTTGGTGCACTCTATGACCGTGTGATCCGCTATGAAGAACATCACTCCGAGCGCCGATGAGCGCCTGATTGAGGCTGCCCGCGCCGTGGCCCAGCGGAAGCGGACAACGCTCAATGCGGCTTTCCGCGCCTGGCTGCGTGATTTCAGCCAAGGCGGCGACAACAGAGCGCGACGGACGTGGCCGCCTACCGGGCGATCCATCGCCGCCTGGATTACGCGCGGGCCGGCCAACGATTTAGCCGCGATGAAATGAATGAGCGCTAGGTTTTTTCTGGACACCGACATTTTTGTGCACGCCGAGGGCGGAGCCTCGGGCGCCAAGCAGAAGACCGCGCAGGCTTTAACCGAGCGCGCTAGTCGCCCGCGACGGCGTGATCAGTTTTCAGGTGGTGCAGGAATTTCTGAATGTCGCCCTGCGGCGCTTCCAGGCGCCCCTCAGCGGCGCTGACGTCTTACCTGACCACCGTGCTCAGCCGGATGCTGACCGGCGAGGCGAATATCGGCCTTTACCAGAGCGCTACCAGCTTTCATGGTATGACGCGCTCATTATTGCAGCGGCGCTCGACGCACATTGCCTGGTTTTATCGCCCTCAACCCAATAGGGCGTCGACATACGCGCCGGGCTCGAACGGCAACAAGTCCTCGGCGCGCTCACCCACGCCGATGTAGCGCACCGGAAGGCCGAGTTCGTGGGCGATCGCGACCACGATCCCGCCGCGGGCGGTGCCGTCCAATTTAGTGACGATCAGCCCGGTCAGGTTCGCCGCCTGCGTGAATTGGCGGGCCTGCTGCAATCCGTTCTGGCCCGTGGTCGCATCCAGCACCAGCAGGGTCTCGTGCGGAGCGCCCGGCAGCAATCGCTCGGCGGTGCGCCGCATCTTGGCCAACTCCTGCATGAGATTGGTCTTGGTGTGCAGGCGGCCGGCGGTGTCGACCAAAACATAATTCACGCCCCGCGACTTGGCCGCGGTCAATGCGTCGAATAGAACCGCCGACGGATCGGCGCCGGGCTTCTGTTGAATTAACTCCGCCCCCGCGCGCCGCGCCCATACCGCCACTTGCTCGGTCGCGGCCGCGCGGAACGTGTCGCCGGCACAGATCAGCGACGAAAATCCTTCGTCTTTGTACCGCTGCGCCAATTTGCCGATCGAGGTGGTCTTGCCGGTGCCGTTCACGCCCACCAGCAAAATGACAAACGGGCTTCCGTCATTGGCCTGCTTCACCGGGCGGGCGGCGGCGTCAAAGATGCGCACCAGCTCGCGCTTGATGGCGGCGCGCACTGCTTCCGGCGAGGCGGCGACATCGCGAGCGCGCTGCTGCTCAATCTCCAGCTTCACCCGGGCGACGATCTCTTTCGCCGGAAGGGCGCCGACATCGGCCGCCACCAGCGTCGCCTCCAGCTTGCGCAGCAGTTCGGGGCTGACCTCGACCGCACCCTGGAAAAGGTCCTCGACCTGGGCGACGAGATTGTCACGCGTCTTCTCGACCGCTCCCGAGACCTTCTGCTGCAAACGCTCGAAGAGCGATTGCTTAGGCGGCGGCCCAAACAGAGTCTGAATCATGCACCTCTATTTTCGCACGCCCCTATTTACGCGATCGGAACATGGCGATCAGCTCGGCCCCGCCCTTGATCGCGACCACGACGGTGATCGCGGCAAACGTGCCCCCAGCAATGAGCAGCGCGGCGATCCAGAAATACAGCCAGAATCCGTTATACATGGGCGCTCTCCTGTCGCGGCCGGCGCTCGCCCAGCAAGGTGCCCGCCACCATGGCCAGCGCCGCCAGGCCAAAGGCCGCGAACCCGGAATAGGTGGCGGGAAGATTCAGAAAGAAGTAGCCCACCGTGCCCACCGCGCCCGCAATCATGGCGGCATAGCCGCCGGTGAGATTGGCGCGTTTCCAGTACAGCCCGCCAATCACGGCCGCAAATGTGCCGGAAAGGAAAATGGTCGCGGTCAGGTTGAGGTACAAATAAAGCGGACCCGAGAGCGTGTACCAGAGGCTCCACCAGAGAATGAAGCCGCTGACGAACACGTTCGCCACCCGGTTGACCGCGATCTGCGCGCGCGAGCTGAGCGGCGTCCGGCGCAGCGGGCCGATGATGTCCTGCGAAATGATCGAGCTCCAGCCCAGCAGGTAACTGCTGTTCACCGACATCGTCGCCGCCAACATGCCCGCCACCACCAGCCCCTTCACGCCCGGCCCGAGCAGGTGCGCCAGCAGCGTGGGCATGGCGTTCATGGAATCAAAATGCGGTCCGAGCGCGGCCAGGGCCGCGATGCCCCAGACCATCGGCAACATGCCGCGGCCGAGAAAAATCAAACCCGTCCAGCCGAAAACCTTCTTGCTCAACTCCGGGCTCTTCATCGAAAGCGTGCGCATGGCGGTCGTCTGCCAGCAGGTGTTGACCGCCGTCCACAGAATCACTTGCCACAAAATATAACTCGCGCCATAGGTCGAGTTGGTCAGCGGATTGAAGCCGCTGGAACCCATTTGCCGGCTGACCGCGTGCACCATCGAGCCCCATCCGACCTCGACCACGCAGTAAATGGTCACGATAATCGTGGCCACGCTGAGGGCGACGTACTGCACGAAGTCGGTGATTACGATCGACAACATGCCGCCGACCACGGTGTAGAGCAGCTCGATCAGCAAAATCGCCGTCATCGCCAGTTTCAAATACTGAAAGGGAATGCCGGTGAGGATGACAAGAAAGCTCCCCTCGACCCTGAGAAACATCCCCATATTGAGAATGCCGCCGATTGCGACCAGACATCCGGTCAGCACCCGCAGCCCACGGCTGTACTGGCGTTCGAAATATTCCGGAACCGTCATCAGCTCCAGCGCGCGAAAACGCCGGATGATGAAACCGGTATACCCCACCATGAGCATCACCAGACCCGAAATCAGGCCGGTGATGAAGGCGGAAAATCCTGTCTGAAAGCCCAGTTGGGCGTAATACATGAACGTCACCGTCCCGGTTTCGGTGGCGGCGAGCGTGGCGATGCCCAGGAACAGACCCAAGCCGCGGCCGGCAACCAGGAAATCGCTGATGTTCGATAAGAAACGCTTCGCCGCCAGGCCAATGGCCAGCGTCCCGGCGAGGTAGGCGACGACTATGACCGTGTCAAGAACTGTGAACGGCGTTGAGCTCATGCTTCCAGCGGGGCCGGAAACGACGATAGCACTCATCGCACCGATATACAATCGGCCAGCGCAGCACCGACCGCTCCCACCAGCGCCGTTTGGCACGGTGGACATCGATCGAGCCGCAACGCGGACACATACGTTTTTCGTTGGGGGCCATGGGGGAAAGCCTCTGCCCTGCATAGTAGCATAAAAAAGATGCAAATTGACTCGCCGCAGCCTGCGCCGCCGTTGCGTGGCCTGCGCTTCGCGCTCGACATTTTAATTGCCGTGCTTCTGCTGTTCGTCGTGCTCTGCGGGTTGCTTTATTGGTACGTGCGTTCCAGTCAGCCCGGCCTCGATGGACGCCAGCCCTTGGCAGGCCTCGTCGCCCCGGTTACTGTGACCCGCGATCAACTCGGCATACCCCACATCACTGCCGCCAACTTGCACGACCTGCTCTTCGCCCAGGGTTACGCCATGGCGCAGGACCGCCTCTGGCAAATGGATTTGCTCCGCCGCTTGGGCGAAGGCCGGTTGGCGGAGATTTTCGGGCCGCAAGCGGTTGACTTCGATCGCAAGAACCGGCAGTTGGGCCTGGGCCGTGTCGCCGATGCCGAAGCCGCGCGCCTTGAGCCCGGCGATCGCGCCCTGCTCCAGGCCTTCAGCGCCGGCGTGAACTCCTTTATCACCAGCCGCGGACGCCGCCTTCCGCTTGAGTTCTGGCTGCTCCGCTACAACCCCGAACCATGGCAGCCGCGCGACAGTCTCGCCATGGCCGCTTATATGTTTCAGGTTCTGGGCTCGGGCTACGAAGAAAAACTGAGCCGCGAAAGCATTACCGCGAAACTCGGACCAACGCTGGCGGCGGAGCTGTACCCCACTCTTTCGCCCTGGGATTTGGTACCGGGCGTGCCCGTCCTCACGCCGCCCCGCGTGCCTCGCCTCCCGACCCTGCCCGTGTTCGCCGCTCCCACGGTCGCGCCCGCGCCATTGCAGGGCGGCAGCAATGACTGGGTCCTTTCCGGCAGCCGCAGTTTCAACGGTAAGCCGATCCTCGCGAATGACCCACATCTGCCGTTTCAAGTGCCGGGGCTTTGGTGGGCGGCGCAGTTGACTGCGCCCGGTGTCAACGTTGCCGGCGTCGCCTTGGCCGGTGTTCCTGGCATCATCATTGGCCACAACGACTCGATCGCCTGGGGTGTGACCAATACAGGCGCCGACGTTCAAGACCTCTATCGCAACGACCCCGTCATTGACCACTGGCACGAACAGATATTGGTCAAGGGCGCGCCCCCGGTTTCGTTCGATATTCCGGTCACCCGCCACGGTCCCGTTATCGCGCACGACGCCGGCGGAACGCTGGCCCTGGCGTGGTCGCTCTATACGCCGGGCGCGCTGCAATCGGTCCATGTTTTCCTCGCCCTCGATCATGCCCAAGACTTTGCCCAGTTCGAGCAAGCCCTGTCCGGCTTTCCCGGCCCAGCGCAAAACTTCGTCTATGCCGACGTCCAGGGCCACATCGCATATCAGTGCGCCGGATGGGTGCCGGTACGCCATGGTTTCGATGGATCGGTACCGGTGGATGCCGCCGATCCACGCTTCGAATGGCAAGGCTTTGTGCCGTTCCCGCAACTGCCCCACTCCTTCGACCCGCCAGCCGGCCTGCTCGCCACCGCCAACGGACGCGTCACGCCCCATGACTATCCCTATACCATCACCACCAACTGGGGTGCGCCCAACCGCACCCGCCGCATCCAGCAGCTCCTGAATGCGCTCCCGCGCTGGAATGCCAGCGCCATGGGCCGCGTTCAGCAGGATGTCATCTCCGAGGAGGACCGCGACTTTGCCCAGGCGGTTGTCGCCGCCGGTGTCGCGGCGCGGGCGCGCGGCGTGGCGTTGCCGGCCTCGTCGCTTCAGGCGCTGACCCTGTTGCGCGGGTTCCGTGGCGCGATGGGGCACACCTCGCTGGCGCCGACCCTGGCCTTTCAGACCCGCCACGAATTTCTGCACCGCATTCTGGCCGCCAAGCTCGGCGAGGCGCTGGCGCGCGAGTACGACCACCACGAGTCAACCGTCTTCGAGCAATGGCTGCTCGCGGCTCATCCGTCGCAGTGGCTGCCTTCTGGCCAAACCTGGGACGACCTGCTGCTCGACTCATTGGCCAACGTCGTCGGCGAGTTCACCTTGCAGCCGGCGCAGTTGCATTGGGGGCGGTTCGAGACGCTGCGCGTGCTGCACCCTGTGTTCTCCCACCTGCCTTTGGTTCGCGATTACGCCGACTTGGGTCCGGTCGAGATTAACGGCAGCCCGTTGACCGTGAAGCAGGCCCGCAACACCTGGTTGGGCGATCCCAGTGACCTGGGTCCGAGCATGCGCTTCGTGGCCGACTTGGGCGATTGGGATCGCTCGACCTTGAACCTGGTCGCCGGCGAAAGCGGCCAGATTTTCAACCCTCATTATCGCGACCAGTTCCTGCCGTACCTCCGTGGTCTCGCCTTGCCACTCTGGTTCACCCCTGCCGCTGTCGCCCGGCACCGCGCCCACCAGCTCCTGCTCACCCCGTAACCGGAATATGATAGCTGCCATGGCGACGACTTCAATCCCTACCGTGTCCAACGCCGAACTGCCCCGGCGCCTGGGGCTGACCGACTCGACTGCCATCGTTGTCGGCATGATGATTGGCGCGGGTATTTTTCTCGTCCCCAACCTCATCGCCCAGAGCTTGCCCTCCCCGGTGTGGATCATGGCCGCTTGGATCGTCGCCGGCGGCGTCTCCTTGCTCGGCGCCTTCGGCTGCGCCGAATTGAGCGCCGCGCTCCCCGCGACCGGCGGACAGTACGTGTTTATCCGCGAAGCGTATGGACCGGCGGCGGCTTTCGTCTGCGGATGGTCGCTGTTTACGGTGGGCCGCAGCGGCCAGGTCGCCTGGCTGGCGGTGGTGTTTTCGCTCTATGTCGGCTACTTTACTCCGCTCGGGAACTGGGAGTCGCGCGCGCTCAGCCTCGCCCTGCTCGCCCTGTTCACCTGGATCAATATCCGCGGTGTTCGCCTCGGCGCCCTGATTCAGAACAGCCTCACTCTTGCCAAGGTCGCGGGCATTGTCATTATCGTCTCCGGTGCCATTTTCTTCGCCCACCGATTAACCGCCGCCGCCACCGTCCCTGTCCCAGCCACCGCCATCTCATTTTCGAGCTTCGGCGTCGCCCTTATTGCCTGCCTTCTGGCCTACGACGGTTGGGTGCAGCTCAGCTTCGTCGCTGGCGAAATCCGCAATCCCCAACGCACGATTGCCCGCGCCCTCATCCTGGGTACGCTCACCGTTGCAGCCCTATATTTACTCGCCAATTATGCCTACCTGCACGTACTCTCCATTGGCGCCATTGCCGGCAGCAGCCATGTCGGCGCCGACGCGGCCGCCCGCGTATTTGGCGCTTCAGGGGGCGCCATTGTAGCGCTGCTTATTTTATTGTCGGTGCTGGGTTCGCTCAATGGATGTTTCCTTACCACGCCCCGCGTCTATTTTGCCCAGGCTCGCGACGGGCTTTTCTTCCGGCGTTTCGGCCGGGTGCATCCGCGCTACGACACGCCAACCTTCGCCATAGTCGCGCAAGGCGTGTGGTCGGCTCTGCTCATCCTCTCCGGCAGCTATGAAACGTTGCTCGATTACGCGATCTTCGGGCTGTGGCTGTTCTACGCTCTCATGATCGCCGCCGTCATCGTGCTCCGCCGCCGCCGCCCCGACCTGCCGCGCCCTTGCCGCATGTGGGGCTACCCAATCACGCCGGTCATCTTTTTGGCCATCGCCGCGTGGTTCCTGGTCAATATGTTGGTCACGCGCCCAGGCGCGGCGCTCGCTGGTTGCGCCCTGGTGCTCAGCGGCCTGCCCGCCTACTGGGCCTGGCGGCGGTGGGGGCAGCGGGAGCCGGCATGACCGACCATTTGTATTATCACGATTCCGATCTGCGGCAATTTCAATCGCGCGTCGCCGCGATCGCCAGCGGCGACGCTCTGAGCCTCGCCCTCGAGCGCAGTGCATTTTATCCCACCAGCGGTGGCCAGCCCGCCGACTGCGGTGAGCTCCGTGGTGCCGGCGGCGCACGGGCCGCGGTGCTCGATGTCGAGGAGGATGCCGACGGCGTGATCTGGCACCGGCTCGACCGAGTCCCCGACGGCGGGTTTGCCGTCGGCGACGAAGTCGAGGGCGAAATCAATTGGAGCCGCCGCTTCGACCATATGCAGCAGCATTCTGGCCAGCATCTGCTCTCCGCCGTACTGCTGCGTGAGTGCGGCGCGCGTACCCTGTCGTTTCACCTCGGCCCGGAGAGCGCAACCATCGACCTCGACACGCCGGTACTCGACCTGGCGGCGCTGCGCCGCGTCGAGGAGGCGGCAAACTGGATCATCGCCGAGGATCGCCCGGTCCGAATCCGCACCGTCGAACGCGGGGAAGCCGAAGCCTTGCTCGCCTCCGGCGCGCTGCGCAAGCTGCCTGAGCGGGGCGGCCCAATGCGTCTCATAGATATTGATAACTGCGATTTGAACGCTTGCGGCGGAACCCACGTGCGCTCCACCGGCCAGATTGGCGGGCTGTTGCTGCGCGGTGTCGAGCGGGTACGAGGCGGCCTCCGTCTTGGATTTGTATGCGGCTTACGCGCCGCGCGCAGCGCGGCCTCCGATTTCGCCGTGCTCGAGAAGCTCTCCGGCCAATTGTCGGCCGCCTCCGCCGAATTGCCGCCGGCGGTGGCGCGCTTGCAAGCAGAAGCCAAGGAGCTGCGGAAGCAGGTACGCGCCGCACAGGATGAACTGGCCGATCGCGAAGCCCAAAGTTTGGCAGCCGCCCACGCCGGGCCATTTGTGGTCGCGCAAGTATTGGAAGGCCGCGGCGTTGACTTCGCTCGCCGCGTCGCCTCCCGCCTGAGCGCTCAGGCGCCCGGCTGCGTGGCCGCTTTCGGCGTTACCGAAGATGGCCGCGGTCGCGTGGTCATGGCCCGCGGGGCGGAAGTGGAACTCCATTGCGGCCAGCGCTTGCGCGCGGCGCTCGCCTCCGTCGGCGGTCGCGGTGGCGGCTCACCGACCATGGCCGAGGGCGAATGTCCAATTGACCAGGTGCCGGCAGTATTGGCCGCGGCCGTCAGCTAGCTTCAGGTGAATAGGCGCAGCGCCGGATTGGGGCTCTGGGGTCCCCACTCCGGCGCTGCGCCTAAGCGGGTCGCGCGGCGACAGCCGCGCGGGGCCCCTGTACCTTTAAGGGGTGACCAGCGCTGTATGGCGGGTCATGCGGCCAGCTGACGGGAGTGCCGGTGGGCCCCAGCGTGCGAATGCAACGCCTGGCG
>DATNFK010000036.1:0-2058 GCA_035606395.1 Terriglobales bacterium | reverse complement strand
TTCTGCGCCCCAAATCATGAATCGAACCCCGATCGTTCCCAAGAATCCTAGTTTTCCGTCGGCCGGACTGAGCACCTTAGCAGCCATGGCGTTGCCTCCTTTGACGCCTTAAATATACGCTGCGTGGCCAGGTGCGAGGCGGTATTGCATCCGTGCTGTCCGGTGTGGACATCGAAGGTAAAGAGGCCTTCCGAGGGGGGGATTTTGCTGTTTGCCCTCGCAATCGCGCGATCCGAAGGAGGACGGCGACAGGGACGCGGCGGAGAGCGGGCCTTTGCTAGCTTGTGGTGCGAGGTTCTTGCCGTCTCCCTCGCTTTGTGGCGACTCCGGGACCGGTAAACTCGGTCAACTGAACAACCCGGGGAACCAACACCGCAGGTACCTGCCCACATTCGGCCAGCCGACTTTAGGGGCCGCCGACTTTTAGGTATGATCCGTAATTAGGGATCAATCTATGTCTCAGAACATCACCCGACGCAACGCCATTGCCCATTCCGCCTTGCTAATGCTCGCCGCCGCCGCCGGCGCCGCTGCGCAAACACCGGCGCCCGCCCAGGGCCGCGGCCCGGTTTTTGTTCACGACCTGCCGGACGTGACGATGAAAGACTGGCAGGTTCACGTGAGCTACGTCGACATGGCGCCGGGGCGCGTGGGGAAGCCACATCGCCATCCCGGGTTTGTCCTCGCCTATGTGCTCAAGGGAGCCGTGGTCACGAAGATATCCGGACAGGACGAGAAGACGTACCAGGTGGGCGAGATGTTCTATGAGCCGCCGGGTTCGACGCACCAGGTCTCGCGCAACGCCAGCAGCACGGAACCGGCGCAATTGCTGGCGATGATCTTCGCTCCGAAGGGCGTACCGTTAACAATGCCCGCGCCCGGCGAATAGTCAGGGTTTCGCGGGAGCGAAGATGGCGGTCGTCGGATGAAACTCCGACCAGGCGAACCAGTACTCGGGCTCGAGGATGAGGCCGGTGAGCGTGGCACCGTGGAGCGGGCCGGTCAGGCAATGTCCATAGGCATCCCATGTGGAGTGGGTCTGGCGGTCCTCGAGGCGGGTGGCCGCGGCGTTGGCGGCGGTGAACTCGAGCGTGCGCCCATGGTAGCGGCGATCGAAGGCGGTGGACGTATCGCTCTCCGGCTGGTGCACGACCATGATGGGCGTGCCGCCGAGGGTGGTGTTGACCAGCGGCGTCTTCTGTAAGGCATCCAGCGGCAATGCCAGGCCGTCGCTGTTGACTTCGAGGCCGACCACCGGGGTGTGGGGCGGCAAGCGATCATCCTGACGCAGTGCGCCCTTGGGCGCGGCCGCGGTGGCCACGACGCCGCGCGCCAGCACCGCATTCATTTGCGGGATGCGGTCGGCGTAGCCGGGCAGCGGCTTGAGGACGAGCGTGCCGGGGTGCAGGCGCTGCCACTCCGACCAGCGCGTGAGCAGAAACGGGTACAGCGGCAGGTGTTTGCCCTCGAGCGGGCCGGAGATGGCGGTGGTCGTGGACTGCTGCCAGGAGCTGCCGGTGAGGCGGTCGCGGAATAGCTCGTTGCCGCCGCGCACGCCGCCGGTGTCAAACTCGAGCCGTTTGCCGTTCATTGCGGCCCTGAACACGAGGGCCGTGCCACAGTAACTTCACCAGGTGATCGCGATGGGGCCATCTGGCATTTGGTCGTTGACAACGCCATGCTGCGCCAGGATCGCCGCCGGATATGCCTTCGCTGTGTTGGCGGCCGTAACCCCGAGCACCCAGTCATTCGGGCCGAGAAATGCCGCCTGCGATGCAGGCACAAACTGGGGGGCGTCTACCGCCTTGTAAGGCATTCGCTGGGCGCCCGCGGTCTTGGCGGCGGGCGCCGCCTGGGCGGAGAGCCCGACGGGTAGGAGCAGACCCAAACTTAGAATCCAGCCCGGTCTCATAGACATAGACTACATTAGTTCGCGCCGATGCGTCACCATAGTTGCATAGCGCGCGAACTGAAAAAATGCATCGCCGTGAACACGACAGGCATCGAAGTGGGAGAACGATCCCCATGGGCGCTGAGCACCTCCAACTCATCACCGCC
>DATNFK010000035.1:0-20627 GCA_035606395.1 Terriglobales bacterium | reverse complement strand
CGCACCACCAGCGTGGGGGCCCCATTGCCCCACGCTGCCGCTGCGCGGAGGCACGGGCCCCGCCCGGCTGCCGCCGGGCACCCGCTTACGCGCACCACCAGCGTGGGGGCCCCATTGCCCCACGCTGGCGCTGCGCGGAGGCACGGGCCCCGCCCGGCTGCCGCCGGGCACCCGCTTACGCGCACCACCAGCGTGGGGGCCCCATTGCCCCACGCCGGCGCTGCGCGGAGGCACGGTCCCCGCCCGGCTGCCGCCGGGCACCCGCTTACGCGCACCACCAGCGTGGGGGCCCCATTGCCCCACGCTGGCGCTGCGCGGGTTTCACAGGAAGGAGAGGCTTCACACTTCGACCTCGATCTCCTCCGCGGAGGACACGCTCGCTGTCTGCGTGGCCCGAAGCAGGCGCCGCTAACTTATACTCGCGAGATGGGACTTAAGGTTGTTCACGGGGCAATCATCGCGTTTTGCATGGCTGGGGTGCTGGTCGCCGCGCTGGCATACGGCGAGCATCTGAACACCGGGACTTCGCCGTGCCAGATCAATGCGACTTGGGATTGCGGAATCGTTAATCACAGTCCGTTTGCCGTGCTGCACGGGGTTCCGGTGGCGCTGATCGGGGTGGTGGGTTATGGACTGCTGATTGCGATGGTGGGGCGGGCGCCGTGGTTTTTGTTTTGGCTGGCGCTTGGGGGATTTGCGTTCTCGCTGCGGTTTTCCTATGTGGAGTGGCGGGTGCTCCAGGTCTGGTGTCTTTACTGCGTCAGTTCACAGGTGATTATCACGGTTGTGGCGGCGCTTAGCTTTCTTGCGGCGAGGCAGCCCGCGAGAGGAAGAGGGTGACATTGCAGGAACTTTCACTGGGGCAGATTAAAGCGGCGGCGGAGCGGATCGGTCCTTATATAACGAGGACGCCGGTGGTACGGTCGTCGACATTGAGCCAGCGGCTGGGGACGAACGTCTACCTCAAGCTGGAGATTTTTCAGAAGACCGGGGCGTTTAAGGTGCGTGGCGCCCTCAATAAAATGCTGCAACTTCCCAAGGGGAGCCGCGTGGTTGCGGTCAGCGGCGGCAACCATGGACAGGCGGTCGCTTACGTGGGCGGCGTGCTGGGCCTTGAGACGCGGGTCATCATGCCGCGCGATACGCCGGAGAACTATCTCAATGCAACGCGGGGTTACGGGGGCGAGTTGGTCTTAGTGGAGAACCATACAGAGGGATTTGCGCGGGCGGCGGCGTCGGTTAAAGAGGGATGGATCATGGCGCATCCATTTGACGACCTCGATATCATCGCCGGACAGGGGACGGTGGGGTTGGAGATCGTGGCCGATATCCCGGAGGTGACCGACGTGATTGTGAGCGTGGGCGGCGGTGGGTTGATGTCGGGCGTTGCGGTGGCGGTGAAAGAATCGAAGCCGGGCGCGAAGGTCTGGGGAGTAGAGACCGAAGGGGCCAATTGCATGTCGCTGGCGCTGAAGGCGGGGCATCCGGTGACGCTCGAGAAGATGACCTCGGTGGCGCGGACGCTGGGTGCGCCGTCAGCGTCGGAGTTCACGCTTGCGGTTGCACAGAAGTATTTGGACGGGCTCGAGGTGGTGAGCGACGCGGAGGCGATCAGCTCGGTGAAGTTTTTGCTGGAACGAGCGAAGGTGCTGACCGAGCCGGCGGCCTCGTGCACGCTGGCGGCGGCGGAGCGGCTGAAAACGCGGCTGACGAAGGACGGTCACCTGGTCCTGGTGCTGTGCGGCGGGAACTTGAGCGTGCGTGAATTGGCAAGTTGGGCGTGATAATCTAGATCTACTTCATTTCCACAATTTGCCCTTCAACTTGCCATGATTTCAGTAAGCCATGTGACCATGCGCTTCGGCGCCAAAATACTGTTCGAAGACGTTGCCACCGGGTTCACGCCTGGCAAACGGTACGGCCTCACCGGTCCCAACGGGAGCGGGAAAACCACCTTCATGAAGCTGCTGTCGGGCGAGAGCGAGCCGACCAAGGGCAACGTGGTGCGTCCGCCAAAGCTGAGCGTGCTGAGCCAGGACCAGTTCGCGTTCGACAAGTTCCGCGTGATTGACACCGTCATTATGGGCAACAAGCGGCTGTGGGCGGCGATGGAAGCGCGCGAGGCGATCTACGCCAAGCCGGAGATGACCGACGCCGACGGCATGCAGTTGGGCGAGCTCGAAGGCATTGTCGGCGAAGAGGATGGCTACTCGGCCGAGAGCGACGCCGCGATTTTACTGCAGGGGCTCGATATTCCCGGCGAGCTGCACGAGCTGCCGATGAGCCAGCTTCAAGGCGGGCAGAAGGTGCGGGTGCTGTTGGCTCAGGCTCTGTTTGGGCATCCGCAGGCGCTGCTGCTGGATGAGCCGACCAACAACCTCGATTTGGACTCGATCCACTGGCTGCAGGATTTCCTGCTGCACTACGACGGCGTGCTGATCGTGATTTCCCACGACCGGCATTTTCTGAACAGCGTATGCACGCACATCGCCGATATTGACTACCAGACCATCATTACCTACACCGGGACGTACGACGACATGGTGATGGCGAAGACCCAGATCAGGAGCCAGATCGAGTCGCAGAACGCGCAGCGGGAGAAGAAGATCGCCCAGCTCAACGAGTTCATCGCGCGCTTCGCGGCGGGCACGCGGTCGAGCCAGGTGCAATCGCGGCGCAAGGAAGTCGAGCGGCTGCAGGTGACGGATTTGGCGCGGTCGAACATCGCGCGCCCTTTTATCAAGTTTGAGATGAAGCGCCCGAGCGGAAAACATTTGCTCGAGATCGAGAATTTGGAAAAATCGTACGGCACGAACCATGTGCTGCGCGGATTTACGGCGAGCATCGGGCGGGGCGAGAAGATCGCCATCATGGGGCGGAACGGCTCGGGGAAAACCACGCTGCTCAATGCGTTGCTGGCCGATTCACCCACGGTGCCGACCTCGGTGCTGCGGCAGACGACCGGCTACGACGGGGCGTTTCGCGACGGCGGCAAGGTGGTTTGGGGGCACGAGGCGCAGGTCGGGTACTTCGCCCAGGACCACCGCGCGTTGATTACGGGTGGGACGACGGTGTTTGAGTGGCTGTATCAGTTTGATCCGTCAGCGTCGCAGGAGCAGATTCGCGGGCTGCTGGGGCAGATGCTGTTCCAGCGCGACGAGGCAAACAAGAAGACGGACGTGCTCTCGGGCGGCGAGGCGGCGCGTCTGCTGTTTTGCATGCTGATGCTGCAACAGCCGAACGTGCTGGTGCTGGACGAGCCGACGAACCACCTGGATTTGGAGTCCATCAACGCCCTCAATATTGCGCTGCAGCGGTACCAGGGGACGGTGTTTCTGGTCAGCCATGACCACGATCTGATCGACGAAGTGGCGACGCGGATCTGGCATTTCGACGACCAGCACCGGCTCGAGGATTTCAAGGCGAATTACGAGGAGTTCCAGAAGGTGTCGTCAGCGGCGTAGGCGGAGGCGCGCCTCGCTTCGCTCCAACCCGCCGCGACTCCGCGATGCTACGTCGCTGGCCCTCGCCTTCGGCGATGGTGGGGCGAAGTCTGGCGCAATTCGCTTCAGGACAGCGGACCGCCTTCGGAATTGCGAGGTCCTCGACCTCGCTTTCCTCCGCGGAGGAGTCGGTCGCTGTCTGCGGTCGGATAAAGTATACTGGCGGGCATGAAACGATTCTGCCTGGGGCTTTTGGTGTGCTTCTTCCTGTCTGTGCTGGCCGCCCAGACGACGCCAATGGTGGCGATTAATGTGCCTGGGCCGACGAATTGGATCGGGACCTCGCACCACTTCTGGTATTCCAAGACAGTCGAGGGCGGGACGCAGTTCGTGCTGGTGGATGCGGACAGCGGAGTGAAGAAGCCGGCGTTTGATCACGCGCGGCTGGCGGAGGCGCTCTCGGCGGTCGTGCGGAAAACGTACACGGCGCTGACGCTGCCGTTTATTGATCCGCCGGCGCGGGGCGGCCGGGGCGGCACGGGCGCGGGCGGATTGACCTTTACCAACGACGAACACGGCATTGCGTTTGCGCTGGCGGGATTTGGCTATACCTGCGATCTCGATAACTACACCTGCGCCAAGGGCGCGGAGTTGCAGCCGGGGACGGGTGGGTTTGGCCGCGGGGGCGTGCTCGATCCGGCGGAGGAACCGCCGTTTGATCCTGAGCTTGATGCGCCACCCATGGACGATGTCGAGATCCAGGATGGAATTCAGAGTTTGCGGAATGCGCCAGCGAGAAACGAACGCATGATGCGCACGTCGCCTGACGGAAAGTGGGACGCGATTATCGAGAACTACAACATTTTTCTCGAGCCGCATGGGGGCGGCGAGGCGCATGACGGCGGTGGGGCGCAGGCGCTGAGCACGGATGGTTCGGAGGGCGATTACTACTCGCTGCGGTCGCTGGCGTGGTCGCCGGATTCGACGCGGCTGGTCGCGTACAAGACGCGTCCGGGGTACGACCGCCGGATCCATTACGTGGAGTCTTCGCCGGCCGACCAAATACAGCCGAAAGTCTCAGAGGGACCGCGGTATAACAAGCCGGGGGATGTGCTGGATGTGGCGCGCCCGGCGCTGTTTACGGTGGCGACGCGCGCGGAAATCGAGATTGACCCAACGCTTTTCCCCAACGCTTTTTCGATAACACCGCCGGTTTGGTGGCAGGATGGGCGCGGATTTACGTTTGAGTACAACCAGAGGGGGCACCAGGTCTATCGGGTGATCGAGGTCAATGGAACGACCGGCGCGGCGCGCACGCTGATCGAGGAGACGAGCCCGACCTTTATTGATTACCGTCCGCTGAATGGAACGCTGACCGACACGGGAAAGAAAGTCCGCTACGACCTGGCGGATGGCAAAGAAATCATTTGGGGCTCGGAGCGGGACGGGTGGGAACAGCTTTATCTATACGACGGGCTGACGGGGAAGGTGAAGAACCAGATCACGAAGGGCGAGTGGGTGGTGCGCGCGGTGGACAGCGTGGACGAGGCCAAGCGCCAGATCTGGTTTGAGGCGGCTGGCATGACGCCGGGACAAGATCCTTATTTCACCAACTATTACCGGATCAACTTCGACGGCACCGGTCTGGTGAAATACACAACCGCCGACGGCAATCACAACGTGCGCTTCTCGAGCGACCACAAGTATTATGTGGACAACTGGTCGCGGGTGGATCTGCCAAACCGGTCGGAACTGCGGCGGACGTCGGACCAAGGGTTGGTCACGCCGCTTGAGACCGGCGACGACGCGGCCATGGTGACGGCGGGATGGAAGACGCCGGAGGTTTTCGTGGCCAAAGGCCGGGACGGAAAGACCGACATCTGGGGCGTGATTTTCAAGCCGAAGGATTTTGATCCAACCAAGAAGTATCCAGTGGTAGAGAACATTTACGCTGGACCGCAGGGCTCGTTCGTACCGAAGAATTTCAACGCGAGATTACCGGCGCTACCCGACCTGGGTTTCATCGTGGTGCAGATTGACGGGATGGGAACGAACAACCGTTCGCGCGCGTTTCACGATGTTGCGTGGAAGAACCTGAAGGACGCCGGTTTCCCGGACCGGATCATGTGGCACAAGGCGGTGGCCGCGCGCTATCCGTGGTACGACATTACGCGGGTTGGGATTTATGGAACCTCGGCAGGCGGCCAGAACGCATTGGGAGGGCTTTTATTTCATCCCGAGTTTTATAAAGCCGGGGTGGCGAACAGCGGTTGCCACGATAACCGCATGGACAAGATCTGGTGGAATGAGCAGTGGATGGGATGGCCGGTGGGGCCGCAGTACGCGGAGTCGTCGAACGTGGACAACGCCTACCGGTTGCAGGGCGATTTGCTGCTGGTGTACGGTGAGATGGACAGCAACGTGGACCCGGCGTCAACGCCGCAGGTGGTGAACCAATTAATCAAGCACAACAAGAAGTTTGATCTATTGATGGTTCCCGGTGGCGGGCACGGGGCGGGCGGTGCATACTATCAGCATTTACTGCAGGATTTCTTTGTACGGCATTTGATTGGAAGGGAGCCTCCGGCATGGAACCACTAAACGGATTTACGAGACGGCAATTCATCATCAGCGGCGCCGCGGTGAGCGTGAGCGCGATGGCGGGAGCGAGGCTGGCGCTGGGCCAAATGGCGCGGCGGCCGGGGCCGATCGCGGACGCGGTCGCGCCGGCGGTCACGCCGTTCACCATGCGGCAGGTTCGGCTGCGACCGGGCATGTTCATGGACATGATGCAGGCCAATCGCGCCTATCTAATGTCGCTGCCCAATGACCGGCTGGCATACAGCTTCCAGGTGACGGCGGGGCTTTCGACAACGGGACAACCGTATGGCGGCTGGGAACAGCCGGGGCCGCGGGACGGCCACCCGCTGCGGGCGGCGGAGTTGCGCGGACATTTTACCGGCGGGCATTATCTCTCGGCCTGCGCGCAGCAGTATGCCGGAGCGGGCGACGAGGAGATCAAGGCCAAGGCCGACGGCCTGGTCAAGATGCTGGGCGAGTGCCAGGTGAAGAACGGCAACGGGTATCTATCGGCGTTCCCGGTCGAGGAGTTCGACCGCCTGCGCGACGGCGTGACGGTGTGGGCGCCGTTTTACACGCTGCACAAAATCATGGCCGGCCTGCTCGACATGTACATGCTGACCGGCAACCAGCAGGCGCTGGAGATGGACGTGAAACTCGCGGGCTGGGTCGGGCAGTGGGCGAGCCCGCTGTCGGACGCCTCAATGCAGCGGGTGCTGGGCGAAGAGTACGGCGGCATGGGCGAGGTACTTTTCAACCTGGCGGCGGTGACCGGGAACCGGAGTTACATCGGGCTGGGCCACCGGTTTGACAAGAAGATCTTTTTCGATCCGCTGGCGGGGCAGCGGGACGAACTAAAGGGACTGCACGCCAACACGCACATTCCGCAGGTGATCGGCGCGGCGCGATCCTACGAGCTGACCGGCGACGCGCGCTCGCACGCGATTGCGCATTACTTCTGGAATGAAGTGGTGGCGAACCGGACGTACGCCACCGGCGGCACGAGCAACGGCGAACATTGGGAGGAGGATCCAGGCAAGCTGATTGTCTCGCCGTCGAGCGAGGAGTGCTGCTGCGGCTACAACATGCTGAAGCTCACCCGCCACATCTTCGGCTGGGAGGGCGAGGCCCGCGCCATGGATTATTACGAGAGGACGCTGTTCAACAGCCGGTTGGGAACGCAGAACAAGGACGGGATGCTGATGTATTTCCTCTCGCTCAGCCCGGGCGGATGGAAGACCTTCAGCACGCCCGACAATTCGTTCTGGTGCTGCGTGGGTACGGGCGTGGAGGAGTACTCGAAGCTGGCCAACACGATTTACTACCACGACGCCGACGGCGTGTACGTGAACCTGTTCATCGCAAGCGATTTGGACTGGGCGGAGCGGGGCGTGAAGCTGCGGCAGGAGACGACGTTCCCGACGCGGCAGGGGACGACGATCACGGTCGCGGTGGCCAAGCCGACGCGCATGGACATCAACCTGCGCATTCCAGAGTGGGTTGGCGAGGGCGGGTCGGTCAAGATCAACGGCGAGACGCTGCCGGCGTTTGCCTCGCCGAGCAGCTACTTGAAGCTAACGCGGACATGGAACGACGGCGACAAGATCGAACTGGCGCTGCCGATGCATTTGCACTCGTCTGGCCTGGTGATGCCGGTGCGTAACGCGGGCGATGAGGCGCTGCAGGCGCCGATGTACGGTCCGCTGGTGCTGGCTTCGCGGATGGGCAAGGAAGGGCTCACGCCGGAGATGATACGGGGCGGGCTGTCGCCGCGCTTCCGTCCGGGCGCGGCGCCGGAGGTCATTGCGGATTCGGGCGATGTGAGCTCGGGGGTTGAGCCGGGAGCGGCGCCGCTCGAGTTCAAGACCAAGAAGCCGATGACAGGGGCCGTCGAGACGGCGTCGCTCGCGCCGCTGTATCAGGTGATGGATGAGCGCTATGCGGTGTACTTGAAGACGGTCAGCGATAAGCAGCGATAAAGTTGCTATCCTTGACCATGCCTTCAACTGAAAAGAACTACGATTTAGTCATTATTGGCAGCGGTCCGGGAGGATATTGGGCCGCGATTCGGGCCGGCGAATACGGTCTCTCGACCCTGTGCATTGAACGCGACGAGAAGCTGGGCGGGACGTGTTTGCATGTCGGCTGCATTCCGACCAAGGCTCTGCTGCATAGCGCCGACGTGATGGACACGTTTCGCAATGCCAAGGACCTGGGCATTGACGTGGACAAGTTCGCCGTCAATTGGGCGCAGATGCAGGCGCGGAAGAACAAGATTGTCAGCAAACACGCCAAAGGCATTGAGTTCCTGTTCAAGAAAAACAAGGTCGAGTGGATGCGCGGGGCGGCGTCGCTGGCCGGCCCGGGCGTGGTCGAGGTGAAGACGCCGGACGGCGCAACGCAGCGGGTAAAGGCTAAGAACATCATGATCGCCACCGGTTCGGCGGCGCGGCTGCTGCCGGGCATGACGGCCGACGACCGCATTCTGACCAACGTCGAGATCCTGGCGCTCGATCAGATTCCGAAGCGGCTTGTGGTCATCGGCGCGGGCGCGGTGGGGGTTGAGTTCGCCTCCATCTACCGGCGGTTTGACACCGAGGTGACGATTCTCGAGATGCTGCCGCGGATTGTTCCGGTCGAGGACGAGGACGTGTCAAAGGAACTGGAAAAGTCGCTGAAAAAGCAGAAGATCTCGATCATTACGTCGGCCAAGTTCGAGAAGGTCGAAAAAACCGGGAGCGGGTTGAAGGTGACCTACACAGGGCCGGACGGCAAGTCACAAGTGATTGAGGCGGACAAGTTGTTGGTGGCGGTGGGACGGCGCCCGGTGACCGAGGGATTGAACCTGGAGAAGACCAAAGTCGTGCTTGACCGCGGGTTCATCAAGACCGACGGCTACATGCGCACCGGGGAGCCGAACGTGTATGCGATCGGCGATGTGGTTGCGGGTTCGCCGCAATTGGCGCACGTGGCCTCGATGGAAGGCCTGGTGGCGGTGGCGCACATCGCCGGTAAATCGAAGCGGCAGATGGATTACACGCGGGTACCGAACTGCACCTACTGCGAACCGCAGGTGGCGAGTGTGGGATTGACGGAACAGGCGGCGAAGGCGAAGGGGCTCAACTATAAGGTCGGGAAGTTCCCGTTCGTCGGGAATTCGAAGGCCACGATTCTGGGCTCGCACGAAGGCTTTATCAAGATGCTGGCCGACGCCAAGGACGGCACGCTGCTGGGCGTTCACATGATAGGCCCGGTGGTGACGGAGCTGGTGGCCGAGGCGACGCTGGCGCTGCAGATGAATGCTTCGGCGGACGAGTTGATGGAAACGATCCATGCCCATCCGACGGTGTATGAGGCGATGCTCGACGCGGCGAATAACATTTACGGGCTGACGATCAACGCCTAGCAGTCCGTGCAGACGCTGGCCATTCTCGATGTCGGCGTGATGGGGTACGAACGCGCCCTCCAACTGCAACAAAAACTGGTCGCGCGGCGGCAGGCGGGAGGGACCGGCGATGTGCTGGTGCTGGTCGAGCATCCGCCGGTGATAACGCTAGGGCGGAACGCGCGCGCCGAGAATGTGCTCACGCCGGGCGGCGTGGCCGTGGTCGAGTGCGACCGCGGGGGCGATGTGACATACCACGGGCCGGGGCAGTTGGTGGGGTACCCGATCTTCGACTTGCGCGGGTGCGCGAGGCCGGATTTCTTGCCGGCGCGCACCGGGCGGCTGGAGTTGGGCCCGGTGGACTTCGTGCGGGCGCTGGAGGAGGTCTTGATCGGGGTCGCGGCGGATTGCGGCGTCGAGGCGGCGCGGATAGCGGGACTCACCGGGGTGTGGACGCGCATGATGCCGGAAAAGAAACTGGCGGCGATTGGAATTCACGTCGCGCGTGGGGTGACGAGCCACGGGTTTGCGCTCAACGTCGAGGGCCCACTCGACGGGTTTAGCGCGATTGTGCCGTGCGGGATTCGCGACCGGGGGGTGACGTCGCTGAGCGAGGCGAGCGGGCGGCGGTGGACGGTGGCGGAGGCGGCGGCGCGGGTGCGAGAGAGGTTCGCTGAAATATTTAAGCGGCAACTGGCGGAAGCGCCGGTTTCATGGGACGATTGAAGGGAACGCTGACAAACGAGGAAATTATCTAATGGCCGTTGACGTCATCATGCCCCAGATGGGGGAATCGATTTTTGAAGGCACCGTGACCAAGTGGCTGCGCAAACCGGGTGAGTCGGTGCGCCGCGATGAGCCGCTGTTTGAGATATCGACCGACAAGGTGGACGCGGAGATTCCGGCGCCGGCGTCGGGGGTGCTGAAAGAGATTAAGGTCGCGGCCGGTCAGACGGTGCAAATCAACACCGTGGTCGCGATTCTGGAAGCGAGTGACGGGGCGAGCGCGGCGGCGCAGGCGCCGGCCCAGGCAGCGGCACCCGCCGCGCCGGCTCCGGCGGCGGCCGCGCCCGCGGCACCGGCGCCCAAACCCGCTCCGGTGGCGGCGGCTCCGGCTCCGACTCCAGCACCGGCTCCGGCGCAGGCAGCGCCCGCTCCGGCGGCTTCGACGCAGGCGGCAGCGGCGGTGCGTTCGTCACCCTTGGTGCGGCGGATGGCGGAAGAACACAAGGTGGATCTGTCTCGGGTTCCGGCGTCGGGCGACGGTGGAAGGGTATCGAAACGCGACTTGATGGCCTATCTGGAGTCGGCACCGGCGTCGGCGGCCGCTCCGGCCGCGGCACCGGCGTCGGCGCCGGCCGCGTCACCCGCTCCGGCGCCGGTGACGTATGCTCCGGGGTCGGTGGAGATCGTTCCCATGACGCTGATGCGGAAGCGCATCGCCGAGCACATGGTGATGAGCAAGCGGACTTCGCCGCACGTCTACAGCGTTTTCGCGGTGGATGTCACCGAAATCGCCAAGCTGCGCGATCAGAGCAAGGCCCAGTTTGAATCGTCCACCGGGCAGAAGCTTACGTTCATGCCGTTCTTCTGCCAAGCCGCGGTCGACACGCTGCGACAGTTCAAGATCCTGAACTCGTCGATGCAAGAGGATTCGATCGTCTATAAACACGACATCAACCTGGGCATTGCGGTATCGCTCGATTGGGGACTGATCGTGCCGGTGATCAAGCACGCCGAGGAGAAGAACTTTTTAGGGTTGCAGCGCGCGGTCAACGACCTGGCGGAGCGGGCGCGATCAAAGAAGCTTTCGCCCGATGAGGTGCAGGACGGAACCTTCTCGATCTCGAACTACGGCATTTATGGCGGGCTGATTGGAATGCCCGTGATCAACCAGCCGCAGGTGGCGATTCTCGGAATTGGCGGCATTCACAAAACGCCGGTGGTGATCAACGATGCGATCGCGATTCGGTCGGTGGTGCACCTGACCTTGAGCTTCGACCATCGCGTGGTGGACGGCGCAACGGCTGATTCGGCGATGGCGTTTATGCGCGGACGGCTTGAGGGCTGGAATCAGCCGATCGTTTAGCAAAGGTGCCGGCGAGGCGATAAGGGGCACATTGCGTCGTCCTGTCGCCCTGGCCCCGCGGTCTCGCCTGGGTTCAGACTGAGCCGGGACGGGCCTTGCCGCCAGACGTTAGCTCGGAAAATTTGGCGAGATCAATATTGCCGCCGCTGGCGATGGCAATGACCGGTCCGGCGCCGGCGCGCCCGGAAATGGCGGCGGCGACGGCGCAGGCGGCGGCGCCTTCAAGGACCACGCGATTGCGCTCGGCGGCGAGTTGCATGGCCGCGGCGGCTTCGGCGAGCGAGACCACAATCACACCGTCGAGCAGCGGGCGGGCTTTGTCGAGCATGGATTGAAACACGCGGCGGCTGCCGATGCCATCCACAAACGACGGCGTGTAGTTGACCTCTTTGGGTTCACCCGCTTCCCAGGCGGCGGCAAGCGGCGCGGCGGTTTCCGCTTCAGCGGCGTAGATGCGCGTTCGCGGCGAGATCTGGCGCAGGAGGGAGGCGATGCCGCAGGCGAGTCCGCCGCCGCCCCAGGGAATAACGACGGCCGCGGGCGCGGGTAGGTCTTCGCAAATTTCGAGCGCGATGGTGGCGTTGCCGGCGATGACGTAAGGATCGTCGAAGGCATGAATAAAGCGCGCTGTGATGCCGGGGAACTGGCGCGTTTCGAAGCACTGCCACCATTCGGCGAAGGGAACCTGGATGACACGCCCGCCGAGACGCGCAATGGCTTGCAGTTTGGTCGCGGGCGCGGTGTCGGGCGCGATGACGGTGGCGGGAATGCTGCGTGCGCGGGCGCAGAAGGCGACACCCTGGGCCATGTTGCCGGCTGAAGCGGTGACGACTCCGGAGGCGAGATCGGCGGCGGGCGTGTTGGCCATTACGTTGGCGGCGCCACGAATCTTGAAGGAGCCGATGGGCTGAAGATTCTCGAGCTTTAGGTGGACTTCGGTGGCCGTGTCGGCTTGCAGGCGAACGAGTGGCGTACGGATGGCAGTACCGGCGATAGCTTTCTGGGCAGCATGGGCCTGTTCTAAAGTAACCAGCATTGGCTGAATTCTAGCATAAGCTTATGATTACAAAGTACTTAAAATATTTTAAGAAAATACTTGACACGACAACACTCAGCTTTTATGATTATTGACGTAGCATATTTTTCCCCAGGAGGAACTAAGTTTCAATGAACTTTCAACCATCTTTGTTTGTGCAGGAGAACGAGCAAGGGCTTGATCTGCAAGTGGATTTGCCGGGGGTCGCGCGCGAGGACCTGGACATCAAAGTCGAGAACGACACTGTTGTTCTGAGGGCCGAGCGGAAGCAGCGTCCGACGGCGAAGTACGCGCGGGCGTTTGTATTGCCCGACTACATTGACCAGGCGGGGATTCAAGCCAAGATCGTGGACGGGGTGTTAAACCTGACGCTGCCGCGCAAGGAAGCGGCGAAGCCGAAGACGATACCGATTACTGTCAATTAACACGACGAAGGCAAGAAAGGAAACCAATGGCGGTTCGTTTTGACAAACTGACAATCAAGGCGCAGGAAGCGCTGGAAGCGGCGCGATCGCTGGCGGCGGAACACCGCCATGCGGCGATCGAGCCGCTTCATCTTTTGACGGCGTTGCTGGGGGATCAGGAAGGCGTGATCCCCTCGACTTTGCAACGTCTGGGCGTGGATGCGCGCGCCCTCGGGGCGGAGGCGGAGGCGGAGCTTGCGCGGAGGCCGCGAGTGGAGGGGGCATCGGTCGAGCGTCCGCTGTCGCCGGCGCTAGGCGCGGCGCTGGAGCGGGCGTTCAAATCGGCGGACAAGTTCAAGGACGAGTTTGTCTCGACCGAGCACCTGCTGCTGGGCCTGGTGGACTTGCCTTTGTTGAAGAACGCGGGGGTGACGCAGGACCGGGTGTTGCAGGCGCTGCAGGCGATCCGCGGGAACCAGCGCGTGACCGACGCCAATCCGGAAGCCAAGTATCAGTCGCTCGAGCGCTACGGGCGCGACCTGACCGAGTCGGCGCGGAGAGGCAAACTCGATCCGGTGATTGGGCGGGACGACGAGATTCGGCGAGTTATACAAGTGCTGTCGCGGCGCACGAAGAACAACCCGGTGCTGATCGGCGAGCCGGGCGTGGGCAAGACGGCAATTGTCGAGGGCCTGGCGCAGCGCATTGTGGCGGGCGACGTGCCCGAGGTTTTGAAAACCAAGCGCGTGGTGGGGCTCGATCTGGGCGCGCTGGTGGCGGGAGCGAAGTACCGCGGCGAGTTCGAGGACCGGCTGAAGGCGGTCCTGAAGGAGATCACCGAGTCGGAGGGCGAGATCATTCTCTTCATTGACGAGCTGCACACGCTGGTCGGCGCGGGCGCGGCGGAAGGATCGATGGACGCCAGCAATATGCTGAAGCCGGCGCTGGCGCGGGGCGAGCTTCGCGCGATCGGGGCGACCACGCTCAACGAGTACAAGAAATACATCGAGAAGGACGCGGCGCTGGAACGGCGCTTCCAGCCGGTGATGGTGGGCGAGCCGAGTCTCGAGGACACCATCGCCATCCTGCGCGGGTTGAAGCAGCGCTACGAGCTGCACCACGGGGTGCGCATTCAGGACGCGGCGCTGATTGCCGCGGCGCGGCTGTCGAGCCGGTATATCGCCGACCGCTTTTTGCCGGACAAGGCGATTGACCTGGTGGACGAGGCGGCGGCGGCGTTGCGGATGCAGTTGGACAGCCGTCCGGTCGAGATTGAAACGTTGGAGCGGGCACTGACGCATTTGGAGATCGAGCGCACGGCGCTGGAGGCCGAGAAAACGCCGGCGGCGAAGGCGCGCGTCGAGGCGATCGAGCGCGAGGTGGCCGACCTGCGCGAGCAGGTGGCGGGGCTGCGCAGCCGCTGGCAGAACGAGAAGGACGAGATCCAGAAAGTGCGCGACTTGAAGGCCGAGCTGGAGCGCCTGCAGATTGACGAGCAGCAGGCCGAGCGCAGCGGGAATTTGAGCCGCGTGGCCGAAATTCGCTACGGCCTGCGGGGCGCGGTGGAGCGGCAGTTGGCGGAGGCGAGCCAGCGGCTCGAGAGTCCGCAGCGGATTTTGCGGGAGGAGGTTTCAGCGGCGGAGATTGCCGCGATTGTTTCAAAGTGGACGCACATTCCGGTGGAGCGGATGATGGAGGCGGAGAAGGAGAAGCTGATCCACATGGAGGAGCGGCTGCACCAGCGCGTGGTGGGCCAGGATGAAGCGGTCGGCGCGGTGAGCGACGCGGTGCGCCGGTCGCGGAGCGGGCTCGGCGATCCGAATCGCCCGATTGGGTCGTTTTTGTTCCTGGGCCCGACCGGCGTCGGGAAAACGGAACTGGCGCGGGCGCTGGCGGAGTTTTTGTTTGACGACGAGCACGCGATGATCCGGCTCGACATGAGCGAGTACATGGAGAAGCACTCGGTGGCGCGGCTGATCGGCGCGCCGCCCGGGTATGTCGGCTACGAAGAAGGCGGACAGTTGACGGAGCGGGTGCGGCGGAGGCCGTACGCGGTGCTGCTGCTGGACGAGATTGAGAAGGCGCATCCCGACGTGTTTCACGTGCTGCTGCAGGTTTTGGACGAAGGCCGGCTCACGGATGGGAAGGGGCGGACGGTGGACTTCCGCAACACGGTGGTGATCATGACCTCGAATCTGCAGGCGGGCGAGCTGCGCAGCCACTTCCGGCCGGAGTTCCTGAACCGGATTGACGAGATTGTGAACTTCACCTCGCTCGACCGGGCGCAACTGGGACCGATTGTCGAGATGCAGCTCGGGCATTTGCGGCAATGGCTGGCGGAGAAGGATATTCATCTGACGCTGGCGCCGGCGGCGCGGGAGTTGATCTTGCAGCAGGGATACGACCCGCAGTACGGGGCGCGTCCGCTGAAGCGGGCGCTGCAGCGGCTGGTGCAGAACCCGCTGGCGACGGCGCTGCTGAAGGGCGAGGTGCGACCGGGCGAGAACGTCGAGGCGGTGGTGGCGCCGGCGGGGGACGCGTTGATGTTCCGGGAGAAGGCGAAGGCGGTAGCATAAACAGAGACGGACGGCATCCTTATGCAGATATTCAAGACCACCTTCCTCCTGACCGCGCTGACGGTGCTGTTTCTATTGATTGGCGACTGGCTGGGCGGCAATACGGGGATGGTGATCGCGCTCATCTTCGCGGCGGGGCTGAACTTCACTTCGTATTTCTTCAGCGACAAGATCGCGCTGCGCACCTACAACGCGCAGCCGGTAACGCGGGAGGAGCTGCCGGAGGTGTACGCAATACTCGAGAACCTGGCACAGCGGGAGCAGTTGCCGATGCCCAAGGTCTACGTGATTCCCACCGACTCGCCCAACGCGTTTGCCACCGGGCGCAACCCGGAGCACGCGTCGGTGGCGGTGACGCGCGGGATATTGGGGCTGCTGACCAACGACGAGCTGGCGGGAGTGTTGGCGCATGAGCTGGGGCATGTGCGGAACCGCGACATTCTAATCAGCTCCATCGCCGCGACCGTGGCCGGCGCCATTATGCTGATTGCGCGCATGGCGGGTTGGGCGGCGCTGTTCGGCGGCTACGGCGGGAACGAGCGCAACGAGGGCGAGGGCGGCGCGCTGTCGGCGATTGCGCTGATGATTTTGGCGCCCTTGGCGGCGACGCTGATCCAGTTGGCGATTTCGCGTTCGCGCGAGTACGCGGCGGATGCCTCGGGGGCGCAATGGACGGGGAACCCGCAGGCGCTGGCCTCGGCGCTGGAAAAACTGGACGCATACGCGAAGCAGCGGCCGATGCTGGCGACGCCGTCAACCGCGCACTTGTTCATCATTGCGCCGCGGACGCGGCAGATGCTGGCGGGGTTGTTCTCGACTCATCCGCCGATTCCGGACCGGGTGGCGCGGTTGCTGGGGCGGCCGCGCGCGGAGTAGGGACAGTCAGAGGCTGAGTCGCGTGGAGGGGTGTTAGGCGTATACTGGCGGCAATGCGCGGGCCCGCACTACTCTTTGC
Organism: Terriglobales bacterium; assembly: GCA_035606395.1. GTDB lineage: Bacteria > Acidobacteriota > Terriglobia > Terriglobales > SCQP01 > SCQP01. The sequence goes on along the minus strand of DATNFK010000035.1, from coordinate 4,159 downwards.
CTGCCTGATGCTGCTTCAGTCGAAGGGCCCGCTACCGCCGAACCTGCCCGAGATCTTTCCCAGTTCCACTCCCTGGACGCTCGCGCCGCTGCAGCTCGCGTCTCAGGCCAACATCGTCCAAGTCGATGTGACTGTGCGCGATTCGCATGGAAATCCAGTGGCGGGCCTGCAAAAGAGCAACTTCGTCCTCTTGGACAATGGCAAGCCGCGGCCCCTGAGCTATTTTTCGGTCATCGCCGCGCATGGCGCCCGACCGGCGCCGGCGGCGCCGGTCGGCGACTCGACGGACAATTCGCACTCGGCCGACGTGGCCGAGGCTACGCCGCCGCGCTACTTCGCTATTTTTTTTGACGACATTGATACCAGCATTGGCGACCTGGCGATGGCGCGCAACGCCGCACTGGGAATGATCCGCGCCGGCCTTGGCGCGAACGACCACGTCTGCATTTTTTCGGCGTCGGCCACCCAAGCGCTGGACTGCACCAATCAGGCTGCCAGCCTGGAGCAAACCATCGGCCGGATCCACACCCATCCCCTATATGGCGGTGACACGCTCTCATGCCCGAAGATCTCGCCTTACGAGGCCGCTCAGATTGTGAACTACAACGACACGCTGGCACTCAGCGCGGTTGCGGCGGAAGCGGCCCAGTGTATCCGTCCCATGCTTCGGGGCGCCGACGCAATTAAAGCCGAAGCCGATATTATCTGGAACAAGGAACGGGCCGCGTCTCTCGATATCCTGCAGTCGCTGCGGCAGGCGAATCAGTACTTGGCGCGCCAACTCGGCCAGCGCGCCCTGCTGCTGACCTCAGATGGTTTCATCGACGACGAGCTCGGCGGCGCCTTGGAAACCATCATCCAAGAGGCCTTGCGCAATGACGTGGTGATTAATTCCCTCGAGACCAAGGGCGTGTTTACACAGGACCCTGCACGGTCTTTTAACGACCCCTCCGGTGAACTGGACGGGCCCCTGAACAACACAACGTTCATGTACGAAGAGGAATCCAGTATGCCGAGCGAGCAGGCTGAGGTCGACGCCCTGGCGACTCTCGCCCAGGGCACCGGCGGCTATTTCTTTCACAACAGCAACGACCTGACCCTCGGATTTAAGCAACTCGCCTCCTCTCCCGCCATTGCTTATCAGCTCGGCTTTCCGCTGGATGTTCCGCGCGACGGTAAATTCCATACGCTCAAAGTGGATTTGCTGCCGCACCGCAAGTTTCTGACTGTACAGGCGCGCCCGGGGTACTTCGCGCCGATACCAGGGATTTCGGCAGGCGAGTTTTTCACCGCAATGGACAACGCCATGCGCGGCAATGACGAACGCTCCGACGTGCCCGCCACTTTAGGCGTTGCACAGCGCCACCAGGAAGTGGATCTCACCGCCGCATTCAACATCGCCAAACTGCCGTTCATCGAACATTTGGGGCGGTCAGACCAGAAACTGATCGTTACGGCCGCTCTTTTCGACAGCCGGGGTCAACTGGCCGAAGGCAAGCGCGGCGAACTTGATATGTGGCTTCTACCCGCGACGCGGAGGCGTCTCAATAGCGAGGGCTTGCAAACCCGGCTGACGCTTTACACCGAGCGGCCTGGCAACTATCGCCTTCGCGTGGTGATCGGTGAATCAACCGACGCTCGCCTCTCCATCTACAACCAGGAGCTCCAGGTACATTAATTGGCAATGACAATCTGTTTGGGGGCGGTTACTTTTTCATCCGGCGCGCGGACTTCAATTTTGATCGGAACAATCCCCGACGGCGCCTTGGCGCTTTCGAAGGTCAGCAAATATTGATGATTGAGTCGTTGCAGCAGGTCCTGGAGAAAGTCCGTGAAGCGCGCCGGCGTACCATTGCCTCCAGAATACGTAACACCCCCGGTGGCGTCGGTCAACTCATTGAGGTTGATGATGCCCCTATCGGACGACACGGCGGCAGGTGCGGAGGGCATCTCGCGGCGCGGTTGGAAGCTGGCGTCAGGCGGACCGCTCAAGGGCGGGGGCTCACCGTCCGCCGAGGCGACGGCGCCGCTCGGGCCGGGGGCAGCAATGGCGTAGACGACCACGCCAGCCTGAACGGCGTCGGCAACCGCCTTGCGTAAGGTTATGTTTTGGGTGTTGCCGCCGCCCAAGTGCTCGACGCCGTCGGAGATCATCAGCATCTCGTGAATCTGGTTGGGACGGGGATGCCATTTCTGCATGAGGTATTGCACCGAGCCGTAGGGGCTGGGCGAGGAATTTCCGCCGCCGCTGGGCAGGCGCAGCTTGAGAAGAACCAGATTGCGGTCGGGTGTGAACGCGGATTGCGTGAATAAGATCGCACCGGCGCTCATATAGCCGACGCCCACGCGAACATTGGGCGGCAACTCGGTTATAAACTTCTTCACATCGCCGAGCTGTACGCCGATGTTTTGCGTATCCTCATCCATGATGATGGCGAGGTCCACGGTGGTGTGTGAATTAACCGGCTGCCAATCGCGAACGTTATCGTTCTTGCCGCTCTGCTGCACCACGATGGAGCCGCGCTCAATCGGCTCGCCCTCGTCGCGACGCGGTATGGCTGTAACTACAACTTGATGAATGTTGCGATCCGCCTTGACGGCAGCACCGTCACCGGGCTGCTGTGCGGCCGCCCACGTTAGCAAGCTGAGACCAAGGGAACAAACCAAGGCTGGCTTCATGCCAACAGCATATGCCCATTCGGAGCAGACTTGGGTGGAGCTTATGATAGATTCGCCCTATGTGGACCAATTTGCGATATGCGGGGCGGCAGTTACGGCGAAATGTATCGTGGGCGTTGACGGCTGTTTTGGTATTGGGGATGGGAATTGGCGTGGCCACAGCCATGGTGGCGGTGTTGTACCCGGTGTTGTTGCCGCCGCTTCCCTACCCACATGCCTCGCAGTTAGTCACCATCTCCGAGCCGCGGGGACCTGTCGAGAGTTTCTGGGGCGTGGCTCCGCCCGACTTCCGGGACTGGCAGCAGCAGAGCCATAGCTTTGAGCAGATCGCGTTTTATGCGTATGGTCGGAACGTTAACCTGGAGCAACCGGGGCTGACCCAAATTGAGACTATTTACTCGGCGAGCGAGAACTTATTCAGTACGCTGGGTAGCGCGCCCGCCATGGGGCGGGGACTGGTTGCGCAAGACGCGGCGACGCACGCGCAGGTGGCGGTGCTGAGTGACCGGGTGTGGCGGCAGGCGTTTGGGGCATCACCCACCGTACTCGGGCAGGTGGCGAAGCTGGGCGGGAAGGATTACACCATCGTCGGCGTGCTGCCGCCCGGATTCGAATTTCCCTATAGCGGCCCGGCCGACGTGTGGGTTCCGTGGGTGCCCGGGCCGGACGACGGGGGGCGGGACGCATCGCCGTTGAGCGTCATTGCGCGACTCAAGTCGGGGGTGAGCCTGCGGAGCGCGCAGATTGAGATGGATGGCATTGAAGGGCGGCTTGGGCGGCAGTACGCGAGCCTTCACGTGCCAAACCATGTTGTGGTGCGCGGCTACGGCGACGAACTGACGGCCGATGTGCGTCCGTCGGTAGAGGCGATGGGGGCGGGAGTGGCTTTGGTGTGGCTGATTGCGTGCGCCAGCGTGGCGGGGCTGCTGTTGACCCGTTTCGCGCAGCGGCGACGGGAACTGGCGGTGCGCGCATCGCTGGGCGCGACGCGAAAACAATTGTTGCAGCAGATGCTGGCGGAGAGTTTGATACTGGGCTTGCTGGCGGGTGGGGCTGGCGTGGGAATCGCGAAACTGGGGTTGGCTATGCTGGCGCAGTATGTGACCGCACAGCTGCCGCTACCACTCACACTGCGCCTGAGTCCAGCCGTTCTATTGGCCCTGGTGGCGATGACGCTGATCTCGGTGGGTCTCATCGGCGCTGTGCCGGCGCTACTGGCCGCGCGCGGAGCCGGACTGGCGGACTTGCGGGGCAGCGCCGATGTGGCCGGCGGGCGCGCGCAGCGTCGCATGCATGATGCGCTGGTGGTGGCGGAGATTGCGCTGGCGCTTGCGCTGCTGGCCGGGGCGGGACTGATGCTACGCACACTTCAGGCGTTGGGGAGGGTTCCGCTGGGGTTCACCACCGAGAATGTGGTATCGAGTTCCTTCCTGATTCCGGCCGGCAAGTTTGCCAAACAAAATATCGAGACCGGATTTTT
>DATNFK010000034.1:0-58627 GCA_035606395.1 Terriglobales bacterium | reverse complement strand
TTGGGACCGGGACAGCTAACTATTCGCACCATGCTGAGCTTAGAGCCTACGACCGTTACCGGTCGTCGCTATCCAGAGCTGTTCCAACAGGGTGAGACTGCATATGGCAAGCCAATCGTGGATGGCCAGCACCCGCACGACTTCATCATGGAACTGGCCGCGCTGTATGACCTCAAGCTCGGCGAGCATAGCGCCGCAATGTTGTACGCGGCACCCATGGGCGATCCCGCCATCGGGCCGACCGCGTTTCCGCACCGGCAGTCGGCCTCTGAAGACCCCATCGCCCCGCTCGGCCACCATCTCGAAGACTCAACCCACGTTGCTGCCGACGTATTGACGGCCGGAGCCAGTTATCGCCGCGTGCGTCTCGAGGCGTCGGTGTTTCACGGACGCGAACCCGATGAAAATCGCTGGTCCATCCAATCCGGTGGCATTGACTCTTGGTCCTCGCGCGTGACCGTGGCTCCCGGCAAAAACTGGGCGGCGCAATACTCGCTGGCCCGCATCGCCAGCCCGGAAGCGCTCTTCCCCGGTGAAGATCAGTTCCGGCAAACCGCCTCGATCATGTACAACCGGCCGCTTTCATCCGGCAACTTGGCCACCACGGTTATGTGGGGCCGCACCCGCGATCTCGGCGGACGCAATATTCTGAACGGCTACCTGCTCGAATCCACGCTTGGCTTCGCCGGCCGCAACCACGCTTGGACGAGGATCGAGAACGTCGACAAAACCAACGAGCTACAGTTGGGTGAATCGCCAATTCCAGCCGGATTCGTTGAACGTTTTCTAGGCCGCGTACAGGCTTACTCGTGGGGCTACGATCGCGACCTGCCCGCCCCCCATTGGCTCTCGCCCGCGCTCGGCATTCAGTGGACTTGGTACGAAACGCCCGCGTCCCTTCGCGCGCAATACGGCGCGCACCCGCAAGGCGTCGTCATTTTCCTCCGCTTCCGGCTCGGTGCAACCCGCTGATAAACTTTAGGGAAATGAACCTCGATCCAAAGAAGACCGCGCTTGTTCTCATTGACCTGCAGAACGCTATTGTCGGAAGAGATACCGCGCCCCACACCGCGACCGACGTTGTCGCAAACTCCCGCCGGCTCGCCGAAGCTTTTCGCGCCAACGACGCGCCAGTCGTCTACGTTCGAGTGGACATGAACGACTTCTTGAATCTCCCTGTTGATCAGCCGATGCCCCGAGGCGACAAACCGATTCCCGCCGCCGCCTCCGAAATCGTTCCCTCCGCCGGGTTCCAGTCCAATGACATCCTCATTACTAAGCGCCACTGGGGCGCCTTTGCCGGAACCTCACTTGCCGATCAACTCAAAAGCCGCGGCATCGATACCGTCGTCCTCTGCGGCATCTCGACCAACATCGGCGTCGAGTCAACCGCCCGCCAGGGCACCGGCCTCGGCTTTGCATTCGTAGTGGTCGAGGATGCCTGCGCCGCTCAGGATGCGGAGCAGCACCAGTTCGCCTTCGAGAAAATCTTCCCGCGCCTCGCCCGCGTCCGCAGCACCAACGAAGTCATAGCCGCCATCGGCTGACCTCGAAGTGCCGGTCCCTCCAACCACAGCCCACTTCGTTCAAAGTACAATAAAGGCAATTAGCTTTGGGAAAGAGGTGGAATGCGAGTCCGCAACGCAGCCTGTTTTTGTCTCATCCTTTTTGCTCTCTCATGGTCTACAGCCGCGCGCGCGCAGGACGTTCCCTGCCCCGGTGGCCGCCTCGTCACTGGTTTCGAGCTGACAGTTGCGCCGCCCGGAAATGCTGATCCAGTCCCGCTGGCCGACATCAATAATCTCAATCAGGGCGATTCGCTGCATTACGCCCCGCAAGCCTTGCCTAAAGTCTGGCGCCACTCCGCCCGGGTCGCGACAATTCTTATCCCCGCATCGAACGACGCTAGCGCCGAGCTAACGGTTTTTACCAGCCCCGCCGACCGCCCCGCCACCTGGCGCGTTCCCGAACGCACCGGCGCGGTGGCGTTCCTCTTCGGGCCCAATGGCCTCAACGCCAATAAAACTCGCTCCCTGCTCAGCAAACACCCTGAGCTGCAAATGCACTTCATCGCCTATGCTGAGGAAACATCGCGCGTCGAGGCCCTGGTCGCGCTCCTCTCACGTTACGAGAACTCGCCGCCCGGTTCGCTCTCGCTCGACACGCTGCTCAAGCAGTATTCCGAAACCTACGGCGTGAGCATGCCCAAGGCCAACCCTGCCCTCTCGCCCGACCAGCAGGCGGCGGTTTTGTTGGCGGCGGTGGCGCCGCCCACGGCGCAACAAAGCGCACCCAGTCCTAATAGTCTTTCGTCGGGGTCCACGAGCACCGCCACGGCCCTTGCCAGTCTCTACTTCGGCCCGGTCATGGGCTTGGCCACCGACACCATGCCGCTCTTCCGCGCCTTGCACCAGAGCCTCTTCCCCGGCACTCAATTCCAAGGCGCTTTTGCCCAGGCTCACTCGACGCCGGCGCGATTGTGCGCCGCCAACGTCGCGCCGCCGCCCAACCAGCACACCGTCTACATCTGGATGTTCAAGCTTCCGGGCGGCTCGGTGCCGACGGTGGCATTGGCAAAAAACCAGGCCGCTGTGGTGCCGATCGGCGCGCAGGCCTCGATCTCGGTCACCTGCGCCAGCGTGGCCCAGCTTCGCGACCTCGGACGCGCACATGCTTGGATGTTGGTGCCCAGCGCAGGCGTTCCCGTGCCGATCCCGGTGGAAGTTGCGCCTGGACCGCTGAAAGACACGCTCACCCTCGATCTCACCCACGTCAACCCGCCGCCCGGCGACTATCATTTGACCGCACTTTGGGATTGGACGCCGCTTCAAGTGCAAGGCGCCGTCGCTGTTCGCCCCCCCACGCAACTCGCCAATGCCAGCCTGAGCGGCGCCATACCGGTCGTCTCCGGCGGCGGCGAAACTCCGGTCACCGTCACCGGCGCCGATTTCTCATTTGTAAATAAGGTCGAGTTGCTGCCCAAGGCGACAGTTCTTCCATTCACTCTCTCCGCCGATCGGCAAAGCCTCACCGTCAAGCTCGCAACCGCCGCGCTCGCGCCCGGAACGTATCAACTCCGGCTGGAGCAATCGGCCGGCGAGCCGCGCACCCTCCCGCTCACGGTCGAACCTCCCGATCCTGTGATCGAACCCTTGCGCGCCAATCTCGACGAACATTCACAACAAATCATTCTCCGCGGACACCACCTCGAGCGCATCGCCCGCCTCACCTGTCCCGGCGCGAGCCTGACTCTCGATCCCCTTCCGGCCACCGTTCCACCTGAAGGTCTGAACCAGCGTGCTGCCCAACTCACTCTGGCGCCGGCAGCCGCCGCCGGTCAAACCCTCTCCGCCAGCGTCTTCGTGACCGGCAGGCCTCAACCACTCGCCCAAGACGCCGCAATTGATGTGCTCGCCCCCCGTCCCCGCATTGCCGACGTCCATCAGACCGTGAACGCCGGCCAAACCGTCGCTCTGCTTCCCGGCGAGCTCCCCGCCGATGCCACCGTAAATTTTGCGTTTACGGTTCACCACGCTCCGGCGGCGGTGGCGGTTCATTTGCAGTGCAAAACGCCCGACCTGCAATTCGCGGCGGCGACGCTCCATCCTGGTGAAAATACCGGCTCTCTCGAGTTAGCTGCCGGCGGCAATGGCCTTTTTTATCTAGCTGCTGTACCCGGCACCGTCGGCTCGCCTGGATGCCAGTTGCAAATGACCGTAGCCGACGGCGCGGTCGGCGACTCCGATCCGTATGACCTCGGCCGCGTCGTGCAACTTCCGAGCATCAAGGCGCTGACGCTTTCCAACCAGGGTCCGTCACCGGGTGAGTTCGCCGGCGAACTACGCGGCGACAACCTGCAATTGATTGCCAAAACCGGTTGGTCGCCGGATGTCGGCCTTGCGGTCACCGGCATTCCCATGCGCGTCACCGGTGCCGCGGGCGCGAATCAGACCCTGGCCATCGTCATGCCCTGGCCGCCACCGGCTCCGCACGCGCCGCTCTACATCTGGCTGCGGGGCGAGACCCGCGGCCGCGCGACCACCGTAACTCCATAAAAGCGCGCCGTATACTCTTGCCTGCCGCTCGAATCGGTTCTACAGTGGAAGCCCGGAGATCTATCGTGCGCCACTATCGCTTCGCTCTCATTGCCGCGTTTTTCTGCGCGCCCGCCCTTGCCGCGCCCGCACCCCCGGCATCGCCGGCCGATTTAGTGCTGCGCAACGCCTCGATCGTCACCCTCGACGCCGCTCATCCCCAGGCGCAAGCGCTCGCCGTCCGCGCCGGACGCATCGTCGCGCTGGGCACAAATGCCGAGATGGCGGCCTACACCGGTCCGCGGACGCGCGTGCTCGATCTGCATGGCGGCTTCGTAATTCCCGGTTTCATTGAGGGCCACGGCCATCTGATGCAGACCGGTACCGATCGCACTGAACTCGATTTGCGCCGCGCTCCCGATTGGGATGCGATCGTGGCCATGGTCCGCGCCGCCGCGGCCAAAGCCAAGCCCGGCGAGTGGATTCTGGGCGCCGGCTGGCAGCAAAGCAAATGGCGGCATCCGCCGCAGCCCAACGTGGACGGCCTGCCGCTTCCCGCCGCGCTCGACGCTGCTTCGCCGCACAATCCCGTCATGCTCGAGCATGCCAGTGGCCACGGCGTCATCGTCAATGCCGAAGCCCTGCGTCTGGCCGGCATCACGCGTCAGACGCCCGATCCGCCCGGCGGTACGATTGTTCGCGACGCCCAGGGCAACGCCATCGGCATGCTGCGTGACACCGCCGCCGCTCCCGTGCACCGGGCCTACAGCGCTTACCTCGCCACGCTGTCCCCAGCCAGCCGCGAGGCATTGCAGCGGCAGGCGCTCGACAGCGCGATCCAGAATGAAATCAGCCAGGGCGTCACCACATTCGTGGACATGGGCCAGAACTTCCAGACCATTGATTGGCTTAAGCAGCAAGCCGCTCAGGGTCTTCCCATGCGCCTCTACATCAACATTAGGGATTCCAAGTCTGCCCTAAACGCCCATCCGGCGCAGTACAAGCTCATCGGCTACGCCGATGATCACCTCACGGTGCGCGGCATCGGCGAGATCGCCTCCGACGGAGCCCTCGGCACCCGCAGCGCCTGGTTCCTGCAGCCCTATAGCGACGCCCCCGCCATCACTGGCAAGAACGTGGTTGCCATGAGTGACATTCGGCAAATGGCGGAGCTTGCCGCCCGCGACGGCTTCCAGGTCTCGGTGCACGCCATAGGCGATCGCGCCAACCACGAGACGCTCGATCTCTTCCAGCAGATTTTCACCGCTGATCCTGCCGCCCGCAACCTGCGCTGGCGCATCGAACACGCTCAGCATCTGGCGCCTGGGGATATCCCGCGTTTTGCCCAGCTCCACGTGATTGCGTCAATGCAGTCCATCCACGCCTGCTCCGACGCGCCCTATGTTGTCCCCCGCCTGGGCGTGCGGCGCGCGCAGGAAGGCGCCTACGTGTGGCACTCGCTGATCCAGAGCGGAGCCATGGTGCTCGACGGCACCGACACGCCCGTCGAGAACACCAATCCCATCGCCAATTTTTATTGCGGCGTCACCCGCGACGAGGGCAACGGGACGCTTTTCTATCCGGCGCAAGCCAAGACCCGAATGGAGGAGTTGCGCGCCTACACCGCCAACAACGCCTACGCAATTTTTGAGGACCAGGAACTGGGTTCGCTCGCTCCCGGAAAACGCGCCGACCTGGACGTGATTTCAGGAGACCTGCTTACCCTTCCCGCCCACGACATTCTCCGCACGCGCGTGCTGTATACCATCGTCGGCGGAAAAATCGTCTACCAGCGCCCCGACGCCGCGCAATGGCGCGCCGGCCAGCTCTACCCCGCCATGCCCGAATTCGATCACATCAACTGAGACGTCAGTTCGCCGTCGGCTTCTGCACCGAGTCGATCACAAGGTGGTCCACCGGGCCTTTGCCGCCGCGTCTGAGTTGCAGGCCGAGCTGATCGCGCATCGCGTCAAAAAGAGGCGTAAAGTCCGGCGGACCCGGAGCGGCGCCATTTTCGGGGCGCGGCGGAGTCGGGAATTCGACCGAAAAATCATAATGCCCGTCGAGGCCGGTTCGGTCGAGCACCGGTGTACTCCCCAACCGGGTCAACATGAAGGCGAGATACGTCATGCTGACGTTGGTGCCGCTCAATGCCAATGTATTGGGCTGGCTGCCGGGACCAATGCCGATGGGCGGTGTGTTGGTATCGTTCTCCGGCTCATGGAGCTTGAGCTTGGCGCCATGCGGGTCGACCTCGAGCGCGAGTACCGATTCCTGGCGGGTCTCGTGATGCAGTTTCAAGGAGAAGCGGCCCTCGAGCGCGTGCTCCAGCATCAAATGCAACTCGTCAATCGAGTGCGGTCTGTCGGACTTGGCTTCGATGTCCCACGGCTGCGACCGAATCCAATCCGGCCCGCCTTCAATCTGGCGTCCGGTCACGCCATAGGCCACCGTCATGTCGGTGAACAGCGACGCATTGTCGCAGATATAGCCTTCGTATCCCGGCGTGGGCTGCACCCCGCCGCTACGCTGATCCGGAGGCGCCGGTTTTACGGAGATGATATCGAACTGGAGCCGCGGCGTCCCGGCCGGCTGTTCCGGCGTCGGATAGTGGGCGATACCTTGCCCGATGCAAAGCCCAGCGCCGCCCACCAGCAACGCCGCCACGATTGAAATGATTCGACAAAACCGCATTCTATGTGCCTCCATTCTAATCTTTGTAACGCTGGGAAATGCCGGCTTCTGACATCATCGACACGCGCCGCTTGCGCCTGCGCCGATCCGCGGCCGGCGCTGGTGTTCATCCGACGGATCTAGTCTTGCGGCGCTGGTCGGCGAAGTAGGCGCAATCCGCACTCATTGGGCACTTCTCACAGCGCGGCTTGGTCTTGCAGATCTCCTGCCCGTGCCGCTTCAGCAGCAGGTAGGCTCGGCTGCGAGCCTCAAACTTTTCCGGCACCTCGGCGGCAATCATATCCTGCGCGTTGCGGTAGTTTAGGTTATAGTTCGGCCGCTCCTTGCCGAATAGCATGCGCACCAGCACGTGCGGGCAGTTGGAGGGAATGGCGGCGACCGGTGCCAGCCCCGCGAAGAGCACGATACGATCGGCGCCGCCATCGCCGATATTCGAAAACGTCTTGAGTATTTTGCGCGCCTGCGCGGGCGACTGCCGTAACGCGCGGGCCAGATCGTCGCCAAACTCGTCTCTTACTTTCGCGGCAATCGTCTTCATGCGAAAGGCGCGCAATTCTGGCGCCATGCCTCCAGGCATGAGCGCATCGCCAAGCTCCGCCAGCGACGCCCCCAGGATTTTGTCGGTCGCGACACCAATGAGCCGGGAAAGCGAATCCCAACCCTTGGCGCACCTGGCGTCGCTGGCTGGGTAACCGCAGTGCCACCAGATCAGAAATTCATAGGGATCAGTGGGCCATAACGGCGTCTGCTTCCCATAGAAAACCTCCAATCGCCGCAAGAGCTTGGGGACGCTATTAGTCATTGTTGGCGACCAGCATAACCCAGCCCCTTTGACATGCACCTCTTCGGACGGCAAAATCGTATACCTGCGCGCCGACGCCGCGCAATGGCGCGCCGGCCAACTCTACCCCGCCATGCCCAAATTCGATCACATCAACTGAAGCGACGGCTTTGTGAGCGCCCCGCCCGGCGGCAGTGCGCAAAACAGGACAGATTCCGAGGGCGCAAAACCAGCAGAATACCATCCATGACGTCGTTCCCCCGGCGCGGCTGGCGCCAGCCGTTCGCGCTCCTGGCCGTGCTGTTGATGGTGCTTGCCATGGCGCCGCCAGGGCACGCCTACTCGATCCTCACGCATGAACAGTTGATCGAGCTGGTGTGGATCTCGGATCTGCAACCACTGCTGTTGCGGCGATATCCCGGCTTAACCCCGGCCGAGTTGCGCGATGCGCATGCGTTTGCTTATGGCGGCGCGATCGTTGATGACGTCGGCTATTACCCGTATGGCAACCATCTATTCAGCGATTTGGCGCACTATGCGCGCAGCGGCGATCTGGTCGCCGCGATGCTGGACCAAAGCCGCGACGCGAACGAATTTGCCTTTGCTCTCGGCATGCTCGCCCACTATACGGCCGATTGCTTCGGGCACCCGGCGGTGAACGAATCGGTGGGGCTCGAGTTCCCGGCTTTGCAACGCCGCTTCGGGCATGTTGTGACGTACGAGGACAACCCCGCAGCGCACATGCGAGTGGAGTTCAGCTTCGACATTCTTCAGATTGCCAAGTACCGCTATCCCACGCAAGCCTATGGCGATTTTGTCGGCTTCAAAATTTCTGTTCCGCTTCTGACCAGGGTGTACGCCTCGGTGTATGGACTGCCGCTCGAGCGAGTCCTGCCCGACCCCGAACTGGCCATTGGGTCGTTCCGGTACGCAGTCGGTACGGTGCTGCCAAAGCTGGATGCCGCGGCCCTGCAGTCGTATCGCAAGCAGTTTTTTCAGCAGGATCCCGCCTTCAACCCTGACGCCTACCGTTACGGCCTGAAGCGGGCGCAGTTTGAGCGGCAGTGGGGCCGGAAATACCGTCACCCGAGTCTGCTGGCGCGCCTGCTGGCGGAATGCATCGTGCACCTGCCCAAGGTGGGGCCGCTGCGCGGGCTGGAGTTTCGGAGACCCACAGCGGCGGCCGAGACCCTGTATCTGAAAAGCATTGATATCACAATCGCCCAATTCCGCGAATCGCTTGCCGCCGAGGGCTATCATGCGCTTCGCCTGCCGAATCGCAACCTCGACACCGGCGCGGACACACGTCGCGGCGACTATCGCCTCGCCGACCAGACGTACTTCCAACTGACGGCGGCGCTCGCCGCCGACGGCTTTACGGCGGTGTCACCAGGCCTCCGCGACGACATCCTGGCGTTTTACGCGATGCCGGCCGTCGATGGTTTGTCACGGCGCGACAGCGCCAGGCTGCAGGGCTGGCTGCGGCGCCTCCAGGCGATGCCGGCGGCGGCGGCTGGTTCCAACGGAACCATCGATTCCGATGCCTACAGCGTGGCGGGGCCGGCTTGAACATGTTCACTTGTGGACAGAAGAACCAACGCAGCGAAGATAACGTTAAGACGTCCGCGGCAACGGGGTGACGGAATGAATCGAATGCAAGGCGGGTTGAAAGCGAACGTTTGGTGCGCGATGTGCTCGCGATTCGCCAACGCGCTGGCCATGCCCGTCGAGAGTTTCGGACGGCAACGCTTAGGCGCAATGGCCGGACAGAAATGCCCGCACTGCCACGCTCGGTTGGATGCATGCTGGGTATTGGAACTGGTGCCAGCCCCGGTGCGAAAGGCCAGGATACGCGCCTCTTGACGGCGCGTCCATGCTCACCGATTTCGCGCGTTCCCGGAAACCGGATCAACCGGAGCGGGTGCTGGACGGCTGCCGGAAACGGAGATCGTTGTGTCCCCTGAACGATCGGAATTGCTTCCGGCCCAGCCAGCCGCCTCGCTTTCGGGCGGTTGGCTCGGACCTTTGGGCAGGTACCGGCCTGGGTTCCTGCGCCGCGACTTGGCTCAAGGCTTCAAGAATTGCGAACACTTTTACCTGCCACAGTGGGCGCGTCTGCCGCACGTGGTCAGTCCCGAGGAGCGCCTGCTGCTGGGCATGGATCTGGCGGGCAAGGTGGTCTACGACATTGGCGCGCACGTGGGCGCCTACACGCTTTTCTTTTCGCGTCAGGTGGGGTCGGCCGGACTCGTGGTGGCGTTCGAGCCGCAGGCGCGCAGCTTCGCCAGGCTGGCGACCAACCTGAAGCTGAACGCAATCGCCAACGTCCGCATCGAACGCGCGGCGCTGGGGGCGGCGCGCGAGGAGCGAACCTTATTCATGCTGCCATGGATGCGAACCACCGCCTCGCTCGCCACCGAGGCGCGCACGCCGCTGCGGATGCGCGCAGGGGTGTGCCGCGTCGAACGGCTCGACGAAATGGTGCGAACGTTACGACTGCGGCCGCCGGATTTCATCAAACTTGACGTCGAAGGGATGGAGAGGGAGGTGTTGGCGGGCGCCGTCGACACCCTGCGGCGCCGGCGTCCGGACCTGCTGATCGAGGTCCACGGCGTCAATCGCGACCAGCGTGAGCGGCGGGTGCGCGCCCTGGCGGCGCCACTGGAGCGGCTCGGCTACTCAATCCATCATGCCGAATCAGGCCGTCGCGTGAATTCACGCGTGGCGGCGTGCGCCGGCGGGCACCTGTTTGCCCGCTGTGAGACCTAAGCCGCGTTTCGACGGTTACGCTGGACTGCGCGCGGGCTAATCGCTGAGGACCACGTCGGTGAGCAGCTCAGGGTGAACGGTGACCTCGCCTTTGTAGTCGATTAGTCCCAGGCGCCGAAACTTGTTCATAAAGAAGTTGACGCGGCCGCGGGTGGTTCCGACCATTTCAGCAAGTGCCTCCTGACTGATTCTCGGAGTGATGGTATAGCCGTGGCGCTGCACCGGCCCGTTCCCGAAGTGCGCCAGCTTGAGCAGTGCGCGCGCCAAACGTTTCTCGCTGTGATTAAAGAGCTGGTCGCAGATGTCCTCCTCAATGGCGATGTTGCGAGCCAGGAGTTGCGCCAAGAACGCCTCGGACAGCGGGTGCTGCTGGTGAAGCGCCCGGACTAGTTCGGCCTTTTGAATCTTCACGACGACCGTCGTGGTAATCGCGGTCGCCGTGCCAAACCGGAGCGCCTGGCCGGCAAGACAGCCCTCACCGCAAAAATCCCCGGGCGCCAGAATCCCAAGAATCGCTTCCTTGCCGGTCCTGGAAAGGACCGAGAGCCGAACCTTCCCCTGCCGGATGAAGTACACGGCATCGGCCTGCTGGCCCTGGGAATAGATCAAGCTGCCCTTGCGAAGGTGCAGCGTGCTTCTTCCGCGCGGAATCGAATTCAAGGGCGCCGCGAACCAGGCGCGATCCTGTTCACCGGCACTCGACGGGCGTGTCACCTTCCGCGGCTTGGTGGAAAGCTTTGCCGCCATTGTCGCTCCGTCGCGTGGACGGCGGTCCGCCGATCTCCTCGGCTGGCCAGCATTGCGCGACGATCTCAGGCGGTGCCGCTTCATTTCAAAACGGAAGCCGCGATGTGGATATCGGGAGGTCCACGGTCACCATGCAGCCGACCCGAGCCACGTTCCGTGCAAAGACACGCCCACCGAATGCTTCGACGGCCTTCCGCGTGAACGTGAGTCCATGCCCAAGGTTCGGGCGATCAGCGCCTGTCTGTTCCGCCGCATGAGACAGCTTCTTGATGCTCTCTGCCGGCATGCCGCCACACGCGTCCTGAATCTCGACCAGGACGCGGCCGTCCATGGTGCGGCTTCGGAATGTAATCGCCGACTTCGGCTTGGTGAACCTCAGCGCATTCTGCAAGAGCACCATCACCGCCGCCACGAGCACCTCTCGATCGGCATCGATGACGGCCTCTCCCGCCGCCCGCACTACCTTCAGGCCGATGCCCCTGGCATTCGCCTCCAGCAGGCCAATTTCGACAAGCTCTTCGATCAGGTCGTCTACAAGCAACGGCTCCGATTTCTGGGAATGTTGCGCGAGTGTGGCCTCCGCAAGTGCTCGCGCAATCAGATCGCGCGAGCGCAGCAGGGCGCGATACACAATCCGCCCGGTGCTTCCGCCAACGCCGACGTTGCCCGACTTGACCGCCGCAAAGGCGACCAGCGCGGCGCGATTCAAGTCTCGAAGCTCGTGGCTGAGGAGCGCGAACCGCTCGCCTTCGTGGGCGGTAGCCGCCTCGGCCGTCGCAAGGTTCTGTCTACCCGCACGGCTGTATTCGGTGACCGCGCCGGCGATCGCCACATCCAGGCAGCCGTTGAGCATCCGAAATTCGTCCGCGCCCACCGGCGCGTTCCTTTCAACCACCAACTCGGTGACGGTTTGACATACGTCGCCATAGTCATGGACGACCTGGGAAACCGAAAACCCTTGCGCCAGCAGGTCGTGCCCATGGAGAATCGCGGTTTCGTCGATCTCCGAGCTGGAGGACATTCCCAGCCGCAACGCGGTGACGAGTTGTTCCAGAAACAGGGGAACGCCGTGTTCGATTTCGGCCGGCGTTGGCGACGGGACCAATCGCAATCCTACTTTGGCTTTGCACCTGCGAATGATTTCGTCGCGGTGGATTGCAATGAAATCGTACAGCATACGACTAAAGTATGAGGCGTCGCCACCTGGCTGAGTATCGGGGCCACTCCCAAAAATGGGGTGATTTTTCGGGGAATTCCCGACAGTGGCCGGATCGTAACGCGAGCGCCCTGGAATGAGTCGCTACGGCGTGGGCTCATGCTCCAGCGTTTCGGGTTTCAATAAACCCATCTCCAGCGCAAACCGGATCAGGTCGCTGCGCGTGCGAAGGCCAAGCTTTTCGGCGAAGCGCGAGCGGTAGGTCTCGACGGTTTTCACGCCGACTAAAATCCGCTTCGCGATCTGTGAACTGGTGTACCCCTGCGCCACCAGTTTCAAGACCTGCAGCTCGCGGTCGCTGAGGATCTTGAACGCCTGGGCGGAGGCGGCCCTCCCGCCTCTCTTCGCGATCAAATCCTGCACTAGAATGTCGGCCAGGGACGGGTCCACGAAGATTCCGCCGCGGTGCACGGCTCGGATGGCCGCGAGGAGTTCGGTATCCACCGCCCGTTTAAGCAAGTATCCACGGGCGCCGGCTGCCAGTGCCGAGCGCACGTACGCGGGGTCGTCGTGCATCGTCAGCACGAGTGCGCGCGTGCCGGGGCAGTCGCGCACGATCGCCTGAAGCGCCGTCATGCCGCCGGCCCGCGGCATGGTGAGATCAAGCAGGAAAATATCCGGCCGCGTCTCCCGCGCCGCCTGCACTCCCTTCTCTCCGTCGGACGCCTGCGACACAACCACCATATCGGGCTGGGAATCAATCAGCATTTTCAGTCCCGCCCGAAGAATCGCGTGATCATCAACGATCGTTACCCTGATTTTCCGCGCTCGCTCCGCCATTTCAGGTACTCGCCGCCAGTGGTTCGCCTCTCTTGGTCCGAGTCGCTCGCTTTGACCGTTTGGCGGGCGCGCCGGCTCTTGCGGACGCGGACTCCAGCTGGGGCTCCGTGCGCCTCCAAGCCGCCTCCAGTGGGACCTGCACCAATACCGTTGTCCCGCGGCGCTGCGATGGGAAACTAATCGTTCCGCCCAATATGGCCGCTCGCTCGCGCATGCTCTGGATGCCCAGACGGCGCGAAGATACGGACACCCCGCCGGCGTCAAAGCCGCGCCCATTATCGGCAATGGCTATTTGCAACGAATGGGGCGGGCACGCGAACGTGACGCGGACCGAACTGGCCCTGGAATGCCGGGCCACGTTGGTAAGGGCTTCCTGGAAAATGCGATACAGCCCCGTCTGGATAGCCACTGGCAGGCCGCAATCAAGGACTCTAAGATCCAGATCCACCGCGATGCTGTGCGTCTTTTCGTACTCCTTCGCATATCGGCGGATGGCGACGGCCAGACCATGATCGTCCAGCACCGTGGGGTGGAGCCCACGTGCCAGATGGCCGACCTCCTCAATCGCCTGGGCGGCGATTTTGCGCAGGCGCCGCCCTCTTGCTTTCACGTCCGTCAGGCTTCCCGGGGCTTCCAACGTCCGCAGACCGACCAGAAGTGCGGTCAGCAATTGACCGGTTTCGTCGTGCAAATCCCGCGCAATTCGGCGCCTTTCCTGCTCTTGCGCCGACAGCGTGCGTTCCAGCAGCATGCGGCTGGCCTCCGTGGCCTGTTTGGCCTCCGCAGCCTGCTTGCGCTTCTGTTCGCTCAGATCGGTGATGACCATGCCGAGGGCTTGGCCTCCATGTCCGCGAAACCGGTTGAGAGACAAATGCACGGAAACTGAACCTCCCTGCTTGCAACGGAGTGCGAACTCGCCTTTCATCGCCGATCTCCGAGTGCAGGACAGCAGCTTCTTAAATCGGTCACGCTCGGCCTCGCCCATCAACGACTGAATTTCAATTCCGATAATTTCCCGCGGTCGACGGCGCAGCAGTTCCGTCAACCTTCGATTGCAGTAGAGCACGGCGCCATTTCGCGAAAGGGTCGCCGCGCCCTCGTTCATGGCCTCTACCAGCATGCGGTATGCCGGTTCTCCGCCTGCGAGCAGTACCGCTTTTTCGCGCCCGCCGCTCGACACCATGAAGGCATCCACTTGGCCGGATCGTACCGCCCGCAGCGTTTCCTGCGCCTCGTTCAGCCTGAGCCGCTGGGTTTGCCGACGTCCTGAAGCCGAAAGCTGCGGCTCGCCCGGACCAACGCGGGCCGGTCCGGCTTTGCCGCGTAATCCGGCGGGGCGGCTTCGGCGACCGAAATGAATTCGCTTGCTACGCATCAACCCTTGCGCCCTACTTCAGCGCCGGTTTCAAGTCCAGACCCACCATCACGCTCTCGGTCTTTGAAAGGTTCCCGATGATTTTCTTGATCGGCGGCGGGAGCCTTCTCACCAGCGTCGGAATGGCGATGATCTGGTCGCCCTTGGCCAACTGCGGCTTTTCCAACAAATCGATGACTTCGATCCGGTACTGTCCCTTGAGCTGGTCCTCGCAGATTTTCCTGAGATTAGCCACCGCCGCGACTGAATTCGGCGTCTGGCCGGCGATGTAGAGCCGCAGTTGCCAAAATTCGGCGGCCACGCCCTTGGAGGGGACGCGCTTGCGCGATGAACTCGTCTTTTTGCCGACCTTCGCGGCCCGTTTTATTTCGGCCATTCTCCCTCCTCGGCTCCCGATACCGCTTCCGCGCCCGCGATGCCGGTGGCCACCGGATGATTTCTGCGGACGCGTCCCAATTCAATGCCTCGCCTGCTGACGACCAGCTCGCGGGGCTCGCGCGAATGAGCCATGCCACGAGACTTCAAAACGTAAAGCTCGCGTCTCGGCGTGCCGTTGGGTTTGCTGTCGCGCAAAATGATCCATGTATCCATAAGGGAGGAGACGGTTGCGGCGGTCTTCTGCAGGGGATCGCCCCCCAGCGTCAGGTTCGTGAAGATCGACGTGATCTGCTTTACCTTTAAGAAGTCGACCAGGCGCATGAGCATCGATTTCACGTCATGGGAGCCCGAGGCCGCAATCATGTTCGTGATCGGATCAACCACCACCACGCTGGGTCGAAATTGGCCGATTAATTTATGGACGCTGGACAGGTGGCCTTCGAGCCCGGTGCTGGTCGGCCGCATGGCGTGGAAATGCAACAAGCCCTTCTTGACCCACCGCTCGAGGTCAATGCCCACGGAACGCATGTTGCGCAAGATTTGGCCGGGCGACTCTTCGAACGCGAAATAGAGACAATGTTCGCCGCGCGCGCACGCGGCTCGAGTGAAGCTCGCCGCCAGGCTGGACTTTCCCGTTCCCGCCGTGCCCGACACCAACACGCTGCTCCCGCGGAAAAACCCCTTGCCCTCCATCATTTCGTCCAACACTGGAATGCCTGTTGAAACGCGTTCGCTGGATGCCTTGTGGGCAAGGGCCAGCGACGTGATCGGCACGACCGAGATGCCATCGGAATCGATCAGGAACGGGAATTCATCCGTTCCGTGCGCCGTCCCCCGGTATTTGACGATGCGCATCCGCCGCGTGGAGATCTGTTCGGTGACCCGGTGATCCAGCGAGATCACGCAGTCGGCGATGTACTCCTCCAGACCGTGACGCGTGAGCGTGCGTTCTCCCGCCTCGCCGGTAACGACAGCCGTGAGCTTGCGGTCTTCCAGCCAACGGAACAATCGGCGGAGTTCCGCCCGCAGCAGCCGCGTGTCCGACAATTCCGAGAAAAGCGCCTCGATGCTGTCGAGCACGACCCGCTTCGCGTTGATCGTTTTGACGGCGTGCTCCAGGCGGACGAACAAGCCCTCGAGGTTGTAGTCTCCCGTTTCCGTAATGCGGCTGCGCTCAACCGAAACGTAGTCCACCAGCACCTTCTTGGCTTTGGCAAGCGCGGGCAGGTCAAAGCCCAGCGATGCGACGTTGGACGCGAGCTTCTCCTCCGTCTCTTCGAAGTCCATGCATACGCCCGGCTCGCCGTATAGAACGGCGCCGTGCACAAGAAATTCCATTGCGAGCAGGCTCTTGCCGCATCCCGCCTTGCCGCAGACCAGCGTGACACGGCCTCTGGGCAAGCCTCCTCCCGTGACCTCATCCAGTCCCTGGATGCCCGTCGGCGATTTGGCGATACCTCGGCGAACGGCTTTGGAGTTGGCGCGCGGCATGAGAAGCTCCTGATCTTAATAGTAGCTCGTGTCCAACGATCTCGGTGTGTGCTGGCCGCCGAGCTTGAGGTCGAATCGACCCTTCCGCATCATAATCGAACCTGCCGCCCTCGATGCGGAGACTTCCGTTCCTGGCGGTCGGGGAGCGGCGCGGCGGCTTCGCAGCCGCCCCGCCGCCAATTCGGAACGGGGCGCATTGTGGGCCTGACCCGCTCCTCCCGGTGGCCGGTTGCGCCTCCGGCAACGATTGTCGATAAGCATGCCTGCATGGCCGTCCAGCTCAGTCTCCTCCCTGGGCGGACTCGGTGGCCGCCTGCGTCGCGACCGAGCGGGGGCCGGGCGCGCTGACTCGTTTGAACCCGCGGGCGGGGGCCCGCAGGGCGGGCGCGCATCGCCGGCCGGCCGCCGATTGTCACCAACCGCGACGCAAGCTGCCGTGCGGGTTGTTAGCCGCCAATCCGAATCGCGGAGAGGGAGTGCATCATTCCGGATAGTCTCAGCAACCATAACACCACCACGATCACGACCACCGCGTTGAAAATCGATTTGATCGAAGCCTCCATGGGGATGAAGCGATTGACCAGCCAGAGCAGAACGCCGACACCAATGAGTGTCATGAGCACTTGGAGTAACGTCATAGTGGGGCCATGCCTTTGTGATTGTTCCGACAAGCCGATGGTATCTGGCCTGGCATTCGCGGGTCTGTGCATAACGGTACAACTCGGCGCGATCTTCCCAATGCCCGCAATCACGGGCACCGGCGCCTTTGTTTGCGGGGCGTCAGCCGCAATTCCCGCCCTGTCCACATTTGTACAGCATCAGCGCAGGGCGCGACTTAGACTTGGAAGCGGATTTGGAGGTTGCTCGCATGCGGCATGCTTGCCGCCGCGGTGCACGCCTTTCCGATCCGCGGAGAGACCACGTATCTAACCCAGCGCCAAGCCGGGCCGGCGCCTGATGGCGCTGCGGTACAGGCATTGACCTTGGCGCACACCTTGACCCCGACTACCCGGTTCCGGTTCTATTATCTCGGTCCGCCGCTCATGCGGCTGAACGCTCGCGCCGATTTGGACGGCGACCGATAGATGCTGCCGTTGCTCCTACCGAACAGCCGGAAGCGGCGCGCGGCGGCGCCGGCAATGCCGCTACGGGACGCACTGCTCAGCGCCGAGGGGTTGGAGGAGCGGGCGCTGGCGCTGGCGGCCGAGTTTATCGTCGATCCGAGTCCGCGCCGGCGCTCGCGCAGCATCTTCCCCCGATTCGACGACAACGCCCGCCGACTGCGCGAGGCCCATGGCATCCTGGCCGGCGACGTGCGGAACGGGCGTTTCGTGACGTCCGCCGCCGAATGGTTGCTCGACAACTTTCACATCGTCAGCGCAGAAATTCGGGAAATCCAACGCAATCTACCGCGACATTATTACCGCGAATTGCCAATGCTCGCCGCCCGCAACCAAGCCAGGCATGCGCGCATCTATGCGGTCGCGATCGAGCTGATTCGGCACAGCGACAGCCAGCTCGATCCGCAGCGGCTCGCGCGCTTCCTGCAAAGCTACCAGCGGGTTGCGCCTCTGACCATCGGCGAGCTGTGGGCATGGCCGAGCATGCTGAAGCTGGCTTTGATCGAAAACCTGCGGCGGCTGGCGGAGGTGACCCTGGCGGCGCGTGCCGAGCGGCAATCGGCCGACACCTACATTGCCCAGTTCGACGAAGGCGCCGGCGGCGCATCGCAGCGGCTGCCACGCGCGCTCGCGGCCGCTTACGTGGTCCAGCTCTTGCATCGCGTCCGCGCATACGGGATTCGCCTGGCTCCCATCCGCGCCGCGGTCGAAGCGCAATTGGTCGCCCGGCGGACGAGTGCGGAAGATGAAATTCGCGCCGAACATCAGCGGCAGGGTATCACCCAGGCGTCGGTCGCCAACGCCATTACCAGTCTTCGGCTCTGCGCGACGCTCGACTGGCAGGAGTACGTCGAGTCGGTCAGCCTGGTCGAGGAGGTACTGCGGCGGGATCCCGCCGGCGTCTACGGGAGGATGGACTTTCTCAGCCGCGACCGGCAGCGTCAGGCAGTGGAGGAAATCGCGGCCGCCACCGGAGCCGACCAACTCCGCATGGCGTTGCGGGCGGTGGAGAGTGCGCGGCGGGCGGCGGCGAACGGATCGACGACCGATCGCGCCGCCCATGTCGGCTACCACCTGGTCGGCGGCGGGCGGCGCGGATTGGAAGCCGAAGTGGGTGGCCGGCCGCCACACGGGCGGCGTCCGCGCCGGGCCGCGCTGTCACACCCGACCGCGTTTTATTTGGGAAGCATCGGATCTCTGACCGCGCTGCTGGTGGGCGCCGCCGCCGTTTTTGCGTGGCGGGCCGGCGGCCCGCCCACGACGGTCGCGGCCCTGATGTTTCTTGTGGCCGCCGCGGCGGGGGAGATTGCCGTCGCGACGGTGCAGCGCTTGGCGTCGCGGTTGGTTAAACCGGAACGGCTGCAGCGCCTGGATTTCTCAGATGGCATTCCGGAGACGGCGCGAACCATGGTGGTGGTACCGACGCTGTTGACCGATGCGGCCAGCGTGGACACGTTGCTGGAGCGTCTCGAGGTGCTGGCGCTCGGCAACTCGGACCCGTACATCCATTTCGCGCTGCTGAGCGATTTCGCCGATGCCGCCGCCCGTTCGAAGCCGTCGGACGCGGCGATCCTGATGCGGGCGCGTACGGGCATCGAGGCGCTCAACCGCCGTTTGAGCCCGGAACGCGGCGAACTGTTTTTCCTCTTCCATCGCGCCCGGAAATGGAGCGAGGGCGAAGGAGTATGGATGGGCTGGGAGCGCAAGCGCGGCAAGATCCAAGAATTCAATCGCCTGCTTCGCGGCGCCTCCGACACTGGCTTTTCCACCCAGGTGGGCGCGCTGCACCTGTTGCCATCGGTGCGCTACTGTATCACGTTGGATTCGGACACTCGGCTGCCACGCGATGCGGCCAGGAAGCTTGCCGGCATCATTGCGCATCCGTTGAACCGCCCTTCGCTGGACCCGCGGCTGGGCCGCGTCACCGAGGGCTATGGCATTCTGCAACCGCGCGTGAGCGTCACCATGTCGAGCGCCGCCGGATCGCGGTTCGCGCGCGCCTACGCCGGCCACACGGGCGTCGATCCCTATACCACCGCCGTCTCCGACGTTTACCAGGATCTGTTCGGCGAGGGTATCTACACCGGCAAGGGCCTCTATGACGTCGATGCCTTCGTCGCTGCCCTGGAGGACAGGGTGCCGGACAACACGTTGCTCTCTCACGACCTGTTCGAAGGCATTTACGCCCGGGCGGCACTGGTCAGCGACGTCGAAGTTATAGACGATTACCCATTGAGCGTACTGGCGCATGCCCGGCGACAACACCGCTGGGTGCGGGGCGACTGGCAGCTTTTGTGGTGGCTGCTGCCGTGGGCGCCCGCGCGCGGTGGTTGGCGTCGCAACCGGATGCCGGCGATTTCGCGCTGGAAAATCCTCGACAACCTGCGACGCAGCCTGCTGGCGCCCGCGACGGTGGCCTTATTGATGTTGGGTTGGACAATTTTGCCCGGCAGCGCCTGGGTGTGGACAGGGGTGGGGCTGGCCGCGCTCTTGTTTCCGATCGGCGACGCGTTGGTCTCGGCCCTGCACGGTCCCGGCTCCGGCGACTCGTGGCCGGCGTACCTGCGCACCTCCGCGGAAGATCTCAAAATCGCCGCCGCCCGCTCGGCTCTGCAACTGGCGTTTCTCGCCAACCAGGCCTGGCAGAACCTGCACGCCATCGCGGTGACGCTGGTGCGCATCGGCGTGACGCGCAGCCGGCGGCTGGAATGGGAGACGACGGCGGCGAACGTTACCCGCGTTGGAACGCCGCGCCGGAGCGCGTTTCTAGCCGCCATGGTGGCCAGCCCGGTCGCGGCGCTGGGCGCATTCGCGTGGGTGGCGGCCGTGCGGCCGCGCGCGCTGCCGGAGGCTGTGCCAGTGCTGGCGGCATGGCTGGCGGCGCCCTGGATCGCGTATGCGCTGAGTCGGCCGACGCCACGGCCGCGAGCCCTGCTGGCGGCGGCGGACCGCGAGTCCTTCACGGCGCTGGCGGGCAAGACCTGGCGCTATTTCGCCGAGTTTTCCGGGCCCCAGGACCATGGCCTTCCGCCCGACAACGTACAGTTCGCGGCGGCAGCCGTGGTCGCGCACCGGACCTCGCCCACGAACATCGGCCTATACCTGCTGTCCACGTTGGCGGCGCACGACCTCGGGCTGATTGATACCGCCGAGTTGCTCGGCCGCATCGAAACGGCGCTAACCACCATCGCGGGCCTGGAGCGTTTGCACGGCCACCTGCTGAACTGGTATGACACACGGACGCTGGCGCCGCTGCCGCCCGCCTATATTTCCACGGTCGACAGCGGGAACCTGGCTGCCGCGCTTCTGACGCTCGGAGTAGGACTCCGCGCGCTGTCTCCCGAGTTGGCGGCGCGATCGGAAAAGTTGTTCGAGGAGATGGACTTCGGTTTTCTTTACGATGCGCGGCGGCAATTGTTCGCGATCGGGTACCGGCTCGCGGAAGGCGAGGCCTCGGGTCGGCTCGACTCCTCCTTCTACGACCTGCTGGCTTCAGAGGCGCGGTTGGCCAGCTTTGTGGCCATCGCCAAGGGAGACGTGCCGGAATCGCACTGGTTCCATCTGGGACGCCGGACGACGGCCATTCACGGCGAGCCGGTCTTGCTGTCGTGGAGCGGAACTATGTTCGAGTATCTAATGCCGCTGCTGCTGATGCGCAGCTACCCGGGCACGCTGCTCGATGAGACCTGCCGCATGGCCGTGCGTTGCCAGCGAGATTACGGCGCCGCCCGAGGCGTGCCGTGGGGAATTTCGGAGTCGGCCTACAATGTTGTCGACCGCTATGGAACCTATCAATACCGGGCGTTTGGAATTCCCCGGCTGGGCCTGAAGCGTGGCCTCGGTGACGAACTGGTGGTGGCGCCGTACGCGACGGCGCTGGCAGCGGTGGTCGATCCCGCGGTAAGCGCGGCCAACCTGAGGCGCCTCGGCGGGATTGGCATGGAGGCGGAATACGGCCTGTATGAGGCCATCGACTTCTCACACCGCGATGCGAATGCCGCCGCGCCGATCACGCCCGGGCAAGGCGTGGTCGTCCGCGCCTACATGGCCCACCACCAGGGCATGACCTTGGTGGCGCTGGCCAACGCGCTGCAGGCGGATCGCATGATCGAGCGCTTCCATGCCGACGCGAGAGTGCAGGCAACGGAATTGCTGCTGCAGGAACAGGCGCCACGCCGAGCTCCCGCGCGCGAACCGCTTCCATTGGCGCCGATGGGAAAGGTGGAACCGTCGCCGGCGGCGCCCTCGCGCCGCTTTCACACGGCGCAGACGTATTATCCGCATGCGCAGTTTCTTTCCAACGGCAATTACATGACAGTCGTGACTAACGGCGGCGGCGGCAACAGCGTTTGCCGCGGCCTGGCGGTGACCCGATCGCGGCGGGACGCCACCCGCGATCCGGGTGGCCAGGCAATTTATCTGCGCGACGCGCGCAGCGGCGCGGTCTGGTCGGCGACGTGGCATCCGGCGCCGTTGGTACCGGAGTTCTATAGCGCCACGTTTCTAGCGGATCGAGCGGTCTACAGCCGTCGCGACGACGGCATCGCGACCCTGCTCGAAATCGCAGTATCGATCGAGGACGACGTCGAGGTGCGCCGGGTAACGGTGCGCAATCACAGCCCGCGCACGCGTGAAATCGAGCTTACCAGTTACGCCGAGATCGTCCTCGCCACCGCGGCCGCCGATTTCGCCCATCCGGCGTTTGAGAAGCTGTTCATCGAGACCGAGTACGTCGCCGCCAGTGCGGCTCTTTTATGCCGGAGGCGGTCGCCGGAGCCGGAGAAACCTGCGATCTGGGCCTTCCACGCCCTGGCCCAGGCGGGCCGCAGCCAAGGCCCGGTGGAGTGGGAAACCGACCGCGTTCGCTTTCTCGGCCGCGGCCGCGGCATGGATCGTCCGCAGGCGCTTGATGGGCGTGCGCTATCGGGCACGACCGGGTGTGTACTCGATCCCATCGTCAGCCTCCGGCAGCGAATCCGGCTGCTTCCGGGCGGCGCCGCGCGGTTGTGTTTTGCCACGGGGGTGGCCGCGGATCGCGCCACAGCCGTGGCCCTGGCGCAGAAGTATCACGACCCCGGCGCGGCGGCGCGCACGTTCGCGCTGGCATACGCCCACGCCCGGAGCGGGCTGCTGCATTTGGGCATCACGGCGGACGAGGCGATTCTGTTTGAGCGCCTCGCCTCGCGCGCGCTGTATGCGGACGCTTCGCTGCGGGCGGATCCGCAAACAATCGCAGGCAACCGGCTTGGACAGGCCGGACTCTGGCGACACGGCATTTCCGGCGATCTGCCAATCCTTCTGGTTCGCGTCGGCGGCGTCGGCGACCTGCCGCTGGTACGGCAGGTGCTGCAGGCACACGAATATTGGCGATTCAAGGGGCTCGACTCCGACCTCGTGCTGCTCAACGACGAGTCGACTGGTTACCGTGACGAAATGCGGGTGCAACTCACCGCGGCGCTCGAGGACGGCCGGCGGAGCGCCTGGAAACACCGGCCCGGTGGCGCGTACCTGTTGCAAGCCGACGCCATCGGACGCGACGACGTGGTACTGCTGGAAGCCGCAGCCAGCGCGGTCCTGCGCGGCAGCCGCGGCGACCTCCGAACGCAGATGGACGCGCCCGGCCGGAATTTTCCCGCCGTGGCGCCGTTCGTGAAGGCGTCGGGCAACGATACCCCGGTGTCGCCGCCGGACGAGGCGCCGACTGCGTTGCTCGCGTTGCCGGCGTTGACTTTGGGTAACGGGCTGGGGGGCTTCAGCGACGAGGCGCGGGAGTATGCCATTGTCCTCGAGGGCGATGAGGAAACACCGATGCCGTGGACCAATGTCATCGCCGCTCCGGGTTTCGGCACGATGGTAACGTCATCGGGCTCGGCGACGACCTGGTCGGGCAATAGCCGCGAAAACCGCCTGACGCCGTTCGCCAACGACCCGGTGACCGACGCGACGGCGGAAGCGCTATACGTGCGCGACGAGGAGACGGGAGAGGCGTGGTCGCCCACGCCGGGTCCGATGCCGCGCGATGCGGGCAGCGGCCGTTGTGTTATCCACCACGCCGCCGGCGTCAGCCGTTTTGAGCGCATCCTGCGGGGAATCCGGCACGACCTGCAGGTGTTCGTGGACGCCGCCGACCCGGTGAAGTTTTCTTTGCTGACATTAAAAAATGAGAGCCGGAGGCCGCGGCGCTTGAGCGTGTTCTCCTATTGCGAGTGGGTGCTGGGTCCTCCGCGCGAGGGGCAGCAATCGCATGTCGTCACGGCTTGCGAGCCGGCCACCGGGGCGGTGCTGGCCACCAGCGCGTTTCGAGGCGCGTTCTCGCCCGGCGTGGCGTTCGCGCACGCCAGCGAACCGCCGATCTCGATCACATGCGACCGGGCCGCCTTCCTTGGCCGCAATGGCGGACTCGGCGCCCCCGTCGCGCTCCGTGCTGAAGCGCTTTCAGGCAAGCTGGGAGCGGGGCTGGATCCATGCGCCGCATTGCACGTCATGATCGCGCTGGCGCCGGGTGAGAGCCGCAGCCTGGTGTTCCTGCTGGGCGAGGGCAACGACCGCGAGCACGCGGTCAGGCTCATCGCCCGCCATGGCGGGGAAGCCGCGGCGCGGGCGGCGCTGGAGCGTGTGCGCGCCGGCTGGGACGAAACCCTGGAAGCGGTGCGCGTGCGCACGCCGGACGATTCCTTCGATGCGCTGATTAACCGCTGGCTGGTCTACCAGGACATCGGCTGCAGACTTTGGGCCCGAACCGGCTATTACCAGCCGAGCGGCGCGTTCGGATTCCGCGACCAACTGCAAGACATCCTGGCCTTGTTGCTCGCCCGGCCCGATTTGGCACGCGAGCACCTCCTGCGCGCGGCGGGTCGGCAGTTCCTGGAAGGTGACGTGCAGCATTGGTGGCACGAGCCGGAAGGGCGGGGGCTGCGCTCGCGCTGCTCCGACGATCTGCTGTGGCTGCCATTTGCCGTGGCCGAATATGTTCGCACCACCGGCGACAGCGGCCTGCTGGATGTGCGTCTGCCCTACCTGCAGGCGCCGGTTCTTGGGGCTGATGTACTGCAGGACTATGGCCAACCAAGCGTTTCTCAAGTCGACGGAACGGTCTTCGAACACTGCGTGCGCGCCATCGACAAGGGTCTTACCGCCGGCATTCACGGCCTGCCCTTGTTTGGGACCGGCGACTGGAACGACGGCATGAATCGCGTGGGCGCCGGTGGCCGTGGCGAGAGCGTGTGGCTCGGCTTCTTTCTGCATTGCGTCCTCAATGACTTTGCTTCCCTTTGCGACGCCCGTGCCGGAGAGGGCGTCGCGGCGACGCGGTATCGGACTGAAGCGGGCCGGCTCGCCGCCAGTCTGGAAACGGCGTGGGAAGGCGAGTGGTACCGGCGCGGCTATTACGACGATGGTTCGCCGCTGGGTTCGGCCCACAACGAGGAATGCCGCATCGACTCGATCGCCCAATCGTGGGCGGTATTCTCCGGCACGGCGTCGGGGGCACGCGGTGAGCGTGCGCTGGATGCGGTCCGTTCGTTGTTGCTGGCGCGCGGGTCGCGGTTGCTGTTGTTGCTGCATCCGCCCTTCGACCGCTCGGCGCAGGAGCCGGGTTACATCAAACGTTATCCGCCCGGCGTACGGGAAAATGGCGGCCAATATACCCACGCCGCGGCATGGATAGTCATGGCCTTGGCGCAACTGGGCAATGGCGACGAGGCGGTGGAATTGTTCCACATGTTGAACCCGGTGAATCACACCCGTACGCTCGCCGACGTGGCCCGTTACCGCGCGGAACCATACGTTGTCGCCGGAGACGTTCACTCACACGAATCGCTTGCCGGTCGCGCAGGCTGGACGTGGTATACCGGATCGGCGGGATGGATGTACCGGGCCGGCATCGAGAACATTCTTGGGCTGCGGCGTCGAGGCCGGGTGTTCTCCGTCGATCCCTGTATTCCATCGTCGTGGGATGGCTACGAGATATGTTGGCGCGTCAAGAGTCCGAAAGGGGTTGCCGACGGCGATGTATACGAGATTGAGGTGCTAAACCCTGATCGACGCTGCTGCGGAGTGGTCGCCGCGGAGCTGGACGGCATCGCCGTTCAGGCGGACTCCATTCCCATCCTTGCCGACGGCCGGTCGCACCAAGTGCGCATTGTTTTAGGCAGGGTCCAAGCGGTAGAGCGGTAGCGGGCAAGACTGAGCGCTCTGGCGAAGTTGCAAACTGCCCCATTTGTTACCCTCCGGTCCAGTCCTCAGCCGGCGCGGGGAGAAAGTCAACCGCCTCTCGCAGATCAATGCCTCTTCTCGCCGCCAATGTCGGGAACGCTGTTCGCCATCGCTCGCGATCAGCATACCCCCGATCGGTTTGACAGCGCGGCCGGCGTATGCAAGTCTACTGCTAGAGCGCTCTGGGGCGCCTCCTGTCCGCGGCAAGGGAGTTCGTTCCCACCCTTCAACAGCTTGCACTTTGCACGGACCTTTCATCCGGCCCTGAGCGAAGCGGACCTGGGCAATACGGAGAAAGGTTATGTCGCGAAAACTTACCCCGGCTACCACTCTCGAAAATCTTAAAAAAGAAGCCAAGCGCCGGCTGAAGGGGCTTCGCCAAGCCGATTCCCAGGTCCCGGTCCCCGCCCTGCGCGAAGTGCAGCACGCGCTCGCCCAGGAGTATGGATTTGAGAACTGGCTGGCGCTGAAGCGGGCGCTGGAGTCTAAAAGCGCGCGAGACTATGCGCAAGCCGCGCATGACACCGTCAGCGCGTTCAACGGAGATGCGGACGCGCTGGCACGCGTCAACCAGTTCTATGACCGCTCATTCACGCGTGAAGATTTGGCGGCGGAGATCTGGCGACGGGTCTACGCATTCCGTGAGCGGGCATTCCGCGAACCCAAGCGATACCTGAAGCCTGAGGAAGCTCAGGCCGTGGTAGCGCAGGACTTCGGCTTCAGCAGTTGGCGTGCGCTCATGCAGGCGGCCGCGACCGGAACGCCGTCCCGAATAAAACCGTACGAGGTGCGAGCCACGGAAAATCTCATCGCGCCACGACGCCGCCTCAGCCTGGCGGAATGGGACGAAATGATTGCGGTCATGAAAGAACGGCGCATTACAGCTCTCGACGCGGAAGGATTGATGAACGATGCCGCCATGGCGCGCGTGGCCGAACTCGAGCACGTAACCAGCCTCTCGCTCAAGGGATCGCGCGAACTCAGCGATGACGGATTGCTGCTGCTGTCGCGTATGCCGCAATTGGAGACCCTCGATCTTAGTGAGTATCCCGGCGGCAAGCTCACCGATCGCGGCCTTGCAGTCTTGCGGCATCTGCCAAATCTCAAGCAATTCGCGATGGCATGGCAGTCCGGGATTACCGACGCCGGCGTCGCCAATTTGCGGTATTGTGATCAGCTCGAGTCGGTAAATCTCATGGGATCGCCCACCGGTGACGGCGCCATTTCGGCGCTGCAGGGCAAACCGCGGCTGGTACGCTTTTCTTCCGGCAAACTAGTCAGCGACGCCGGGATGGCGCTACTGCGGAACTTCCCTTTGCTGCGGCGATGGAACGGTGAACGCGGCGCGCGCCTGCTACTTGACGGTCCTTTTTCCAACGCCGCGTTCGCGGAGCTTACCGCGCTGGAGGGCGTTGGCGATCTTGATCTCTTTTGGCACGTCTCGGGCATTACGACCGACGCCTTTGCGCACCTCGCGCAAATGCCGAACCTGCAGGCGCTAGGCTGCGACGGACGGTTGAGCGACGATACCGCCATGCGGCATTTCGCCGCCATTCCTCGTTTGCGCAAACTGCGCGCCCAGGAATCGGCGGCCTCCGATGATGGGTTCGTTGCTCTTTCGCAATCGACTTCGCTCGAGGGCTTTTGGGGACGGCATGCCGCCAACTTCGGCAGTCGCGCGTTTATTGCGTTTTCACAAATGCCGGCATTGCGCGAACTAGGCGTGAGCCTCAAAAACGTGGATGCCGTCGCTCTGGCTCGGTTCCCGGATTTCCCTGCCCTGCGCGAGCTAACCCCGATCGGACTGGCCGACGACGGCTTCCGCTACGTGGGCCAGTGCGCCCGGCTCGAGCGCCTGACCTGCATGTACTGCCGCGAAAGCGGCGACACGGCGACGGAATTCATCCGTAATCTGAGAATTAAGTATTACTATGCCGGCCTCACTCAGATCACTGACCGCAGCCTGGAGATCCTGGGCAGCATGCAATCGCTCGAACAGATCGAGCTTTATGAATGCCTCAAAATCACCGGCGCCGGCGTGCCGTGTCTAGCGCGGCTGCCGAAGCTCCGGGAGGCGCACTTCACCGGATTGCCGGGCGTCGGACTCGAGGCCACAAAGGCATTTCCGCCCGGCGTACACGTTCACTATTCGACGTAGGTGTTCTGATTTACTCGTTTCCGCCTGGGTTCTCCACAACGCCCGCGAAGCTCGTCTGCGGTTCGGACTTGATCGTCACTGGCTGGTCATAGGTCTGGCCGTCCACGGTAAGCCGTACCGTGAATGCGCCCGTGGCTGGTCCGGCTGCGCCGCGTCCGCCCGCGCCGCCGCGCCCGCGTCCCCCTCCTGCGGCTGCGGATGGAGCCGCGCCCGCTGGTGATGAGCAGGCGTCGCGAACCGGTGTGCCGCCGCCGCGCCGGCCGCCGCCTGCTCCGCGGCCCGCCGATGCGCCGAGCGCGAATCGGTGCATGCCCGCTTCCGCCGACGGCGGCTGCGCTGGCTGCATCCAGATCAGCTGCACGTTGGCAGTATCGGGATTGGGCTCGACCACTGGGGCGTCGCTGGCCGCGCACGCGCTCACTCTTCCATTGCTCCCCACCAATTCGATTTTGAGCGGCCCATTCGCGGCGTGCTGCAGCCAGTAATAGACCACCACGCCCGTCGGCGGATTCGGCAGTTGGGTCTCATCCTTCGGAAGCGGAGTTCCTCCGCCACCCCCGCCACCGCCGGCATAGGAGTCCGCCGGCGCAAACAGGTAGGCCGAGGCAGCCGC
This sequence comes from Terriglobales bacterium, assembly GCA_035606395.1. GTDB lineage: Bacteria > Acidobacteriota > Terriglobia > Terriglobales > SCQP01 > SCQP01. The sequence continues at coordinate 30,256 of DATNFK010000034.1, read as the reverse complement.
GATCTCGCTGCCTCGCTGCGCAATCTGCCGCAGGGGCGCCATGTTGTCGAGCACGTAGAACCCGCGTCCAAAGGTAGCGATGTCAAGATCGTTGTCATGCGCGATCACATCGCGCACGGAAACCACCGGCATGTTGTTCTGCAGCGATTGCCAGTGCGCCCCGTCGTCGAACGACACATACACGCGAAGCTCGGTGGCCGCGTAGAGCAGCCCCTTCTGCACCGGGTCTTCTTTAATCGAATTGACGAAGGCGCCGTCGGGGATGCCTTTCGAAATGAGCTGCCACGTCTTGCCGCCATCATTGGTTCGGTAAATGTACGCCTTCCTGTCGCCCAGCCGGTGACGGTCCACCGAGGCGTAGGCGGTACTGGCATCGAAGTGACCGGCGTCGATTTGCGAGATCTTACTCCACGCGGTTAACTCCGGCGGCGTTACGTTTTCCCAATTGGCGCCGCCGTCGCGGGTCACCTGGATCGAGCCGTCGTCGGTTCCCGCCCAAATCGTCGGCGCGTTGAGCGGTGACGGGCTGATGGTATAGATCACTCCGTAACGATTTTCGTCGTGATTGGGGCCCAGCCCGGTCATGGGCTCATCCATGTCTTTCGCCGTCAAGGGATCGAGGTTGGCCGGAATGGCGGGATTCACGCGGCTAAGATCGGGGCTGATTTTCTCCCATGTGTGCGCGCCATCTCGCGAGCGATATAGGAACTGATCCGAAGTATAAAGCGCGCCGTCGGCGGCCGAGAGGACCGTCGGCAATGTCCAGGTCTTGCGCGCCGGATCGGTCGCGTCGGCTGCCACCCCACCGCCGCGGCCGCCGCCACCACCGCCGCGTCCGCCGCGGAACTGGTTGCAACTGGTCATCCGCGAATAAAGAATTGCCGGATCCTTGGGGTCGGGCACCACCGAGTTGCTTTCGCCGCCGGCGCAAATCGGCAGCCAGTCGCGAAAGGTGATGACGTTCTCGCGGGTGGATGCGACCGCCGCGCTGGCGGCGCCGCTATCCTGCTGTGGCCCATAGAGCCAGTACGGATAGCGATTGTCGGCTGACAGATGGTAAATCTGCGCGGTTGACTGGTTGTACCAACTGCTCCACGTTTTGCCGTCGTCCACGCTAACCACCGTCCCCTGATCGCTCGACAGCACCATGCGGTTGCCATCACGCGGGTTGATCCAGAGTTGGTGGTAATCGTCGCCTCCTGGCGAGCCTTTGAGCGGGAGGAAGTGCTTGCCGCCGTCGGTGGTGACGAATGTTGCGGTGTTGATCACGTAGACTTTGTCTGGATTCACTGGGTCTACCGCGAGCTGTTCAAAGTACCAGCCGCGTCCCCAGAGCCGCTCTTCCCTGTTCACCAGTCGCCAGTGCAGGCCGGCATCGTCGGAAGCATAAATCCCGCCACCGGTGGAAGGCGCCGCCGCCGTCCCCCCGCCGCCGCCAGGTCCGCGCGTGGGTGAAGGCGCGCCAAGATCGTCGACCGAGGCCCAAAGGCGATTCGGATTCGATGGCGCGATGGCGATGCCGATCTTGCCGACAAAATTGTCGGTCGGCAGTCCGCCGCCGAGATGCGTCCAATGATCACCGCCGTCGATGGATTTATAGAGCCCGCCGCCGGGAAGATTGCTCGGCGCATACACCGACCATGGCGGACGCCGCGTCGACCACATCGAGGCGTACAACACTTTCGGGTTGCGCATATCAATCGCCAGATCCACAGCGCCCACATCGTTGGGCCGATCGGCGTTGCGCAAAACCTGTTTCCATGTAGCCCCGCCGTCGGTGGAGCGATACACGCCGCGCGTGGCATTCGACTCATAGGGGCTGCCCAGCGCCGCGACATAGACCCGTTCAGGATTCGCCGGGTCGACTACAATTCGCCCAATCTGGCTCGAATCGGCCAACCCAATCGCGGCCCATGTCTTGCCCGCGTCGGTGCTCTTGAACATGCCGATTCCGTAGGAGTGTTGGCTGCGGATGTCGGGCTCGCCGGTGCCGACATAGACAATGTTGGGGTTCGACGGCGCCACCGCAATCGCGCCGATCGAACCAATCGGAATGCCCGTGTCGCTGATCGGTTCCCAGGTTCGTCCGGCATCCGTCGTCTTCCAAACCCCGCCTCCGGCCGAGCCGAAATAGAACGTATCCGGCTGGGAAGCGTTGCCGGCGACGGCATACGCGCGGCCGCCGCGCAGCGGTCCCACGTTGCGCCACTCGAGTCCGGCCAACAGGCTGTCGCCATACTGTCCGTTTCCGGCCGACTGCCGCGGCGTCAGATGCCTGAAGCCGACCACGGTGAGCAGCAGGAATGGAGCGGTCAAAATCAAGGTGCGGCGCCAGTTACGCATTATGGAAAAACTCCTGTCAGGGTGCATCGTATACCGAAATGCACCACTCGGCACAATTGCGAGGCAGTTGACACTTATAACATCGCCCCCAAGACATCATCCCGTGGATGCAACCGCCGGACCAAAGTACGCCATCACACAAAGCAAGCGCCACATTGGGCGCATCCGGAGGCGTCTCATGTGGTTGGCCCTTGCCGTAATCTTTCTTATCGCCTGGCTGCTTTGCTTCATCGCTTTCCATATCGCGGTTGGCGCGATTCACATCCTGCTGGCATTGTTCGTAATCTTCCTCATCGTTCACTTCGCCCGCAGAACATCGCAGTCGGTCTGACGCCCGCCCTCGAAAACCTCGCCCCGTCTGCGCACTAATTCTCGACGAACGTTGCGCGCATCATCGGCACCCAGGTATTTGGGTCCAGTTCGACTGCGGTCGGCGCGGCGGAGAGCGGAATCGTCAATGAATTGTGCTGCTTGTCCACCATTATCTTGACGATCTGCAACGCGGGAGCAGCGGCGGCTCCGCGTCCGCCGCGCCCGGTCGCCTGCGGCAGCGGCTGTGGTGGCGGCAGCATGACCCCGGGTGGCAGCATCAAACCGACCTCGATTGGCATTTTGTACGGTTCGCCAGTTTGGGTCTGGTCCAGCGTGATCTCGAGTTGCTTGGCCGCCGGATCGTAATGCCACCCGCCATTAAGCGTCATATATCCGCCGCGGTTCAGCCATTCATGGAAAAACCAGGAGAGATCACGGTTGTCCATGGGGCACTCGTTGGACAAAATACAGGCGTCCTGCATCGCCTTGCGAAAATCGTCACTGGTGGCTTGTTTATTGAAAAAGCGGCTGTAGTACAGCCGTATGCCCGACCAGAAATCCTCGGTTCCCAGCACGCCCCGAAGCATCTGCAGCACCATCGCGCCCCCCTGATAAATCTGCGACGAGTTCTCGAAAACGTCGCTGCCATGGGCGAGGTTGTTGTGGACGATTGTGTCCGTCGGATGCGCGGTTTCGTAGGCCATTGCGGTGTCGCGCGTGCGCTTGACGCCGGCGATGAAAGCGTCGTGGCCATCTTTATGTTCCGTATAAAGCAGATTGAAATACGTGGCAAAGCCTTCGCTTAGCCAGACGTCGTCCCAGTCGGCTTCCGTCACCGCGTCGCCGAACCAGTGATGCGCCATTTCATGCGCCGATGCGCCGAAGCCGCCGTAGTAGAAAATCGTGCTCGCCGGTTCGGTTGCGCCTCCGCCGAAGGCCGCTTCCACCTGCGCCAGTTTTTCGTAGGCGTAGGGCCCGATGTGATCCTGGTAAAACTCAAAAATATTTTTTGTGTCCTGATCAATCCCCTTGAACCCGGCGTCGCGGTTCTCCGGGAATACCCAGGCGGAGAGAGCCACGTTGCCCACCGAACCGAAGTGTTCCACCGCCATTTGGCCGACACCCAGCGAGAACTGCCATGAGGGAATGGGCTGCGATTCGGTCCATACTGTGCGGCGCAGCCCATTGCCCAGATCCGAATCCTCTGTCATCAAGCCATTGGAAATGACGTGATATCGCACCGGTGCGGTCACGCTGATCGTCTTCGGTGCCTTCACAGAAATATGGTCAATCGTTGCCAGCCAGTTCCGTGCCTTGTTGGGCCAGTTGTCGGTATAGAATGCGCGGTCGCCGTAACGGGTGACGCCAATGTTCAGTCCCGTGGCTGGAACGCCATGGTAATCAATCTCGATTTTTAGTTCATCGCCCGGATGTGCCGAAGCCGGAAGATCAATGCGCAAGCGATCGTTTTCATGGGTGAAGTTGAGTTTCGCGCCGTCGGCGGTAACGCTGGTTACCGTCATGCCGGTGCCCACGTTGCTCGGTGGCGGCAGCGGCGTTGTCGGCACGGTTGAGCCGCGCGGCGCCCTCGGGGCGGGCTTCAGGCACGGGTTGAGCCGATCCGGTGCGGCGGGCGCGGTGATCAGCTTGCACAAGTTCAGGGTGAGCGCGTTAGCGCCTTGCGATTGAATTTGGAGGTCAATGAAGTCCTTGACGGTCAGCGAATCGGAGGCGTCGCCAAGGCTGACGTCAAATGTATAGCGCAGAATTTTGATCCCGGGCTGGCGTGGAAATTGGTCGGCCGCGGCGCGCACGCCGAATGCCGTCAGAGCCACCAGAAGCGCGCCCAACGCGCGCCGAAAGCCGAGTTGATTCATTGTGTCTCTCCCTCAGGCGAAAAGTATAAAGTATAAAATTACGAAGTCAAGAGCTTCCTGTCCGCCCGATTCGCAGTCTAGAATGAGAACGGAATGCGCAAACTTATGAAGATAAACGTGATGCTATTTTTGCTGTTGCTGGTACCGGCGGCGCTGGTGGCGCAGATTAATGTCGGCGAACAGAAACCTGAGGCGTCACTGCCGTTCAATGTGACCTCAGTAGCGACATTCAATTTGCCTTGGCGCATCGCCTTTCTGCCGGATGGCCGCATGCTCGTCACCGAGAAAGTCGGACCGCTCTGGTTGGTAACGCAACAGGGCGAAAAGACGCAGGTCGCCAACACTCCGCCCGTGTGGTACCAGGGCCAGAACGGGATGCTGGGCGTCTTCCTCTCGCCGCACTACGCCAGCGATCATGAGATCTATCTGACCTACGTCGCGCCGGGTGATTACGGCGGTGGCCTGGACTTGGCGCGCGCCAAATTGAATCTCTCCGGAGCGTCGCCGGCGCTCGAAAATCTTGAGGTGTTGTGGCGCCAATTGCCGACCGGAAAAGGCGGACAGGAGGGCGCGCAGGTGGCGTTCACGAAAGATGGAAAGTACCTTTTTCTCGCGGTCGGTGATCGCCAGCGTATGACCCCGGCGCAGGATCCCAGCCAGCCGGTCGGAAAAATTCTGCGGCTGACGCTCGACGGCAAGCCCGCGCCTGGCAATCCGAATTTTGGCAAGACCGGGGACGCGACGATTTCTCTGATTGATCCGCCGCGCGACACCGAGGCTGCCAAGACCGCGAAGGTGGTGAGCACCTACACGTTTACGGGACTAAATTTGACGCCTGCCGAAACCTGGGCGAGCGGCGTGCGCACGCCGTACGGACTTGCATTCTCGTCTTCGGGCGAGTTGTGGGAGGTCGAGCACGGCCCGCGCGGCGGCGACGAATTAAATCTGATTGAGAAGGGCAAGAACTATGGCTGGCCGCTCGTTTCTTACGGCATGAACTATAACGGCGTGCCGATTCCCAGCCCCGACACGCGGCCCGACCTGGCGAAACCGGCGATCTACTGGGCACCGGTGATTGCTCCCGGCAACCTCATGTTCTACAGCGGCACCAAGACCTTTCCACAATGGAACGGCAACGGCTTTGTCAGCGGCTTGGCCACTCAATCGCTCAGCCGTTTCATTTTTGATGGTCACGGCGGCGTGAAACCGGCCGAGCGCTGGGATCTTGGCCACCGCATCCGCGACGTAGAGGAAGCTCCCGATGGCTCCTTGTGGCTGCTGGAAGACACCAAGACCGGCGCCCTGCTCCATCTGACACCGAAGCAGTAGCCACCCCGCCCGCCGCTTCTGCGCCGTATGCACTGCGCAGAAGCGGAGCGCGCGGCCGTAGCCGCGCCGGGCTCCGCGCCAATCAACTCCGACTACTTTCCGATTACCAGGATCGTGAAGGATCCGGGGACGGCCACACGCCGAGGGCCGCGTCCGCCGGGTCCCGGGGGAGCGTTCGCAGGGGGCGGCACGAATTCCTGCGACATGGTCAAAATGTGATTGGTCTTGGTGTCGAGGGTGATCGTGCGCGCGCCGTTCATAGTGTCGAGGTTCTGCTCGACTTCGAAGCTGGTCGGACTGTTTTCCTTGACGATGGTCAGCGTTCCGTTGCCCTGAGTGCTGAATGCCGTCTTGTACGCCGGATTGAAAACGGCGCCATCGGAGCCGCCGGCGATGGGCAGCTTAGTCAGGATCTTGCCGTTGGTCGCATTGAGGATGACCATGGCTTGCGGATGGGCGTCGGCGGCCGGCGGCGGCGCGCCCGGCTCGGGGCGCGGACCGACCGCGCTGCAGGCGGCAAACAGAATGTGGTTCTTTACGTCGAGCGCCAGGCCGTTGCAGCCGCCATTTTCGCCGAACGGATAGTGCGTCGTCGTCTTCATGGACGCCACGTCCACAACAGCCACGCTACCCGGCCGGTCCTGCATGTCAACGTACAGATGGCCATGGCCGTCGGCCACGCCCTGTTCGGGCGTGCCGCCGAGGTCAATCGTGCCCAACACGGTGCCGTCCTTGGCATCAATCACGGTCGCGTTCTTGGTCGGGTGGCTGAAGACATACACGCGGTCATTTGACGTATCGCAATAGATGCCATCCGGTTGCGCGGGCGCCACGACGATCTTCTTGATTAGCTTTTCGGTCTTGGTATCGAACATGGATACGTCGGGATGGCTGCTCGCGAAGCCGTGCCCGGTGTCCGGGCAGACCGCAACGCCGTTGCCCCCGGTATCGGGAATGTCGCCGAGGGGCGCGAGCGTGTCGAGGTCAAAAATCGTGATCCGCGCTTCCGAGGCCGGAATCGCCGGGTGGGAATCTGTGGCCTCGACGGCGCGCGTCGCACCACGAGGAATGTAGAGGCGACGCCCAACCGAGTCGGCATAGATGTAGTCCCAGCCACCCTCGCCGCCCACCTTCACGGTCTTAAGAACTTTGTAGGGGCCGGTCGCGGGCGCTTGCGCAGCCAGCATGGTTCCGACAGTCGCAGTCGCCAACAGGGCGACCAGGGCAAGTAACATCATATTGCTGAAACGACGCATAGGGCGTAAACCTCGCCGCCAGTATAGTTCATCTGTAGCCCATCCGGCGCCGAACGGATAAAATGGAGTGAACATGGCCAATCAGTTTTCCATTCTCGCCCAGCAGCTTCGCGGGTCCGCCATCCTCGGCATTGCCGACGAAGTCCGCGCGCTGGTAGCTTCCGGACAACCGGTGCTCAACCTCACGGTGGGCGACTTCAACCCCAAGCAGTTCCCCATTCCTTTTGACCTCGAGGAAGCGCTGGTGGCCGCCGTGCGCGGGGGCGAATCGAATTACCCGCCACCGAACGGTGTCGAAGCGCTGCGCCGGGCGATCATGAGTTTCCACGCCAGGGCGGGCGGGGTCGCGCCGGAGCTGAACGAAATCCTGGTGGCGGCGGGCGCGCGCCCGGCGATATACGCCCTCTACCGCGCCCTGGTGGATCCCGGGGACCGGGTCGTGTTCGGCGTACCCAACTGGAATAACGAATACTACTGCGAGCTGGTGAGCGCGCAACCGGTTGCGGTTCGTTGCGATGCGTCCACCGGCTTTCTGCCGACCGCCGAGGCGCTGCGTCCGCATTTGCGCGGCGCGCGCCTGTTGGCGCTCAACTCGCCGCTCAATCCGGCGGGCTCAGGATTTTCCGCCGAGCAACTCGGCGCCATCTGCGACGCGGTGCTCGAGGAAAACGCCCGCCGCGGCGAGGGGGAGCGGCCGCTGTATCTGTTCTACGATCAGGTCTATTGGATGATCACGACGCCCGGCACCACGCACCACAACCCGGTCACATTGCGGCCCGCGATCGCCAAATACACGGTGATTGTTGATGCCATCTCGAAAGCCTTCGCCGCCACCGGGCTGCGCGTGGGCTGGGCCATTGCACCGGCGCCGATCATTCGCGCCATGAACAACATCAACGGCCATGTCGGGGCCTGGGCACCGCGGCCCGAGCAAATTGCAACGGCGAAACTGCTGGCCGACGACGCCGCGGTGGACCGGGCGGTCGCGGTCATGCGCCGCGAGGCCGCCGCCCGGTTGCAGGCGGTATACGACGGTCTGATGGAGCTTAAAGGCGACGGCTTCGCCGTCGATTGCCTCAAGCCGCAGGGCGCGATCTATGCCAGCGCGCGTTTCGCGCTGCACGGCCAACGCACATCGGAAGGCGCAGTCCTCACCACCGACGACGACATTCGACGGTACCTGCTGCAGGCCGCCAATCTCGCGGTCGTTCCGTTCGGCGCTTTTGGCGCGCCAGACAGCGGAGGCTGGATGCGTCTCTCCATCGGCGTCGCATCGCCCTCCGACATTGAGCAGCTCATGCCACGGCTGCGCAGCGCCTTCTCCGCCTTGCTGCCGCAAACCGTCGCCGCGCGCTGAAGGAGCTTGCAATTAGCTTTGCTTCAAGGCTAAATAGATGCCATGAAAAGGCTCATGGTATTAGGCATGTTCGCGTCGGCCCTTTTGGCCGTGCCGGCGGTTGGCCAGTCGATCAGCAGCGCCGAGATGGCGCGGCTCAAGAGCGAAGCTCAGAACGTCACCATTGTCCGCGACGACTGGGGCATTGCCCACGTCCACGGCAAGACCGATGCCGACACCGTGTTCGGCATGGAGTACGCGCAGGCCGAGGACGATTTCAACCGGGTCGAGACCAACTACATTAACTCCATCGGGCGTCTCGCCGAAGCCGACGGCGAGAGCGCCATTTGGCAAGACCTGCGCATGAAACTTTTCATCAATCCCGACGACATGAAAGCCCAATACGCCTCCAGCCCCGACTGGCTGAAAGCGCTCATGAATGGCTTTGCCGACGGCCTGAATTATTACCTCGCGACCCATCCCAGTGTGCATCCGCGCGTCATCACCCACTTCGAGCCCTGGATGGCGCTGACCTTCAGCGAAGGCAGCATTGGCGGCGACATCGAACGCGCCAGACTGCCCGGCCTGCAAGCGTTTTACGATCATCCGGCTACGGTAGGCGGCAGCGAGCCTCCGCCAGCGCCTTACGATCCTTACCTGGATGCCTTCCCACCGGAGCCGGGCGGATCGAACGGCATTGCGATCGCGCCCTCGCGGACGGCCGATCACCACGCCTTTCTCTACATTAATCCCCATACATCGTTCTATTTCCGCTCTGAGTTGGAAATGACCAGCGACCAGGGGTTACACGCCTACGGCGCCGTGACCTGGGGCCAATTCTTCATCTACCAAGGCTTCAATGACCGCATTGGCTGGATGCACACTTCGAGCGGGGCGAATGCAGTGGATTTCTACCTCGAGACAATCAGTGAAAAAGACGGCAAGTTTTTTTACAAATACGGCGACCAGGAATTGCCGGTGCGCGAACGTACGATCGTCGTTCCCTATAAGACCGCCAATGGCATGGCGCAGCGCACCTTCCGCGCCTTTTTCACGCAGCATGGCCCGATCATCGGCGCGGTCAACGGCAAGTGGGAGAGCATTGCGCTGATGCAGGAGCCGGAAAAAGCCCTGATCCAGAGCTACACCCGCACCAAAGCGCTGAACTACAAAGCCTTCCGCCAGATCATGGAGGACCTCCACACCAACTCCTCGAACAACACCATCTACGCCGACGCGGATGGAAACATCGCTTATTTCCATGGCAATTTCCTGCCCCGCCGCGACGACCAGTTTGATTGGACGAAACCGGTCGACGGCAGCAACCCCGCTACCGCGTGGGGCAAACCGCTCTCGGTCGACCAAAGCCCGCACCTGTTCAATCCCGCGAGCGGCTGGCTTTACAACTCGAACAACTGGCCTTGGTCCGCGGCTGGGCCGAGCAGCCCCAAAGCTGCTGACTATCCCAAATATGTTGACAACGGGCGCGAGGAGAGCCCGCGCGGTTACCATGCGCTGCACATTCTTCCGGGCGCGAAGGATCTCACTTTGCAGGGCCTAATTAATCTCGGCTTCGATAGCTGGCAGCCCTGGTTCGCCCGGCACCTGCCGCGCCTGATCGCCGCCTGGGACGCGGCGCCCGCCGGCGACCCCTTGAAGGCTCAACTGGCCGAACCAATCGCCCTGCTGCGCCATTGGGATTATCGCTGGGGCGCGGACTCGGTGCCGACTTCGGTGGGCGTCTACTTCGGCTCTGACATTAAACGCGCCGTGGCCGCGGACGCGCGCCGCGCCGGCAAGCCGGTTGACGATTACATTAACGACGGCGCCACGAACCAGCAACTGCTGCAGTCGCTCGCCGCCGGGTGCGCCAAGTTGAAAGCGGACTTCGGCACCTGGAAAACACCATGGGGAGAAATCAACCGCTTCCAGCGCCTCGACGACGCGATTTTGAAACCTCGCTTCGACGATTCCCTGCCCAGCACCCCAGTGCCCTTCACCACCGCCACCTGGGGATCGCTGGCGTCGTTCGCGGCGCGTCAGTACCCCGGCACCAAACGCATTTACGGTTCGAGCGGCAACAGCTTTGTCGCCGCCATTGACTTCGGCCCGAGGATCACGGCACGCGCGGTCACGGCGGGAGGCGAAAGCGGCGATCCATCTTCGCCGCATTTCAAGGATGAAGCCGAGCGCTACGCCACCGGCAATCTGCGCGAGGTTTATTTCTATCCCGACCAACTCAAGGGCCACACCGAACGGACGTATCACCCCGGCGAATAGCCGGCTACTAACGGTGCTTTCCGGCGACGGCGTCCACCGCCACCGGGCCGGCGCCATAGCAGAAAATTAGAAAACTGGCGGCCGAGAGGAGCATCGGCAACTCGTAGCCGCCGACCTTCCAGATCGGGCCGCCCGGCAAGTGCACCTTGATGGTGGCGATCAGCAATTCGCCCGCGAGCAGGATGGCCGCGACGCGCGTAAACAGCCCCAATATCAACAAGGCGCCGCCCACCGTCTCGAGGCCGCCCGCGATGTAGGCGAAATACGGCGGAAAACCCATGTGGACAAAGTTCTGCGTCCATTGGCCGAGGTTGGATAGCTTAACGGAGCCGTGATACAGAAAGACAACTCCCAACGCGAGTCGCAGCAAGGTCAGGCCGAGAGGGCGAAGTTTGTTACCCAAGTCAGTCAACATGCGGCCATATTCGCATATAATCCGGCCATGCGTAAGGTACTCCTCCGTTTCCTCGCCGTCGCGTTCACGGCTTTACTCTCTCTTGCCGCCGCCGCCCAGGGTACGGTTTTATTGCGCGCCGCCGCGGTGCTCAATGTGGAAAACGGCACCTACACGAAGCCCGGATTGGTGCTGGTTCAGAACGGACGCATCGCCGCCGTTGGCGCCAATCTCACCGCTCCCGCCGGCGCCAAGACAATCGATCTGGGCAACCTGACGCTGCTGCCCGGGCTGATCGACAATCACGTTCATCTATTTCTGCACTCGGCGTCCGCCGGCCAGCGGGTGGATGAACAAGGCCAGACGGTGCATGAATCGGTGCCTCTACGCACGATCGAAGCCATCCTCGCCGCCAAAGCCGACCTCATGGCCGGCTTCACCGCCGAACGGGACATGGGCACCGAAGGCGCGGGCTCGGCCGATACCGCCGTGCGCCAGGAGATCAACAACGGCTCCATTCCGGGCCCGCGCATGTGGATTTCGGGCAATGCCATTTCGATCGTGGGCGGGCATGAGTCGGCGCGCGGCTACAACCCCGCCATTCTCATCCCTGACAACGCCACGATGGTGACCGGCGTCAACGAACTGATCGGCACCATCCGAGAGCAGATCAAGGAGGGCGCGACGTTCATCAAGATGTACGAGACCGGCAGTGAACGCATGGTCAACGGCGAGTTCCACGCGCAGTACCAGTTCACCGAACCGGAGCTGGCCGCCGCCGTCGCGGAGGCGGATCGCGAAGGCACCTTCGTCGGCGTGCACGACAACGGCGAACCGGGGACTCTCTACGCCGCCCAGGCCGGTGTCGAATCGATTGACCACGCCGCCCAGCTCAGCCCCGAAACCATGCGGCTGATGAAGGAGAAGCGCATCTTTGCCGTGCCCACCTTCGCCATCATGGAGTATTTCAACAGCGTCGCGGGTGGCGGCCGCGGCACGCCGAGCGCCAGTGAAGAGTACAAGGCGGCTGAGTTCCGGAAGCAAATCGCCGCCGGCGTGCCCATTGCCATGGGATCTGACGTGGGGCCGTTTCCGCACGGCACCCAGGCCAGCGAGTTCACCTGGATGGTGCATTACGGCTTGTCGCCGCTGGCGGCAATTCAGGCCGGCACCATTCACGGCGCCGAGCTACTGCGCGCCGACAAGAACATGGGAACCATTGCGCCCGGCAAGTTCGCCGATATTGTCGGGGTTGCCGGCGATCCGCTGCAGGACATTTCGCTGCTGGAACACGTGCAGTTCGTAATGAAGGGCGGCGTCGTTTATAAACAACAGTAAGCTGCCGTTACCGGTTGCCGCCGCCTCGTCCGCTTCCCGGTATTGTCGCCCCGCGGCCGGGCGCGCCAATCAACGGGGGCGGCGCGAAGCCGGGAATCGGCCCGCTGCCGCCGGTAGGCGGCGGCAGGCTTGCCGGCAACCAGGTCGTGGCACTCGCCGATGCCGGCAGTTGTACGATATGCGGCGTCACCACGAACAGAAGCTGATCGTTGGTGGTCTGCCCGGTCTCGGTCGAGAACAATCGCCCCAGCCCCGGCACCTGGCTCAGGCCGGGCAGCCCGACCAGCGATGCCATCTCCTCACGGTCGAGAAGCCCGGCCATGATCACCGGCTGGTTGTCCTTAACGCTGATCGCGGTCAGAACGTGCCGGTTGCTGAGAATGGGAATGTTGTTGCTCGATTGCCCGGTGAGCGCGTTGACGGTTATGTCGGCCTGCAACCGCACGTCGCCCGCCGCCGAAATTTCGGGCGTTAGTTTGGCGTCGAGCCCGAGGTCCTCATAGGTAAACGACGGGAACGGCTGAATAAAACTGCCGTTGCCGAGCACCTTGGCGATTGCGGGACTCAAGCTGATCGGCGAAAATGAGGCGTTCACGATCGGGAACCGCTGTCCGACTTTTAATTCCGCCGACTGCCCCGATTGCGCCCGCAGCAGGGCGGTTTCGATGTTGTCGACGTAGCCGTTGGTGGCGGAAAACGAAGCGGCGAAGTTGGGCACCGAAATCGCCATGAGGGTGGCACCGCCGCCAAAGGTCACAAACGGATTCTGCAAGAGCGGCGAGAGCGCGGTCGTGGCCTGAGCGATCTGCGAGGGCGAAAGCTGCCCGGAACCGAGCACCGCGTTCAAGCCGCCTTGCTGGAACAATTGCAGAATGTTCTGCTGCAGGTTGCCGCTGTTCTGCAATTGCGCGAGCAAAGGCCCCAGGGCAAACATGGTGAACTGGTAGGGCTCGGCCAAACCCAGCGTGCGGGCCGTGGTTTGATTGACCTCGACGATCTTGATCTCGAGCAAGACCTGTCCGACCGGGCGCTGCAGATCGAGCAGCAGTTGTTCAGCGGCGTCCAACTGATCGGGCGTGGCGCGGACGTTGATGGCGCGGGTCGCGAGGTCAATGGTGGCCTGCGGAATGCCGAGCAGGTTCTTGAGCGTGGTCGCGATCTCGTTCAATCCGACACCGTCGCTGACCCAGGGGACATAGAAGGTGCGTGCCGCCACCGGCGCCAGCTTCGCCATCTGACCGCTGTCGGCGAAATACATGGTGTGCGGGTCGAGCGGCAACCAATCGACGCCGACGACATCGTGCAGGGCCGCCATAGCCTGCTCGAAATCGGCGTCGGCGAGATCGAGGCGAATGGTCCGCTCAGGCACCTGATCGGCAACATAGGCCTTCAACCCGTAGGCGGCCGCCACCTGAGCCAAGATTTGCCTCAGCCCCTGGCGCACATGGAAGGCGTGCGCGCCGGGCGCCGGTTCCAACCGCACCGGCGAGGCGGCGTTGCGCACCCGGAGTTCGGTGCCGGTTGGCTGAACCGGCCGCGCCAGAGGAAAGGCGGCTTGCAGGCCCTGGCGCGCGTCGAGATTACTAGGGTCGAGGGCCAGCGCGGTGCGAAACTCGACTGCCGCCTGGTCCTCCCGGTGCTGACCGACGAAATCGTGGGCTCGCTCGAGGTGGGCGAGGGTGGCGCGTTGACGCAAGGTTTCGCGCGCGGCGACATAGGGGCTGTCCTCCGGCTGTCCGGTTGCCGCCCGCTCAGCGAGAAGGAAGGCCTCATCGAGGGAGCCATGCTGCGCGGCGGCCACCGCCCGCGCCAAAAGCTGGCGCGCGGCGGCTTCCGGCGTTGTGGCCGCCGCCAGTGTCACCGCCAGCAGAAGTAGCGTCGTCCCAAAAAGCGGAAGGGGCCAGCGTGGCACCCGGGCGCAATTGCGCATGCTGTCATTATAGTTCGCATGGCATTGAGCCTGGGGACGGAGGTCAAATACATACCCGGGGTAGGTCCGCGTTTGGGCGAATTGCTGGGCGCGCATGGCGTATTCACGGTGGAGGATCTGCTCTACCGTCTTCCGTTCCGCTATGAAGACCGCAGCCAGTTGCGCCCTATCCAGGCGCTGCTCAGCGGCGAAAGCGCGACCGTGGTCGCCCAGGTGCGCACCGTGAAGATGACCCGCACGCGCCGCGGCACGGCCATGCTTTCGATGACGGTCGGCGATGGCAGCGGTTCGCTGCACTGTGTTTGGTACAACGCCGACTACTTGAAGGATAAATTCGAGTCCGGCCAGACCGTGGCCCTATTCGGCAAACTAGAGCGCGAATATGGACGGTTGCAAATGACCCAGCCGGAGTTTGAGATGCTGGGCGAAGCGGAAGAAGACGCCGACCAGCAGGCGGGCGTGGCGCAATCGCTCAAGCTGGGACGTATTGTGCCGGTGTACGAGGCCATGGGGGCGCTGACCTCGGGCCGCCTGCGCCGGCTGGTATATCGCGCACTGCAGGATCTGCCCGACTCGTTTCCCGACGCGCTGCCGGAGGAATTGCGGTCCCGGTTCAAACTACCCGACCGGCGCGCGGCGCTGGTTGCCGTCCATTTCCCCGCCAACGACGCCTCGATTGCGGAGCTGCGGGAAGCGCGCACGCCGGCGCAGATTCGACTCATCCTGGAGGAATTGTTTTACCTGCAGGCCGGGCTCGAACTCAAGCGCCGCAAGGTGCGACGGCAGGCCGGGCCCGCCATGGTTTCCAAACCTTCGATTCGCGAAAGCCTGAAGCGCCTGCTTCCCTTCCATCCCACCGCGGACCAGAAAGCGGTGTTGCGTGAAATCGTGCTTGACATGCAAAGCGGCCGCCCGATGCGCCGCCTGTTGCAGGGGGACGTAGGTTCGGGTAAGACAATCGTCGCGCTGCAGGCGGCGGTGGTCGCCATGGAGAACAACTATCAGGTCGCGCTCATGGCGCCGACGCAGATTCTCGCCGAGCAGCATTACCTTTATGCCAAACAGCGTTTGGCCGGCTACCGGGTCGAGCTGGTGCTGGGTGGCGCCTCGAAGCGCAAACACACGATGCCGGTGCTGCCGCAGCCGCCGCAACTAGTGATCGGCACGCAAGCGCTGCTCGAGGGGGCCTTCCAATTTTCCCGTCTGGGCCTGGTCATCGTTGACGAACAGCACCGCTTCGGCGTCCTGCAGCGCTTCCAGCTCATGCACAAGGGCGCTCATGCGGCCACCACCCCGGCGCACGTACTGGTCATGACCGCGACGCCGATACCGCGCACCCTGGCGCTTGCCTTGTACGGCGATCTCGATACCAGCGTCATCCGCCAATCGCCGCCCGGCGCGCTCAACATCGTCACCAGGGTGCTGCCCGATTCCCGCAGCGGCGATGTCTACGATTTCGTGCGCCGCCGCTGCGCGTCGGGGCGACAAGCCTATTTTGTTTATCCGCTGGTGGAGGAATCCGAGTCGCTTGATCTCAAGCCGGCGCTGCGGATGTACGAAAAGTTGCGCACGTTCCTGCCGTTTGAAGTCGGCTTGCTGCACGGCAAGCTCACGCCGGCCAAGAAAAACTCGACCATGGCCGCCTTCCGGGCGGGCAAAATCCAGGTACTGGTCGCGACCACGGTCATTGAAGTGGGCATGGATGTGCCCAACGCCACGACCATGGTGGTCGAGCACGCGGAGCGATTCGGCATCGCCCAACTGCATCAGTTGCGCGGGCGCGTGGGACGTCCGCAACCGGCGGGATCGGCGAAGGCCAGCGAACAATCGTGCTGCATTCTCCTGCACGGACCGGAGTGCGGCGAACTCGCCCGACGCAGGCTGGCGGCGGTGGCCGCGACTC
This sequence comes from Terriglobales bacterium, assembly GCA_035606395.1. Lineage (GTDB taxonomy): Bacteria > Acidobacteriota > Terriglobia > Terriglobales > SCQP01 > SCQP01. The sequence continues at coordinate 13,958 of DATNFK010000034.1, read as the reverse complement.
GCGACGGATTCGAGCTGGCGGAAGCCGACTTGAAGCTGCGGGGCCCGGGCGAGTTCTTCGGCACCCAGCAAAGCGGCGCGCCGATGTTCACCGTGGCGCAACCGCTCCGCGATCAGGCGTGGATGGAGATTGCGCGCAGCGAGGCTCGCGCGTACCTTGACCGCGCCAGCGCCGAAGAGGCGCGGGTACTGGTCGAACAGATACAGCAGCGCTGGCAGCGCCGCTACGGCCTGGTCGAAGTGGGCTGAATAAGGCTATTCACGTGCGCGACCTTGACGCCCTTGGCGACGCGCAGCACTTGCAGGAGGCGGATTTGCCAGTAGGTCAAATCGGCTTCATACCAAGCCAGGCCATGGCGGGCCGAGGTGGGATGCGCATGATGGTTGTTGTGCCAGCCTTCGCCGAAGGTGAGCAGAGCCACCCACCAGTTGTTGCGCGAGTCGTCGCGAGTGGCAAACCGGCGGCGTCCCCACATGTGGGTCGCCGAGTTCACCAGCCAGGTGGCGTGCAGCCCCACGACAACGCGGACGCAAAGCGCCCACAGGAACATGGACCAACCGCCCCACCAGCCCAGAAACACGCCGGAGATGACGAGAGGCAGGTAATGGTATGTGTTGAGCCAGAGGTAAAAGCGATGCCGGCCGAGGTCGGGAGCATACTTCGCCATGGTGCGCGTGTCATTGTGACTGCGGCGCCCCAAAATGATCCAGCCCACATGCGACCACCAGGCGCCGTCGCGCGGGGAGTGCGGGTCGCCGTCGCGGTCCGACTTCTGATGATGCAGGCGGTGCGTCGCCACCCAGAAGATCGGGCCGCCCTCGAGGGTCAGCGTACCGCACACGGCAAGGATGTACTCGAGCCAGCGTGGCACATGATAGGAACGGTGCGTGTGCAGGCGGTGGTAGCCCATGCCGATGCCGCCGCCGATGGCGATCCAGTACAGAATGGCGGCCACAATAAAAGCCTTCCAGGTGAAGAAAAACAGCGCCGCCACCGCGCCCATATGCAGCGCCAATAGCACCAAGGCGGTGGGCCAGTTCATGCCCTGATGGCGGGCCACGGCGGCGAGATCCACATCTTCCTCAATAGCGACCAAGCTCATTCTGTAACCGTAGCAGGGGTCACCCGTTTGCGTATGTAAAAGATTTGTAAGGGAGACTCGCGCCGGTTTGTCCAATCCGGGGCGACTCCGCGATTCCGCGTCGCCGCGGCTGGTTGCGGCTTGTGCTAGGCTTCACCCCATGGACCTGCTCTCAATCGTGCGCGTGGCGCTACGCGCCCTCACCCGCAATAAACTGCGGTCAGGGCTGACGATGCTGGGCATCATCATTGGGGTCGGCGCGGTCATCGCCATGGTGGCGGTGGGACGCGGCGCCAACGACGAAGTGCAGCGCCAGATGGCGATGAAAGGTTCGAATGAGCTTGTGATCCAATCGGGCAGTCATCAGGCGGGCGTGGTGCACATTGGCTTTGGCGCGACCAAGACGCTGCAGTACAGCGATGAGCAGGCCATGGTATCGACGGTGCCGGAGGTCAGCGGCGCGGCCGCGGCGGCCATGGGGCGGCAGCAGGTGATTTCGGGAAACAACAACTGGGGAACGAACATCGTCGGCACTGAACCCTCCGAGTTCACCATTCGCGCCTGGACATTCGACCTGGGCACGAGCTTCAGCGACGAAGACGTGGCCTTGGCGAACAACGTCACCGTGCTCGGCGCGACGCCGGAGGCCAATCTATTCCCCGATGGCAGCAATCCGGTGGGAAAGACGATTCGAATCAAGAACCTTCCCTTCATTGTTGTTGGGACGCTGACGCCCAAAGGGCAGTCGGCGAGCGGGCAGGATCAGGACGACAACGTATACGTACCCTACACCACGTATATCAAGAAGATCAGCGGCCAGAATTGGCTCAACGAAATATTCGTAGCCTGCACCTCGAAAGACACTGTGGACGCAGCTCAGGTGGAGGTCACGTCGCTGCTGCGCAGCCGGCACCGCATTCGCGCCGGCCAGCCGGACGACTTTCAGGTACAGAACCTGACCGCGGTGGCCGAGGTCGCCGACGCCGCGAGCGGCATTATGACCATGCTGTTGGCGGCGATCGCATCGGTCTCGCTGATGGTGGGCGGGATTGGAATCATGAACATCATGCTGGTGTCGGTCACCGAGCGCACACGCGAAATCGGCATTCGCATGGCGGTGGGCGCGACCGAGGCCGACGTCAAGCGGCAGTTCCTGATCGAAGCGACCGTACTGGCCGTGCTCGGCGGCATCATGGGGATCGTGCTCGGACTCATCGCGAGCTGGTTGATCTCGTCCCTGGCGCAGTGGCGAGTGGATGTATCGATGCTGTCGATCGCCGGCGCGGCGCTGTTCTCGGCGCTTATCGGCGTCTTCTTCGGGTTCTATCCAGCCCAAAAAGCGGCGCAACTCGATCCCATCGAAGCCCTGCGATTCGAGTAACGCCGCGTCAGGAACGAAATGTGGTGCGAGGCGGCGGGCGGCCGACTCGCACCGATTATTCAATTGTCAAACCCGGCGGGCACAGATGAGGCGCGACCGGACGCTGCATCCCGAACGGTGCCCGTTCGTGGTCACCCCTGGGGGTGGCGCGAGGATTACGATCCCCGCGAGCATATTGGGATTGATGCGGTTCATACGCCGGCGTCAATCACCGAATTGCGACGTTGCACTGACAGCCTTATTGCTTCGGCTCCTCGCTGCACGCTTTTAAGTGTCTTCTTTTTTGGCGTGGGCCTGGCGCGGCTTCACCGTGCCACCCGCTCTCGAAGTTGTCTCCGCGAGACAACTTACTCCCTGGGGCGGCTTGGGGCATTGAGTGGCGCGGGGCCAACCGCTTTTGCTCGTGCGAGCGTGCGGGCCTTCTGCCCCACGCTTGCGCCGCGCGGGGCGGTGAGCAATGCAGCTGTGGCGCTTGGCCGGCGTGAGGGCTTTGCGGAAAACGCGGGCGACGGCGACGGGGGTGGGATAGCAGGCGGGTGCCGCGGCGGTGGAGCGGTTTGCTTGAAATGTCCAATTCTCGGCTGGATTTGCTAGTGGCGCGTCAGGCGGTGGTTGGACGCCGGACGCTGGATTTTGCGGCGGTGGGCCGCCGTTGCATTCGCTGGTGGGATCGAAGTGGTAGTCGTAGTCGTAGGCGGCTTCGGGTCCGCAATCGTAAGCGGAACCGTCGACAGAGAACACGGCTTGGCGCCATTTTTGCATTAACGCCAATCCGTGAGGATCGAAGGTGAGATCGAAGAGCGCTTTCCAGTACGGAAACTTGTAGGAGGCCTTGGCACGGGCCTGGTTGATGAGGGTGACGGCTTCGACGAGCATGCGCGAGGACCAGGCGGTGGCAAACCAGAGCCGGAAGTTGGGGTTCTTGCACCAGTTGTAATAGGTACTGCGGCTGATGTCGCACACTTCGCAGAACTCGCGAATCGTGCGAATCGACGGGTTCTCGTGAATGTAGTTGAGGAGGCGGCGCTGGTCGGAGGTCGGCCGGAACGCGTGCGCCGACGGGAGATCAAAATCAGCAATGACTGTGGCCATGAGAGTCACCCTTTCACCTATCTTTGATACGGTATGTGACGGTGAGGCGGCTCGCGAGAGGGTAACATTTGAACGACTGAATTGCGGCTAGTTGTCGATATTACAGGCATAAGGACGCGCTAATGATAGGCGCGGGCCCCAGCGCGGCTACCGCCGCGCGCAGCGTTTTATCGGTGCGGGCCCCAGCGCGGCTACCGCCGCGCGCCCCGCTTAGCCGCAACGCCGGAGTGGGGACCCCTTCAGCCCCTCTCCGTCGTTGCGGCTTTATCGGCGCGCCCCCGCGTTTTGGGGGATTGGCGCCCGCTCCAACCCGTGCCAAGCTGGCGCCATGGTGTCGGTTGCGCGCTGGTGGATCGAGTGGCGGCGCACCCGAACCCTGCCCGAGAGCCATCGGCTGGGGCGGCGCGGTGAGGAATTGGCCGAGCGTACGCTGCGCGGGCTGGGGTACACCGTGGTCGGACGCAACGTGCGCTGCGCCGGCTTGCGGGGAGAGATTGACTTGATCGCGCGCGATCACGGCACACTGGTGTTTGTTGAGGTCAAGACACGGCGCCGGCTCGGGCTCTATCCGGCGCGTTTCGCCGTGAATCGGGCCAAGCAACGCAATCTCCAGCGTGTCGCGCGCGCCTATCGGCAGGAAAATCGAGAGCGAGGGCGGTACCGGTTCGATATTGTGTCGATTTATCAGCCCGACGCGCCGCGCCCGCGGATTGAGCATGCCAAGTATGCGTTCCGTGAAGTGCGATACTGGCACTGGTGAACTACCAGCGCGCCTCGATCCTCCTCATAATCCTGGTTTCGGCTCTGCTGGGTGGCTGCCGGGCGCGCGTGGCCGCGCCGAGCGCCAATGCCAGCAGCGACATCGCGAACGAGTACGACCTGGTCTATGCCATTTCCCACGCCCGCGTGAGCACGGCTCCGAGCCCCTTCCTGGTGGCCTCGGTGAGCGGCCAGCATCGCGGCCAGACCGCACTCGATATCGGCGCCGGCAGCGGACGGAATTCGTTCTACCTGGCGCGTCACGGCTATCAGGTCACAGCGGTTGACTTGTCGCACATCGGACTGGATTTGATTCGTTCCCAGGCGAGCGCCGAAAACCTGCCCATCAACACGGTGGCCGAGGACATCAATGAATTCCCTTTCGGCGAAAACAAATGGGACTTGATTGCGCTCATCGATTTTCCCTTCGCCTACCGCGGCTTGCTGCCCAAGATCGCGGCCGGATTGAAGCCGGGCGGCGAGGTGGTGATCCAAGCCGTTTCCGTGGCGCAGCCAGGTCTGGAATCGCCGGACAAGATGCTGCATTACACCTTTATGGATCGCCGCGATTTGGCGGCTCCCTTCGCCGGATTCACCGTGTTGCACCACAGCGAGGACGAGGAGCCGACGGTTTGGGGCGTGAAGGCGATCATGGTGCGGTTCAGCGCGCGGAAGCCGGGCTGAGCGCATCGGCACTCACCTTATACTTGGCCATGCGGTTTCTGCTGTTTGCATGCCTGCCCCTGCTGGCCGTGGCGCTGGGCGCCCAGGACCGTTCGCAGGCGCGTTCGATGGTGATGAGCGACGGCGGCATTGTCGCCACCAGCCAGACGCTGGCCTCGCAGGCGGGCGCGCAGATACTGGCGCAGGGCGGCACGGCGATGGACGCGGCGATCGCCGCCAACGCGGTACTGGGCGTGGTCGAGCCGGAGAGCTCGGGCATCGGCGGCGATTTGTTCGCGATCTATTACGAGGCCAAGACAGGGAAGGTGAGCGCCATCAACGCCAGCGGATGGGCGCCCGCGGGATTGACCATCGCGCGGCTGCGGGGCCAGGGCCTGACCGCCATGCCGCAGACCGGCATTGAGTCGGTGACCGTGCCGGGTGCGGTCGCGGGCTGGAGCGCATTGCACGATCGCTTCGGCGCGCTGGGTTGGAGTGAGTTGTTCCAGCCGGCGATCTATTATGCCGACCACGGCTATCCGGTCACGGAGTTGATCTCGGCCGCCTGGGCGCTGGAAGCTGGAAAGCTCGCGGAGGATCAGAACGGCCGCAAGGTCTTCCTGCACGACGGCAAGGCGCCGCAGCCGGGCGAGATGTTCCGCAATCCACAAATGGCGGCGGCGTACCGGCTGATCGCCAGCCAGGGCGGCAGCGCGTTTTATAGCGGCGCACTGGCGCGCGCGATGCTCGCCACCAGCCACCGCCTGGGGGGCGCAATGACGGCGGCCGATTTAGCCGAGTTCAAGCCGGAATGGGTGACGCCGATCACCACCGATTACCACGGATGGCAGGTTTTCGAGCTGCCGCCGAACAGCCAGGGGATGGCGGCGCTTGAGATGCTGAATATTCTTTCGCAATTTCCGCTGGCGCAACTGCCGCCGCGCGGGGTAGAGGAACTGCACCTGCAGATTGAAGCCCAAAAACTGGCGTACTCCGATCTGCGCCGCTATGTCGCCGACCCGCGCTTCGCCACGGTGCCGGTGGCCGGGATCACCTCGCTTGCCTATGCCAAGACGCGCGCGGCGCTCATCGACAAGCAAAAAGCCAATTGCGCGGTCGAGCCGGGCACGCCGCCTCGGATGGGCAGCGAGACGATTTATTTGACTGTGGTTGACAAGAACGGCAATATCGCCTCGCTCATCCAGAGCCTTTACAGCCACTTTGGCTCGGGCGTCGTGGTTGACGATTACGGCTTCACGCTGCAGAACCGGGGCGGACTTTTCGATCTCGATCCGGCGCTGCCCAACGCGCTGGCGCCGCACAAGCGGCCGTTTCACACCATCATCCCGGCATTCATGCAGAAAGGCGATCTGCACATGGGCTTCGGCATTATGGGGGGATTGAACCAGGCGCAGGCGCACGCGCAATTCGTTTCGAACGTCGTGGATCACGGCATGAACATCCAGGCGGCGCTGGAAGCGCCGCGGTTCACCAAACTTGATTTTGGCGGCTGCGGCGTATCGGTGGAGAATCGCATCGCGCCGGCGGTACGCGATGGGCTCGCGGCGCGGGGGCACCAACTCAAGGTTCTGGGTGATTTTTCCTCCACGATGGGTGGCGGGCAGGCGGTCATTCACGACGCGCGCACCGGCGTCAACTACGGCGCGAGCGACCCGCGCAAGGACGGCGCCGCCGTTCCCCAACCACCGCCCCATGCCCGCCGCTGATTCGCGCCGCGCCGCGGCCATGCGGTTCATCATCCTGCTGGGCATCGTCAGCCTCTTCGCCGACATGACGTATGAAGGGGCGCGCTCGATCGTCGGGCCGTACCTCGAGCGCCTCGGCGCCAGCGGCTTCGAAATGGGCCTGGTGGTTGGGTTCGGCGAAATGTGCGCCGCCAGCTTGCGTTACTTCTCCGGGCGCATGGTGGATCGCACCCGCGCCTACTGGTCGCAAGCCATCGGCGGGTACGTCGTGAATCTGGTCGTGGTACCGGCGCTGGCGTTTGCCGGCAATTGGGAAATCGCGGCGCTGCTGGTCATCGCCGAGCGCACGGGCAAGGCGCTGCGGGGACCGGCGCGGGACGTGCTGTTGTCAGAGGCGACCGAAGCGGTGGGCCATGGCTGGGGCTTCGGAATTCACAGCGCCATGGACCAAACCGGGGCGGTGCTGGGCCCGTTGTGGGTGGCGCTGGCGGTGGCGCGGGAACATAGCTTCAGCCGCGCTTTTCTTCCGTTAGCCATCCCCGCCGCGGCGGCGCTGACGGCGCTGCTGGTCGCCCGCGCGGTGCGGCACGGACACCAGCCGGACACGCCGCCGGCGCCGGTGACGTTGGAGCTGCCGCGCCTGTATTGGAAATATGTCGCCGCCGCGGGACTGATCGCGTTTGGCTACGTTGATTTTCCCTTTTTCGCCTATTACTGGTCGCGCCAGGGCCTGATCACCGGATCCGCCATTCCGCTGCTATACGCCGCCGCGATGGGCAGCGAGGGAATATTCGGCTTGGCGGTGGGCCGCTTATACGATCGCTGGGGCATCGCCATGCTCAGCCTGGGAACGGTGATCTCGCTGCTCTCACTTCCCCTGGGATTTCTCGGCGGCACATCGAGCGCCATTGCGGCGCTGTTCTGCTGGTCGGTGGGGACGGGCGCACAATCGGCGTGTCTGCGCTCGGGCATTTCGCAGGTGGTTTCCATGAACAAGCGCGGCAACGCCTTTGGGACATTTCATGCAGTTTGGGGCGTCGCCTGGTTTGGCGGGAGCGCGATTATGGGGCTGCTGCTCGACCACAATGTCGTAGCCCTGGTGATCATGGGCGCGGGCGCGCAAGCAGTGGGAGCCGCGCTTTTTTGGCGGCTGCGTTCGGAGCTGCAAAAGTTCGCCTAAATCACCAGCGGCGCGCCAGCATATCGAGCGCGCGGGATAACGAATCGAGATCGCGGGTGTCAATCACCTCGCCGGGCGAATGCGAGTAGCGCAACGGCCAGCCCAGGGGCACATCCACAGTACCGTAGACGGGGAACACGGAGCCGTCATTACCACCACCGGTCTGTCCGACTTGCACGGGGATGCCGGCGGCGCGCGCCATCGCCTGCAAGCGCTGGGCCAGAGGCCAGGGGGTGATACTGCTGTCGTCAACGGCGCGGATCACAAAGCCATCGCCGATCGGTGTGTCGGCAAAGCGATGGGATTCGAGTGGCGAATCGGAACTGACGAAAGTATCGATGGCGAACACATAGTCGGGGGCGCGACCCTGTTTGGCAAGCCGTTCCGCGACCTCTTTGGCGCCCACCAGCCCGATCTCCTCGCCGACCGACCAGAGAAAAGTCACGTCACGCCCGGGCAGTTCCGGGCCCAGCGCCCAGGCCGCGGCAATCAACGCCGAATCGCCAACGCGATCGTCGAAGGCGCGCACGGTGGCGCGCCGGCCCAGGAGCGGTCGATATTGTTTTGGAATCGTGACCGAATCCCCGACTTGAATGCCGAGCGCCTCGACCGCCGAAGCCGAGCGCGCGCCGATGTCGGCTCGAACGGTGATGCGCGACCCGGCGAGTTTGAAACCGCGGGCTTCCCAGCCGGCCGGGAGTTCGGTGACGCCGGGGAACATGCCACGCACGCTGTGGACGAGTATCGGGTGGCCCACGTAGTAGTCGAGGTCACCGCCGCCCCGGGAACGAAGCACCAAGCGGCCGTCGGCGGCGATCGAGGCGACGTCGAAGCCAATCTCGTCCTGATGGGCGACGAAGAGCAGGCGCGGGCCATGAGCGTCGCCACTACCCCAGTGCAAGAGAATGTTGCCACTGGCGTCGGTTGATGGCTTAGCCCAAGGCGGAAGCAACGCCTGGATGGCCTCGCCCACAGGGCGCTCGTGCGGGTTCACACCATAGGGCGCGGCGACGGCTTTCAAGATTGTCTCCGCGGCCGGCGCCGCCGGCGGCTTGGCCGGGAGCGGCGGCTCGGGCAATGCTTCCGCCGCCGGCATCGCCGGCGCGGTTGGGTTTTCACCAAGCGCGGTTTCAATCTTGGCAACGAGGGATGCGAACTCCGCGCCGTTAATCATTTCCGCCGGCGTAGACGGCCAGGCCACTGGGATTCCCCAGTGGGTGACGCTGGTGTCGCGCAACGGTCGATCCAGCCGGCCGACGTAAATGACCTTGGTGGCGGCCGGCTGCTCTTCCAGCACGCGCGCCATACCGCGCGCGCCGGCCCACTGCTGGGTAACGAAAGCCACTTCCACTGTGCCCTGAAGGCTGGCGGCATTGAGATGGCGCAACGCTTCGATCAGCGCCGCCGCTCCGAACTTGTCGCCGATGCCGGGCGCGGTCAGATAGCCGCCCTGCATCGCGTATAGGTTTGTGTCGAGACCGACCGGGCTGAGGATATCAACTCCGGCGGCGCGCACCGCCGCGGCCGAAGTGGCGCCGATATCCACGTACATGTTGTCGAGATCGTTGGGGTCCGGAGGATTCAACCGACCCGGCTGCAGATGCACCGAGACTCCCGAGATGACGCCGTTGATGAACCCGCCGTGCACGGTACCGACGCGCACCGGCTCGGCGGTTTGCAGTTCGTTGAAGAGCGGCAGATTGGCGCGAGTGGGCAGGCGTTGCAGGCGCAGATAACCGTCGGGCGTGATGCCGGTGACGATGTAGCCGGGCTGGTCGAGCGGCGTAATAAAGAGTTGCCGGGGCTCGCCCCGGCCAATGGTGACGGTGACGTCGCCGAAGTTATCGCGTTGCGGCGAGAGGGATTTCAATTCGGTGGCGATGCGGCCGGCCAAGGAGGACTCGTAGCCCGTGATGGAGGGCGTGTGCGAGAAGTCATTGAGGTCGCGTGCGACAGTGCCTGGAACCTGGGCGGCAGCGACGGTTATCAAAAAAATCCAAAGCACCGAGAACGTCGACAAAAAACGCATGCGCCCATCATATGATAGGCGCGGGCCCCTGCGCGGCTACCGCCGCGCGCCCCGCTTAGCCGCAACGCCGGAGTGGGGACCCCATCAGCCCCTCTCCGGCGTTGCGGAGCTTTATCGGCGCGGGCCCCTGCGCGGCTATCGCCGCGCGCCCCGCTTAGCCGCAACGCCGGAGTGGGGACCCCACCAGCCCCTCTCCGGCGTTGCGGCGCTTTATCGGCGCGGACCCCTGCGCGGCTACCGCCGCGCGCCCGGCGTTATCGGCGCGGACCCCTGCGCGGCAACCGCCGCGCGCCCGGCGTTATCGGCGCAACGCCGGAGTGGGAACGCCAGCAGCTCCTCTCCTGCGTTGCGGCTTTTTACCGGCGCGCCCGCCGCCTTACGGGCAAACTCACTCCGGGTTGAACCAGGCGACGCCGCGGCGCACGGCGGCATCGCGCAACGGCTCGTCGAGAGTGGCCAACGGAAGTTGCGCCCGGCTGGCGAGCTCCACGTAAGCGGCGTCATAGTTCGAAAGCTTCAACACACGTGCCAGCGCCAGCGTTTCCTGTAATCCGCGTTCGGCGCCAGGCTGGTCCACCAGGATCCCAAACGCCAATAAACTACGCGCCCATTCGCCGACCAAATCGGCCGTGAGCGCGCCCTTTCGTTCGGCGCGGGCCAAGGCGTTGCCGACTTCAAGCTGCCAGTGGAATGGCACCCAGACTTCGGCACCGGCCTCGATCCGCGCGAATACGGTTTCGGAATAGGCGTTGGATTGGTTTTCGAAACACCAACACAGCGCCACCGAGGCGTCGAGGACGAAGCTGCTCAAAAGCGGCGGCCTTCCTCGATCAGTTGCCGGATGGTGGCACCTTCGAGATTGGATTCGCTCCGCATCCGGCGCATGCGTGCCGCCAATTGATGCCGGTCGCGGGCCGCCACGGGATGGACGGGAATCAGCCGCGCCATGGGCTGGCCGTGCTTGGTGATGGTGATTTCTTCACCTCTCGCCACGCGCTCGACCAACGCCGAGAGTTGGGTTTTAGCCTCAAACAATCCGAAGGTTGGCATTGTTAGGTTCCTGTCTAGTCTGCAACTAGTTTAGCATGGAAAGGAATAGAGTGGTGGCGTGGAACTTCCCTCGAATCGGTCATTTGCGCGGCGCTTAGCCGGCGGGGTGAGCTTGCGGCATTGCTTCCCAGCGCGCGGCTTCTTCCTGGATGCGGCGCCAGGCGCGCTCGAGATGGCGATGTTCGGTGCGGGCCGCGCCGATGCTCATGCGCAGCGTCAGCTTGCCGGCGAGTTTGGTGTGGGTCAAATACAAATCCCCGCTTTGATTCAGGCGGTCCATGATGGCCTGGTTGGCTTCATCGCCGGCGCGATGGCGGAAGCAGACGAGGTTGAGCGGCGCGGGGGCGGCGAGCTCGAAGCGCGGGTCGGCGGCCACCCATCCGGCGAACTCCTGTCCCCAGGCGACGTGCTTGCGCACTTCGCGCCGCAAGCCCTCGACGCCGAAATGGCGAATGACGAACCAGAGCTTGAGGGCGCGGAAGCGGCGGCCGAGCGGAATCTGCCAGTCGCGATAATCAATCACGGCTCCCGACGAGGAGGCCTGGTTGCGCAAATACTCGGGCAGAATGCTGAGCGCCGAAGTCAGCGCCTTGCGGTCGCGCACCCAGAAACAACTGCAATCGAAGTTGGTGAACATCCACTTGTGCGGATTGAAGTTGAAACTGTCGGCGTGTTCAAGGCCGGCAAATAGAGGCCGGAACTCGGGACAGAGGGCGGCGGTGCCGCTCATGGCGGCATCAACGTGGAGCCACACTGGCTCATCCGAGCCCTGGCAGATAGCCGCGATCGAGGCCACCGGATCCATGGCATTGGAGCTGGTGGTGCCGATAGTGGCGGCCGTAAAGAAAGGACGCATGCCGGCGGCGCGATCGGCGGTCATCCGCGCCGCCAAGGCATCGGGGCGGAGGGCGAATTTCCCGTCGACCTCGATCAAATGCAATTGATTGCGGCCAATGCCGGCGATGTGGATGGCCTTTTCCACCGAGGAGTGGGCCTGATTGGAGGCATAGGCGACCAGCGGACCTCGCGCCCCGCCGGCGGCGGTCAAGGCGCGTTCGCGCGCGGCAATCAAGGCGCAGAGGACCGCGCTGGAGGCCGTATCTTGAATCACTCCGCCGCCGGCGCCTTGGGAGGAGAAGGCCTGGGGCAGGCCCAGCATCTCGACCAGCCAGTCGAGCACATGGGTTTCGAGTTCGGTGCAGGCGGGGCTGGTGGCCCAGAGCATGCCCTGCACGCCCAGTCCGGCCGAGAGCAGCTCCCCGAGGATGGAGGCGCCGGAGGTGTTAGCCGGAAAAAACGCGAAAAAGTTGGGCGATTGCCAGTGGGTAATGCCAGGAAGAATAATGCGCTCGACGTCGGCCATCATCGCCTCGAAGCTCTCGCCCTGGTCGGGCGGCGAGGGCGGCAACGCCGCGCGGACCGCCCCCGGCGCCACCTGTGCCAGCACGGGGCGGGTTTCGAGCGTGGACTGGTAATCGGCAATCCAGTCGATCAGGGCATGGCCATGGCGGCGGAATTCATCGGCATGCATGGCGACTATTTTAGCGCGGCGGTCCGTGCATAAATAGGTGCTGGGGCACTAGTTAATCTTGACTTAGCATTACGCATGTGTCATGAATGTCTCATACTTTCCCATGGTGCGATTCCCGGCGGGCGCGGGGCATGACATGAGTGAACCGGATCCGCAACTCGACGTGAACATACAGGCGCATCGGCTGCGGACCGAATACGGCGTCGCCAGAATTCTGGTCGAGGCCGGCACGGCCGAGAATATCATGGCGCGCGCGTTGGCTGTCATGGGGCGGGAGTTGAACTGGGACTACTGCACCTGTTGGCGGCTGCTTCCGGAGGGCGAAAGCGCCACGATGCGCGTGGTCGCCACCTGGCTGCGCGAGCCGGCCCTGTATGCGAAGCTCAACGAGCACGCTCAGGATCTCAGGGTCCGGCCCGGCATCGGCGTCGTGGGCCGCGCCTGGTCGATGGGCGTGCCGCTGTGGCTGGAAGATATGCCGCGCGAACCCGACTTCCTGGGCGGCGCGGTGGCATGCGCCGCCGGCCTCAGAACTGGAGTCTGCTGCCCGATCGTGATTCGCGGACAAGTCATCGGCATGCTGCAGTTTCTGGCGCGCCTGGGCGCGGCTCCGGACGCCGACTCCCTGCCGGTGCTGACCAGCCTGGCCGACCAGGTGGCGCAGTTTCTCGATCGCGAAGCCATGGCGTCGGCGCTGGAGAGGTCGGAAGAACGGCTGCGATCGTTGTTCGACGCCAATATCGCCGGCGTACACTGCTCCACGCTGGATGGCGAGGCGGTGGCGATAAACCCCGCCTTCGTAAAGTTACTGGGATTCCCGTCGATGGCGGAGGCGCTCGCGGTGCGCTCGGCCGATCTTTTTGTGGATCCAGCACAGCGCGTGGCGCTAATGGACCAGCTCCGTCTCACCGGCGCCGATGCCAACCGCCAATTGCAGTTGCGGCGCTACACCGGCGAGGCGATTTGGGTGATGGCGAATAGCGTACTGTTGCCGGGACATAATGGCGCTCCCGATTTGAACGAGAGCACGATCATTGATATGACCGAGTCCAAGGAGACGGAGCGCCGCTACGGCCAAATCTCCAAGCTCGAAGGCATCGGCAGGCTGGCCGGCGGCATTGCCCACGATTTTAATAATCTGCTCACGGTCATCAACGGCTACAGCGACATGTTGCTGGCAAAAATGGGCGACGACGATGGCGCGCGGCCGTGCGTGCAGCGCATCCGTCAAGCCGGCCAGCGAGCGGAGGGTCTGACCCACCAGTTGATGTTGTTCAGCCGCCAGCAGGCCGTCGAGCCAACCGTGCTCGACCTGGCCCAGGCGGTGCAGGACACGGATGAGATGTTGACGACCGCGATGGGCGAAAACATTCGCATCCACCACCGTTTCGCACCCGATGTGGCTCACATCCGGGCCGATACCGGCCAGATTGGCCAAGTGGTGATGAACCTGGCCTTGAATGCCCGCGACGCCATGCCGGAGGGC
>DATNFK010000033.1:0-13216 GCA_035606395.1 Terriglobales bacterium | reverse complement strand
TTTTCGTCGTGGTAGGAAACGATCAGGTTGGTGTGTTGCCGCAAGCCGGCGAGCGCCGTTTCGGGCAGCCGTTCCGCGCTCTGCAGCTCCATATCCACCAGTGCGCAGCCGGCCAGCGCCGCATCCCGCAGCAGCTTCAGTTGGGCCTCGACCGATCCTTTGAATCCTCCGCCGTAAGTTGCCTTGCGGCAAGTCCCGATGGCCAGGGTTTGCGGCGACGAACGCAGAAAGTCGCGCAGCGGCTGTATGGCCAACTCGGGCTGCTTGAGCAAATCGAGACGGAGTTCGATCAGCGTGCTCTCCCGTGCCGCCCGTTCAGCGCGCAGTAGTAGCTCGGAGACCGTATCTGCCCTCACCGCCAGACATAGGCGGGGCAAACGACCGGGAGAAACGCGGAATGAAAACGACCCGCGGGGCGTGGGAGCGACAGATACCATGCGCGGGGGCATAGTAACTGGTGCGGACGCCGGTTGGCAAGACTTATTTTAATATTCATAGCGCCGCTAGCGGAGTTGTCGGCGCACCGCGGCGCCGCGCGGCGACGGTAGTAGTGACAGAGATATATCTACTAAGCCGGCGTAATAGGCGCGTAGCGAGGGCGGCAAAAGCTTCCAGTGCCGAGCCACTGTGGCCGAATCACCACGGGCGAACGGGCCGGTCCAGGCGGCAGCCGTGCCGTGGCGCAGGTTGTCGGCGGTCGCCGTCAGCAGTTGTAACAACCCGCGGCGGGCGAGGGCGAGGTCTTTGGCCGACAATCCAGCGGATTTCAGGATGCGTTCGGCGGCGGCAAACTGGGCCACCGCGCCCGGACCGACGAGGGTTGCCGTCAGATGATAGGCGGCCTTCTGCCGCGCCGACATCACCATTGGCACCGCTCCCCAGCCGCGCACCAGCGCCGCGGCGCGGCGGCAGGCGGCTGCGTCGCCTTCCAAGGTGACGACAATCCCGCCCGGCGACGGCTTCCGCCCCGGAGGAAACGTCATCATGGGATGCATCCCCGCAAGCGCCGCCCCGCGCCGGCGCAGTCCCGCGAGCGCCGCCGACGGAACCGCGCCCGAGGTGTGCAGCACCGTCCAACCGCGCCAGTCCGCGCGGGCGGCGGCCAATTCCCTGCCCGCCGGTTCGATCGCGTCGTCGGGAATCGCGAAAATAAGTAGCGCCGGGCGGCGCGCGCCGGCTTGCTTCAGAAAGCGCGGCCAATCGCGGTGGCGCACAATGGCCGGCCGCGGCCGCAGCCAGCCTGCCATGGCGCTTCCCAGGCGGCCATGGCCGACCAGCACGACTTCCTCAGTGCGCAAGTTGCGCCGTCCAGTGCACGGTGTCGAACTTGTCACCGGTGTGGAGGTAGTAGTAGCCCTTACCGTCGTGGTCCTGGTGATCCCAAACCGCCACCCGTCCCGGACCGTTGACCACGAACTGGTCGCCGTGAACGGTGATGGACGTTCCCTGGTCGAGCCCCAGGCCGAGCAGTTCGGGATGGGCGGTCATCACCTGGGCCAGGTCGTTCTCGCGTCCGCGCGCATCGACGTGCTGGTCAATCGCGACGTTGGTGAAGAGTCCGAATCCGGCCTCGTGTCCGGGCGCCATCATGATGTGGTTGTCGTCGGGCGTTTCCGAGCCGCGCACCATGAACGATGCCTGAATGCTGGCGCCGGCCGAGCCGCCGCCGACCACACCGCCGCGCTGCAACACGCCCCGGATCGCGGTCAGCGTGCGCGTGCCGAGATAGGCGTCGGCCAGCCGCCACTGCCGTCCGCCCTCGAGCCAAACGCCGGTCGCGTGTTCAAGCGGCGCGGTGAAGGCGGCCGAGTCGGCGACACTGCGGTCGGTGGTGTGGAGCACGGTGCAATGGGTCGCGCCGAACGTCTTGGGGTCGGTGCAGTAGTGCGCCAGCTCCTCGGCGGTCTCGGGCTTGGTCACGCTGGCGGTCGGTATAACCACAATCTGCGCCTTGTCGGCGCCGCCCGCCATGTCGATAAAGCGCGGGATGTCGATGTGGTAGTCCATCCCGCCGCTAATGATCAGATAGCCATTTCTTGGACCATGCGACGGAGCGGCCATCATCACGCTGGTCAGCAGCATTAACGCCAGAGTTCTCATGCCCCATATACTACGGCACTCCGGCGGGGTAGAGCTCGAGATTGTGGGCGCTGTTCAGCAGTGCCATGTGGGTGAAGCCCTGGGGGTAGTTGCCGAGCAGCGCCCCGGTCGCCGGGTCGAGTTCCTCGGAAAACAGCCCCAGTGGCGAGCCGTGGCTGAGCATGCGTTCGAACAGCGACCGGGCTTCGTCGGCGCGGCCCAGCAGCGTGAGGCAATCCACCATCCAAAACGTGCAGATCGAGAAGGCGCCCTCGGGGCCGCCCACGCCATCGGCTTCGGTGTTCTGATAGCGCGCCACCAGCGAATTTTGCGACAGCGTGCGCTGAATGCGGTTGATGGTCGCCGTCATGCGGGGCTCGTGTGGCGAGAGAAAGCGGACCAGCGGCAGCAGCAGCAGGCTGGAGTCGAGCACCGTGTTGTCGTAGGTCTGGGTGAAGCTGTGCAGCGTCTGGTTGTAGCCTCGCACCATCACGTCGCGATGGATCTGGTCGCGAATTTGCGACCAGCGCGCCACCGGGCCTGGCAGATGGTGGCGCTGGGCCAGTTTTACGGCGCGGTCGAGCGCCACCCAGCACATGACCTTGGAGTAGACAAACTGCTGCCGGCCGCCGCGGACTTCCCAGATGCTTTCATCGGGCTCGCGCCAGTGGGCGGCGGCGAAATCAACCAGCGGACGGAGGGCTTTCCACAGCGGCAGTTCCAGTCCTTTGCGCCACTTGGCGTAGGTATAGGCGGCGTCGAGCACCTCGCCGTAGCTGTCGAGCTGGCGCTGCGCCGCGGCGGCGTTGCCGATGCGCACCGGGCGCGAACCGCCATAGCCGGCCAGCGGCAATTCGCGCTCGGCCACATCGGTCGAGCCGTCAACCCGGTAGCAGACCTGGAGCAGCGCGCCGGGCGCGGTGGGACGGCGCGAGGTGGCCAGCGGCGCGGTGCGGTGGCGATGGGCCGGAACCGAGACCGGCGTGGAAGCGTGAATCGCGGGCGCCGGACTCTGCCAGGACGCCTGCGTGGCGGCGCAGATCTTGGCGATGAATTCGAGAAAACGGCCGGCTTCGTCGTGGTAGCCGAGCAGCGACAAACCGTAGAGCGCGAACGTCGCGTCGCGCGGCCAGCAGTAGCGGTAATCCCAGTTGCGCGGACCGCCGATGGACTCCGGCAGGCTGGCGGTGGGGGCGGCAACGATGGCGCCGGTGGGTTCATAGATCAGCGCCTTGAGCGCCAGCGCGCTGCGTACCACCGCGTCGCGGTAGGGGCCGCTGTAGTTGGCCTGGCTCGACCAGCGCTGCCAGACGGCCGTGGTCGAGGCCAGCGATGAGCGCACGTCTGCCGTGGAGAGCGCTGCCGGCGGCCGTCCCCAGCCGAAGACCACCCAGGCCGGGCTGGGCGTCGGCGCATTGGGGAGAGCCCGCAGCACGCCGGCGGCATTCGCGTCGGGCGCAAGTGGGAACGATGCGGCGACCCAATAATCCACCTCCGGCCCCTGGGCGCGCCAAATGCCGCCCGGCGCCTGTTCCCAGCGCAGCGTGTCCGCGCCGTAGTTGGGACGCGGAGCGCAGCGGAAATCGAGCGAGAAGGCCTGGCCGGCGCCCGCCAGGCGTTCGGCCAGGCGGCACACCGCGCCTTCGCCGAAGGGGGAGCCGGCGGCATCGGCGACGGGCGCCGCGCCGTCGAAGCGCGCCGGCATCCAGTCGGTGACGCGCAGCGCATGGGACCATTCGGTGACCAGGACGTTGGTGCCGTCAACGTAGGATTGCGTGCCGAGAGCGCCCGCGCCGGCCGGCGCCAGGCGGCACATCCCGCCTCGGGAGCGATCCAGCAACTGGGCAAAAACCGAAGGGCTGTCGAACCGCGGCGCGCAGAGCCAGGAGATGGCGCCGTCGCGCCCCACCAGCGCGGCCGTGCGCCCGTCCCCCAGCAATCCGTAGTCGGCGATGGGAAGCGGGGCTGGCATTCAGAATCGGCGGACGGGGCCAAAAGGGACGGCGGAATCGTTCAGCATATTCGTAAGATGCGCGACGGCGCGGAAAGCGGTACGCCCGCCGCATGGAGGCATAGCCGCATTGTAGCCGCACAAGCTGTGCCATAATCGGTGTGCGGGGTGGAGCAGTCCGGTAGCTCGTTGGGCTCATAACCCAAAGGTCGGTGGTTCAAATCCACCCCCCGCAACCAAAAAACAAATCAAGCGCCTGTGGGATTTTGCGGCGGTTGACCGCGCTCATTCCACCGCGCCGCGCGACCGCAGCAGCTCGGCCATTTCCGCTTGCGCCTTGCCGCCGCCATACCGCGCCCAGCCCAGCGGCGTTCCGTGCCAGGTGGTATCCCTGATGTCGAGGCGCGCGCCACGGTCGAGCAGCAGCGCCACCACCTCCGTGTGGCCGCCGAGCACGGCGTGGTGCAGCGGAGTCGCGTGCGCGTGGTTGCCCTCGGGGTTATAGCGGTTCGGGTCCTCGCCATGGTCGAGCAGCAGGCGGACCACGTCCGCATGGCCATGCTGCGCGGCCAGGGCGAACGCCAGGCGCCGGTCCTCCGCGCTTGCGGGGAGCAGCCGCGACGCCTCGTCCAGAAGGCCCAGGCCGGCCGCGTCGGGCAGGTCAACCCGCGCACCGCGCCGCGCCAGCGCCCGGGCGGCATCGAGCATGCCGAATACCAGCGCCGTATGCAGCGGGCCTCCCCACTGTCTGGTGCCGCGCCCTTCGAGGGCGGCGCCATGGTCGAGCAGCAACTCCACCAGCGGAATCTGAAGATGGGCCTTCTCCGGATGACTGCTTGACACCAGCATGCTCATGGGGGTGCACTCGGCGCCATACATATGAGCCAGCGCGTCGGGCTCGGCTCCGGCTTGCAGAAGCTCACGGGCGACCTCGACCGCCTGGGGCGGCGTCATCTGGCGGTATCCCTCCACGCCATTGGCGGCGACATAGTGAAGCAGCGTCGCCGCGTGCACGGGTGGATCGAAGCAGCAGACGCGCGTCGAGCGCGCTGCGACCAGCCCTGGATTGCGCCGCAACGCCTCCCGCAGCGCCTCCAGATCGCCGTGGATGACCGCCTCGACGGCTGATTCGAACTCGAAGACCTCGCCCTCCTCGGCGATGGCCGCAGCGCAGGCCGCGAGCGATGCCCAGTCGAGGAAGTCGTAACAGCGCGCCAATGCCAGCCGGGCATCGTCCAGCGAGAGCGACGCGTCCCGGATTTCCTCATCCGCGATGCGCTTCGGGAGCCACTTGATCTTCTCGTCCAGGAAGCGCGGATGCTTGCGATGAAAGAGGTCAACGGCCGCGGGATCGCCGGCGCGATGCGCGGCGAGCAGCGCCTCAGCCTGTTGCTCGTACCGGGCCAGTGGAGAGCGAAATGGCAGCGGCTCGAACTGCATGGAATGATCGTAACGCAAGCTCAATTTGGCATTGGGCGGGCGACCTGCTACGCTCATCACTGTGATTGTGCGATAGCTCCAGTCCGGAGACGAGTTTGCAAACCGCATCGATTGATTGGCGCGGGCCCCTGCGCGGCTAGCGCCGTGCGCCCCGCTTACGCGCAACGCCGGGTCGGGGACCCCACAGCCCCAATCCGGCGTTGCGCGGCTCGTGTCTTCCCAAACCTCAAACAGATTGTCTGGAGCTAATCATGACTTTAAAGTCTTCGCCGGCGGACGATACCGTCCGCATTCGAACTGAAAACACCGGAAACATCGCGGAGCGACGCGCTATTCGTGTGGTCAACGAGGCCGCCTTTGGAGGCTCTGAAGAAGCCGATCTGGTCGATCAACTGCGCGGCGACGAGCACGCGCTTCTGTCCCTCGTGGCTCTGATGGCCGACGGTCAGCGCGGCGTCGTTGGCCACATCCTGTTTAGCCGAATGTGGATCAAGACCACGCGCGGGCTGGTATCCGCGGTTGCCTTGGCCCCTGTCGCGGTCCTTCCTGGATTCCAACGCCATGGAATCGGCGGGCGTCTGATCGAGCACGGTCTTGACGTGTTACGAAGTCAAGGCGAGCGAATCGTAATCGTTGTCGGACATCCCGACTACTACCACCGCTTCGGATTTTCAACCGATAAGACCGTGTTACTCGAAGCGCCCTTCCCTCGCGAAGCGTTCATGGCGCTGGAACTGTCCGACGGCGCTCTCGACGGTGTTGCAGGCCCGGTGGTTTATCACCCGGCGTTCGGCATCTGAACCCGGAATCAATGTTGATTCGCGCCCGCGGCTACCGAGCCCAAATCGGAAGCGGCACCGACGTGCCCTCGATAAGTTAAGCCAGGAACAACCGATTCGCTACCTTGTCAGATCGTCGGCCGGCTGCCACGGCGCGCATGCCAAAGCGCGAGGATCTGGAGTCGCGCGGGATCTTCGGCAACGCGATAGTAGAGATCGTAATGGATTCGTCCCAGGTGGACGCGGCGTACGTTGCGCAGTACGCTATTCGTGGATCGCGTGCCGACTTGGGGATGGCGGGCAATCAACGACGAGAAGCGTTCAAACTCCGATTGAACGGCACCAGGAGACTTCGGCCGGTTCGTATTCCACCAGGTCTCTGCTTCGTGCACCTGCGCTCGAGCCATCGCGCTGAACTCGATCGGGAGCGGCTCGGTCACTCGCGATCGCGAAGTTCGGCGATAACTTGGGCCATGGGGGCAGTTTCGCCGCGTTCGCACTGTGCGATCGCTTCGAGCAGCATCTGCTCGGTAGCGCGGTCAGCTTCAAAGGTTTCATCGCTTTCGGGTACGAGCACCGTGACCGACGCCCCTTCCGGCAGCGCGCTATCCAACTCGACCCGTCCGGCCACTACTTTCCCCGAAGCGATCACCATGACCCCATTTTAACATCTGTGCTTCCTCCTTCGACGATAGAGGAGGCGCCAGGCCTTGTCGTTGGATTGCTGGCCTTTCCGGCCAGTCTGTTGCGCAGCACGATGTCCACGGTGGCACGGTCGTTCTCATGAACTTCTGGGCCTCGGACTGCGGCGGCTGCTTCCTGGAAATCCCGTCACTCACCCGCATCGAGAGCGCTTTTTCGAGCTCTTCACCTGCCGCGCTATCTCAATGGGTTAGACATCTGTTAGCGGAAGCCCCGCGCGCGCCTACACCCTGATGAACTGCCGCCAGGCATGTCGAGCCGCGCGCGCGGCGGCAGCCGCGGCCCGGGCCATTAGGATGGGCAGGCGTGGACGAAATCGGCGGCAGGCCTGTTCAGCAATTGGGTGAGGCGCGTCACAGTGGGAAAGGCAGTTCGTCCGCCTTGCGAAAGGCGGGTGAGTGAGGCCGGGGCCATGCCGCGCTTGTGGCCCAGCGACGTCCAGGTGAGACCGTGTGCGGCCCGGTAGGCATCCAGGGCGGCGTGCAGCTTGCGGGTGTCGAAGCGCAGCACCAAGCCCGGCGGAGGCGAAGGCAAAAGGTATCCCGGATGATTGGCGCCAGGAGGGGCGACCGGCTGCATGAAACTCTCGAGCGAGCGGCGAAGCCAGCGCAGCATTTGGAGTACGCCGTCGGCCTCCGAAATCCGGCTCACCCGGGTCGCCGTCACGGTCGAGGCGCTCATTTGCCGTCCGGCATGGACGCCGCCGCCGTTCATCTCGCGTACCACCGCCGCCCAGGTGAGTCCGCGCGACTGCCGCTCGAGGTCGAGCGCGGCAAACAGCGCCGCCAAACTGAACTCTGGCGCACGCGCGGCGGAAACATCGGCCATGGCCCGATTGTAGTCGCACCAGCCGGCGGTTGCCGCACTGTGGTCCTGGCCAGTTAATTTGAGGAAACGGGTGCCACTCAGCGGGCATCTCATGTGTTTAGTGCACCGAATTTGTCTTACCGCGATACTCCTGGCGGCGGCGCTGTGGGCGCAAACCCCCGCCCCGCCTGGCACGCCCCGGGAGAATGCCGCAAAGCCTTTGCCGGTGGGCAATACCGCTTTGATCACCAGCGAGCGCTTGGCAAAAGGCACGATCGCCTTTCCCCGCTCGGTGGCACACCACTGGCGGCTGGCGACCGGCCTGACACTGGGCTTTGTTGCGATCGCAGCCACCGCCGATGCGCCCGCCTCCGGCACAATCCATTCGCTCAGCGAGGAGAAGCGAAGCCGCCTTACTTCGGATTACCTGTTGGACGTGGCCGAGCCCAGCCTCGCGCTGGGAGTGGTCTTCACCGGACACGAGAACCGCTGGCAGAGCCTGGAATTGATTGCGGTCAGCGCCGGCGCCGGCGCCCTATTTTCCTCGGCGCTCAAATACGCCTCCGGCCGCGAGCGCCCCTACACCATTGGCGACGCCAATGGGGCCTTTCTTGAGGGTGGCGACTCGTTCCCTTCCGGCCACACCACAATTGCATTTTCAATTGACTCCGCGCTCGTGCACCGCTATCCCAGGCGCGGCTGGGTCCGCTGGGCGGCCTATGGCCTTGGCACGGCGGTCGGTGCACTGCGCTTCACCGCGAAGCAGCATTACCCGACGGATATTGCCATCGGTGGCGGCCTGGGCTACTTGATCGGCCGCTGCGCCATCGACTGTCATTAATTGGCCGCAACCGTGGGTTATAGTCGTGGCATGTGGCTGCTCACACGCACCAGTCTCGAACTGCAGACGTTGAGCAAACGCCGCAGTTCTGGCAACCTGCTGGCAGCCTTAGCGTTCGCCGTGATGCTATTGCCCGCGACGGCTGGCGCCGCGCTTAGCGCGCCTCAAGCGATCTCCGCTGCCACACCGCGATTTGATGCGGTCTCGATCAAAGCGATCTCACTCGACTCCGCGGTTCACGAGGGCGGCCCAAGCCAGGCCGGACTGATTGATCCCTCCGAGTGGCGCGCGCAGCAAATGCCTTTGGTATGGCTCGTGGATGACGCCTACAATGTCGAGCCACAAGATCATTCCTTGGTCGCCGGGCTACCGAATTGGGCCTATAAAGACCTGTTCGATATTGCAGCGCGCGTTCCGCCGCAGCCGCGCGGCGCTCAGGTCGCGCTGATGGTGCAGGCAATGCTGGCGGACCGCTTTCAATTGAAGGTGCATTGGGAGGAGCGTCCGATGCAGGCCGTCGCGCTCACGATCGCGCCCGGCGGGCCGAAGCTGCGTCGCGACCCCGCTTGCGATGGACAGGACCGGCCCCTCGATCCGCTGCCGATGCTGTCGGGGCAACTCGGCATGCTTACCAGACCCGTGAAAGATCCGCCTTGCGGGACCATTGCGATGTCTGTCACGAATGGAATGAAGGACATCATTTACCACGGAGCTTCAATGCAACTGCTGGCGAATAGTCTGGGCCAACGAGACCGCATCGTGGTTGACCGGACGCAACTCAGTTGCGCCTATGACTTCGACCTCACCGGTAGGCTGACCGATTCTACCGGGCTCACGCATGAGCAAGTCTCCGATTTGCGCGCCCAAGGTGAGCACCGTGAGGAACTGCAATTCCAAAAGCAACTGGGTCTGAAGATCAAGTTCTCGAAGCAAACAAAATTGCCGGTGCGGGTGTTGGTTGTTGATCGGGTGGAAAAGCCGACAGCGAACTGATTGCCCCCGCCATCCGAGGACGCGTGACTTCCGTCACTGACGGCCGCGGTGGCGGTCTTGCATGATCGCATCATGACGACCCGGACGATGGCGGATGGCAAAGTCGAGCGCGAGCATGCGCTGCAACAAGCTCTGACGGCATGGATTATCACCGGGCTTTTTTTCATGCTGCTGCCGGGAACGTTTTTGGGAGTCTGGAATCTGATTGGCATCAGCAACGGCGAGACGATGATGGCGATTTCTCCGGCGTGGCTGCAGGCGCATGGGCACGCACAGGTGTTCGGCTGGGTGGGCAGCTTTATCCTGGGGATCGGGTACTACTCACTCAACAAAATGGCGGGGAGGGTGCCCGCGGGAGCACGCGCCGCATGGCTAAGCTGGGCGCTCTGGACCTTCGGAGTGGGCCTACGCTGGTGGGCGAACATTACCCTGCATGCGTGGCGTGAAGCCTTGCCCGTCTCCGGATTAGCCGAACTGACCGCCTTCATGATCTTCTTCCGGACCGTGGCGCGGCACAAGCCGGCGGGTGCCGCTGAGCCGGCGCAACCGCGGCCAATCTGGATGAAATTGGTGCTCCTCGCCACGCTCGGATTCGCAGCGGCGCTGCTGGACAACCTGGGGCTGGCCATTAGGACTGCACTAGTCTCCAGCACGCCCGCCGTCGCTGCGCCGGCCGATCAATTATTCCTAACGCTTGTGCTCTGGAGCTTTCTCGTACCTTTAATTTGGGGTTTCAACGCGCGCTGGCTGCCGGTCTTTCTAGGCCTGCCGGAACCTTCCGCACGGGGGCTGGTAGCCGCGTGGCTGATGGCCCTGGGCGCGGTGCTCGCCGCGTTATTGGCCGACGCCTGGCTGCATTCTGGCATTCTGGCGATGGCAGCGTCGGTCACGGCGGGGCTGGCGCTACACATTCCGCGGCGATCCGAGCGGCCGCCCAAGACGGCGGGAGTTCACGCGTCATTTCCCTTCTTTGCGCGGCTGCCTTACGCGTGGCTGCTGGTCGCCAGCGCGCTTTCCATTCTGGCGCCGCTCGCCGATCGGGCCGGCGGTATTTGGGGCGCATCGCGCCACGCTCTAACCGTGGGCTTCGTCGCTGCCATGGTGCTTGTAATCGGACAACGGGTGCTGCCGGCGTTTTGCGGGATGCGAGTGCTCTTTAGTCAGCGGCTGATGTTCTGGTCTTTGGCGCTGTTGAATCTCGGGTGCCTGTCGCGGGTGGGTAGTGAGCCCTTAGCTTATGAAGGCATTTGGCATGCGGGCTGGTTGGTGCTGCCGGTTTCGGGAATGTTGGAGTTGAGTGGAATTGTTCTGTTCGCGGCCAACATGTTTCTGACCCTGGCCCGTCCGCCGGAACACTTGCGTTTGCACCCGATCAGGCCGCTGGCGTCGCGCTTATCATGAGGCATGACTCCTTCCGCCGCCGGAGCGCAGCAGATTCTGGGTGCGACACAGCTCTTTGCCGCGCTCGATCCATCTGAACTGAGCGCTCTGGCGGCGCGCTGCCGCCGTCAAAGTTTCGCCCGCGGCGAATCTCTCTTTCATGAGGGTCAAGCCTGTCGCGGCCTCTATATCGTTATCACCGGCCGCGTGCGTATTTTCAAGACTTCGGTGGGTGGCCGCGAACAGGTTTTGGCGGTGGAGGGATCAGGCGCGTCCGTGGCCGAGTTGCCGGTCTTTGACGGCGGCGCCTATCCCGCCTCCGGCGCGGCACTCGAGCCGACCGAGGCACTGTTCCTGGCGGGCGAGGAACTGCGGGCCCTGTGCCTCGAACGCCCCGAGGTCGCGCTGAAGCTACTGCGCAACGCCGGGGCGCGGCTCCGCCGCCTGGTTGGCCTGATCGAAGAACTCTCTTTCGCCACAGTCCGCCATCGCCTTTCGGCACTTCTGTTGCGCCAAGCCGCTACCGGCCGAAAAGGGCCGCGCGGTGTGGTTTTCCCTTTGCCTGGCAGTCATCAGGAGATCGCCGCCCGCATCGGAACTGTGCGCGAGTTGATCTCGCGGAATCTCGCCCGTCTGCAGGCCCAGGGATTGATTGAAGTCCACGATCACGAGGTCACGCTGCTTGATCGCGACGGGCTCGAGGCCGAGCTGTCCGAAGGCTAAAGCTCCGGTGACTTCAGTCACTGCATTGCCACGGGCGGCGGCGTAATCTCGGACCATGTCTAAGAAAACTGTTGCTGAAATCGCTCTCGACAAACCGGCTAGCGTGCGCGTCTTTGAGGAACTCGGTATTGATTATTGCTGTGGCGGCAACGTAAGCCTGGAGCAGGCCTGCGCCCACGCCGGCGTTTCCTTCTCCGATGTCCAGCACAAGCTGGCCTCGCTCGACGCCCCGGCGGGGGAAGACCGCGACTGGAGCCGGGTCGGGCTCGATGAATTGACCACCCACATCGTGGAGCGGCACCACGCCTTTATCCGCCGCGAGGCGCCTCATATTGAATTGCTGCTGGCCAAAGTGGTGGCGCGCCATGGCGCAGGCAATCCCGAGTACGCGACGATTGAGGAAACCTTCCGCGCAGTCAGCAGCGAACTGATGGCCCACATGCTGAAAGAGGAGAAGGTACTGTTCCCACTGATTGCGGCATTGGAAGCAGGCGCCACCAGTTCGGTTCGGGCGCCGATCACGCGCATGATGGCTGAACACGACGATGCCGCCACGCTGCTTCGGCAGATCCGGTCGTTGAGCCACGATTTTGTCCCGCCCGACGGCGCCTGCCCCACACTGCGAGCCACGCTGGCTTCGCTGGACGGGTTTGAGCGCGATCTGCATTTGCATGTGCACCTGGAAAACAATCTTCTGTTTCCGCGCGCCTTGGCGCTGACGGAAGGCTCGACGCGGGCGAGCTGAACGAGGCTGTGCGCCTGGCGAATGAGATGCGCCTTCTGGGCACGTGATTCAGGCGGCAGGCGGTTCGCTTGGATTGGAGGGCGTGGCGAGGGAGCGAACGTCGACGAAGTCGCGGCGGACCGATTCGATCTTGCGGCGATAGCTGACGGCATCGCCGAATTCGAGGAAGTGGGGATAACGCGAATGCGGGGCGCGAAGGCGGCGCGCGTGTTTGATCGGGCACCAATGCTGTTCGGTGCGGGCCGCGATCTCGACTCCGTAAGCGAGCAGTCCGTTGCCGTAGGAACAGTACCAACAGTTCCATCGTTCCAGCCAGTTCAGGTACTTGAGGTGAAAGCGGTCGAACACAATATAGTCGGCGCGCGCAACTTTGGGGATTCCATAAACCGGGAAACACAAGCCTTGATAGACGAATAAGAAAAGATCCAGCAAGGCAAAGGGCACAATGCCAGCGTAGATGACCGGCGCGGTCAGGATGGCGAGCAGGCGCGAGTCGATTAGATAGGCGCCGAGCGACGACTTCAGGCGGCGGTGGGCGCGCTCGGCGTCCTGCTCGAAGCGGGCGCGGCCGTCGAGCAGGCGGTAGGCAAAGGCGCGCTGCTTTTCCTCCAGTGCGGCGCGGAGTTCCTCCTCGAGTCCGCGGATGCGGTGCGAGATTTCGTCGTGGGCCTGGATCATGGCATTCATCATGGCCTAACGATGCATCGCCGTCCACTGGCGGGGCATCGAAACAAAGTGATGGATCTCCCAGGAAGGGATTTTGTTGTTTGCCCTCC
>DATNFK010000032.1:0-27399 GCA_035606395.1 Terriglobales bacterium | reverse complement strand
CGCGCTATCTCGACATCTTCGTGCCGCCGGGCAAGCGCAAGGTCCTGCCGTTCGAGATGGAGCGGCACGGCTTCGCTTATGTGTTCGAAGGCTCGGGGACATTCGGCGCGGCGTCGAAGCCGTTCGGCGTACTCACCGAGAAACAGGTCGACGGCGAAGAGATCGTCGTGCGCGAGCAAACCGGCGACCGTTCGCTCGTTTTGTTCGACCGCGGCGACGAAGTGGTCGTACAGGCGGGCGAGCAGGGCGTGCGCTTTCTGCTGGTCTCCGGCAAGCCGCTGCAAGAGCCGGTCGCCTGGTACGGCCCGATCGTGATGAACACTCAGCAGCAATTGCGCCAAGCCTACGAAGACCTCCAGCGCGGAACGTTCATTAAGAAGTGAGGTCAATGCTGGTTGCCTAACCTCGGAAAAGCTGCAGCTTGAGGATACCCGCATAGCGCTGAAAATCGGTGTCGCTCGTGAAAATCGGCCACCCATGGCGCAAGCTTACGCCACAGAGAAAAAAGTCAACCGATGAGCCAGCGACGCCAACGGCGCGACACGCATTGGACGCGGCCGCCGCATCCTCGAAATCGCCGTCTTCAACAGGCGGGGAAAAAATCCCGCGCAATTCGTCGCGAATATTGGCGAAAAGCTCCGGCTGGGAAATGCCGGAGAGCAGTTCCTGTCGTACCGGTCCAAGGAGCACGGCGCTCGGCGACGACAAAAGTTCAAGCAAACGGTGGCGGATCAATATCTCGGCGGCGGCGAGGCTCGCTTTTCGGCGGCGAAAAACGAGCGAGAACACAGAGGTATCAACGATCACTTTCAACGGCGGCGGCGCTCGGCTTTGTAATCGTAGGTAGGGTCGAAGTCAATGGTGCCGAAACGCGCAATGAGCCGTTCGCGCAAGCACTGCTTAATGTAGGAGTCGAGCGCCGCATTGACCGCCTCCCGCTTGGTGCGGTGACCACCAATTTTTTTTGCCTCTTCGATTAGCTCTGGGTCGAGGGCGAGGTTCGTCGGCATACTTACACATTATCATGTGTAGGTTTATCAGTTCGGGGTCGGCGTCTTCTCGATGCTGTCAATCACGACGTGGCCCACGGGGAGGTTGCGTTTGGTGAGTTTGAGGCCGAGAGCGTCGATCGACGAGAAAATCGAACCGCCGGCCGGGGTGCTGGCAACGTTGGGATTGGCGGCATCGCCACCCATCATATTTGGCATCGCGCCCGGTCCCAGAGCCTTACTGGCAGCCGCGCGGAGATCGTCTAGCGAGAGGTTGAGGCTGATTTGATAATTGCCAGGCAGATTGGTTTGGTTGATGACGGGGAGATCGAGCATCGGGGTTATGGAGAGGGCGAGCTGGTCCATGCTCATTTTTTCGGCGTTCAAATGCATCTGACCATCCGACATCGTGGTCGTCATCATGCCGGTCTTGGCGCTCGAGGCAAAGACGGTCGTGCTGGCGCCGCTGCGGGCGGTACGGATCTTCATTGGACCGTCGGCGGTGTCGATCGAGGTGGTGCTTTTATCGTCTTTAGCATCGGCGGCGGCCGCTGGCGCGTCAGTGGGCGACGGTTTTGCTTTTAAGCCCGACGGGCTGACGGTCATGGCGTAGACGGACTGCGCCTGATCGTCGCGATGAACCTGTAACTTAAATCGATCCGCAAGCAGCGATTGCAGCAACTCGGGCAATTGGGCGGCGGTGGCGCCTTGCGGCAGAGTGGCCTGAATGTCGAAGCGCTCGGTAGCCAGCCAATCAGGACCCTTCACCTGGTAAGGCTTGACGGAATAGGCGGTGGCGATCAGATCGCGCAGTGATGCGAAGCCAATATCAACATGCGCGGCGTCAATACGCGTGCCGATGTGCGGGGCGATATGATTGGCTGCGATCGTGGCAATGTCGGGCGAGGGCTTAATCGAAGCGACATCAAAGGACACGCGCTGCGCCGCGGCCCAGGAGGCCGCGGCCAGTGCAAAAACCAGGACAAGGCGAGGGCGCATGCCCTCTATTGTAGGTTGTTTCCGAGTGGCAGCTTCTCCGTGGCGGATTGGTTATAGGCCGGAATGGTGGTGTTCTGCAGCGTGGCAAAGTCGGCTTTGGCCTTGGCCAACGACGCTTCAATATTGCTGACCACCTCGCGCTGCGTCTGGGTGGGCCGGTAGTCGAGGCCGCCGGCTTCGTCGCTGGCACCCTGGCCGACAGCTCCGCTCGTCCAGATTAGGTTCATGTAGACATGGTAGGCGACGGGGAAATGTTTGTCGTCGCTGAGCATGTCGGCTTCGGTGATCAACTGGTGTTCGACGTTGAGGATGGCGGCGTCGAGTTTTGCGTTGGCGTCGGATTTCGATTCATCCTGAAGCTGCTTGCGCCAGACTTCCATTTTGTTGACCATTTCCGACGTAGCGGTGATGTCATCGCGGACGCGCACCTGCATGGCGGTCGACGCCTGCAGATCGGCATCGGATGAGATGACAGCCGGATCTTTCAATACCTTGAACGGCTGCGTATACGCGGTGCCATTGAGTGTCATGCGCACCGAGTAGTTGCCCGGCGCGGCAACCGGGATGCCGGTGGTCGGCGTGATACCCCAGTGAGTGATGGTGCGCACGTCCTTTCCCTTGTAGCGCAATTCGTCCCAGATATGCGGGTTCTCGGGAGGAGTGGTGCGGAGCTCAACCAGCTTGGGGCCGTCGAGGTGGAGGTCCCAGTAAGCGCCGTTGAGCCCGGCGTGGGCGCTCAGCTCCTGGGTGCGAATGACCTTGCCGGTCGAGTCGAGAATTTCCATTTTCACCGGCCCCGACGGATTCTCGGCCAGCGTAAATTGAAATTGCGGGCGAGCCGGTTCGGCGGCGGTGGGATAGACGTCGCGCGCCATGCGGAATACCGGCCCGGGCTTGTAGAGGTGGTCGGCATTGTCCGGCTCCAACTTGCCGGTCTGCTCGAGCACGGAAATGTCGGGCAGGATGTAGAGACCGCGCCCGTAGGTTGAAATATCGACATCGTGGAAACGCTTTTCGATGTTGATCCAGGTCACCGGCGCGGGCGGCAGTCCGGTATCGAAGCGCGTCCAGGAGCCGCCGTCGTCCATGGAGTAGAAGAACCCATGGCCCGTGCCGGCGAAGAGCATGCCTTTGCGGTTGGGATTCTCCGCGACCGCGACAACGTAGTCAAGCGCGTTGCCGGTGGGCAAATTGCTGGTGATGTTTTTCCATGTGACCCCGAAGTCCGTGGTCTTCATTACGTAGGGCTTGCGGTTATCCATGAGGTGGTAATCGACGGCGACGTAAGCGGTGCCGGGATCGAAATTCGAGGGCGAAATTTGCGCCATCGCGCCCCAGGGCGGAAGTTTCAGGTTGGCGGAAACATCGACCCACTTGGCGGAGCCGGTTTTCACCTCACCGTCCTTGGTGTACCAGAGTTTGCCGTCGTTGGTGCCGGCCCAGACCAGGCCCGCCTGAATCGGCGAGGGAGCGATGGCCCAAACGACCTCGCCGTCAAACTGGCCGAGGTTGTCGCCTTCGATGCCGCCGTTGGAGACGATGCGGGAAGGATCCTTGGTCGAGAGGTCGGGGCTGAACTCGGTCCACGAGTTGCCCTGGTCGGTCGTCTTCAACACCATCTGGCAGCCGTAATAGACGGCGTTGTGGTTGAAGGGGTCAATGGCGACAGGCGACGTCCAGTGGCAGCGGTACTTAGCCTCATTGGGGGGCGAGTCGAGCGAAATCATCCAGGGCTCGACGGAATGGGACTCGCCTTCGCGGGCATCGTAACGGGTCAGTTTGTTGCCGTAGCAGCTCGCCCACACGATATTGGCATCGGTGGGGTCGGGAACGGTGAAGCCGGATTCGCACCCCCCAATGCCGGATTGCCATTGCGGCAGCGACGGACCAAAGCCTCTTCCGCCAACCGCGGCGGTGGCGTAGGGCGGGCCGCCTACCAGCGACGATGCGGTTGAGGTTTGTTCTGCCGGGGCGGGACCGCCACGGCCGCCGCGCCCTCGTCCACCGAAGCCGGCGGCGTAGGGCATGAAGGTATCGGCGGGCATGCGAGCATTGCCGATGGATTCAGAGATGGTGCTGGGCCCGCGCCAGGTGCCGTTGTCCTGGCGGTTGGAGTACAGCCAGTAGGGCACGCGGTTGTCGCTGGCAACGTGGTACATCTGGCCGTTGGGCAGGGAGACGTTGAGCACGGCGCCGGTGCCGGTGGAAATACTGGAGCCGCCGTCTTCGGTCAGTGCGTAGCGTCCCTTGATCTTGGGATCCATCCAGATATCGTGGCAATCGCCGCAGCTAGCCTGGGCCGGACCGGCTTCGCGAGCGCCGCCGTTGCCGGTGAAGAGGTGGCCGCCATCGAGCGAACGGTGGAAGCCGCTGCTGGAGATCAGCACTTCGTCTTCGTTGAAGGGGTTGACGGCCATGCGGAAGTAATAGCCGGCGCGGCCGATGAGCGAACGATCCCAGCTCACCACCGCCCAAGTGTCGCCGCCGTCGTCGGAGCGCCAGAGCGAACCCTGGTCGGCGGTTTGCATCTGCGCGTACATGCGCTTGCCGTCGGAGGGGGCAATGGCCACTTCGACTTTGCCGATCGGGGCGTGAGGCATGCCATTCGTAGCTTTGGTCCAGGTGAGCCCGCCGTCGTGCGAAAGGTAGACGCCGCTGCCGGAGCCCCCGCTGGTCTCGGCGTAGGTGTGTTCCTGAACCGTCCACATGCCGGCGATCATTGTGTCGGGGTGATTCGGATCGAGAGCGAGGCCGGAGCAACTGGTGGTGGGATCAACATAGAGAACCCGCTTCCAATTGGCGCCGGCGTCATCCGAGCGGTAAATGCCCTTTTCGCCCACGCCGGAGAGATGACCTTCGCTGCAAACAAAGACGATATTGGAGTTGGTCGGGTTCACCACGATTCGCGCAATGCGCCCGGAATCGGCGAGGCCCATGTTCTGCCAGGTGGCTCCGGCATCGGTGGACTTATAGACGCCATCGCCCTCAACGTCGCTGGCGCGGATGACCCAAGGTTCGCCGGTGCCAACCCAGATTGTGTTGGTATTGGAAGGATCAATCGCGAGAGTGCCGATAGCGGCGACGTCCTGCTTGTCGAAAATCGGCACAAACGTCTTGGCGCCGTCGGTGGACTTGTACAGGCCGCCGCTGGCGTTGCCCACGTAGTAGACATTAGGATCGCCAGGGACGCCGACGACCGAGGCAATGCGTCCGCCGGTGGCGGGTCCCATGTAGTAGAAGCGCGGGGCCGGGGGCTGGGTGGTGCGTTCCGGACCTCCAGGCGCGCCGCGTTGGGCGAACAGCGGAGCGACGAGGCACAGCGATAGTGCGGCGACAAACGGACTGAGGGTGCGGATACGCATAGAAGTCTCCTCGAATGTGGGAACTGGGATAACCGCTGAATCCTATCACAATATAATGGAACCGGGAGCAGAGAACTATGGAACTGCCGTGGCGCCTGACGGAACATGAAGCCCGCGTCCTGGGCGCGCTAATGGAGAAGCAGGTCACGACACCGGAGTATTACCCGATGTCGTTGAACGCGCTGATGAACGCCTGCAATCAGAAGTCGAACCGGGATCCAGTGATGACGCTGGGCGAGGATGACGTGCGGCTGGCGGCGCGCAATTTGCACGAGAAGGGCCTGGTAGGGACGCGGCCGGAGGGGCGCGTGGTCAAATTCGAGCACCACATGCAGGAGGCCCTGAACTTGACGCGGGGACAGGCGGCGGTGGTCTGCATGTTGCTATTGCGCGGACCGCAAACGCCCGGAGAATTGCGCGGCCGCTGTGAACGCATGTACGACTTCACGGAACTGGATGAGGTGATGCGCGTGCTTCACCAGTTGCTGGAGCATGATCCGCCCTTGGCGGCGATGTTGGCGCGGCAGCCTGGTACGAAGGAGTCTCGCTACGCGCACCTGTTGTGCGGCGCCGTGGCGGCGGAATCGGCGCCTCAGTGGGAACCGGCGGCGGGCGCGGCGCGCTCGCTGAGCGAGCGCGTGGCGGAACTGGAGGCGCGAATCGAGGCGTTGGAGCGCAAATTCCCGGTTTGAGGTATGCTATTCCCATCGACAGACGATGGGAGCTGCTATGGATCTTTTGCCGGGAACGCTGGACCTCCTGATTTTGCGGGCACTCGAGCGGGGCACGGCCCATGGCTACGGGATTGCGCTGCGGCTGAAACAGGTTTCCGAAGAGGTGCTTGAAGTGGGCGAGAGCTCGCTCTACCCCGCGCTTCAGCGGCTGTTGCTGCGGGGCTGGGTGGTGGCGGAGTGGGGTAGCTCGGAGAACAATCGGCGGGCGCGGTACTACACGCTTTCCGCGCGCGGACGCAAACAGTTGGCGCGCGAAAGAGCCGAGTATGAACGCATGGCGGGTGCCATCGCCAAGGTGCTGCAATGGCAGGAATAATGGCACGCCTGCGGGTGTGGCGGCACTGGCAACGAAGCCAACGTGAGCTGCGCGAGGAGATGGCCACCCACCGCAGCCTGCGCGAGGCCGAACTGGGTCCAGTCACGCGGCGGGAGTGGGGCAACGAGTGGGCCGCGCGGGAGGACGCGCGCGCCGTCTGGCTCTGGCCCTGGGTATTGGCGCTGGGTAGCGGGCTGCGCCATGGCGCGCGGCGGCTGCGCCGCTCCCCTGGGTTTACGCTGGCGGCGATGGCGACGTTGGCGCTGGGAATTGGCGCGACCACCGCGCTCTTTTCCGTGGTGAGCGCGGTCATGCTGCGTCCGCTGCCCTATCCGAACGCGGACAGTATGGTCGAGGCGCAACTCGAATACACCTCACATGTTGCGGAGCCCTACGTAACCGGGCCGCAGTTTGTCTACCTGCGTGATCACGCGCGGTCGCTCGCCGCGGTGGGCGCCTACCGCGGGACGGGCACTCTACCGTTATCGCAAGCCGGCGGTATTGATTGGGTGGATGGACTTTACGTCACTGATGGATTTTTTCGAAGTGTCGGAACGACACCGGCTCTGGGACGCAACGTTGACCGTCCGGGAACGATGGTCATTAGCCACGACGTTTGGGAGCGGGACTTCGGTGGACGCAGCGACGCACTGGGGCGCGCTGTGAGACTGGGGAGTAGGCAATTTACCGTTGTCGGCGTAATGCCGGCGGGATTCGATTTTCAACATCGCGGGATCGGGGTGTACGCTTCCCTGCCCCTGGACGGCAACGGCCTGGGCGACATGGGAACGAACACGCAGGTAGTGGGGCGCCTCCGGCCCGGCGCGACGCTGGCGCAGGCGAGCCAGGAAGCGCGATTACTGAGCCAGCAGATGAAGCGGGCCGGGCTCATGCCGGCGCGCTCGATGGTAGCGATTACGCTCGACGGATTTCAAGCGGTCGAAGCGCGGCCGGTAAGCCAACGGTTATGGTTTCTGTTTGCCTTCGCGGCGCTGCTACTGCTAATCGCCGCCGGCAATGTGGCCGCGTTGGTGCTGGCGCGAGCGTTGGCGCGGCGCGAGGAAGTGGCGCTGCGCCGGGCTTTGGGCGCGGCTCGAGGGCAGCTCTTCACACAGTTCCTGACGGAAGGAATCGTTTTGGCCACCGGCGGGGCGCTGGCTGGTCTGGGTCTGGCGGAACTGGCGATCCGAGCCACCGCCGACAGAATGCCGGCCTGGGGCGTTGAGTTGGACGTGCGTGTGCTGGCCTTCGTGCTGGGCATTACCGTCGTCGCCAGCGTGGGCTTCGGGTTAGCGGCACTGCGACAGAGTGAAATGCGGTTGATGCCCGGCCGGTTTCGGCCGCGCAACAAACTCCGCGATGGGCTTTTGGTCGGCCAGGTGGCATTGGCGCTGTTGTTGCTCTGGGGGGCCGGGCTGTTAGCCAAGAGTTTGTGGCGCTTGGAGCAACAACCGCTGGGATTTGATCCGAACGGTGCAATGGTCATGCAGACGGTGCTGCCGAACGGGTCCACGCCGGCAGCTTGGCAGCGGTTTTTGGATGGGGTCGCCGCGAAATTGCGGGCGATACCCGGAGTTAAGGCGGTGGCCAGCATGTCGTTGCTTCCGCTCGAGGGACAGGGCAATATACCCGGCGAACCGGCGAGCGCGCCGGAGTTGGGCCGTGCTGTCGAGTATCGCTGGGCAACCCCGGGAAGCTTTGCCGCGCTGGGCATGCCGCTCCAAGCCGGACGCGATTTTAATTCAAGTGATACAGCCGCCTCGGCCCGCGTGGTGTTGGTGAGCGAAAACCTGGCGCGGCGGTGGTTTGCGCATGGCGGTGCTCCAGCGGCAGCGTTGGGCGCGCAAGTGCGAATGGGCGTCATTGGGCAAAAAATTTTCGCGCCCGGAATGGATGAGCCGCGAACCATCGTGGGTGTGGTTGGCGACGTGAAGGTCGAGACGCTCGACCAGCCGGCCCGGCTGACTGTCTATGTTCCGGCCGCGCAGGAGACAGACAATGCTGGCTGGTGGGTGGTGCGTGGAACTGCATCGGCCCCGGAGTTGCGGGCGGCGGTTGCGGCGGTGAATGGAAGCGCGCGGATAACCCACGTCGCGCCCTATAACCATGTCATCGCGCAGTCGCTTGCGGTGGCGCGGATCGAAGCTCAGCTCACCGGAGTTTTCGCCGTGCTCGCGTTGCTGCTGAGCGCGATTGGCCTGTATGGCCTGTTGGCATACCGGGTCACGGAGCGCACCCAGGAAATCGGAATTCGCATGGCCCTGGGAGCGGAACGGGGGCGAATCGTGAGCCAAGTGACCGGATACGGTCTGGCCCTGGCGGGAGCGGGTATCGTGGCGGGGAGCTTGGCGACGATCCCTTTGGGGCGTCTGGTGGGCAGCCTGTTGTTCGGGGTAAAGCCAGGCGACGCGCTGACCCTGGCCGTCGCCGCCGCCGGAATGTTGGTCGTGGCGCTGGTGGCGAGCGCGGTGCCCGCGATGCGGGCGGCGGGCACCGACTTGGTGCAGGCTTTACGCGCGCCCTAACTTTGCGCGCATCCTAAGATCGAAACATCGCGCCCAACTTACAAGCCGCCAGCACCGCCGGGGCCGCGCCCACCTGGTCCTCGACCGCCCGGGCCGCCGCGTCCTCCGCGGCCTCGTCCGCCCCGCGGGGCGGCAGTGCCCAGGGTCGGCAGGCTCTCATGCCCCTGCTTGTCAACGGAAACCATGGCGATAACGTAGTTGTCCGGGGATTGCGGGATCGTGATCTGGTACATGGGCGGCGCCGGCGGAGCATCCGCGGCAGGTGGGTTCGCCGGCGGCGGGGCGGCCACCGCGGGCGCGGGGATGCGGATGGTCCACTGCGGCGAAGCGGTGGGGCGAAGCAGGACGCGGTAGCTGGCGGCACCTTCGACCGGCGACCACTGGACTGGAGTGCCAATCGCTTGGCCGCCCCGGAAGTACACCTTTTCGGGAGGCAGCGGCGAGGAGGCGAGCGCGGCCAGCGTCAGCGCATTCAACCGCGCCACGTTGGCAATGTAGGTGGGGCTAATCCATTTTCCCCGGTCGCCCATTTCCACGCCCGCCGGCGTAACGCTCAACGGCACGTGTTGGTGGTTACTGTTCTCGTGGTACTCGGTGATGCGTATGGCGGGATAGCCGGCATTGACAAAGGACTCATGGTCGCCTCCGCGCTGGAAGCGGTCAGGGCGGTACTCCAGCAAGCCCTGGAAGGTGGGCAGGTACTGCCGGGCAACCTCGGAAGCAAAACGCGCGACTTCGCGCGAAGGCGAATCGTTCTCCCAGGCGTTGGCGGCAATGCGGGCCAACTCCTGCGGCGTGGCTTTCGGGTCAATGCCCTGGCTATAGATGCGGACAATGTTCTTGTTTTCGTAGCCCGGCGTCTGGTCTCCGCCGACGATGTCGTCATTGAGCATGGCGGCAATATCCTGGCCCGCCGCTTTGGCGGCTTCGGCGGCGTGATGGCTGCCGTCGAGGCCCTGCTCCTCGCCTTCGACCGTGAGGAACTCGATGGTGGCGGGAAATTGGAATTTGGCTAAAGCGCGGGCTGATTCCATGGAAACAATGGTTCCGCTGGCATCGTCATTGGCGCCCGGCGCGTCCAAGTCGAAGTTGGCAGGTATGGAATCGTAATGGCCGCTGACCACGAAGATACGCTTATCGTTGGGATCGGTTCCGGGCAGGATGGCGACCACGTTCGCCATGGTCTGGTCCTGGGGCACGCGCGACCCTTTGGGGATATCGAAGGTATCAATGCTCACCTTGAGGCGGCCGCCATTGGCGTCGGAGATGGCCTGAAATTGAGAGCGAATCCATTCGCGCGCCGGCACGACGCCACGTGTGGCGGTGCTTTGGGTATCGCCGTTGGCGAGTTTGTCAGAGGTGCTGAGGCGGGTGCCGAAGCTGATCAGCTTGTTGTCAATTTCCTTGATGCGGGCCGGCGATATGGCGGCTATGATCTGGGCGGCGCGGGCATCGTGAGGCACCGGACGCGTGGCCAGTTCGGTAACCTTAATGATGGGTGCCTGAAGGGCGGTGGCCGGCGCGGCGGCTTGGGGAGCTTGCGCAAGTCCTACGATGGCAAAGCTGGAAATCAGGAAAGGGACAATTTTTGAATGGATTGGCATACGGCGTTCCACCGGAGTACGAACCTGTGTATCTTAAACGTAGAGGCGTTTCGAAACAACCACAGAGTTTTGGAATAGAAGGAGAAACACTTGACCCATACCTCGCCAGTGAACATTCTATTTAACGGCA
Organism: Terriglobales bacterium; assembly: GCA_035606395.1. GTDB lineage: Bacteria > Acidobacteriota > Terriglobia > Terriglobales > SCQP01 > SCQP01. Next base: position 16,740 of record DATNFK010000032.1, on the reverse strand, counting down.
TCCCAGGAGGGATCATGGTTTCATGTCCGGCATGCGAAGCGGATTTGGATTTGGATGAAGAGCAGCTTTTGGAGGGCGGCGTGGTGAGCTGCGCCGGCTGCGGAGCCCATTTTGAAGTGGTCAATCCGCATCCGTTGGAACTGCAGCGCTTCGGCGCCGATGATGATGACGACCTCGACGACGACGAGGATGACGAAGACGAGGATGACGACGACGACGATGACGGGGATGAAGACGAGGACGAGGAAGAGGCCGGCTATGATGACGAAGACGACCCCCTCGCCGATCCCGAGAGCGACGACGAGTGAACGGCGGGCGTAAAATCCTCAACTTGGCCGCGGCGGCCGGCCTCGCGTTGGGCTTGCTGGCCGTGGCCGGAGCGCAGGACGTAAATCAGCCCCGCCTGGGCCGCAGCATACACGGTACGGTGCAGGACGCCGCGAGCCACCCTCTGCCGGGCGCGATCGTTTATATGAAGGATCAGCGCACGCGGGTCATCCACACCGTTATTGCCGACGACAACGGCGCCTACAGCTTTCACCAGCTCACGCCGCGCGTCAGCTACGAAGTGTACGCCGAGTGGAAGGGCCGGCGGAGCCCCGTGCGGACCGACTCGGAGTACGAAACCGAGCCTGATGTGCGTCTGGATTTGAAAATACCGGTCAGTGGCGGGCAGTAAAGACGACGCGTCCGCCGACGATGGTGTAGAGAGCGCGGCCGCGGAACTGCCAATGCGCAAATGGCGAATTCCGGCTCTTGGAGAGCGACTCGGCGGGATCGTAAATCCACTGGCAGTCGGGATCGAACACGGTCAGGTCGGCGGGCGTGCCCGTCTTTAGGCTGCCGCCTTCGAGATGGAAAATGCGGGCCGGAGCGCAGCTCAGCGCGTCAACCATGCGGGCCAGCGTGATGTGTCCGTCGCGTACGAGCCGCAGGACGAGCGGCAGCGCGGTCTCCAGGCCGGTAATCCCGAAAGGCGCGCGATCGAACTCCTGCTGTTTTTCGTGGGCGGCGTGGGGGGCATGGTCGGTGGCGATGGCGTCAATCGTGCCGTCGGCCAGGCCGGCTATGACGGCGGCGCGATCGCCGGCGCCCCGCAACGGAGGGTTCATCTTGAAGTTGGTGTCATAAGCGATGACATCATCGTCGCAGAGCGTCAGGTGGTGCGGCGTCACCTCTGCCGTCGCGCGCACGCCGCGCGCCTTGGCCTCCCGGACCAATCGTACCGACGCGGCCGTCGACAGGTGGGCAATGTGAATGTGGCCGCCCGTTTCTTCGGCCAACAGCAGGTCGCGGGCCACCATGGCGGCCTCGGAGTTGGCGCTGATCCCGCGCAATCCCAATTGAATGGCCCGGGGGCCGGCATGCATCGATCCTCCGGCGGAGAGGTGCAGATCCTCGGCGTGCTCAATGATGGGCAGGTTGAACATCGAGGCGTATTCGAGCGCGCGGCGGATCATTTGCGCATTCATCACCGGCTTGCCGTCGTCGCTGAACGCAACCGCGCCGGCCTGGCGCATGGCGCCGAGTGCGGCCATGCGTTCGCCCCGGCTGCCCTCGGTTATGGCGCCGACCGGATAGACGCGGGCGTGGCCGAGTTCCCGGGCGCGCGAGAGCAGGTAGGCGGTGGCGCCGGCGTTGTCGTTCACAGGGTTGGTGTTCGGCATCGCGCAAACGGCGGTGAAGCCGCCCGCGGCGGCGGCGCGGGTGCCGCTCTCGACCGTCTCCTTGTACTCGAAGCCGGGCTCGCGCAGGTGAACGTGCAGGTCAATGAAGCCCGGCGCGACGATCAGCCCGGTGCAGTCAATCACCCCCGGGCCGGGAGCGGCGATGTCGGGGCCAAGATCGCGAATGCGGTCGTCCTGAATGACCAGATCCCCGATGCGATCGAGATTTTGGCTGGGGTCGAAAAGTCGTCCATTCTTGAGAATCAGATTCATGCCGTATCCCCGAGGAGCTCGCGCAAAACGGCCATGCGGATGAGGACTCCGTTTTCAACTTGCTCGCGAATGACCGACTGCGGCGAGTCGGCGACGTCGGCGCTGATTTCCACGCCGCGTATCATGGGGCCGGGATGCATCACCAGCGCGTCCGGCTTGGCGGCGCGCAGGCGCTCGCTCGTCACCGAATAGCGGGCAACGTATTCGGCCTCGCTGGGGAAGAAGCTTTCGCGCATCCGTTCCATCTGAATGCGCAGCACCATGACCACATCGGCGCCGGAAAGGGCCTCCTCAACATCATAGGTGAGCGTGACTTGGCCGCTGAAGGCGGCAAACTCCGGCGGCAGCAGCGTGCGCGGCCCGCAGAGACGGACGCGCGCGCCCAGCCGGGAGAGGAGCAGAATGTTCGAGCGCGCGACCCGGCTGTGCAGAATGTCGCCGATGATGGCGACGGTGAGGCCCTGAATCGAAGGGCGATGACGCAGGATGGTGAAGGCGTCGAGCAGCGCCTGCGTGGGATGCTCGTGCATACCGTCGCCGGCGTTGACCACCGGCACATCCACGTGGCCGGCGACGAGATGGGGCGCGCCGCTCGAGTTGTGCCGGACGACGATGCCATCGACCGCCATGGCGCGCAGCGTGTAGACGGTGTCGAGTAGTGACTCGCCTTTTTCAATGCTGCTGGCCCCCGCCGTGACCGACACCGTCTCGGCGCCTAGGCGCCGGGCGGCGACCTCAAACGAGGTGCGGGTGCGCGTCGAGGCCTCGTAGAAAAGCAACAGCAGGCGTTTGCCGGCCAGGCTGCGGGGCGGTGGGGCAATCTGAAACTGGAGGGCGAGCTCGAGTAAATGCTCGATGCGTTGGGTGGCGAGGCCTTCGATGCCGAGTAGGTGGTGGGCGGTGTCCATCGACAAGGGGGTTATGTCAGGCGGGGGCGGGTTCCATCAGCAGAACGCGCTCGCCGCCATCGATTTCGTTGAGCTTGACTTCGACAATCTCCTGGGCGGTGGTTTGAACGTACTTGCCAACAAAGCGCGCTTCGATGGGCAGCTCGCGATGGCCGCGGTCGATGAGGGCGCAAAGCTGGACGCGGCGCGGGCGTCCATGGTCGAACAGCGCGTCCAGGGCGGCGCGCGTGGTGCGACCGGTGTAAAGCACGTCGTCCACCAGTACGACGTTGAGGTTGTTGATATCGAAGTTGATTTGCGAGGGCTTGACCACGGGCTTGACGCCCAGCGTAGAGAGGTCGTCGCGATAATACGTGATGTCAAGCGTGCCCACCGGAACCGGTTTGTTTTCGATGCGGCTGGCGAGCGCGGCCAGACGTGCGGCCAGGGGCTCGCCGCGCCGGCGGATGCCGATCAGAGCCAGCCGGTCGGCGCCGTTGTTTTTTTCGATGATCTCGTGGGCCAGGCGAACCAGGGTGCGCTCAATTTCGGAAGCCGACATGAGCTGAGCCTTTTCGCGCAGCCGGGTAAGAACAGGTTCAGGCATGGCTTCAACATTATAGCGACATTCATTACAGCGCGACGCCGGATTGGGGCCCAGGGGTCCCCATTCCGGCGCCGCGCCTAAGCGGGTCGCGCGGCGACAGCCGCGCGGGGCCCCGCGCCTATCAATGGAGCCATTGAATTTCGGGGCCCCGCGGCTTAAGTGGTCTCATAATTGGTGCGAGGCTTTACGCGATGGGATCGTGTGCGACTTTTTTCCTGGAAAAAGCCGCATGCGGCACGCCAGCGCCGCCTCCCGCGGCATTATGAGATCACTTCGAGGCTGGAGAGCATGATTGCACGCTATACACGGAAGAAGATGGGCGGAATTTGGTCGGAGGCCAACCGCTTTCAGAAATGGCTCGATGTGGAGATCGCCACCGCCGAGGTCGAAGCCGAACTGGGCATCATCCCCGCGGAGGCGGCGCGGGCCATTCGGGAACGGGCGCGGTGCGAGCCGGAACGGATCGCCGAGATCGAGGCCGAGGTGCGGCACGACCTGATCGCCTTTACCACCAACGTCGCCGAGCACGTGGGCGAGGCCTCGCGGTACTTTCATTACGGCCTGACCTCGAACGACACGATTGACACCGCGCAGGCGCTGCAAATCGTCGAGGCGGCGGCGCTGCTGGCCGAGGGGCTGGCGGCGCTGGGCGAAGTGTTGCGGCGGCGGGCGCGCGAGTTTGCCCACACGGTTCAAGTCGGACGGACGCATGGCGTCCACGCCGAGCCCATCACATTCGGGTTGAAGCTGGCCAACTGGTACAGCGAAAACCGGCGCAATCAGCGCCGAATCGCGGCCGCCGCCGAGGATTTGCGCGTGGGCAAGATCAGCGGCGCGGTGGGGACGTTCGCCCATCTGCCGCCTGAGGTGGAGACGGCCATTTGCGCCCGGCTCGGACTAAAACCGGCGGCGATTTCGAGCCAGGTGATACAGCGGGACCGGCACGCGGCGTTCTTGTGCGCCCTGGCGGTCGCGGCGTCGTCGCTCGACAAAATTGCCCTCGAGGTGCGCGGCATGCAGCGCACCGAGGTGCGCGAGGCGGAGGAGTATTTTTCCCCTCGCCAGAAAGGCTCATCGGCCATGCCGCATAAACGCAATCCGGTGACCTCGGAGCAGATCTGCGGCCTGGCCCGGGTGGTGCGCTCGAACGCCCAGGCGGCGCTCGAAAATATCGCGCTCTGGCAGGAGCGCGACATCAGTCACAGCTCGGTCGAGCGGGTAATACTGCCCGACTCGTGTATCCTGCTCGACTACATGTTGGCGAAGACCACCGACTTGGTGGATAAATTATTGGTGTATCCCGACCAAATGCTGCGCAACCTCGAACTGACCCACGGGCTGGTGTATTCGGGGCAGCTTCTGTTGGAGTTGGTCGAGGCCGGCGTGGCCCGCGAGGACGCCTATCGCTGGGTGCAGCGCCACGCCATGGAAACCTGGCGGACGGGCGCGGATTTCCGCACCGGCATCGAACAGGACCCCGAGATCGGCGCGAGGGCGCCGGCCGGCGCGGTGGCGCGGGCCTTTGACCTCGACCGCCAGTTGCGGCATGTGGACGCCATCGTCGAGCGGGCGTTGGCCGAGTAGGTCCGGTAGTTTTGACAAGCGCGTGGCGGCGGCCTATAGTGCCGATAGGGTGCGAAAGAAGCTATCCAAGTTATTTCGGCGCGGCCCGGCCAAAGACGCCTCCGAGGCCGCCAGCGAAGACCGCCTGCAACTGTTCCAACAATCGGTGCGCCGGAGCCGCGAATTCGAGATACTGACCCAGATTGGCACCTCGCTCAGCACCTCGCTGAACAGTGACGCGCTGCTGGCCCTGATTCACAACCAGCTCCAGAAATTGATGGACGTTAGGAACTTCTACGTCGCCTTCACCGACGACGAATGCCGGCAGATACGCTTCGCCTTCGAGGTTGAGGACGGCGAGCGGCGGGCGCCGCGGGTACGTCCCTGGGCCAATGCGCTGACCGAGCATATCGTGGCCACCGGCAAGCCGCTGCTGGTAACTGGCGATATCGGCGCCTACGGCCGGGCGCGCGGCCTGGCGCCGAGCGGCCGGGCGGCGAAGTGCTATCTCGGGGTGCCCATCATCATTCAGGGAAAAGCCGTCGGGGTGTTGGCGGTGCAAAGCCACGAACAAGTGGACGCCTACGACAGCGAGCATTTGCACATCCTCGAAATTCTGGCCAGCCAGGCCGCGGCGGCGCTGGAAAATGCGAGGCTGTTTGCCGAAGTCGAGCGGGATGCCCGCCAGAAGGCATTCCTGAACCACATCGCCAAATTGACGATTTCGCTGCTCAGCCCAAAGGAGATGCTGACGACAGTGGCGGAGGAGTTGGTGCGGGCCTTCCAGTACGACCACGTGTGGCTGGCCCTGCCGCGCCAGAAATCGCCGGCGGCGATTGCGGCACCGGAGCCGGAACCGGAATGGGAGGTGGTAGCGGCCGCCGGGCGGCACGCTGACGGCGCCACCTGCGGGTTTATCAGCCTCGGGCGCGGACTGGCCGGGCGGGCCGCGCTCGAAGGCGAGATGCTGACCGTCGAAGGTGTGCACGTTGGAGATTGGTCGCGCTGTCCGGAATCGAAATCCGGCCTGGCGCTGCCGATTCGCCTCGGCGGCGAGATGCTGGCTTTGCTCTCGCTGGAGAGCCACGCCGACGGCGTGTCGGGCGACCAGTTAATGGTCCTGCAGACGCTGGCCGATCAAATCGCGGTGGCGTTGAACCATGCCACCCTGTTTCAGCGGTTGCAACATCAGGCAATCACCGACAGCCTCACCGGGTTGAAGACGCGGCGCTTTTTCATGGAAGCGCTGCAGGCCGAGTGGCGGCGCGCCGAGCAGGCCGGCGATTCGTTCGCCGTGATCCTGATCGACCTCGACGGATTCAAGCCGCTCAATGACACCTATGGCCACGGCGAAGGCGACCGGGTTTTAATGCGCGTCGCCCAGGTGCTGGAGCAGAAGTGCCGGTCGAGCAGCATCGTGGCGCGGTATGGCGGCGATGAGTTCACGATCTTGGTGCCGGCCTGCGATCCGCAATCGGCGCGAGCGCTGGTCGAGCGGCTGCGCATCGCTGTAAATGAGGACCCGGTGCTGGCCGGACGACAATTGCACGGCAGCTTCGGCCTGGCCGTGCATCCCGAGCACGGCGCCACCGTCGAGGAAATGCTGCACTACGCCGACGCCGGCATGTACGCCGCCAAGCAGCAGCGACGCTCTGGGTAGGGGAGTTACTTCAGGCTGCCGGTTTGGAAGGCGAGGACGGTGCTCGAGGTCTGGAAGTCATAAATGGCGTCGGTGTGCTGAGTCTGGGCCTGGGTGAGGTTGAGTTGGGCCTGGCTGAGTTCGACGATGGAACTCAGGCCGAGATTATAGCGGGATTGCGCGAGTTGCAGGGCCTGCGTCGCTTCGTCAAGAAGCTGCTGCGTCAGCCCCACGCGGGCGAAGGCGGTGCGAGCGTTGAGCCATGCGACCCGAACGTCGCGGTCAATCTGTTGCTCCAATGCGCGTAGCTGTTGCGCGGCGGCCTGAGCACGGAGGTTCGCCGCCTTCTGGCGCGATGAAAACAGAAACCCATTAAAGATCGGAATGTTGACGTTGGCGCCGGCGGCGGCGTAATGGGCGGGCAGCGCGCTGGCGCGCCAGGGGATTTCACCGGCGCTGGCGACGGCGCTAATCGTAGGGCGGGCGAGATCGCCTTCCGAGCGCGCAAACGCCGCCTCCGATTGAGCTTGCAGGTTGAGCGCGGCGAGCTCGGGACGGCTGGCTTCGGCCGCCTGAATCAGCGGCGTTACGTCGTCCGGCGGCGGCGGCGGCGTAGCCTCGAATTGTAGTGATTGGGTGACCGGAGTGGTAAGGCCGAGCGTCAGGGTGAGCTGGGCGCGGGCGGCTTGCAGGCCGCTTTGCGCAGTGGCGAGGGCCAGGCGGGCCTGAGCCAGGTTGACGTTGGCGAAGCTGAGGTCGAGTCCGCTCTTGAGCTGACTGCGGGCGAGGGCGGAAATCTGATCGTCCACGGTTTGGCGCTGCTGCACCGTCTCCTGGGCAACCTGCAGAAGAGCCTGGGCGCGGAGCGTGTCGTCAAAGGCCTGGGCCACCGCGACCAGGATTTCGGCGCGCGTGGCCAGGGTGTCATTGGCTGCCGCCTGGGCGTGGAGGCGGGCACTGCTGACGAGATTGCTCGTACGCCCGAAATCGGTAATCAGTTGGCTGGCGGAGACACCGTTGGCATAGCGGTCAAAAACGGTCGGGTTGTTGATGGCTCCGGCGGCGAGCCGGGTACCGGCCAAGGCGGCCGCGCCCGTTAGGCTGGCGACCGCGGTGGGCATGTAGGCGGAGCGGACCGCGCGCGTATCCTGCGCCGCCGCCGCGGCGCCTAGTTGGGCCACTTGCAACTGCGGATGGTTGGCCAGCGCAATTTGCTCGGCTTGGGCCAGCGAGAGCGTGGGAGCCGTTTGCGCGCCCAACGCGGCAGCGAGTGCAATGCAAGCTAGAACCAGATTCTTCATGATTTGGTTTCGTAGGCCCAAACGTAGGCGGCGGGGACGATAAAGATAGTGAGCGCAACGGAGACGGTCAAGCCGCCGATGATCGCCCAGGCGAGCGGGGCGTATGCCTCGCTGCCCTCGCCGAGTTTCAGCGCCATGGGAATCAGTCCGATGACGGTGGCGAGCGATGTCATAAGAATGGGGCGCAAACGCAAGCGGCAGGAGCGGACAATGGCCTCGCGCAGCGCTAATCCGTGCTCGCGCTCAAGGCGATGGGCGAACTCGACAATCAAAATGCTGTTGGAAGTAACGATGCCAACCATCATCACAATGCCCATCAGCGACTGGATGTTGAGCGTGGTGCCGGTGAGCAGAAGAGCCAGCATGACGCCAATCACGCCCATCGGAACCGCGAGCAGGATGAGCAAGGGGTCGAGGAATGACTTGAACTGGGCGACGAGGACGAGATAGAGCAAGCCCAGGGCGAGCAACAGTCCGAACGAAAAACTGGAGAACGACGACCGCATGGCGGCGATCAAGCCGCGGACATTGACGCGTATCCCGGCGGGCGGCGGGAGCTGCGCGAGAAGACGATCAATGGCCGAGCCGACCCGGCCAAGGTCCTCGCCTTTGGTGGTGACATAGACGTCGTTGTCGCGCTGGATTTGGTAATGATCCACCTCGGTCGGCGCCGAGAGATGCGTGAAGCTGCCCACCGCATCGAGCCGAAATGGCTGCGGGTGATTGGGCGCGTGCAGCGGAATTTCGCCCAGGTCGCCGAGGCTCTTGACTGTCGACTCGGGGTACTGCACGGTCAGCATGTAGTCCTGCCCGGAGCGGGGATCAATCCAGTAGCTGGGCGCGATCATGCCATTGGAGGTGAGCGCGGTGATGACGTTGTCCACCGCTTCGCGCTGGCTCAATCCGAGCTCGGCCGCGCGCTCGCGGTCAATGTTGAGCTTCAGCGAGGGGTAATCCACGTTCTGCGGAACGTAGGCGTCATTCACGCCCGGCAGCACACGGATGCGCGCGGCGAGGGCGGCGGCCTCGGCGTGGATGGCGTCAAGATTCGAGCCGCTGACCTGCACGTCAATCGGGGCGGGCTGGCCCTGATTCAACACCGCATCCTGCAGTCCGCCGGTCTGGAAAAATGCCTGAAGCTGGGGAAGCCGACGCTGCAGGGCCGCGCGGATGCGATCCATGTAATCGTAACTGCCAATGCGGTGCCCGTCCTTGAGCGCGACCTGGACCGTGGCGGTGTCCGGACCGGAGTTGGAAGTGTAGATGGATGAGTACCCTGGCGCGACGCCGATATTGCTGACGATCATGTCGAGATCGCTGGGCGGCACTTGCTCGTGAATGATGTTCTCGACTTGCTTGACCAGCGCCGTGGTGTCTTCAATGCGGGTGCCGGAGGGCGCGCTGAGGTTGATCATGAACTGACCGGCATCGGTGCGCGGAAAGAATGCCAGGCCCAGCAAGGGATAAAGCGCGAGGCTGGCGGCAAAGACAGCCAGCAGCGCGAGCGTGACGGCGCGGGGAGCGCGGAGCGCGCGCTGCACCGTGGCTTCGTAGCCGGCCAGGATGCGGTCAAAGCGGCGGTTGAAGGCGGCGTTGAAACGCGCCCCGCGTCCCTGCGCGGGGCGCGCGCCGTGCTCGGCTTCGTGGCCTTCGGAGTGGCCGTGGACGTTGTGGATAAATCGGGCGCAGAAAAGCGGCACCACGGTCATGGCCACGAAAAAAGAAGCGAAGAGCGCGAGAACAACAGCCAGCGCCAGGGCGGAGAAAAGATACCGGCTGACGCCATAAAGAAATATCACGGGGAAGAAAACCACCGCAGTGGTGAGCGTCGCCGCGAGCACCGCCAGGCCCACCTCGTCACCGCCGGTCTGCGAGGCGAGCAGCGCGGCTTCGCCCATCTCGAGATGGCGGAAAATGTTCTCGAGCACGATCACCGAGTTGTCGATGAGGCGGGAAAAGACGAGGGCCAATCCGCTCAGGATCATCACGTTGATCGAGCTGCCCCCGGCGCCGAGCAGAATAAACGCCGCCAGGGCAGAGAGCGGAATGGAAAGAAAAACGGCGATCGTGGCCCGTCCGCTGCCGAGGAAAAGCAGGATCATCAGACCGGTGAGAACCAGGCCCATGAGGCCTTCGTGGAGCAGGGTGCTGATCGCCTGCTTGACGAAAAGGGACTGGTCGAAGACGGCGTGCAGTTCGAGGTTCTTGGGAATCCCAATCAGGTGGCCCAGCATTTGCTTGATGCCGTCCACCACCGCAATCGTGTTGGTGTCGCCGCCCTGCTTCATCACCGGCAGGTAGACGGAGTTTTGCCCATTGACGCGGACCACGTTGGTTTGGATGGAATGCCCATCCACGGTCTGCCCCACGTCGCCGATCGTCACCAGCCGGGTGCCGACCGTCTTCAGCGGCACGGCGTCAATGGCGGGCATGGTGCCAATCTGACTGTTGGTATAGATGTTGTAGTCGAAGGGCCCGATCTTGGCGTCGCCGGCTGGGAGGATGAGGTTGGCGTTATTGATTTCGCGGACCACATCCATGGGGCTGAGCTGATAGGAGGCAAGCTTCAGCGGGTCCACGTAGACCATAATCTGCCGGTACTGGCCGCCGAACGGCGGCGGCACCGAGGCGCCGGCGACGGTGGAGAGTTGATTGCGAACCGCGAACTGGCCGATGTCGTGAAGTTGGGTCTGGTTGAGCCCCTTGCCGGCCAGCGTGACCAGTGTGACGGGCTGGCTCGAGGCATCAAACTTCATCACTACAGGCGGCAGCGTGCCCGGCGGCAAACGGCGCAGATCGGCCATCGCCAAGTTCGAAATTTCGGTGACGTCGGCGTCGGCGTTGGTGGTGGGCTGGAAGTAAATCTTGATGATGCTGACACCGGGCAGGGAGCGCGATTCGGTATGGTCAATGCCGCTGCCCAGGGTGAAGTAGCGCTCGAAGCGCGAGGTGATTTCGGTTTCGATATCCTCGGGCGCCATGCCGTTGTAAAAAGTCGCGACCACGACTTCGGGCAGGTTGATGGCGGGGAAAAGATCAATCGGCATGCGAGCCAGCGAAACCACGCCGACGACCAACACCATCAGGCACAGCACAACGATGAGGTAGGGGTTTTTAATCGAGAAGCGGGACATGCGTTTTTCTCAATTGGCGGCCGGAGTAACGAGTTGGCCGGCTTTCAGCGACGCCTGGCCCGCGATGACGACCCGCTCGCCGGGCGCGATGCCGCTCAGGACTTGAACCTGATCGGCGGTTTCGAGCCCCGTGGTTACGTTGCGGGATTGGATGTGCCTGTCGGCACCGACCACGAGGACGGTGCCGGTGCCGGGCTGGGTGCCGCGAATGAGGGCGGCGACCGGGATGGCGACGGCCGCGCGTGCCTGATCGAGAACCAGATCGGCATACGCATACATGCCCGGGACCATGGCGAGCGTCGGGTTGGGAACGTCCACCTCGGTGTGCATAGTGCGTGTGTCGAGGTCGAGTTGGTCGGCGAAACGCGCGACGACGCCGGGGAAGGTTCGGTTGAGGGCGGGGACGCGAACCTCGACCGATTCTCCACGATGAATGCGGGCGACGTCGCTCTCCGGCACTGGAATGACGAGCCGCAGCAGGTCGTTTTGCGAAAGCTGCACGAGCGGTTCCGCCTGTACGCGGCTATTGACGCCGGCCTGCAGCAGGGTTCCCTTGTCGGCATAGCGCGCCGTGATGATGCCGGCGAACGGGGCCGTGATGCGGGCATAGGAGAGCAGCGTCGAAACTTGGTTCTGCGCCTGCTGCGCGGCGGCAACGCGGGATTTTGCGGCGGCCAGCGCCGATTTGTCGGCGGAAACCTGGGCGGCCGCTTCCTGATCGGCGCCAATGGCCGCGTCCACCTCCTGCCGCGCCACAAGGTTGGGTTGCGCCTTGCTGACCTCGGTAAGACGCGACGCGTCGAGGTGTGCGACGTTGGCGGCGGCTTCGGCCCGGTCGAGATCCTGGGCGGCGCGTAGAACATCCTGCTGGTCGGCCTGCGCCGTGGCGGTCGCCTGGGCGAGTTGGTCGCGCAGCTCGGGAATCTCGAGCGTGGCGAGCAGCTCGCCGGTCTGGACCCGATCGCCTACGTCAACCCGGATTTGCTGCACGTAGCCGGCTTCCTTGGCGTAAAGGGCGACCTGCTGGAAGGGCCGGAGCTCGGCGGCGAGCGACAGCGTGCGGTTGAGATCGCGCCTGACGGCGGGCGCGACCACGGCCACGGGTGCGGCCGCGGCTTCCACCGTCGAGGCGGGGGCGGAGCGGGAGCAGCCCGCCGTGGCGAACGCTAGGAGCAGCGCGGCGGCGGCGGTAAACGAGATGGATGGGCGCATAGTGAAACACCGGTGATCTATGGAAGCAGGACCCCGGCGGCGTCGGAACGCAGCCGTGGCGGGGCAAACGCGAGGAGGGTCTAGAGGCGCGGCGGGGCGCGCAATTCGCCGAAGCGGGGCGCCGTGGGCGTGGGCGGATGATCGGTCGCCGAGTTCGTAAAATCCGGGCGCATGACACTGACGGCCAGCGTGACCGGCGCGGGTAAGGGCGCCGGCGCGAGCGTAATGGCCGCGGCCGACCAGTCGCATTCATGAGCCGGAGCGCAGGCGCGCGAGGCGCGCGCCGGTTCGCGGTGCACTGGAACCAGGCGCAGATAGCTGTGTCCCACCAGGGCGACAGCCAGCGCCAGCCAAAGCATCGCGGTGCGATTCATCCTCACAGCCGGTACTTTAGCATAGGAGCCGCTGGCCCGTCGATTACTCTTCCGCCAGATTTTCGAAGCGGGTGTAGTCGCGAATGAAGGCGAGCTTAATGTCGTCAATGGGGCCGTTGCGCTGCTTGGCGACAATGATCTTGGCCTTGCCGCGCTCCTCCGAGTCGCGGTGATACATCTCGTCGCGGTAGACGAAGGCAACCACGTCCGCGTCCTGCTCGATCGAGCCGGATTCGCGCAGATCGCTGAGAATAGGTTCGTGGTTGCCGGTGCGCTGCTCGGGGGCGCGGCTCAACTGGGAGAGGGCGATGACGGGCACGTTCAGTTCCTTGGCCAGAATCTTCAGGCCGCGCGAGATGGCGGAAATTTCGAGGTTGCGGTTCTCGACCTTGCCGGTCGAACCCATGAGTTGCAGGTAATCCACCACCACCAGGTCAAGCGTGCGCTGCCGGGAGGCGAGCTCGGCGGCGAGACGACGGCACTTGGCGCGCATGGTGGCCAGGTCGATGCCGCTGCTGTCGTCTATGTAAATGCCTGTTTGCGCGAGATTGGCCGCGGCTTGCGTGAGCTTGCCGATGTCGTCTCGCCCAAGGAAGCCGCGGCGCAAGGCATGGGCATTGACCCGGGCGGTGGAGCAAAGCATGCGCAGCACCAGCTGCTTCTTCGACATTTCGAGGCTGAAGACGGCGGCGTTTTTCTGGCTCAGCAGCGCCGCGTTCTCGACGATATTCATGGCGAATGACGTCTTGCCCATCGAGGGGCGGCCCGCAATGATGATCAGATCGCTGCGCTGCAAGCCGGTGGTGAGTTCATCCAGCTTCACAAAGCCGGTGCGCAGACCGCTGATCTCCTGCCCATGCAGCGTATCCAACGTGTCCATGATCGTGGGCGTCAGCTCGCTGACGCTGATCAGCCCGTCTTTAACACGATCTTCGGCGATGCGGAAGAACTCGCGCTGGGCGAGGTCGAGCACGTCGTCGCTCTCGCCGCCCGCCAGCACCGCCTGGGTGACTTCGTTGGAAACCGATAAAAGCTGGCGCAGCACCGAGCGGTCTTTGATGATGCGGGCGTAATGCTCGGCGTTGAGTCCGCGGGGCAGGCCGTCGGTCAGTGTCGTGAGGTAGGCATGGCCGCCGATCGCTTCCAGATCGCGGGTGCGGTCGAGCGCGTCTCCCAGCGTGATGAAATCGACCGCGATGCCGGCCTGGGCCAGCTCACGAATGGCGCGGTAGATTTTGCGGTGGGAATCGAGATGAAAATCGTCGGCGACGAGCTTGTCCGCAACCTGGTAATAATTGAAGCCATCGAGCAGGATCGCGCCCAGCAGTGAACGCTCGGCGACAACGTTGGCGGGCAAGCCCTGGGTGGAGAGAATGTCGGCGAAAGCCATGATGGTTGCGGAAGCCAGTTGGCATTTTACGCCAGCATTTCCCGGGACGGAGTTTTGCACCTGTTTCCCACACCAGCCTGTGCGAAACTGTTAGCTCACCGCAATGCTCTATACGCCGCTCTTCGTGGGGATTTTGTTTCTGGCAGCGTGCGTGGCGGGCTTTTTAGGCGCGCTGCTGGGCGTGGGCGGGGGCATCTTTATCGTGCCCACGCTGGTGCTGCTGTTCCACTTGCCCGTAAAAATCGCCGTGGCGGCGAGCTTGGTGTCGGTGATTGCGACCTCGAACGCGGGCGGCTCGAGCTACGTCGAGCAGCACATCACCAATCTGCGCCTGGGAATGTTTTTGGAGGTTGGAACCACCATCGGGGCGCTGAGCGGAAGCGTGCTGGCCTTGTATCTCAAAGAGTGGGTGATGTTGATCCTGTTCACCGCTCTGATGCTTTACATGGCGATCAGCGCGTATGTGTCGCGTCATGCCGACGACCGGCGGATTGCGGCCGGCGGGTTCACCGAGGTGGCGAACGACACCTGGTCGCGCCGCCTCGAGTTGGCGGGCAGCTACCATGACCAGGCGCTGGCCCGGACGGTCGAGTACAACGTTACCGGCAGCAGCGTCGGCATGGCGATTTCGTACCTGGCGGGTATGGCGTCGGGGCTGCTCGGGGTGGGCGGCGGCGTCTTGAAAGTCAGCGCCATGAACCGATATATGAACGTGCCCATGAAAGCCGCCGTGGGAACGAGCAAAATGATGATCGGCGTAACCGCGGCGGTGGGATCGATTTTGTTCTACATGGCGGGGCTCATTCATTTCCACGTGGTCGCGCCCGTGGCGCTGGGCACAACCGCCGGAGCAAGCGTCGGGACGTTGGTAATGAACCGGCTGAAGTCGGTGGTGTTGAAAAGAATCTTCGCCGCACTGATGCTGTATTTGGCCTACGGTATGCTGGCGAAGGCCCTGGAACTTCGGTTCCATATCGTGTTGCCGAATTTGGGGTGACGTTGAAACCGATGCCATTGACGCCAACCACGCCGACCCGGGAAGCTCCCGCCAACGTTTACAGCGCCGTATACAAGGCGTTGTTGTGGGGGATGGTCGTTAGCACCGTGCTTTATGCGCTCGGAGTCGGGCGCGCCCTGTGGCAGGGTACAACGATTACGCTGGGGCCGGTGACGGCGCTCGGTTGGGGGGCGGTGCTGGCCGGGGCCTTACGGCTCGACGCTTCGTGCCTGATGCAGCTGGCGACAGTGGTCCTGATCCTCACGCCGGTGGCGCGGGTGGTGCTGGCGCTGGTGGCGTTTTGGCGCGACCGCGACTACCGCTTTGTGATCGTGACCGGCATTGTGCTGGCAGTAATTGGGCTTACCGTGGTCCTGGGACGATTGGGTTTGCATTAGTGTGCAAGGTTTGCGGCATCCAATAATGCGTGAGCCGGCAGCTTTTACTGATTCACGGTCTGGGCGGCGGGAGCTGGAGCTGGGAGACGTTTCAACGCGAATGCGCGCGTCTGGGAGTTGGCAGCCTGGCCATCGAACTGCCGCGGTCGAAACAAGACGATTTTGAGAACTTTGTGATGTATGCGGCGCAGGCGCTCCACGATTTTCAAGCGCAGCATGGGCCATGCGTGGTGGTCGGTCATAGCCTTGGCGGTTTGGTGGCGCAGAAATTGGCGGAGACCGAGCCGGCAGCCGGCTTCGTCTTTTTGGCTAGTGTGCCACCCTGGTCACTGTTGCGGTTGGCGTACTGGCGGTTGTGGCGCGGCCTCCTACGGCACCCTTGGCGGCAAGTCGTCGGTCCGATTTTGGGACGCAAGCTGCTGCTGGACCACGGGCTCCAGGAGGAACTGTTGAACCAGCGTTTGGCGCCAGACGTCAAAGCGGCGATCTATGCCCGCGATCGGCCCGACTCGGGCCGGGCGTCCATGCAGATGGTGCTTGGCTTAATCAGAGTAGATTCCGGGCGAGTGCACGCGCCCTGCCTGGTCGTGGCGGGGAGCGACGATCAATTGATGCCTCTCAGTGAACAACGGCGCCTGGCTGCCTACTATCGCTGCCCTTCGCTGGTCTTCGATGCCGGCCACATGCTGATGCTGGAGCCGGGCGCGGCGGGGGTCGCGCGCGGCATTTGCGACTGGCTAGAGCAAATAGAGGTCGTCGTGGTCAACCCTGGCGTTATCAATGAGACGGGTCGAGCCGGCGAGAGCGGCGACGGCGATCAGAGTTCCCGGCACAGCTTCAGCCACCGGCAGAAGGGTGTCGCTGTCGACGGCGGTTAAATAGTCAAGGCGGACGCCGGGCTCGCTTTCAATTACCTCGGTTCCCTTCATCAATAGCCGCGGCGTTGAGCGTTCGCCCGAGTCGAACGCCTCGCCAATAATGCGCAGGGCGCGGGAGATGATGCGTGCCGAATGGCGCTCAGCCGGGCTCAAATATGCATTGCGGGAACTCAGCGCCAACCCGTCACGCTCGCGTACGATCGGGCCCACCACAAGCTCGACCGGAAGAAAAAGATCGTGGATCATGCGCCGGACCACCGCCACCTGGGCCGCATCCTTTTGGCCAAAATAGGCGCGGGTCGGAGCCGCCAGTTGAAACAACTTAAACACCACTGTGGCAACGCCCCGGAAGTGCCCTGGGCGGCTGGCGCCGCAGAGACGCTCGCCCAGGTCCGACACTTCGACCGAGGTGGCTATGCC
>DATNFK010000031.1:0-109284 GCA_035606395.1 Terriglobales bacterium | reverse complement strand
CGTCCTCGGCGGAGGCAATTTCTTCCGCGGTGTCGCCCTGCAGGCCAAGCGCATGGATCGCGTCGCCGCCGACCAGATGGGCATGCTCGCCACCGTGATCAACGGCATCGCCATGCAGGACGCGCTCGAAAGCCGCGGTCTCGACACCCGCGTGATGAGCGCCCTCGAAATGAACCAGGTCTCGGAACGCTTCATCCGCCGCCGCGCCATCCGCCATCTCGAAAAAGGGCGCTGCGTTATCTTCGTCGCCGGCACCGGCAGCCCCTACTTCTCCACCGACACCGCCGCCGCCTTGCGCGCCATGGAAATCCGCGCCGACGTCATCCTCAAAGGCACCAAGGTGGATGGCATCTACGACGCCGACCCGCAGCTTGTAAAAAACGCCAAGCGTTTTCCGGCCATCGCCTATCAGGATTTCATCCAGCGCAACCTGCGCGTGATGGATCTCTCCGCCGTCGCCCTCTGCCAGGACAATAATCTGCCGGTAATTGTCTTCAGCCTCTTGACTCCGGGCAACATCGCCCGCGTTGCCCAGGGCGAGCCCATCGGCTCGCGCATCGGTTTACAAGCTGGAGTTGCCTCATGACCCTCCCCGCCTCCTCTTCCGTTCCCGCGCTCCGCCCGGTATTTCAGCAGCTTCTGACCCGGATGGAGAAAACCGCCACCGATTTCCAGGCCGCCCTCGCCTCCATCCGCACCGGACGCGCCTCGGTGCATTTGCTCGACGCCGTCCGCGCCGAGTACTACGGCACCGAAATGCCGCTTAACCAACTGGCGACGGTGCATGTGCCCGATCCGCAGTCCATTACCGTCACCCCCTTTGACGCCAGCGCCCTTCCGGCCATTGAGAAGGCCATCCGCTCCGCCGACCTGGGCCTCAATCCCGGCAACGACGGCAAGATGATTCGCATCCCCATCCCGCCGCTTACCGCCGAGCGCCGCCAGGATTTCGTCAAGGTGCTGCACCGCGTGCTCGAGGAGCATCGCACCGCGCTGCGCAACCTGCGCCGCGACGGCAACGACGCCATCAAGAAGTTGAAATCGGCCAAGGAGATCGGCGAGGACGAGGAGCGCCGCGGCCACGACGACATCCAGAAACTCACCGACGCCGAGCTGAAAAAAATCGAGGACCTCGCCGCCGCCAAGGAAAAAGAAATTACGACGCTGTAGGTTCGGGGCTGCGGATTGTATCCAAAATTGTGACAAATTGTAGCAATTGATTTTCGTTTCAGTCGCATTTTTTGCTTGACTCGTGCGGAGAACCGGTTTTACTCTCGCCGTGATGTTGAGGTGAGTACCATGCGCACGGCGACAAACTTGCTCTCTCTCTCTCTCTCACTCTCTCTCTTGTTTTAATCTGTAGCGCATTCGCACAATCGTCGTCGGGCGTCGTCGCCCACGGCGTGGCGACGCTGCACAATTCGGGAATTGATGAGGCTGCGACCATTTCAGTCGTCGCCGACGTCATCGGTCGTTGCAAGGTCACCATCATTGTCGGCCCCACCATTCTGCGCCGCCAACTGACCGCGACGTTCAACGGCAATCGCAGTAGCATAAGCGGACCGCCCGATCTGATCGCGGTGATGCCGCTACCGACGCGTGCTGATGGCGTTGCCGGATGCCCGCTTTTGCCGTTCGGAACTCGACCCGCGCCGGCGAACTGGACGAGAGGCGGCAAAGCGGCTTCTATTCAATACACCGATTTCCAGGCGGCAGGCGCCAACGCCTATCCCGCCAGCGTCACCGAAACGGTTGACGGTCAACCGCGTCTCGAAATCAAGTACACGTCGGCACAGGGGCAGGCATTCACGGATGCCGATTTTGCGCTGCCGCCGTTGCCCAAGCCAAAGCTCAAATCGGCGCCGCAGCCCGGGGGTGCGCAATGAAATCGCGCTGCCTTCTCGCCGCCCTGACGTTGCTTCTTCTGTCGGTATCGGCCGCGGCCCAGGTGAACGTCCCGCGCTGGAGCGCCTCGAAGATCTGTCCCAGTTGGGGCTGCGGCCCGGTCCATTTCGGTATGGGCTCGGTTGCCGTCAACGCCGCCGTGAGCGCGCCCTATATGGGCCCCACCACCAACCTGCACCTCGAATTCCCCATCTACAACCGCAATACCGGCACGGCCGCGCAGGTCGAAGCCGTGCTGGTCTACGACAGCTCGTTCTGGGGCGCGCCCAACAATACCTGGCAGGCGGAGCCTGGCGCCGGCTGGTGGCTGCGCACCAGTCAGGGCAGGCTGACCGAGACCATTCAAAACCAATATGGCGCCTGCGGATGGACCAGTGGCGACGGTACCGACGACGGCACCGGCAGCATCTACAATTACAGCTTCATCCTGCAGGAACCGGACGGTTCCCAAGTCAATGTCGGCACGGTAATGGAAGCGGACCCGCCGCATGGGAGCCACCCCTTCGACTACTATTGGGATTGCCCCACCGGTGATTCGCTCCCCGAGTCGTTCGGGACGGGCGATGGCAAAGGTTACTCCGTAATTGCCAGCGGCACCTACAGGTCGGTCACCGGCACCGCCTTTGACGGCGCCGGCGACGAGATCGACAATGGCTTCATCGACCGCAACGGCAACGCCGTGACGACCTCGGGCGGGAGCATATCCGATCCTCTCGGCGCCGCGCTCAGCGTCAGCGGCAGTGGTACGCCGTCCTCGCCGATTGTCTATTCCTACACCGGCCCCAACAACACCCAACAGCAGATCACGGTCTTGTATCAGAGTGCTTACGCCACCGCCAATTTCGGGTGCTATAACAACTGGAGTGGCAATCTCAACGTACCCCAGACGATCATCTATCCTGACGGCACGACGTACAACCTGAACTATGGCACCGACGGCAGAGTGAGCTCGCTCACGCAGCCCGGCGGCGGCATGGTGCATTACAGCTATTATTTAGGGGTGCAGTGCTCGCCGTTCACCATCTCCGATGGGCTGAACCAGACCGACTCCCTCGACGGCAGCCTCAACTGGAACTGGACCCACGATACCTCCAGCAACCAGACGGTCGAGACCGACCCGTACTACAACAAAACCGTGACCACGCTCGACAGTTCCGGCAACCCAGCCGATGTGGACGCCTACAACGGGAGCACGCTGGTGCAGCGCACCGTGATCAGCGGCACTGTTTCCAACCGCACCGCCGTCGACGAGCTGTGCGTGTCAACCACCGACCCCTGCGGGGCGTCAGACACAGCCATGTTGAAATCCTCCCACGCCCTGACCAGCGATGGGTTTGGGTTTGTCACCTCGACCAGCGACACCGACTGGGGCGTGAACGCGCCCGGCGCCGTGCTGCGGCAAACGGTGAACACGTACCAGTACACCGGCAATGGGGAGGTCCTGGCCAGCGCCAAGACCGAGGACGGGTCGGGCAACCAGTCGGCGCTGACCACGCTCGGGTCGCTCGATGTCCATGGGAATCCGCAGACGGAGAGCGATTATTTTTCGAACACGGGTTCGCTGACAACCAACCTGACCTACAACAGCAACGGCACGGTGGCAACCGTAACCCAGCCCAACGGCGAGGTCTCGACGTTCGGCTATCAGTGCGGGAACGGATTGTTGCCGTCGAGCAACACCGTGCATGACGGCGGCGGCACGCTGCTGGGCACGACCTCAGCGGTTTGGGATTGCACTGGCGGTGTCGTGACCAGCGCCACCGACATGAATGGGCTCGTCGCCTCGACTTCCTACGACGCGCGCTGGCGGCCGGCCACGACGACGGCGCCGGACGGCGCCGTCACCAACATCAGCTACCCGGCCTCGTCGAACTCATTTTCGCAATCCGAAACCTGGAGCAATTTCAGCGGGGCCACAACCGATGTCTTGACCACGCTCGACAGCCTGGGCCGGGCCGTGCTCGCGCAGCAGCGTACCGGGCCGGGAAGTTCGACCTTCGACTCGGTCCAAACCTTGTACGACGGCATGGGCCGGGCGTATTCTGTGAGCATGCCCTACACTGGTTCCGCCGGGCTGGGTGCGCCGGGCGGAACCGCCGTCACGGCAACCACCTACGACGGCCTGTCGCACCCAACCAAGGTGGTCGACGGCGGTGGCGGCGAGGTCGACTACGCCTACACTCTCAATGGCGTGCTGAGCACTGTGGTGGGCGCGAGCGGCGCACCGAGCACGGGGAAATATGAGACGATGGACGGCCTTGGGCGCTTGGCTTCGGTGTGTGAAGGTACCTCGGGTGGTTCTATCACCGGTGGGCCAAATTTCAGCCTGCCTGGGTACAAAACCACCTATACCCGCAACAGCCTGGGAGCCATAACCGGAGTTGTCCAACAGGCATCGGTATCATCCCAAGAAACACGCAGCTTCAGCTTCGATCAACTGGGGCGTTTGACCCAGGAGGTCAACCCGGAAACCGGCACGACGAACTATTCTTTCGATACAGACGGTACCTGCGGAACGTCGAACGGCGACTTGGTGAAGCGGCAGGACAATGGCAGCAACGTGACCTGCTATGGTTACGATGGCTTCCATCATGTGACCCAGATTTCATATCCAAGCTTCCCGCATGCGGTGGCCACGCCCAATAAATATTTTGTTTACGGCACAGCCAATTCGCCCGTCGTTATCGGCGGCATCACCATGCAGCACGTCGTCAATCGGCTGGGTGAGGCCTACACCGGAGCCCACATAACCGATGAGGGTTTCAGCTATCCCAACCAGGGCGACGAGGCAGACGCCTACCAGCTTTCGCCGAACTCCGGCGGGTGGTATGAAAGCATTGTGACCAGCTATCCGAACGGCGCGCCCGCCTCGCTCGGCCTACCCGCGGTGCCGTCCATCGTTTATGGCATCGATGGCGAGGGCCGGCCGACCATCGTGGGCGCTGGCTCGTACCAGAACCTGGTGTCGAGCGCAACTTACTCGGCGCTGGGCTTGACCAACCTTACCTTCGCGTCAGGCGACAGCGACGCCTATGGTTTCGACGGGACCACGGGACGCATGACCAGCTACCAGTTCAACGTTGGCGGCCAAACCGACATCGGTACACTTGGCTGATATGCGAATGGTTCGATGAAATCGCTGAGCATCGCCAACACCGTGCCCGGCGCGCGCGACAACGGCTACGCCTGCACCTATTACCACGACGACATGGGCCGGTTGCAGGAGGCCAACTGCGGTGCCGCCGACGACCAGAAATTTTCTTTCGATGCCTTTGGCAACCACAACACCACCAGCGGTCCGTCGGGAATCGTGACCAGCTTCACGTTCGACCTCCACAACCACATCAGCAACGCGGGCGTAAATTACGACCTCCAAGGTAACTTGCTCAACGATCCGCTACTGCCAAGCCAAACCAACAGCTTCGACGCTGAAGGCAAGCCGGTTACGTTGGAGGGCGCGGCAGTGACGTTTGACGCGCTTGGCCGCGCCGTCGAATCCGGCGGACATGAGTTTCTTTACGGCCCAGGCGGAAGCAAACTGGCAGTGATGTCTGGCCAAGCCCTGGTCCGCGCCGACGTGCCGCTGCCGGGCGGCGCGACCGCCGTCTACGGTCCATCGGGGCTGCTGCAATATTACCGCCACGCCGACGGACTGGGGAGCGCGCGCCTCAGCAGCGACACTAGCGGCCATGTGGTATCGAGCGACATTTATGCGCCCTTCGGTTGGGACGAAACCAGCGCCGGTGCCGGATACCAGAGTTTCACCGGCAAGAAGCAGGACATCGACACCGCCCACAGCGGCGGCCAGTACGACTTCCCCGCCCGCGAATACAACCCGCTGCAAGGCCGCTGGTGGACCCCAGACCCGGCCGGCTCCGCAGCCATGAACCCGCAAAACCCGCAGACTTTCAACCGTTATGGATACGTCAGCGGGATGCCAACCCAAGCCGTGGATTCATTAGGATTCTGCGGCAATTTGGTCGTGGGCGGCAGCACACAGGCTTCATCTCAAGTTGAGAGCGCATTCGCTGACTCGCTTTCGGGCAATGCAATATTCCCATTCGCGGGCCAGGATCTTGGCCAGAGCGTGTTGAGCATCCAACTCGCCGCGTTCGGCTTCGGAAGTTCGCTGGCAAAGGTTCGCGGCGCAATCTCGAGCCTCGCAGCGCAGGGGCCGGGGAGATTCACGCTCTATGGTTTCAGCGGCGGTGCGCAACTAATCCAGACCGCACTCAACCAGCTCGGACCGGCAATTGCCTCCCGCGCCAATGTGGTTGGAATTTCGCCGGGTTACGGGGATGCATTTGTGCCGCAGAATCCGACGAACGCGTTCACCGTTTGGGGAGGCCTCGGGGCCGCCGACGCCGCAGTTGCAGTAGCCGCAATCCAGAACGGGCTTACCTCCGGCAGGACTTTGGTCACTGGCTGCAAGCATAATGCCGATTGCGAGTTCTCGAACGCGTGGTCGGCGCTAACCTCGGTTTCGAGCCCGGCCTGCCCGTCTATGCCGCCGCCCACCGCAGGGGCAGGTGCTGCCAGCGGCGGCGGCGTGAGCGGCGGCGGCAGCTTCTGGTTCTGGCTGGTTGAATGGCTCACAGGCCAGAACCAAGATTTGCCGATCGGGTACGCCACGCACAAGTTCATTTACAAGTAACGGGGACTGCAGCATTCATATGCGGAAGTCAGTTGGGAAAACCGCCACGCTCTATCTCAAGCATCTGGGCATCGCTTGGCCGGGCGTGACCATCGGCGCCTTGGTTCTGGGGGCGCTTCCGAACCGCCTGGGTTTGATATGGCTTTTCGGCATTCCGAATGGCGCGCCGTTCTTCGTTGGGTGGTTGGGGGCGGGGGCCGTGCTCGGCTACGTGATGAACAGTAAGGACAGGACGCGAGCCGCCTATTTAACATTTATCCCGGCGCTGGCAATGTTACTGACGGATCTGCCTGGCACACTTCACATGTCTGTCGATGGAGGTTGGGCGGGAGTGTGGACTGCATATTTCAGCAAAAATTGTAGTAGCTCGGAATGTCTCAACGAATTGTTGATGACCGCACCGCTCTATGCGTGTGCCGCATATTCGCTGGCGGCCTGGGCCGCACTACGCCGCGACCGCCGCACCACCGAACGCAGCGCCAAATTATTGGATCCTCCGCATTTTCAGTAGGCCGCTCCTGGCACAAGCCCGACATCTGCCATGATCAATGCATGCAAAGGGGCTATCTAGTGTTCCAGGACGAAACCAGCGCCGCTCCCGGCTACCAGAGCTTCACCGGTAAGAAGCAGGACATCGACACCGCCCACAGCGGCGGCCAGTACGACTTCCCCGCCCGCGAATACAACCCGCTGCAAGGCCGCTGGTGGACCCCGGACCCGGCCGGTTTGGCGGCTGTGGATCCGGAAAACCCGGCCAGTTGGAACCGGTATGCATGCCCATGCGACCCGCTGGACGTTGTCGACCCGAGTGGCATGTCGACCTGCACTGTTGATATTTATATAAACAATAAGACCCATCTCGATCAAGCCGGCATCAGCGCGATTGAGAGCCGAATCAACCAGATATTCGGAGCAACCGCGGACGGGAACGGCAACACTACACAAGCCAACTTTGTCTCAGGCGCTGGCGACTTTGAGTTAGCGCTGTTCAATGTTGGTCCGGAGGGAATGTTGGGGCTTAGTCAATTCACTCAAGGATCGGCGGATATCTTCGTTGCCCCCATGCAAAGCGAATTCACCAGCAATTTTGGCCTGGGCGCGGGCACGATCGCGGCCCACGAGTTGATTCACCGCATCGCAGGTGTTGGAGATTTGCCGCTCAAGGTGGGTGCCGAATTGATGACCCGCGACGCCGCGATCGAGAGTCGCGATATCAAAACGCCGGATGTCGATGCGCAAAGCGCTTCGGTTGCGGGATTTGCAAAGCTATCTCAGGCGGACGCCAGTGCGCTCTATCTAAATTGCATAAAACTGCATCCGCCAAGGAAGAAGCGAGCGGGCGGGGGAGCGCTGGGCGATGACGGATGGTTTTTCTTTCGCGCATACGACTGCGGCGAGGGCGGCAATGAGGAATGCGCCGCGGAGGGATGGATTTACGATCCAGGGCATAGGTATCACTAAAGCGAGCATCGATATGCTACGCACATTCAGAGCGTTGCGGTGTATTGCCAAAAGCTTCCTGCCGCTCTGCGTCACGCCAGCCCTGATTGCGCAGAGCCTGGCCGGTCAGATGCCGCCACAGGTCCAGCGTGCGATGGATCGCATTCCCGCCTGCAGTTTGTTGCACCGGCCTGCTGGCGAAATGTACACTCCCAACCCGGTCGCGCCTTATATGCGCGACATTCTTCGGTTCGGCATCAAGCGTGCCGTGGTGGCAATCGCCTTCGCCCGCAGCGACAATGCTGTTCTAAGTCGCCCCAGAATCGTCGAGCGCGTTTATTTTAGTCGTCTTGATGGCCCCGACGGGCAGATCGCTGATGCCGGGAAGTTGGCGGCGATCAAGAACAGCGGTCTGCAAACCGAACTCGACTGGATTGCGTTCAGCAGGCTGTTGAAGTCGCATGAACTCAGTTTTGCCGACCGCCAGCCGCCCGGCTCAGCTCCTATGGCAATGTTTTTCGCGCAATTTTTCGCAATGCCCTCGATTGGGGCTCCAATTGAAGAACAAGAAGGTATATTACCGCGGCCACGCCTCTCTGCAATGCAGATTGCGGCACGGCTCGGGGACGCCGCCGCCATTCGAAGAATGACGGCCTCATCGACGTCGCAGGCGACTTTGAATCGGGTACTGGCGTACGCCGCAGGCAGCGATTACGACAACACCGAAGTGTTTGAAAGCTTGGTCCGGGCCGGCGCCGATGTCAACGCTCGTGACGATGACGGAGACCCGGTGATTGTGGACGCATTCCATACGCCTTGCAATGTGCTGGCCTTGATTCGGCTCGGCGCGCGCGTTACCGAACATGACCGCGATGGCGAGTCTGTGCTTCAAGTTGCCGAGCGGTTGGATTTTCAGCAAGTGGTTAAAATCATCCGGGATGCCATCGCGAATCCGCGCTGACGAAGAACGGGCTATACGTGAGCCGGGCTACAGGCCGACGCGACGAGCAACACCATCCTGGATAGTGTCCGGAATCTTTCGCACATTTTCGCCAGTCCGAGGGCCGAACGCCAATCCGGCAAGGCGTCTTGGAAATCTATTCCTGGGCGCTTTTGGCTGCGCCCAGGAGATTTGCGCTTGCGCCCAGAGTCGGAATCTGCACCGACTGGCCTTGTTTCGTTAGATCCGCCGCCAGCACCGTGGCCGCGCTCGCTTCGCCGTGCACCAGGAAGATCTGCCCCGGCTTACCCACCCATTTCAGGAGATCGTCATGGTCGGCATGGGCGCTGAAGCCGCTGATCGTCGTCACCGTGGCTCGCACCGGAACCACTTCACCAAACAACTTCACCTGCTGCGCGCCGTCAATGATTTGCCGCGCCGTCGTGCCCACCGCCGCGTAGCCAACAAAGATGATGCTGTTCCGGCTGTCGGAAACGTTGTGCCGCAGGTGATGCAGAATGCGCCCGCCCGCCGCCATCCCCGATCCTGCCATGATGATCGCGCCGTGCACCCCGTTAATCGCGATTGACGCCTGGGTGTCGCGCGTGAAGTGCAGCCCCGGCAGCGCGAACGGATCCACGCCCGCGGCCAGCAGCGCCCTCGTTTCGGGGTTAAAACACTCCTGATGCTGCTTGAAAATCTCCGTTGCCGAGATCGCCATCGGCGAATCCAGGTACACCGGCGTCGACGGTGGAATCAACTTTTGCTCGATCATCTCACGCAGGTAATAGAGCAGGTCCTGTGCCCGCTCCAGGGCAAAAGTCGGGATCACTACATTGCCGCCGCGCTTCAGCGCCGCTACGATCGCGGTGCGAAACTCGGCGATCGAGTCCGCCTGCGAACGGTGATTGCGGTCGCCATAGGTCGACTCCATCACTACCGCGTCAGCCGGAGGAGCTGGCGTCGGCGGATTGAGAATCGGCTTGTCGCGGTTGCCGAGGTCGCCCGAAAACACAATCCTCCGCCGCAGTCCCGCCTCTTCCAGCTCCAGCAGTATCGACGCCGAGCCCAGGATGTGGCCGGCATTCTGGAACGTCGCGCGCACTCCCGGCACCAGTTCAAACGCCGCGCCATAGGTCGCAGTGCCGGAAAACTGCGCCATCGCCTGCGCCACGTCGGCCGAGGTGTACAGCGGCTCGCCCCCGGCGGGGGTTCCGTCGGTATGCCGGTGCCGCAACTCCTCAAGCTGTAGCATGGCTGAATCCTGCAACACCAGCTTGGCCAGATCCACCGTGGCGGCGGTGGTCACAATGCGCCCCTTGAAACCGCGCTTGACCAGCAGCGGAATGCGCCCGCAGTGGTCGAGATGGGCATGCGTCAGTAGCAATAAATCAATCGCGGTCGCGTCGAAACCGAAAGCCACCGCGTTTTCATCGTGCAATCGCCGGCTCCCTTGAAACATGCCGCAGTCAATCAGAATGCGGTGGCCCGCGACCTCAAGCAGATGGCAGGAACCGGTGACGTCGCCGGCGGCGCCATGGAAGGAGAGTTGCATCGTTCCATTAGGCCACAAAAAAAGCGCCGGCGTTGCCGCCGGCGCTCGGTCTTTCGCGATGGCTAAGGCTGCTTACTTGCTGCCGCCGCCACCGCCACCGCCACGACGACCGCGGCCGGCCGGCATTTTGGCGACTTGCTCGGGGGTGAGCAGGGCCTTGATGTCATCGTTGGCCTTGGTCATGATGGCGCGACGATCGGCGCCTTCCGCTGCCGCGTCCGTGTACGCTTTCTCATAGATGGCCTGAACCTTCGGCTTCTGGTCATCCGTCAACGTCACGGCCTTGTCCAAGCGCTCCGTCGACGCCTTGGCGCGATCGGCCGGCGTTTGTTGCGACATCGCTTGGCCTTGGTTAACTGCAACTGCCGTCGTGGCGGATACCTTCGGACTCGCCGCAAACGCCAGCATAGTGCCCAACGCCAAAGTGGCGGAGCCAATCAAAATACGGGAACTCTTCATGAAAAATCCTCCCTGGAATTGCCCGCCCTTGAATTTTCGCGGGCTAGGTCACTTCTGTATACGCATTACGTCATGGCGCTGTTACAAATATTACCATCTAAATCCAGACCGCCGCTACCAACGCCACCGAAAGGGCGATCTCAGCCACCGTCAGCCAACGGCCGCCATGCTCGCCACGGCGCATCAGCCAATCGATCTTGCCCTGCCAGACCTTTCCCACCGCTGCATAAATCGCCACCCAGATCAAACTTGAGGCAAGCGAGACTAGGAGAAAGCGGTGGAAAGAGGTGCCCTGCAAGCCGTAAATTACATAGGCCGCGCTACGTAGTGGAGGCAGGAACTTCGCACCTAAAACCATTTGCGCCGAAAGGTGCAGTCGCATCGAGTGCAACCCGATCCATTGCGCCAGCACTCCCCGGCCCGCCCGCGAGAGTCCAAACAAAATGAGATCGTTGCACACCATTCCCGTCACGCCGCCCACGGCCAGCTTGGCGAATCCAAGCCCTAGGCGCGCCGCGCGCGTCGCCAGGCTCGATGCGGCGACGGCAATCATCGCCTCGCCGGGCAGCGCCATCCAGGCCTCCAGGCTCAGCGCCAAAAGCAGGCCAATTATCGGGTGTTTATGAATCAAACGCAGCAAGAACAGAAGCCTCCACTTTGATTTACATGCCCATTCATGCAACCTGGCTGCCATTCGCAAATCCCAACCTGTACTGGTACAATGAGTAGAGCGGTGCCGCACTTCGGGGAGGTCCAATATGGCTGGTCGATCTGGTCCCACGTTCCAAAAACGGCAAAAGGAAAAAGCCCGGCAAGAGAAGCAGCGCGAAAAGGTCGAACGTCGCGTCGTGCGCAAGCAGGACAAGGCCGCCGGTATTCCCAGCGCCAATAACGAAATTGACTATAATTTCAACCCTTATGAAGGGCTGGACGAGTACGTGGACCCTCTGATTGACGAAGCCGAGCCCGAGGGCCAGCAGCCGAACTAGTTCTTGCCCATATCGGCGATCAGCTTTTTGGCCAGGGGCAGACTGTAGCCGCACGCCGGGTCCTGGACACGGCAACTCGCCAGCGACCATTCGCAACCACACGTGCAGGCGTGCTCATTCAGCGCTGCCAGCACCTTTTGGCGTTCCTCCGGCTTCAGCGCTTTCAGATCGGCGGCGATGCCGGGAATGTCAATCGTTCCCACCTTGCCGGCCGGCGAAAGCTGGTCGCGGCGGGCGATCTTGATCGGCGTCGGCAGGCCCAGCAGCCACCGCGTCTCGGTGTCGAAAACCTCGTAAGGGTTGGCGCCGTGGTTCTTCTGCTGCACTTCGCCATTGGGGCCGATGACGAACGTCACCGGAATCGAAGGCATCCCGCCGAACCGTGCCTGCACCGCGGGCGTTGCCATCGCCACCGGATAATTGATGCCCAACTTAGCCGCGACCTTGGCTACGGCCGCCGGCGGGAGTTCATCCACCGACATCCCGATCACCTGTAACTTGTCGGGATAGGCGCGTTGCAGGCGCTCGAGCGCGGGTATCTCCTCGCGGCACGGCCCGCACCAGGTGGCCCAGAAGTTGAGCAGCACCACCTTGCCGCGCAGGGCGGCGAGGTTGATCGGCTTGCCGTCGAGCGAGGTGGCCTCGAGCGGGGGCGCCGGCTTTGGATTCTTGTACAGAAAAACGACGTCGGCCAACGACTGCGGCTGGGCGGGTGCTTGGGCCGCCGGCGGCGCCGAGGGCATAAGCCAAAAAAGTAGACCCGCAAAAATCGCCAAACTTCGCATGAGTTGATTCTAACCCGACGATCGCTTGACAGCGGCCCAATTAGGCGCAGACTTAGTTCAAGGGGAATGTCGGTATGATCCTCAAGACCGGTTTGTTGGTCGCAACCGCCGCAGGCTTAATCGTCGGCCTGGGAGCACAAACGGACAACAGCGTCAATGGCGGCAGCGCCGTCCGCATCGTGAGCGTAAGCTTTGTCTCCGGCGCGGTCGAGGTGAGCCTGCCAGACGGTAACGGATGGCGGCCGGCGTTGCTTGACTCTCCGGTCGTGGAGGGCGAACAGATCCGCACCCTCGAGAAAGGCCTCGTCGAGATTCAATTTGAGAATGGCTCCGCGCTGCGTCTGGCGCCAAGATCGGAATTGGCTATGACAGCGCTCAAGCGGAACGCCTCAGGCGATACCGTCACCACCGCCGACGTAAGCGCCGGCACCGCCTTCCTGACCCTGCGCAAGGAGGACGCCAAGCAATTCCGTCTGCAATTGCCCAGAAGCGAAGCCATCGTGCCCGAAGGCGACGTCGCGCTGCGGGTTGATGTCGCCTCAACCGCCGCGCCAGTGATTTCCGTTTACGAGGGCAAGCCCAAACTTGACAGCGATAACAAGCTGACAACGCTGGAGCGTTCGACCCCGACCGCCCAAGCCGACGAATCGGCAAAATGGAGCCGTGAGCGCGACAGCCTCACTCAGGAGGCGTTCCGGAACGGCGTCCAGCCTGGCAGCCTTTCTACCTACAACAACTGGTACGACAGCAGCTCGACCCTTAGCCTTCCCCACTATACGGACACAACGTTGGTAAAGGGCACCGACGCGACCTGCCCCTGGGCCGTGATCAGCGGACCCTATGCCGGCTGGTGCTGGTCACCGACCCGCGGCTGGTTCACCAGCGCGCAAGCCGCGACCCTGTTTACGTCGGCGAGCGGTGGTTGGGTCTACGGCGCCTCGCCCTGCTTCGATTTGTACGACATGGATATGGGGTTCTACGGCGTTCCCGGATACGGCTACAGCAGCTTTGGTGGCTGCGGCGGCTACGGCGGATTTTCCTCATGGATGGGCGGACAAATCTTGCCAGGCTCGGGCGGCGGCCCGGTAGTCAATCCAAAGGTCGGCACGCGCATCATGCCGCCCAATCCTCGGGGATCGATCCACGGGCGCGGGGTCAAGTTTCATCCGGTGCGGGTCGCCGGTGTGACCTCCTCGCATCTCGGCATACACACCAGCTTTGAATCTCACAGGCCAATGTTCGCCAATGGCGCTGCTGTCAGTTCACTCAACCAGGAACGTTCCACCGGTTCAAATACCGGCACTTTCACTTCCGTGCACACCAGTGGCGGAGGCGGCAGTGTCGGCGGCGGGTCCATTCACAGTTCAGGCGGCGGCAGCGTAGGCGGTGGCTCCATCCATAGCTCGGGCGGCGGCAGTGTCGGCGGCGGTTCGGTCAAGCATTGAGCCTGTCCTTGTACAATTGAACGAGGAGAAAATTGCCGCATGCTCAAGCAACTCGCTGCCAGCGTCGCCTTGTCGCTGGCATTGATCGCCGGTGCCGCCGCGCAAGGCGGTGTCAACCCGCCGGTGGCCACCAACGTTCCGCCACCCGCCAATAGCAACAGCAGCGCTTGGGGCGGCGCCAGTGAACTGTATTTTGCGGGTTCATTTCAGGCTGCCAAGGCCACCGTGGCCAATGGCGTCAACGTCAGCACCACCAACGTCGCCGGCGCCCAGATCGCCTATCGCTATCACGTCACCGACTACAACGCGGTCGAGGTGCGGGTGGCTTTCGCCCAGCCCACGCAGACCTACGGGCCCACCGTTATCGTTCACACCCGCGCTTACGAAATGTCGATGGACTACGCCTGGACCGTGCCGTCGGACGGCTTTTTCCGTCCGTTCCTGCTCGGCGGCTGGGGCATCCTTCACTACACGCCCCTCGCCAACGGCAGCACGCCCGGATCCATCACCCAAAACAAGGCGACGCTTATCTATGGTGGCGGCGTCGACGCCAAGCTGAAGGGCAGCCTCAGCCTGCGCCTCGAATACCGCGGCCTGGTGTATCGCGTTCCGGATTTCGGCCAGATCGGAATCAGCAAGTGGAACCATATGCCTGAGCCCGACGCCGGTATCGTTTGGCATTTTTAAAGTGCGCATCGCCGCCATCGACTTTCTGAACGCCGCGCCCTTGATGTGGGGTCTCGGCGCGGATGCGCGTTTCACCCTCGACTACACTCTGCCCTCGGCCTGCGCCGACGCCTTGCGTCAAGGCGATGCCGATCTGGGCGTAATCCCGGTCATTGAACTGGCGCGGCGCGAGGGACGAATTAGCCTCACCGCCCTCGCCGGCATGGGTGTGGCCTCATCCGCCGCCGCTCCTTCGGAAGTCCGCAGCATCCTCTTGGTTTCGCGCGGACCGGTCGAGCAAGCGCGCTCCGTTTCGCTCGACGCCGCCTCGCGCACGTCGGCCGCGCTGGCGCAAATTCTTCTCCGCCACCGGTTTGCCGCCAAGGCGCAATTTGTCGTCGGCGACTCCGATTGGCGCGCGGCCCTCGCGCGCCACGACGCCGCCTTGATCATTGGCGATCCGGCCCTGCGTCTGCGCATCAGCGGTGAGGCCGAACGCGCCGGATTCGAAGTGCTCGACCTGGCGCGCGAGTGGCACCAATGGACGGGCCTTCCCTTCGTGTTTGCGCTATGGGGCGTGCGCGGCGAAGTGTATGCGGCCAATCATGAATGGCTTCCGGCGCGTCTGCGCCAGGCCCTCGACGACGGCATTGCCCAGCGCTCCGCAATAGCCGCGGCCTGGGCGCCGCGCCTGGGCATTCCCGAGGCTGAAGCGCACCTCTACCTGTCCGAGAATGTGGTCCATCGCCTTGGCCCCGCGCACGCCGCCGGACTGGAACGGTTCTTCGCCTTGGCCGCCGCCGACGGCCTGATTGAGGTGTCCGCGGCACCGGCCATGCTCGAGGTGGAGGCGTGATCGCCCATCTCGAAGGCACGCTGCTCGAGCGCCATCCGGCCCGTATCATCCTCGATGTGCATGGCGTCGGATACGAGCTGCAGGTGTCGGTGGGAACGTTCACCGCGCTCCCGCCGGCTGGCGGACGGACGGCGCTCCATGTCTATACTCAGGTTCGCGACGATGCCATTCTGTTGTTCGGCTTCGCCACCGCGGCGGAAAAGCAACTGTTCGAGAAGCTGATATCGGTCAATGGAGTCGGCCCGAAAATGGCGCTGGCGATTTTATCCGGACTGCCGCTGGAAGCCTTGGCGACGGCGATTCGGCAGGCCGATCACGCGCGTCTGACCGCCATCCCGGGCGTGGGCAAGAAGACGGCGGAGCGGTTGGTGGTCGAGCTGCGCGACAAGATTCCCACCGGGCTGGCCGGCGATGCCGCCGCCGCGATGCCCTTGGCAGGGCCGGCCGAGGAGGTGCTCAGCGCTCTCGTCAATCTCGGCTACGCTCCGCCCGCGGCGGAGAAAGCGGTGCAGCGCGCCTTGCAACAGAGCCCCGCCGCAAGCTTCGATGATCTCTTCATGCTCTGCATGAAGTCGCTCTAAACTCGATCAAACCAGGGCGATGGAATCTTTGTCGAAGCGCATCTTCACCCGGCGGCGCAGCTCGCGTGTCACCGCCCACTGCTCGACCGGCGCCGTCTTCATGCGCGCCTTGATCGATACCGAGGCGCTGCTGAGCGACTCCACGCCGAGAATTTCGAGCGGCGCCAGGATCTTGCTGGCGAAGGCGGGGTCGTGCTGCAGTTCCTCTCCGATTTGCTTCAGAACCTGGGTTACGCGGGTGACGTCTTCCTTGTAGGCGACGGATATTTCAAGTACCGCGAACGAGTAATCCTTGGTCAGGTTGGAGTATTCAGTGATCGAGCCATTCTGAAACACGTACACCGTGCCATCGTTGGCGCGCAGCACCATGATGCGCAGGCGAATGGTTTCGACCAGCCCGGTCTTGCCATTGATCGTGATCACGTCGCCGACCCGGATCTGATTTTCCAGAATCAGGAAAATGCCGGCGATCAAATCCTTGACCACGGTTTGCGCGCCGAAGCCGATTGCCACGCCGGCCACACCGGCGCCGGTTAGGATCGGCGTGATATCCATGTTGGCTTCGCGCAGCGCCATCAACAGGGCCATCCCGAGGATGACGATGATGGCCAGGGCCCGCAGCAGCCGCCCCACCGTCTCAATGCGTTTGTAGCGCTCCCGCACATCGGGCGTCGCGCCCGGCCCGTTTTCCCCCGAAGTCAGCACATCTTCGAGGTAGGCGACAAAATAGTGCGTGATGCGCAGCAGAATATAAGCGCCGGCGAAAATAAACAGAATACGCAGCCCCGGGCCCGTCGCCCAGCGGCTGATTTGAGGCCATCCCAAGCGCGCGGCCCCCCCCACCCCCCGCGCCAGAATAGCGAGCACCGCCAGGAACCCGGCTCCGGCGACCGCGATCCGGATGTTGGCCGCCAAATGCCCGGTGGCCCGCGCCGATCCGGCCGGCGCCACCCCGCGCAGCCAGCGTGTCAGCAGCGCCATCACCAGCGCCAACACCGCGACCACCACCACGGCGGTCACGATCGTCGGTAGCAGGGCTATCAGTCGAACGTGAATATTGGTCAGCATGCCGTTGCTTAAAAGCTTAGAGGTTCAATGGGTCCACATCGACTACAAGCGCGGTAGGCGGAAATTTCTGTTCCCGGACATAGGCGCGGAGCGCGCGCAGCACGCCCGCCAACTCGCGCCGGCTGGCGCTCTTGAACAAAAACTGAAACCGGTACTCGTTTTTCGCCCGCGCCAGTAGCGCCGGCGAGGGCCCCAGAACCTTGGTGCCGGGCGTGGCGTGTTCACGGAGAAACGCGCCGGCCTGTTGCGCCATCCGCAGCGCCTGCTCCATTGCCTTATGCCGCACCTGGGCGCTGGCCAGCGCGGCACAGGGCGGGTAATGCATCCAGCGCCGGAAGTTGATCTCCTTCTCGTAGAAGCCGGCGAAGTCGGAACGCGCCGCCGCCTCAACCGCATAATGCTCCGGGTGCATGACTTGCACAATTACTTCGCCCGGTTCCGTGCCCCGGCCGGCGCGCCCGGCCACCTGAGTCAGCAGTTGAAACGTTCGCTCGGCGGCGCGGAAGTCCGGGAACGTCAGACCCAAATCCGCCTGCACGACGCCCACCAGCGTGACGCCGGCCACATCGTGCCCTTTGGCGATCATCTGGGTCCCGACCAGAATGTCGATCTCGCCGGCGCGAAACCGCTCCAAAACTTGCTCGAAGTGCTTGCGCGTTCGCGCTGTATCGCGGTCCAGCCGCGCAATGCGCGCGCCGGGTAGGAACGCCGTCAACTCCTCCTCGATCTTTTCGCTGCCGGCGCCTAGAAAATACACATGCTCGCTTGCGCAGGCCGGGCAAAGCGTGGGCACGTCGGCCTGGTAGCCGCAAAGGTGGCAGACGAGCTTGCCCATCTTCTTGTGATAGCTCATCGCCAGCGCGCAGTCCCGGCACATCACCGTGGCGCCGCAGCTCCGGCACAGCACCACCGGGGCGAAGCCGCGGCGATTGATCAGCAGGATTGCCTGTTGGCGCCGGGCCATGCGGTCCTCGAGCGCCGTGCGCAGCCGCGCCGAAAAATTGATCTCGACATTCTTGTCGATTTTCTTGCCGGCCTCCTTGGCCAGGCTGCGGAACTCCGCTCCCATATCCACCACCGCGATCGTCGGCAGCGGACGCCGCTCGACCCGTTCGTTCATTTCAACCAGGAGATATTTGCCGCTCCGCGCGTGAGCGTAGCTCTCAAGCGACGGTGTAGCGGAACCGAGGACGATCGTCGCGCCACTGAGCGCCGCGCGCATCACAGCCAGGTCGCGGCCGTGATACCGGGGCGATTCCTGTTGCTTAAAACTGGCGTCGTGTTCCTCATCCACAATGATCAGCCCCAGTTGGGGCACGGTCGCAAACACCGCCGAACGCGTTCCGATGGCGACCCGCGCCTCGCCCCGGTGCAGACGCCGCCAATGCTGCGCCCGTTCCCCCTCGCTGAGGCCGGAGTGCAGCACCGCGACCAGGGCCGGAAACGCATCCTCAAAATCGGCGAAAAGCGCCGGCGTCAAGCCGATCTCGGGAACCAGCATGAGCACCGAGTGCCCGCGCTCCAGCGCCGCGTCAATGGCCGCGAGGTAGACCGCCGTCTTGCCGCTGCCAGTCACGCCGTGCAGCAGCAGCGGGCGCTTGACGGCGCCCGCCGCGCCACCCCCACCCTGGACGCCGGCATGGAGGCTGGCTTCGATCGCCGCCATCGCCCGCGTCTGGCTCGAGTTGAGATTTTCAATCCGCGGGCGCGCCCGCCATGCCGGCGGTGTGAGCGCGCGCGGACGCTTGGGCTCACGTCCCTTGCCCGGCGGCAGCGCGCACCGCATTACATCGCCGATCGGCGCTTGGTAATAGGTCGCTGCCCAGGCCACCAGCTTGAGCATGGCTTCATCTAGCAGCGGCGCCGCGTCGAGCACCTCAATCAACTCGCGCACCTGACCGGTCTTCACTTCCGGCGGCGGCACGTCGCGAACGCCGGTGACCACGCCTGTTAAGCGCCGCGTTCCCCAGGGCGCGACGACGCGGGTGCCCGGAGCGGCGGCCATGTTAGCGGGAATTCGGTAGCTGAAGGCCTGATCCAACGGCACCGGCAAAACGACGTCGGCAAAAGCCATAATTTGCGCCCTATTATTGTACGGCCCTGCCGCTTCGGGGGAGCCGGCATCCCTCATGGAGCGTGGCGGCTGCTAAAAATGCGGAACTGAGCGGCGACCTTACGCGGGAGCCGCGACGTTTGCACCGCGGGCAAAGTAGGCGCGGAAGGCAGCGAACCGGGCCCCCAGCGCCGCTGCTGGGCGCTGGGGTGGTCGTAATTCCGAAGGGCGGCCTTTGTCGCCGAGGGCTCCGCCATCTGCGTCCACTGCGGCGTCCGTATGCCTCGTGCGGCAGGCGTGGGATTAGACCTCCGATCGTCGCCGTAGTGTTGCGCAGCATAATTGGCGGGGCCATAATAATCAAAGAAAAGACAATCGGCTCCCGTATTGCCGCAAGGAGCCTCACCCATCGAAGGAGACCAACAAATGGCTTCAACAGAAATGGCTACCAATCCGAATAAAGCGCTATGGGAAAAGGGAGACTTTACCCAGATCGCCGCCTTCCTGCGTGAGTCCGGTGAGGAGCTCGTTAATTCTCTCGGCGCCGGCCCGGGGATGAAAGTTCTCGACCTGGGTTGCGGTGATGGAACGACCGCGCTGCCGCTCGCCCGCACTGGCGCCGAGGTCCTAGGTGTCGATATCTCGCGCCCCATGGTCGAGGCCGGGAACCGTCGCGCGCGGGAGGCAGGCCTGAGCCGGCTTTCGTTCCGCGAAGGGGACGCGTGCAACCTCGCCGGCATAGCCGACCGCACCTTCGACCTTACGATCTCCATTTTTGGGGCCATGTTCGCCCCCAGGCCAGCCGATGTGGCCAAAGAAATGGTGCGCGTAACCAAGCCCGGCGGCCGCGTCGTGATGGGCAATTGGATTCCCAATGATCCAACGTTTGTGTCGCAGGTGTTGCGCATCTGCTCGGGCTTCGCGCCGCCTCCGCCGGAAGGCTTCATCAGTCCGATGCTCTGGGGAATCGAAAGCCACATCCGCGACCGGTTCGGCAACGCCGGCGTGCCGGCAACGAACGTAACCATGGTTCCGGCAACGTTCTACATGCAGTCTCCGGGCACCAGCCCTGAGCGGCTCATCGAACTCTTTCGGGATTACTACGGCCCCACCATGAATGCTTACGATGCCGCGCGCCAGAGTGGCCGCGCCGGCGAACTCCACCGCCAACTCGTGGAACTTGCCAAAAGCAAGAATGAAACCTCCCAGGGAACCAGGATTCCCGCGACCTACATGCGTGTCACCGTGCTGGTCTAAGCCGGAAGCGCAGCTACTCCGTTACTGCTTTCTCGATTGCCGCCGCGTCGATCTGGTACCGTGCCAGCAGTTCCTCCGGTTTGCCGCTGCGCGGGATGCCGCGCACGCACAGGCGCCGCACCCGCACCCCGGCCGGTGCCACCGCTTCACAGACGGCATCGCCCAGGCCGCCCGCGCTGTAATGGTCCTCAACCGTGATTAAGGTGTTGTTGGTCGCCTTCGCCGCCGCCAAGAGCGTGGCCGTGTCAATCGGCCGCACGCTGAACAGATCGATCACTCGAATCGAGACGCCTTTTTTCTGCAAGCGATCATGGGCCTTGAGCGCTTCGAAAATAGTCACGCCCGCGCCGATCACCGTGGCCTGGTCCTTGTCGCTCTGGCGCAGAACCTTGGCTTTGCCGAGCCCAAAACTTTCGTCATTCCCGTACAGCAGACTGGCCTTCGGCCGACCGGTACGGATGTAACAGAGCCCCGCCGTGCCCGCCACCAGCTTGACCGCGTTCCAGGTGCTGACCGCATCGCTCGGATAGAGCACTGTCGATTCCGGAAGCGCGCGGAACATCGAGATGTCTTCCAGCCCCATTTGCGAGGCGCCGTCCTCGCCGATCGAAATGCCGGCGTGGGTGCCGACAAACTTCACGTTTGCCTTGGCCAGCCCGCCCAACCGTATGAAATCGGCGGCGCGGTTCAGGAAGCAGGCAAAAGTGGAGACAAA
This sequence comes from Terriglobales bacterium, assembly GCA_035606395.1. GTDB lineage: Bacteria > Acidobacteriota > Terriglobia > Terriglobales > SCQP01 > SCQP01. The sequence goes on along the minus strand of DATNFK010000031.1, from coordinate 87,916 downwards.
CGGAATGCGCCCCGTGGTCGCCATTCCCATCGCCATGCCGGTCATGTTCTGTTCGGCGATGTAGCCTTCAAAGAAACGCTGCGGCGCGACCTTTTGGAAATCCTGGGTGAAGGTTGAGTTCTCAACGTCGCCATCAACCGCGACGATGCGCTCGTCCACTTGTCCGAGCGCTGCCAGCGCCTGCCCGAAAGCTTCGCGGGTTGCGACCTCCTGCCCCGCTGTATATTTCGGCGCCGGCATGGCTTGGGTCGGCGCGGGAATGCTTGCTGCCGCCGCGGGCGGCTGCGGCCAGGGCTTGACCCCGGCCGGATCCGAGCGGAACGCCTGCTGCAGCTCGGCGATGGCGGCGTTGGCTTCGTCGCCCGCTTTTAGCGCCTTGCCATGCCAGCCATTCTTGTCTTCAATAAATGAAACTCCCTTGCCCTTCAGCGTACGCGCCAGCAACACGGTGGGGCGACCCTGGTGGCTGGCCGCCTCAGCGAACGCCGCGCGAATCTGCGCGATGTCGTGGCCGTCGACGATCAGCGCATTCCATCCAAAAGCGCTCCAGCGCCGCTTGTGCTCCTCCATTTCGTGCTGCAGCATCGTCGGTTGGCTCTGACCCAACCGGTTCACGTCAACAATGGCGCAGAGATTGTCGACGTTGTAAAATCCGGCCACTTCGGCCGCCTCCCACACCGAGCCTTCGGCCGTTTCGCCGTCGCCCATCAAAACGTAGGTGCGGTAGCCGGCCCCGGCCAGCCGCGCTTGCAGAGCCATGCCCAAACCGACGGACAGGCCCTGGCCGAGCGAGCCGGTGGGAACGGCGACAAACGGAAGTTCGGGCGTGGGGTGGCCTTCGAGGTCGGAGTCAATGCGGCGCAGCGTCAGCAGGTGCTCGCGCGGGAACAGACCCAACTCCGCCCAAACCGAATACAGCACCGGCGCGGCGTGTCCCTTCGAGAGTACGAAACGATCGTTGGCGGCGGAGCCCGGCTGCTTCGGATCGAGGCGCATGACCCCGAAAAACAGCGTCGCCATTATATCGGCGGCTGACATCGAGCTCGTCGGATGTCCGCTGCCGGCCGCCGTGGTGGCCGTGATCGAATCAATGCGAAGCTGAGTGGCGATATTGTGGAGAGCGAGATCGGGATTCGGTGTCGGCACGGGTGGGTTCCTCAGGCAAGCACGGCTTCGGGCAGCACAAAGCGAACATGTTCATTGATGCCCTCGGCCTCTTCCACGTGGGTGAAGCCGAAGCGGTACTGCAACGCCAGCACGACTTCCTGCACCAGCGACTCGGGCGCGGAAGCGCCCGCGGTCAGGCCGACCGTGTTCACGTTTTCGAGCCACGCGGGCTCAATCGCGTCGGCGTTGTCAATGCGGTAGGCGGGCGCGCCGGCGTTGGCGGCGACCTCAACCAGGCGCAGGGAATTGGAACTGTTTTCGGAACCGACCACCAGCACCAGGTCGGCTTGCGGAGCGATCTTCTTCAGCGCGGTTTGGCGGTTCTGGGTGGCGTAGCAAATGTCCTGCGCCTTGGGCGCGATCACTTTCGGATAGCGTTCCCGCAGGCGCTGGATAATGGCGCTGGTTTCGTCCAAACTCAGCGTGGTCTGGGTGAGGTAGGCGACCCGTTCCGGGTCGGCCACCTCCAGCGCGTCCACTTGTTCAAGGGTTTCGACCACCGGGGTTCCCGGCGGCACCTCGCCCAACAGGCCCACGATCTCATCATGCTGGCGGTGGCCGATGATGACGATGCTGTAGCCCCGCTGCGTATACTCCTGGGCCTCGTTGTGCACCTTGCTGACCAGGGGACAGGTGGCGTCGATGATTTGCAGGCCGCGTTCGCCGGCTTCGCTCCACACCTGGGGAGAAACGCCATGGGCGCTGAAGAACATGCGCGCGCCGCGGGGCACGGCTTCGAGCGAGGGAACGAAAATGGCGCCGCGCGACTCCAGGCTGCTGATCACCGTTCGGTTGTGGACGATCTCCTTTAAGACATAGATCGGCGGCCCGAACTTGCGCAGGGCGCTCTCGACCGCCTCCACCGCGCGCACCACGCCGGCGCAGAACCCGCGCGGCTTCAGAATGAGGATGGTTTTGACCGGCATCCTTCTAAATTGTAGCAACTAAGGCAGTAGCGGCGGCGGACCGCCATGCTGGCGCACATAGGCGTGCAGGGCGGCGAAGCGCGCCTCCACCTCGCTCAGCTTGCTCGGCAGCGCGGCGGAGAGTACGCGGCAACCGTCGTCGGTCACCAGAATGTCGTCTTCAATGCGAACGCCGATGCCTTTGTAGTTCTCAAACACGGGTTTCACCCGCGCGGTGAAGACCTGCCACGCGGCGGCATCGGCCGCCGGCAGGTCCTCTTCGAAGGTGCGGGCGCGGAAGTAAAGTCCCGGCTCCATGGAGAAAATCGCGCCCGGCCGCCGGCCGATGCCGCCCACATCGTGTACGTCGAGCCCCATGGCGTGGCTGGGCCCGTGGAAGTACCAAATGCGCAACTGCTGCTGCGGGGTTGGCGCTCCTGGCGCCGTGGTGATCAGCCCAAGCTTTTCCAGGCCCGCGATTAACACCGCATCCCCAATGGGGCCAAACGCCGGGCTGTCTGGCTTCACCGAGCGGATCATGGCCTGCTGTGCTTCGTACACCAGGTTGTAAATCGCGGCCTGCTGGGGATTGAATTTGCCGCTGATCGGGTAAGTGCGCGTCACGTCGGCCGACATATGCCCGTACTCGGCCGCTGCGTCAATCAGCATCAAGCCCTGCGAGGGGATTTGTTCCTGATCGGATTCGTAATGCAGCGTGGTCGGATTGGTGCCGCTGGCGACGATCTCCGGATAGCCCCAGCTTTCGGCGTGGCGCATGCCGTAGACGGCGTCGAGTGCGGCGCGGAGCTGGTACTCCCACACGCCGGGCGCGGTGAGTGCCATCGCGCGGGCGTGGCCTTCGAGGCTGATGTCGACCGCATGCTGCATCAGCGTGATTTCCCACGCCGACTTGACGCCTCGCAACCGGGCGAAGATCGCGGCGGGATTGCCGATTTCAAGGCTCGGCGCACTTTGCGCCAGCAGCGCGCGTTCGGCCATCTCTTCCGGATACTGGCGCCGGTCGCCCGCGAGCAGCAACAGGCGTCCGCCAGTGGGGACGTGGTCGGTCAGCTTGCCGAACGTGGCGCTGTCGCGCACCGCGTCGTCGCCGGTGATGCCGCTAATGGAGCGGATTTCATCGGTCGTGAATTGGTGCCCCGTCCAACTCTCCTGCGCGGGGTTGGGCTTGATCATGTAAATGACCGTTGTGGGCGTGGCCGCGGGTGACATTACCAACATACCGCCGGGTTGGCTCAAGCCGGTGAGGTACCAAAAATTGTTCTCCTGGCGATAGTCATAATCCACATCGCCGGAAAACACGCGCGGTTCGGCCGCGTATAGCACCAGCACATCGTGCGGACCCATGGCCCGCAGCACGGCGGCGCGCCGCGCGGCGTACTCCGCCGCCTGTGCCGCCGTTGACCGCAACGGCTCGGGCGGCGTGCGCATGAAAATTGCCGGCCCTTGGGCCACAGCCAATGCGGACAGCATTGCTAGAACCAGAGCCACGGTATGATGGCGGATGAGGCATTGGTATCGCATGAGTACCCAAATTATAGGCCGAGCGTGCTGGTTGGTGGTGTTGGCGGCGTCCGCCGCCGCGGCCCAGGCCTCCCCAGGACCGAAAACGGTCACCCTGCTGCCCACCTACGTGCCTGACTCTCATCTCAACTATTCAGTCGTGATCCACTCCTCGATCGGCACCCGCGCCACTCTCGATACCACCGCGGCGGTCGACATGCATGTGCTCTCCGGCGCCACGCCCGGCAATTTTGACGCGGAATTGAAATTCACAAAGTACGCGACCACGGTGAAAGCCGACTTACCCGCCGACCAAACTAACCTGGAGCAGCAATCCTCAGCCATTGACCATGCGGCGCTCACAATGACGCCCGCTCATTTTCGGGTGAGCCCAGGGAAGGTGGAGGTCATCGCCCGGCCGAATGGTGCTGACTTTGATCAGCCGGTGGAGATGCTGGAGGAACTGGTGCGCACCGACGGCCTTCCGAACGGCCCAGTCGCGGTCGGCAATCACTGGACGTTCACCCGCAGCCGCGATATCCCGACCATGAACTTCTCCGTCGCACTCGCGATGGATTGCAGCCTGACCGCTTTCGGCGAGCAGAACGGCCAGCCGACGGCGACCATCGTCATCCATTCCCATGGCAGCACGCCGCTGCCGCCAGGATCACTGCCCGGCTCGCAGGAAATGGCGTCTCAGGGCCTGGTGCCCGAGGCATCTGTCGCGTTCGACACCGACGCCACCTCGGTCTATCGCGCTAAGGATGCGGTTCTCGAATCGACCACCAGCGAAACCAACAACCAGATGCACATCAAGTTCATCGGCCCCTCGCCCAATGCCCAGACGATGGACACAACCATTCACTCAACCTCAACCGTGCGTCTGGAAAGCCACGGAAACGAATAGTTCCCCTCGCTTCAGGCGCCGGGCTTGTCGAATTGCGGCTGGCGCATCAACCAGACCAGGGGCGAAACCACGACGAAGAGAATGGCAAGCGCCCGGAATGCATCGATATAGCTGAGTACGGCGGCCTGCTGTTGGATGCGGGCCAGCATGATTCCCCAGGCTTGCAAGCCGGCATGTGCCACTGACGATCCGGCGCGGGCGAGCAGGTTCGCCAACGAAGCGTGTAGGTGTGCCGCCGCCGCATTGGTGGCGGACACATTCTTGACCAATTCCGCCTGATGGGTTTGACGGCCTCGTGCCAGCATCGCCGCCATGACCGAAATTCCGAGACTCGATCCCAGATTGCGGGTAAACGCCGTGATGCTCGTGGCGTATCCCATCTCGGCGTTCGGGATGGGGTCGACGCTAATGGTGGCGAACGGGACAAACACGCAGGCCAGTCCCGCGCCCATCAGGATTTGGGGCCAGAGAAAGCTCGCCGGCGAGGCGGCGCCGTTGAGTTGCCCGAACATCCATACCCCCCAGGCTGAACTCAGCAGGCCGATAAACAGCATCGCGCGCATGTCCCAGCGCCGCCCGATCAGGTAACCCACGACCGGCATCAGGGCCATGGTGGCAAGTCCGCGCGGCATGTTCCATATTCCGGCGGTGATGGCGGGGAATTGCAGCACTTCCTGCATGAAAAGCGGCAGCAGGAGGATGCTTCCGTACAGCACGAAAAATAGCACCAGCGACAGTGCCGCCGCCGTGCCGAACGTCCGGTACTTGAGCAAACGCAAATGCACCACCGGATCCTTGGTGCGCAATTCCCGGACCACGAACGCCACGGCGGCGAACATGGCGATCACCGCCAGGGCGACAATGAATCCCGAGGAGAACCAGCCCGCGTCCTGTCCCTTGTCGAGAAGAATTTGCAGGCTCGCGGTGCCAAGCGCGAGAAACCCGATTCCCCAATAGTCGACGCCCCGCCGGACGCGCTGCAGATAGGCCGGGTCAAAGACGTGGAGTTTGACCATGATCCAGCCGAAAAAGCTGACCGGCAGATTGATGAAGAAAACCCAGCGCCAGGAATAGTCGGTTGTCAGCCATCCCCCGAGAACGGGCGCTACGATGGGCGCCACAACGATGCCTAAACCCCACATCGCCATCGCGTGGCCGCGTTGCGCGCGCGGAAATGTCTCCAGCAGGATGGCGCGCGTGGTGGGTTGCAGCGAACCGCCAAAAAGTCCCTGGAGTACGCGGAAAGCGATGAGCAGGGGCAGCGTCGGCGCCAATCCGCACAGCATGCTGGCTGCGGAAAAGCCCACGATCGAGCTGAGGAGCAACCGCTTGCGCCCGACTCGGCCAGCAAGCCAACCGGTCATGGGCAGAATGATGGCGTTCGAGACTAGGTATGAAGTCAGCACCCACGTGGCTTCCGTAACGCTGGCGGAGAGATTGCCGGCGATATAGGGAATGCTTACGTTAACAGCGGAAGTATCGACCAGTTCCATGACCGCGCTGGCCATGACGGCAATGGCGATGAGCCAGCGGGTCCAGCCGCCGGCCAGGGGCTCGTCCGGCGGCGCGGGCGTACCTGGGGAAGAACTCGTCAATATTCCAGCGTAACAATGGTCGAGGGATTTGCGAACTGGGGCTATTCTTTGGGCATGAAACGAGCGGCCTCATGGGCGGGTTGCGAACTGCCGATCTTGCAGGCGCCCATGGCTGGCTCGCAGGGCGGCGCGCTGGCGGCGGCGGTGAGCGCGGCGGGGGGCTTGGGTGCTTTGCCGGCCGCAATGTTGAATCCTGCCGGCCTGCGGCGCGAGCTGGAGGTGTTGCGCGCCAGCCGCCGGCCCTACAACGTCAATTTCTTCTGCCATACGCCGCCGACACTCGATCAGGATCGCGAACAGGCGTGGCGGGACTGCCTGGCGCCCTATTATGCCGAGTATGGTGTCTCACCGCCTGCCGTAACCGGCGCAACGCGCCGGCCCTTCGATGGTGAATTCGCCGAAGTTCTCCGGGAATTCCGGCCGCCTGTGGTCAGCTTTCATTTTGGTTTGCCGGCGGCGGAATTGGTGTCGCGTGTCCGGGAATGGGGTGCGATCGTCATCAGTACGGCGACAACAGTTGCCGAAGCGGTTTGGCTGGAACAGCAGGGAGCCGACGCGGTCATTGCGCAAGGCACAGACGCGGGGGGGCACCGCGGACATTTTCTGCGCGCCGATCTTGATGGTCAGTGCGGCACACTGTCGCTTGTCGCGCAAGTGATCGCCGCTATTCGGATTCCGGTCATTGCGGCCGGCGGAATTGCTGATGCGCGCGGTGTGAAGGCGGCATTGGCCCTGGGGGCGGCGGCAGTGCAGGTGGGAACGGCTTACCTGCTCTGCCCCGAAGCTACGACCAGCGCCGTGCATCGCGCGGCGCTGACGAGCGCTGATTCCGCGGCAACGGCGATTACCAATCTCTTCTCGGGGCGGCCCGCGCGCGGGATCGTCAATCGGCTCATGCGCGAACTGGGCCCCATGAATCCGGCGGCGCCGGAATTTCCGCTCGCATCGGCGGCGCTGGCGCCGCTGCGCGCCCAAGCTGAGGAACGAGGAGATGGAGCGTTTTCACCGCTTTGGTGTGGGCAGAACCCCAGCGGCTGCGCCATCGTTCCTGCCGGCCAGCTCACGCGTCGTCTGTCCGGCCTTGATTAGCAAAATTTCAATTTGCGGTGCGCTTTATGATCGGACCGCGTGTCCTAGCTACAGCCGCTCGTCTCGCCGCAGTTCACGCACTTGTAGCAGCTCCCGTTCGGCACCATAATGCTGCCGCAGTTGTGGCAGGCGGGCGCGTCCACCGAGGTCGTGACGGTGGCGGTGATCAGCGGAATCTGGCCTGCTGACTCCAGCTCTTCATGGGCCTGGCCGCGATCGCCGTGCAGGTCCTCAACGCCCTTCGGCGCCGGCGGCTGATGATCGAGGAACTTCAGCCCCAGCCAGCGGAAAAGGTAATCCATGATTGACTTGGCGTAGCCGATCTCGGCGTGACCCGACCAGCCGCTCGGCTCGAACCGCGTGTGGCTGAATTTATCAACCAACACCTTGAGCGGCACCCCGTGCTGAAGGGCAATCGATATCGCGGTGGCGAAGCTGTCCATCAGGCCCGAGATAGTCGAGCCTTCCTTGGCCATCTTGACGAAGATTTCGCCCGGTGTTCCGTCGTCGTATAGCCCCACGGTGATGTAGCCTTCGTGGCCGCCGACCTTGAATTTATGTGTAAGCGACTGGCGCTCCTCCGCCAGGCGGCGCCGGTAGGTGCGATTCTGGGGCACGCTCTGTGGAACGACCAAAGCGGCCGGCGATGCCGCCGCCGACTTGTCCATCTGTTGCGAGCTGGCGGCCGAGAGCGGCTGCGCCTTCTTGCTGCCGTCACGGTAAATGGCGATGGCCTTGAGGCCCAGCTTCCAGCCTTCAGTGTAAACCTGAATTACGTCTTCAACCGTCGCCGCCTCGGGCAGGTTGACCGTCTTCGAGATCGCTCCGGAGAGAAATGGCTGCGCAGCCGCCATCATCCGGATATGCCCCGTGTAATGAATGCTTCGGGTGCCGTTGGCCGGCTTGAACGAGCAGTCGAACACCGGCAGGTGCTCGGGCTTGAGGTGCGGCGCGCCCTCTACTGTGCCGGTGGCGTCGATGAACGCCAAAATGTCGCTGGTCTGCTGGGCTGAGTAGCCCAGCTTGAGCAGCGCCTTGTCCACACTCTGGTTGACGATCTTGATCACGCCGCCGCCTACCAGCTTCTTGTACTTGACCAGCGCCAAATCAGGCTCAATACCGGTCGTGTCGCAGTCCATCATGAATCCGATGGTGCCGGTGGGCGCGAGCACCGTGACCTGGGCGTTGCGATAGCCGTGCTTGGTGCCGGCTTCGAGCGCCTGATCCCAGCATTCGCGCGCCGCCGTATAGACCGGATCGGGCACGTTCTTGGAATTGATATTGTTAACCGCGGCGCGATGCATGCGGATCACATCGAGCATCGGCTCGCGGTTCATCGCAAAACCGGCGAAGGCGCCGGTCGCTTCCGGGGTCGCCAGCGCCTCGGCAATGCGCGCCGATTGCAGATACGCCTGGCCGCACATGATGGCGGTGAGCGCGCCCGCGAAATCTCGGCCGCCGTCGCTGTCGTAGGGCAGGCCGCTCGACATCAGTAGCGCGCCGAGATTGGCGTACCCCAGCCCCAACGGCCGGTAATCGTGCGAATTCTGCCCGATGCGCTCGGTTGGATAGCTGGCGTTGTCAACGATGATCTCCTGCGCCGTGATCAACACGTCCACCGCCTGCTTGTATCCGGCCACGTCGAAGTTGCCGGAAGCATCGGTGAATTTCATCAGGTTGATGGAGGCCAGGTTGCACGCCGAGTCATCGAGGAACATGTACTCCGAGCACGGATTGGAAGCATTAATGCGGGCCGTGTTCTTCGAGGTGTGCCAGCGGTTGATGGTGGTGTCGTACTGCATGCCGGGGTCGCCGCACTGCCAGGCCGCCTCGGCCAACTGCCGCATCAATCCCTTGGCGTCCACTGTCTTCACCGCCTCGCCCTTGCGCTCGCCGGCGACTCGGCGAAGCTGGAAGGGAAGATCCTTCTCAGCGGCGGTCATGAACTCGTCATTCACGCGCACGCTGTTGTTGGCGTTCTGAAAAAAGATCGACGAATACGCCTCGCCGTCGAGCGAGGCGTCATAACCGGCTTGCACCAGCGTCCAAGCCTTGCGCTCTTCCTTGGCCTTGCACCAGATGAACTCCTCGATATCGGGATGCTCGGCGTTCAACACCACCATCTTGGCCGCGCGCCGCGTCTTTCCGCCCGACTTGATCACGCCGGCAAAAGCGTCGAAGCCCTTCATGAAGCTGAGCGGACCGCTGGCGGTACCCCCGCCCGAGAGCTGTTCCGCCGAGCTGCGGATGGGCGACAGATTGGTCCCCGTCCCCGAGCCCCACTTGAACAACATGCCCTCGGTCTTGGCCAGCGTCAGGATGCTCTCCAGCGAGTCGCTGACCGAGTTTATAAAGCACGCCGAGCACTGCGGCTTGTGGTAGCCGATGGCCCCATAGGCCGGGCGCTCGACCGCCTTATCCCAATACCAGTTGCTGCCGTTGGCCTCGGGTTCGAGCCGCGCGACGCCGCAGTTGAACCACACTGGCGAGTTGAACGCCGCCTTCTGGGTGATCAGCAGATGCACCAGTTCGTCGTGGAACGTGCGTGCGTCCTCCTCAGTGCGGAAATAGCCATCCGCGCGGCCCCAGTCGGCGATGGTCTCGGCCACGCGCGCCACCAGGGCGCGCACGCTATTTTCGCGCTCCGCCGAGCCAATCTTGCCGTGCAGATATTTCGAGGCCACGATGTTGGTGGCCGTCTGCGACCAGTCGCGCGGCACCTCCAAATCCTTCTGCTCGAAAATGGTTTCGCCTTTTTCGTTTTGGATGAGGGCCGAGCGCTTTTCCCACTGCACGTCAAGGTAGGGGGAGACCTTGGCGTTGGTGAAGTGACGCGCGACACTCAGGCCGCGTGGCTTTGCGGAATGCGCCGGCTGGGCCGGCTGCGAAGTGATTTTCTGTTTAGTGTCGGTTGCTGTGATTGGCTCTGCCATGCGCGCTGTACCCTCCCCCAATTAGCCCCACATGTTGTGGGGAAAACCATCATACACCCAAGCTGAAGTGGATTTTCGGACATGGTGCCCGGCGAGTCAAGGGGAGGAGGAAAAAAAATAAATGCCCGCGAGGGGAGCTGATTGGCATGACAAATACTTCATTTTGAGGCAAAATTGAGCTCTCCCTGCTCGCTCGGGGCATTCGGGGCGGGGGCGACCATCTCCGCGCAGGTGAGCAGAATCAGCGCCGACATATAGGCCCACAGCAGCAGTGACACCGAGATGGCGAACGGCCCATAAATGTCGCGAAAGTTAAGCCACGGCAGCAGCAGGATATAGACATACTTCGAAACCTCCCACAGCAGCCCGGCGGTAATGGCGGCGGGTAGCACCTTGCGCACCGAGATCGATGTATTGGGAAGCCGCCAATAGATTAAGAAGAACATCGCGATCGTAAAAGGTACCGCGCCGGCGCGTACGATCGCGATCGAAACCACGTCAAGCGGGAGTGGCTGCGCGCCGGAGAACGGCATCCGGCTTAGAAAATGGTCGAGCCGGGTGGAATAGGTTTCCGTCAACGACGTGAGCGAGGCGCTGAGCATTCCGAGCACGCCGCAGGTGAATGCCAGGCCGATGGCCACCGCCCAGTTACGCAGGTAGCTGCGATTACGGCGAACGTTCCAGATGTGATTGAGCGCGACTTCAAGCGGCATAAAAATGCCGGTGCAGGTGGCGAGCAGAATCAGTAGCGATGCGAGCTGGGCGCCGCGTTGGTGTTCGACGATGGCGCGAAGATTGTCAATAATAAACGTCTGAGTGTGGTCAATGCCCAAGTCGGACACCGGCAGATAGGCGCGCAGGAGATCAAGCAGCGAATGATAGAGAGCGGCGGAATGCAGGAAATTGCGGGTAAGGGAGAGCAGCAGGACAATGAACGGCAAAAACGACAGCAGTGCGTGGGCCGCGACCGAACTGGCAAATGTATGGGTTTCGGTGGCCGCCAGGTAGGAGGCGGTCTGGCGCAACCGCGGATAGCGATTGGAAGCTCGAGCCTCAGCCTGCCGCAGCAAACTCTGCACCTTTTAATTCTAGAGGAAGCCCGGCAAGCTTATGCATCAAACCGGTAGCCGACGCGGCGGACGGAGACCAACAGGCGGGGACGCTCGGGTTCCAGTTCAATCTTGGCGCGCAGGCGGAGCATATAGACGTCCACCGCGCGGTCGGTAATGAAGTGCTGGGGCGACCAAACCGCGGCGACGATTTGGCGGCGGGTGAAGGCACGGGCGGGCGACTTCATCAGGAAAGCCAACAGCCTGAATTCGGTATCGCTCAACTCGAGCGGCACCCCGTGCATACGGGCGGTATGGGCATCGAGATCGAGTTCCAACGGGCCCGCTGTCAGGCGTGCGGGGGCCGCGGCAGGGGCGCCGCGCAGCCGCGCGCGAACGCGCGCCGCCAGCTCTTTGGGGCTGAACGGCTTCTGCATGTAGTCGTCGGCGCCGAGGTCGAGGCCGCGCACCCGGTCGCTCTCGGCGCCGAGCGCCGTCAACAGCAGCACGGGAATCTGGGCGTAACGCGGATCGCGCCGCAAATCGCGCAGAATCTCGTAACCGTGCGCCAACGGCAACATCAGGTCCAGCACGACCAGGCGCGGCTGCAGGCTCGCCACTTGCTCGAGCACGCCGCCTCCGGTGGCGTTGACGGTTACCGCAAAGCCCTCGTGCTCCAGTTGGAAGGCGACCAGGCGGGCGACGTCCTGGTCGTCCTCAACGACCAGAATGGTGGGTGCGTCCACGGCTTCAGTGGTCATGTCGGTGGCGCCTCGGCGAAGTGGTGGCGCACGTCGACGCCCTCGACCCAGAAGATAACCTCCTCGGCGATGTTGGTGGCGTGATCGGCGATGCGTTCGAGGTTGCGCGCTATGAAGAGCAGGCCGAGGCTGCGCTCGACCAGAGTGGGATCCTGGGTCATGGCCTGGATGAGCTGGCGGAAGATGAGATCGCGCATGGCGTCCACCTCGTCGTCGCTTTCGAGCACCGCGCGCGCCAATTCCGGGTTTCGGTTCATCAGCGCGTCGAGCGACGAGCGCAGCATGCGGTTGGCGCGCTCGGCCATGAGCGGCAGGTCCACCAGAGGCGCCGAGAGGGGTTGGCTGAGCAATCGTGCGGCGCCGTTGGCGATATTGACTGCCAGGTCGCCCATGCGTTCCAGATCATTGCCAATTTTGAGAGCGGCCGCGACGAAGCGCAGATCGACCGCCAGGGGCTGTTGCAGCGCCATCAGGTGCAGCGCGCGTTCGTCGATCTCGACTTCAAGGTGGTTGATTTCAGGCTCAATTTCCTCGACCACCAATTCGGCCAATTCCGGCTGGCGGTCGGTGACCGCGTGCAAGCTATGATGGACGGCGGTTTCCACCAGGCCGCCCATATAGAGGACGCGCTCGCGCAACTGATCGAGCTGTTGTAGAAAGTTTTTGCGTACGTCCAATGTGTTCCTCCGTTAACCGAAGCGTCCGGTGATGTAGTCTTCGGTTTCCTTGCGGGCTGGCTTACTGAAGATTTGCCGCGTCTTGCCCGTTTCGATCAGCTTACCCATCAGAAAAAAGCTGGTACGGTCACTGACCCGCGCGGCCTGCTGCAAATTGTGCGTGACGATGACGATGGTGAAGCGCTCTTTCAACTCGATCGCCAATTCCTCGATTCTGGCCGTGGCAATGGGATCGAGGGCGCTGGCCGGTTCGTCCATTAATAGGATGTCGGGTTCGACGGCGAGGGCTCGAGCGATGCAGAGTCGTTGCTGCTGTCCGCCGGAGAGGGAGAGCGCTGGCCGATGCAGCCGGTCCTTGACTTCGTCCCACAGCCCTGCCGAGCGCAGGCTGCGCTCGATGATGGCGTCGCGCTGGGCGCGGTCGCGCGCTAGTCGGTTGATCTTAATGCCGTAGGCGACATTATCAGCGATCGAGAACGGAAACGGATTCGAGCGCTGGAATACCATGCCCACCCTGCGGCGCAGCGAAATCACATCGGTGCCCGGCCGATAAATATCTTCCTGCCCTATGCGTACCTCGCCGGTCAATCGAGCGCCGGGAAGAAGGTCGTTCATGCGGTTCATGGTGCGTAGCAGGGTACTCTTCCCGCAACCCGAAGGGCCAATGAAGGCCAAAATACCGCGCGCCGGCACTTCGAGATTCACGTCAAACAGCACTTGGTTCAATCCATAGAAGAAGTTCACACCGCGCAGGCTGGCGGCGGTGCCGATGGACTCGGTACGGGTGGACTCGGAACGGAGCGGCGCGCTAGGCATGGCGGAGGTCATGGTAACAGCGGTAGTGACAGGCGGAACGTGCTTCCCTGACCGAGGGCGCTCTCCACCTCGAGATGGCCACCGTGCTCAATGACGATGTGCTTGGCAAGCGACAGTCCCAAGCCGGTGCCGTTGGGGGCGTGGCCGCGGTCAACGCGGTAAAAGCGTTCGAATATGCGGTGTTGGTCGGCGGCGCTGATGCCCGGTCCATGATCCCGCACCGCGAACACGTAATTGCCGGCCGAGGTGGTGCTCGAGATTTCGATGGCCACGCCGTTGCCGCCATGCACCAGCGCGTTCTGTACCAGGTTGAGCAGCACCCGGTGGAGCGCGTCGCGGTCGCCGCGCACCCGGCCGCAAACCAGAGCCCCGCTCGTGATCTGGGCCGACTGGGCTTGCGCCAGCGGCGCCACTACGTCGAGCACCGGCGCGACCAGCGCTGCGGCATCGAGGGTGGCGAAGTGGAAAGGATAGGTTCCGGTTTCGATGGACGAGAGGGTGACTAAATCCTGCGCCAGCCGGGTCAGGCGGTTGGCGTTGTCAATCATGATCTGCAGGAACTGGGCGCGGGTCGAGGAGGGCAAGTCGGGAGTTTGCAGCAGAACCTCGGCGTAGCCCTGAATCGAAGTCAACGGCGTGCGCAGCTCGTGGGAGATCGCGGCGATGAAGTCGCGGCGGGTGGTTTCAAGGTGGACGGTCGCGGAAATGTCGCGCGCCACCACCATACATCCGCCTTGCGGAAGCGGCGCAATGTGAACATCAAGGGTGCGTTCATCCGGCAGCGATAGCCGGCCAGTCCAGATCGGCGCGGCATCGCCGGCTTCGCCCGCCGCCGTAGGATGGTCAATCACCGCGCGCACCTGCTGCATCAACTGCGGCACCCGCGCCAGGCTGGGCAGCATGCGATCGGCCGCCGGATTGGATAAGACCCGCCGGCCGTCACGATCAATCGCCACCACTGCGGATTCCAGGCTCGCCAGCACTGCAGCCAGTGGTTCGGGTGGACGCTCGGGGCGAGGCTGGCTTCGCGCCGCGGTGGCGCTCGCGGCATCCACCGGGGGAGATTTGCGCCATGATTTGATCATCGCACCTCCCCAATTCTCCCCCAGGCGCGAGCGACAAGGCTGAGCAGTATAATCATGGCGATTAAGGTGAGTGCGGCGGCAGCGGCCTGGCGGTGCCAGTCGTCATAGGGCGCCAGGGCGTAATTGAAGATGCCGACGGTGAGCGAAGCCATGGGTTGGTCGGGGCGCAGCGTCCACTGCGAGCTGTTAAGCGCCGTGAGCAGCAAGGGCGCAGTCTCTCCCGCAACCCTCGCCACACCCAGCAGCGCGGCGCTGATCAGTCCGGGTTTAGCCGCGCGCAGCACAATATCACGCAAGACCCGCCAGCGCGTGGCGCCCAACGCCATTGCGGCTTCGCGGTAGCTCTGGGGCACCATGCGTAGCACCTCTTCACTGGCGCGCAACATCACCGGCAGCATGACCAGCGCCAAGGCGATGCCGCCGGCAATTCCGGAAAACCGGTGCATCGGCACCACGACTAGGGCATAGACAAATAAACCAGTGACAATGGTGGGAATGCCGGTCAGCACGTCGGCGGAAAAACGGACGGCGCCCGCCAGTTTGTCCAAGCCCCGTCCATTGCCCAGCTCGGCGGTGTAGACCCCGATCGATAAGCCGAGTGGCACACCCAGCACAATCGCCATTGCTAGCAGTTCGAGTGTGCCCACGATGGCGTTCGCCATGCCGCCGCCACTCTCGCCTGGCGGTACCGGCAACCGCGTGAATAAAGCCCAATTTAGTCCGGCTGCGCCTTGGCGCACGACGTAGTAAAGGACGAGAAACAACGGAATGAGGACCGCCAGCGTGCACACGCCGGTGAGCGTCAGCATTAACCGGTTGGCGTTCTTCCGCAGGCGCAGGTTCACGCCGCCGCTCCCGCGCCTGCAAAGCGCGCGACCATGAGCCGTGCGATCAAGTTAACCACCAGCGTGATGGCGAAAAGGACGAGGCCGATCTCAACCAAAGCCGAGGTATAGATCGCTGTGGTGGCTTCAGTGAATTCGTTGGCGATGACGCTGGCCAGGGTGTAACCAGGCGCCAGCAGCGATGCGCTCACCGTCGGGGTGTTGCCAATCAGCATCGTCACGGCGATGGTCTCGCCCAGCGCGCGGCCTATTCCGAGCATCACGCCGCCCGCGATCCCGCTACGTGCGCCTGGCAGCACCACCTGCCAGATCGCTTCCCACTTCGTCGCGCCCAAGGCGTAGGCGGCCTCGCGGTGCACGCGGGGAACGGAAGCGATTGCCTCGCGCGCCAGCCCCACCACGAACGGGATCACCATGATGGCCAGCACTAATCCAGCGGCCAGGAAGCCCAGTCCATAAGGCGCGCCACGGAACAGCGCAAGATTGTCGCTATGGGCAATCAGCCACGGTTCCAGTATGGTGCGCATCCAGGGAACGAGCGCGAACAGGCCCCACAATCCATAGACTACGCTGGGAACCGCCGCCAGTAACTCGACCAGGTAACCAACGGGACCGCGCAGCCAGTTCGGTGCCAGCTCAGCCAGAAAAATGGCCGCGCCAATGCCAAGCGGCGCCGCCAGAACGATGGCCACCGCCGTCGTCACCAGAGTTCCGAAGATGAAGGGCAACGCGCCGAAGTGGTTGAATACCGGGTCCCAGCTTGAGCCCACGACAAATCCCCAGCCGAAGGCGTGGCGCGAGGCCGCGGAACCCTGGTACAACTGCCAGCCGAGGGCTATAACCAGCCCCGGTACGATCAGTCCCAAAGCGCGCAGAATCCATGGGTAGAAGCGATCCATAAAGACAATTCACGATACGCAGTCAGTATGGCCGATCGCCGGCCAGACCGAAGCTTCGATTGGGAGTTGTCACGGTTCTGTAACAAATGGATAAGCGGCTCGCTGCTTGTAATTCAGTTGTAACGCCGCGCGTGCAACAAATCGTTCATCATGGTTGCCTATGACGACGCTTTCTCGCTTTTTACTTTGCCTGGCGGCCGGGCTGGCGCTGTTCGCTCCGGCGGTGGCGCAGGATGCCATTCCCCCGGCGGCGAGTCCGCTTTCCTTCAAGATCGGCGCCTTCGATTTTGCGCCGGGCGGGTTCCTCGACTTCACCACTGTCTATCGTTCGACCAACGTCGGCTCAGGTATCGGCACTAACTTCGCCGGCATACCGTACAACAACACCGTCGCCGGCCGATTGACCGAGCTGCGGGAGAGCGCGCAGAACTCGCGCTTGACCCTTAAGGTCAGCGGCGTTCACGACGGCACCGATTACTACGGCTATCTCGAGACAGACTTTCTCGGCAACCAGCCGTCCAACGTCGCGGTCAGCAGCAACAGCGATACGGTGCGAATGCGCGTCTATTTCGTTGACGCCCGCCACGGCGGTTGGGAAATGCTCGCTGGCCAGGATTGGAGCCTGTTGACGCCCAACAAAGTCGGCCTCTCGCCCATGCCCAGCGATCTCTTTTACGGCCAAAATATGGACACCAACTATCAGGTGGGGCTCACCTGGGCGCGGCAGCCGCAGTTCCGGCTGATGTACCACGCCTCCGACCATCTCGTGGCCGGCGTGTCGGTCGAGAATGCCGAACCCTATATCGGTGGCAGTTCGGGCGCTCCGACCGTGGTGTTGCCCGGCACGGTGTATGCCAGCCAGGTGAATAGTGGAGCCTCCAACTTTTCGGCCCCGGGTTTCACCCCCGATGTCATCGGGAAGGTGGCCTTTGACACCGCAACCGGCGGCCACGGCCTGCACTTCGAAGTGGCGGGCCTGGAGAGTGAATTCCGCACTTTCACTCCGGCGACCAACCTGACCCAGCGCGCCGCCGGCGGCGGGGTTTCGGTCAACGCCAACGCCGAAGTCGCCAAGGGCTTGCACCTGATCGCCACTAGTTTTCTGGGCGACGGCGGCGGCCGCTACTTCTTCGGCATGGTGCCCGACATGATCATTCGCCAGAACGGCGCAGTTTCGCCGGTGCTCACCCAGGGCGGAATCGGCGGCTTCGAGTATCAGGTCAACCCTGGCTACCTTGCCTTTGCCTACTACGGCGGTATCAACATCAAGCGCGACTTTGATCTGTCGGGCATGACACCCGTGGGTTACGGCTTTCCCGGCGCGCCTAGCAGCATGAACCGCACCATACAGGAGGGGACCTTCGGCATCGTTCACACCTTCTGGAAGTCGGCGCAATACGGCGCCCTGCAGCTCATCACCCAGGCCTCGTATCTGGTTCGCACTCCTTACACTGTCTCAGCCGGCGCACCGAAGAACGCGCACACCGGGATGGGCTTTGTGGATCTCCGCTACACCCTCCCATAACGGAATATTTCCATGACTAAAATACTCTATTCGCTCGCATTCGCAACCTTCTTCGCTGCCACACTCTCGGTCGTTCCGCCAGCCTCTGCCGTGCAATCGGCGTCGCTCACCGGCGCCGGCAGCACGTTCGTGTATCCGGTCATGGCGCGCTGGGCCGCGGACTTCAAGCAGTCCCACCCTGGCGTCGAGATCAACTATCAATCCATCGGCAGCGGCGCCGGCATCCAGCAAGTCAAGAACCAGACGGTGGACTTCGGCGCCTCCGACGTTGCCCTCAACGATGAGCAGCTGAAGACCATGCCGGCTCCGGTGGTGCAAATTCCCGAATCCGCCGGGCCGGTATGTATCACCTACAACCTGCCGCTATCGAAGCCGCTGCAATTGACGGCGGAAACGCTGAGCGGTATTTTCCTGGGGACGATCACAAAGTGGAACGATTCCCGCATCGTGGCGGCCAATCCGGGCGTGTCGCTTCCCGAAAGCGCGATTCTCGTGGCCCATCGTTCCGACGGTAGCGGCACCACCGGCATCTTCACCGCTTATCTGTCCTCTGTCAATCCGGTTTGGAAGGCCAAGGTGGGCAGCGGAACGTCGGTGAGCTGGCCCATCGGCTTGGGCGGCAAGGGTAGCGAGGGCGTAACCGGCCTGGTGAAGCAAACCGCCGGCGCCATCGGTTACGTTGAGTTAACCTACGCCAACGAGAACCACTTGCCGGTGGCGGCCATCCGCAATCGGGATGGCAAGTACGTTGCGCCTTCCGCGGCCGGCACCTCAGCGGCGATTGATGCTTCGGCGGCCGTACTCGCGCGCGACGTTCGCATCGCGATTGTTGACGCTCCCGGGCCGAAGTCGTATCCCATTTCCGGTCTGACGTTCCTGATCATTCCCAAGAACGGAAATAACCAGGCCAAGCGCGCCGCGCTGAAGGAGTTCGTGCAATACATCCTGACCCGCGGCCAGGCGTCAGCGGGCGCGCTGAATTATGCGCCGCTACCTGCCTCAATCCAAAAGCTGGATCAAGGCCTGCTCGGTCAGCTAGACCACTAGTGGGAAATCCTTCCGCTTCGTAATGCGGAGGAGGGCGGCGTCAACCAAGCCGCCCTCCTCCGCATCGCGTTGTGCCTTCACCGCGCTCGCGGCGGTGCTCAATCCGCCAGCTTTTCCGGCAGGTTCATGTCGAACTGGGTTTCGGGCTGGATGAGTGCCAGCGCTGGATGCCGGGCTTCGTCAGGAGTCAGAATCCCGGCGTCGGTCCACTGGTCGGCGGCGCTGACCGTAACCCGCGCCGAGATCGGATTCATGGCCGAGTGCGAAACGCGAATCACCGACAAGCCGGTCTTGGGGTGCGCGCCGGCGGTGAAGCCGTTGAGGCGATGGGTCAGAAAATGGATCGCGTCGTTGCGTGATCCGAAGTAACCGAATTCAACACTCGGGTCGGCGTGAGCATCGAGTGCCAAGTGGTGATCGCCGGAATGCGCCAACACCTGGTAGCGCCCATAGGGCCGATCGGCATTGTCAATCGTTGTGTCGACCGACGCGTGCTCGGTCGGAATCGCCAGGCTCAGCACCGCCGCCGCCGCCCGCGCCGAAACCCAAGAGCGCACGAACAGCACCCCCGGTTCCTCCAGATGCCGCACAAAAATGCGGTAGTTCACCTGCCGGAATCCAGTCAGGATGTACGGGAACGCGGCGCCGGCTTCGAGCGCCACCGTAGCCAGAAATGCGCGCGGACCGTCAGGCGTTTCCCGAACGTCAAGCGCCACGCCCTTGGGCATCAGCTCAGCCACGCGTTCGGGCGGCACGGCGTGAATTACGTAGAGCAGGTTGCGCAGTTTGAGATTGATCGCCATGCGGAGGGGGTTGACTCAGACATCCAGTTTCGCACGGCGTTCGGTTTTGCGGAGCGCTTGTTGGCCGCGCCACTGGGCGATGGCCGCATGATTGCCCTGGCGCAGCACCTCGGGAACGACGTGCCCGCGAAAATCGATCGGACGGGTGTAATGCGGGCAGTCAAGCTGAGTGGGCGCCTCCGCGGCGAACGACTCGTTGATCGCCGACTGCGCATCGCCCAGCACTCCCGGCACCAGGCGGCCGACCGCGTCGAGCACCAGCGCGGCGGGCAACTCGCCGCCGGAGAGCACGAAGTCGCCGATTGAGAGTTCGTTATCCACATAGTTTTCGGCGATGCGCTCATCTACGCCTTCGTAACGGCCGCATATCAGCACCAGCCGCTCGAGACGCGCCAGGCGGCGGGCGCAAGCCTGGTCAAACCGGGCGCCCTGGGCGGAAAGCAGGTACACTCGGGTCGGTTCGTCGGCCTCTGCGCGGCCAGGCTCGCGTCCGAGAATGGCGGCCAGGCAGTGATAGATCGGCTCCGGCTTCATCACCATGCCCTCGCCGCCGCCGAAAGGGCGGTCGTCGGTGATGTGGTGCGGTGCCGGAGCATAGTCGCGCAGGTTGTGGATCACCACCTGGAGCAGGCCTGCCGCCGCGGCGCGCCCGACCACGCCTTGCGCCAGAAATGAGGCGAAGTAGTCGGGAAATATGGTTATCAGGTCGAAGCGCATCGCTACGCGCGCTTGGGCGCGGACTGGTTCACTTCGACCAGGCCCGAGGGCAGTTTCATCACGATGCGCCGTTCCTCGAGCGCCACGCGCTTGAGGAAGGCGTCGGCGAAGGGGATCAGTATCTCGCTGCCATCGGGGCCGTGGACCATCAGCATGGCCGCGGCCCCGGGCGTTGTTTCGACCGCCGTCACCGTGCCCACCACCGCGCCGCGATTTTCGATTTGGCAGCCGACAAGGTCGGACAGGAAGTAGCTGCCCTTCGGCGCCGGTGCGCGCTCGGAGCGCGGTACCTGCACTTCGGAATTGACCCAGAGCCGGGCCGAGTCCATGTCGTTAATACCCTCGAATCCGAGGACCACGCGCAGGCCGCGCGGTTGCCTGGGCAATTGCACATGGTACCGGCGCGCCAGCCGGAACTTCTGCCGGTGGCCGTCCGGATGCAACAGCCATGCTTCCTCGAGATGGACGAAACGGTCCCGTATATCGGTGTGAAGCGCGGCCGCGAACTCGCCTTTGACGCCGTGGGTACGGGTCAGGCGCGCGATGGTTACCCACTCGCTCGAACCATCCGGCGCGGTGGCCGGCGGCTTGGCGGCTTCAGACCGGCTGGCCATCGTCTTCCGGGTCGAGAATGTTCAGACTGGGCCGGTATGGCCCCCGGTCGGCCGCCTCCAGTACCGCACGCAGTGAGCGCGCGGTGCGGCCGCCGCGGCCCACCACGCGGGGGAAATCCTCGGGAGCGACGCGCAGCTCCCAGGCGGCGGCCTCATCCCGCGTTCCTTGGGCGGCGCAGCGCACCCGCACCTGGTCGGGGTACTGCACCAGGCCGCGCACCAGTTGTGACAGCAATTGATCGATGGCCATGGCTCTCCTTGGGTTACGCCGCCGGCGTCGCGGCGGCGCGTTCGCGTCCGCGGCGCAGCAGGTTATCAATGGTGGAGGAGACCTGCGCTCCGCGCGCCACCCAATATTGAATGCGCTCGGTGTTGAGGTCAATCAGGGCGGGGTTGGGCACCGGGTTGTAGGTGCCCAGAAGTTCGAGCGAACGGCCGTTGCGGGCGGCGCTCTTCTCCAGCAGCACGACGCGGTAAAAGGGCTTCTTCTTGGTTCCTTGACGGGACAATCGGATGGCAAGCACGGTTTTAATTCCTCTCTTTTCTTTACAAAACGGATTTGTCTAGCCGCGGCCCATCAACTTCTTGGTTAGAAATGACGAGCCGGCGACCGACTTGAACATCTTTCTCATCTGTACATACTGCTTGAGCACTTGGTTGACGTCCTGCACGCTGACGCCGCTGCCGCGCGCGATGCGCTTGCGCCGGCTGCCGTTGATGAGCTGGTGGTGGGCGCGCTCCTCGGCCGTCATTGAATTAATGATGGCCTCGACCTTGGCGATCTGGCCTTCGTCCACCTGGTTCGAGGCGCGGTGCAGATCCTGAAACGGCCCCACGCGGGGCAGCATCTTGACCAAATTTTCGAGCGGCCCCAGCTTGCGAACCTGGCGAAGCTGGTCGCGGAAATCCCCCAGCGTGAAGCTGTCGGTGCGCAGCCGCTTTTCTAAATCGAGCGCCTGCTTGCGGTCCACCGTCTGCTCGGCGCGCTCGATCAGGCTGAGGATGTCGCCCATGCCCAGAATGCGCCCGGCGATGCGGTCGGGGTGGAAGACCTCAAAGCCATCCATGCGCTCGCTGGTGCCCATAAACTTGATCGGCTGCGAGGTCACGCGGCGGATCGAGAGCGCGGCGCCGCCGCGGCTGTCGCCATCCATCTTGGTGAGTACGACGCCGGTGAGCGCCAACTGCTGATGGAAGGCGGCTGCCGAGCGCACCGCGTCCTGCCCAGTCATGGCGTCAGCCACGAAGAGAATTTCCTGTGGCGAAAGCAGCGCCTTGAGTTGGCGCATTTCTTCCATCAGGGTGTCGTCAACGTGCAGGCGGCCGGCGGTGTCTACGATCAGCACATCGCAGCCGGTGCGGACGGCCTCGCGCCGCGCCCCCCGTGCCAGGTCGAGCACGGCGCGGGTGGCTTGCGACGGCGACGGCGTGGCGGCCAATTCGGCCATCACGCTATCGCCCGAAAAAATCGGATTCGGCAACTGCTGCGCCAGCAGCGCCAACTGCTGCCGCGCCGCCGGACGGTAAATGTCCACCGAAACCAGCAGCGGCCGGTGCCCTTGCTGCCGCAGCCACCGCGCCAGCTTGCCGCTGGAGGTGGTCTTGCCCGAGCCCTGCAGTCCGGCCATCAAGATGGTGGCGGGCGGTTGTGATGTCTTGAGGTTGAGCCGCGACTCGCCCCCCAGCACCTGTAAAAGCTCGTCGCGCAGGATCTTGACTACCTGCTCGCCGGGCGCGAGCGCGTCCATCACGTCCTGCCCCAGGGCGCGGGTGCGAATGGAGGCGACGAGGTCGTCGGCGACCTGCTGGTTGACGTCGGCCTCAAGCAGTGCCAGCCGGATCTCCTCCAGCGGCTCGGCGATGTTGGCCTCGGTAAGGCGCCCTTCGCCGCGCAGGGTCTTGAAAACCCGCTGCAATTTGTCGCTTAAGCTCTCGAACATGGGGACCTTATATTGTACCCCGCGAAACGACCGCCTCGGCTGCGGCCGGGCACCCGCCCGGCGTCAAGCGTCCTGGAGGGATTGAAAGCGGCTCATCGTAATACCCGTATGATGGGCCTGGGAGGGCGCGGCAATGGGCGACAACATGAAGTGGACGCGGCGCGATGTGCTCAAATCCGGCGTGGGGGCGGCTGCCATGGCCATGGTCCCCGCCGAGGCGGCGGCGGCGAGCCAGGCGGTTGGCGCTTCGCCGGCGCCTGCTCCCCTTGCCGCCACCGATCGCCGGCGCACTTCGCTCGACCGCGGCTGGCGGTTTCACTTGGGCGATGCCGATAACGCCGCCGCCGACTTCAAGTTCGCCGGCGATCTCGAGACATTCGCCAAGGCGCTGTACGCGGCCCCGGCGGCCGGACTGAACTTCGATGACCACGCCTGGCAGTCGGTGGATCTGCCGCACGACTGGGCGGTGGATCTGCCGTTCGTCGCCAACGGCGACCACAACTTCGCCGCTCATGGCAGCAAACCGTTGGGGCGCGCTTTTCCAGCATCGAGTATCGGTTGGTACCGGCGCCCCCTGCCGCTCGAGCCGGCCGCGCCGGAAACGGGGCGGCGGCTGCGGCTCGAGTTCGACGGCGTATTCCGGCGCGCCATGGTGTTCTTGAACAATGAGTATTTAGGCGAGAACTTTAGCGGTTACGCGCCGTTCCACTTCGACATCAGCGATTTGGTGCGTTTTGACCGGCCCAACGTCATTGCCGTCCGTGTGGACGCCACCGAGGGTGAAGGATGGTTTTACGAAGGCGCCGGCATTTATCGCCACGTCTGGCTCACCGACACCTACGCAGTGCATCTCGACCCCTCGTCCACCGCGATTCGCAGCACATTGACGGCGGCGGGCGCTGCCACAGTAACCGTCGCGAGCGACATTCATAATGAATCCGCGCGGCCCGCGCGTTGCCGTGTGCTTACCTCCTTGGTTGATTCTGACGGTCACACTGTCGGCGAAGCGCGCAGTGCCTGGGTTGAGGTTCCGCCGTTCAGTGCCGCCGGCGCCAGCGCCGAAGCGCCACTGCCGTCCGCGCGGCTCTGGTCGCTCGAGTCGCCGCATCTGTACCGCGCCGAAAGTCGGCTCCTGGTGCGGAACACGGTGGTGGACCGGCTTACCGTGAATTTCGGCGTGCGCTCCATCCGTTTCGACGCCGATCATGGATTTTTCCTGAATGGCAAGGCGGTCAAGATCAAAGGCACCTGCAATCACCAGGATCACGCCGGCGTGGGCTCGGCGCTTCCTGATCGGTTGCAAAGCTACCGGGTCGAGCGCCTGCTCGCCATGGGCTCAAACGCGTATCGCACGTCGCACAACCCTCCCACTCCCGAACTGCTCGACGCCTGCGACCGCCTCGGCATGCTGGTCATGGATGAAACCCGCATGATGTCATCGAGCCTCGAGGGCCTGAGCCAGCTCGAGCGCTTGGTGCGGCGCGACCGCAATCATCCCTGCGTGATTCTGTGGTCTCTGGGCAACGAGGAACCGCAGCAGGGAACCGATGTCGGCGCGCGCGTGGTCGCGACCATGAAGCGCAAAGTGCGCGAGCTCGATCCCACCCGGCCCGTCACCGTCGCCATGAACGGCGGCTGGGGACGGGGCGTGTCGGCCGTTGTGGATGTCCAGGGCTTCAACTATGGCAATGGCGGCGGTAGCGCGCAGACCGGCCCGCATATTGACGCGTTCCACGCCCAGTTCCCGCGCCAGCCCTCCTTCGGCAGTGAAACCGCAAGCGCGGTTTCGACCCGTGGCGTGTATGCCAACGACAAGGCTCGCGGCTACGTCAGCGCCTACGACGTGAACTTTCCCAGTTACGCCCTCAACGCCGAAGGCTGGTGGAAGATATTTGCGGAACGCCAATTCCTTGCCGGCGGATTCGCCTGGACTGGCTTCGACTATCGCGGCGAACCCAGCCCCTACGACTGGCCCTGCATCAGCAGCCATTTTGGAATCATGGACACCTGCGGGTTTCCCAAAGACAGCTTCTATTACTACCAAGCCTGGTGGGGCCGCCTCCCGGTGTTGCACCTTTTTCCGCATTGGAATTGGAAGGGGCGCGAGGGGGAGCCGATTGAAGTCTGGTGCCATACCAACTTGCCCACAGTCGAGCTGTTCCTGAACGGAAAGAGCCTGGGGCCGAAAGCGGTCGAGCCCAACGGACACGCTCAGTGGCAGGTGCCGTATGCATCGGGCTGGATCGAAGCGCGCGGTGTTGATCCTTCCGGCAAGACCATGACGAGCCGGCGCGAGACCACCGGGGCGGCGGCGGCACTCGCGCTGATTCCCGATCGCGGCCGAATCGCAGCCGATGGTAGCGATCTTTCCGTGGTCACGGTGGAGGTCCGCGACGGCGAAGGCCGCTTGGTACCCGATGCCGGCGATAAGATTCAATTCGCGGTCGAGGGCCCCGGACGCGTCCTCGGCGTCGGCAACGGCGATCCAAGCTGCCACGAACCGGATCACGCCGCCGAACGCAGCGCGTTCAATGGCTTGGCGATGGTGCTGATACAAAGCCGGGAGCAAGCGGGGGAAATCACGGTGAAAGCGGCTGCCTCGGGCCTCGCGCCGGCGACGGTGGCAATCCAGAGCGTGTAGTTGCCTAAGCTTTACGTACCCGACCGCGCTTCACGCTGACTGCGCCCAAGCTGTTGTACATGCATGAACGTGAGTGCCCGGGGCCGGACTCGAACCGGCACGGACCTTGCGGCCCTCGGGATTTTAAGTCCCGTGCGTCTACCAATTTCGCCACCCGGGCGGGGCGCACCACTCTCGACCTTTACTCTATATTGCCTTGAGCTGAAGTTCTGCGACAGCGCCCAGATACGTACACAGACCGACCAGCAAAATGTGTGGGCGTTAGCCTTGATCGCCGAATCCGTGCGTGCGGGCGGTCACTGCGGCAAAAAGGAACCCGTGACGACGCAGCGCCTGACAAGTGCACCATCCCGCCCACCAGATGCGCGAAACGAAATTCTGTTACAAAACTGTATCGCAATGTGATTTGGAAGGTGTAGAATTCAGCTGAGGGTCGAGTCTCGTATAAAGGATAAATTATTATGCACACAGGCAACTGCCTCCGCAAACTGTACGGATTCGGGTTGTTTATACTTGCGATTTCGCTGGCCGCACTAGTTCCGCTGGCGGCGCAAACCGCGTCATCGAGTGGAAATTTCTCCGGCCGGGTCACCGACAAATCAGGGGCGCTGATTGTCGGCGCCCAAATTAAGCTCACCAACGTCGAAACCGGCGCCGTACGCACCGCGCCCAGCAACGCCCAGGGCACGTTCAATTTCGCGCTGGTGTCCCCGGGCACCTACCTTCTGACCGCCACGAAAGATGGCTTTGCCACGTCCAACTCGTCCCCGACCCCCTTGCAGGTCGGGCAGACAATCACCGTCAACTTCAGCCTGCAGCCCGGCTCCCAGGCTCAGACCGTCGAGGTCACTGCCGCGGCGCCCTTGGTCAACGCCGCACAAACCGGCGTTGCGGGCAACATCAGCCCCACCGAAGTCGAGAGCTTGCCTACCAATGGCAATGACTTTGGCAGTCTCGCCGTTCTGGTGCCAGGCGTGAAGCCGGTCGCATCGTATGATCCGACCAAGTCACGCGTCGCCGTTTTCTCGGTCGACGGCGGCACTGGTCGCAACGTAAACACCACCGTGGATGGCGTCGAGAATAAGGACAACAGTGTCGGTGGCCCCGACATGCAACTGCCCATGAACGCCGTACAGGAGTTCAACGTCTCCCCCTCACGCTTCTCCGCCGCCAATGGCCGCAGCGAGGGCGCGTCGGTCAATGTGGTCGAAAAGGAAGGTACCAACAAGTTCCACGGCGGCGCGCAGTACTACTTCACCGATACGTCGCTCAACGCCGACGACTACTTCTCCAAACAGAGCCACCAGGGCACGCCGCAATTTGATCGCCAGCAATTTGGCGGCGACATTGGCGGCCCCATCCGCAAGAACAAGGACTTTTTCTTCGTTGCCCTTTTCCGCGACCATGAAACGACATCCATCCCGGTCACTGCGTCCGCGCAAGCTGAGTTGACGCTGGCCGAGCCGATTGGCGCCAAGCCGGTCGGCGTCATCCCTACTCCGTACAATGACACTCGCCTCTCGACCCGGTTCGACCACACCATCAATGCGGCCAACCAATTGAGCTTGAATTTCAACTACCAGACCAATTACGGCTTGAACGACCAGTCCGGCAGTACCGATGACGCAACCGAAACCAACTTCACCAAGAACCACATGATCCTGGGCGGCCTGACCTGGAACTCGGTGATCAGCCCGACCACCGTCAACTCGCTGACTTTCGGATACCAATACTGGGGCAACCTCATTGACACCACGCAATACACGCCCTTCCATATCAGCTTTCCCGACGGCCCCAGCATTGGAACCAACGGCAACGTCCCCCAGGGTTTGGCCGAGAAGAAATGGGAGTTCCGCGACGACCTCACTATGAACCGGGGTAACCACTCCCTGAAGTTCGGTGAGGACTTCGCATGGGAGCCGCAGATGAACGGCTTCTTTGAATTCAACTCAGTGCCCACCATCGGCTTTGCCGACACCGCCGCCGTCATTACTAGCCACGGCGTTTCCGTCGCCAATCCCAACTTCACCTACACCAACGGCTTTGCCACCCCCGGCGCTGTTACATCCATGTCGTTGGCAGCCGGCGATCCCTACTACACTGCCACTCACGGCATCAAGTACTGGGGCTTCTACGCGGAAGATGACTGGCAAGTAACACAGCGTCTCCTCCTGAATCTCGGTGCGCGCTATGAGTTGGACTACAACAGCGACGGCCAGAACGACATGGCCAACAACCGCACCTACCTGGCCCTGAAGTCCGTCAATAGCCCTTACGCGCAGCTGCCCAAAACCGACTACGGCGACATCGCTCCCGTACTCGGATTCACCTACGACCTCAACGGCCACGGAACGCAACTGCTGCGCGGTGGGTTTGGCATGTATTACGGCGAAGTCTTTCAGAACCAAACCATCTTCGCCCTGCAGCAAACCGATCCTGTCCTGTTCAGCACTGTGTTCAGCGCCTCCCTCACCGGCGGCCCTGGCGGCGCCTGCGGCCAGTGTACGGTGCCTGGAACCACGACACCGCTGAATCAATGGGCCCTCGGGGTGAGCCCCAATCCCGTCTGGAGCGGATCGGCTCCCAGCTCGCTGAGCGCCGGCGGCACCGGCAGTACGCTCGACGGCAACTTCCGCAACCCGTTGTCCGAGCAGTTCAATCTCGGCTACACCTGGGGCATGAGTCAGAATGGCGCCCTCATGATTGACTATGTCCACGAGTTGGGCTTGCACGAAATGCGCACCCAGAACATCAATCCTCCGACCCAGGCTGCGTTCGGGTCGCAGAAACAAATCCGCACCTACGACGCTGCCTTCACCGCGGCGGGCCTGCCGAAGTTGGGGGCGATCAGCGACTACAGCACTTTCGGGCGCTCCCGCTTTGACAGCCTCGCCTTCGAGTACAAGCGCCGCATGACGCACAACTTCAGCCTGGATACCAGCTACACCCTGGAGCGGGCCCTTGCCTGGGGCGGCTCGGCCGCATCGTTCGGCGGCCGTACCGTCTCGCTAAACTACTGGGATCCCCTGAATTTCGGACCCGCCGGCACCGACCAGCGCCATCGCATTGTCCTCAGCGGCATCTTCAATTTGCCCTGGGGTTTGAACCTGGCGCCGATCATTCAATGGGCCTCGGCGCCGCCCTATAGCGCCAGCGAGGGTAGCGGCCTGTTTGGCTATAGCAGCGGCTTCAGCAACCCTTACGCCATAGTCCCCAACTCCGATCCCACCGATTACACCTACATACCCGATCAACAGAAATTGGGGCAGCAGAAGTTGGTGCTCGGTTCGAATGGATTCCCCACCCTCCCCTGCCTTCTGGCCGGCACCTGCCATGAGCTTTCCATTGACGCCCGGCGCGGGCAGTCGTTCTTTGACACCGACGCCCGCATTGGCAAGCGCGTCGGGCTGCGCGAGTGGGGTTCAGTGAACCTGTTCTTCCAGGCCTTCGATCTGACCAACCGCGCCAACTTCGGCGCTTTCAACGGTAACGTCACCTCGCCGAACTTTGGCAAGCCCACCGGATATATCTCTGGATCCGGGGTGGTGATTCCCAAGGCGTTCCGCGGCGAATTCGGCGCCGAGTTCACCTTCTAATCCAAACCAATCACCTGACGCGGGAGCCGCGACGTTTGCACCGCGGGGCAAAATAGGCGCGGAAGGCAGCGAAATTCCGAAGGGGTCCGACTGCCAGTGGCAGTCGCCCGCTCCCGGCAAGAAATGCGGCGCGGTTCCCGCGTGGCGCGACGCCGGATTGGGGCTCAGGGGTCCCCATTCCGGCGCCGCGCCTAAGCGGGTCGCGCGGCGACAGCCGCGCGAGGCCCCGCGCCAATCAATGGCGCGCCCAGCAAGTCGCCGGGCGCGCCGTTTTTATTTCCGCAAAGAACGACATTTTCGTGGCGGTTGGTACCGGAAAATGGACGGGCACTAGGGAGCCAACGCGGTCACTAAAATCAATGCTCAGTCGATCTCTTGGCTTCGTTGGTATACTGCAAGTAATGTCACTCCGGTGGCCATGGAGAGTCCCAGACCATGAAATTCACTCGCGTGTGTGCCGCGATAGCGGCTTTCGCTGTGTTCGGAATGACGCAGCAGTTGGCAACTCCCGCAGCTTCGACTCCTTCGGGCGTAAGCTCGGCCGCGGCACCCGCTGCGGCACCTTCCGCGAATCAGCCGGCGGCGGCAGAGATTACGCAATCGGCCCCCGCCGCCGCCGCCGCTAGTAGCCATAAACGCCTCTGGATCATTGGCGCGGCAATCGCTGTGGTTACAGTCATCGTCGTGGTGGTCGCTCACCACAAATCCTCCAGTACAGCCGGTGGCGGCTACTAAAACGGTGGCGCGTGCGAGCCTCTTGTGTTCCGGCCCTCGAAAATTGCCAAATCATTCTTGGGGCCTATTCCAATCGGAATGATGGGCGCACGCGTGGTGCTACATTGTTTGCATGCGGATGCGATGGCTGTTATTTTTCATGACGGCGCTGGTGGCTGCGGGACAGTCGGCGCCGGCGAGCGCGCCGAAACGCTTGCAGTTCGACGTGGCCTCGGTTAAGCCGAGCGATCCCAAAGGTGGGCGGCCGCATGCGAGTATGCCGCTGACGGCGGGCGAGCGGTCCGCGCCGAACGATGGGCTATTCACCGCCACCCAGGAGCCGCTGATTCGCTACATCGCCTTCGCCTTCGACTTCGATGCCAATCCCGATCCCCAGCTCAAGGTGCTGCCGGATTGGGTCAACAGCGAGCGCTACGACATCGAAGCGCGCGCCTCCGGCCCGGCGACGAAAGTTCAGATGCGGGCCATGGTGCTCTCCCTGCTCGAGGATCGCTTCCAATTGACGTTTCATTACGAGACGCGCCACCTGCCGGTTTACGAGTTGGTGCTGGCGAAGCCGGGCAAATTAGGGCCGCAGATGCGTCCGCATGTGGATGAAGGCATGCCCTGCGATGCGACCGCTCCCGCTCCGCCCCCCGCCGCCGGCGGCCGCGCCGGGCAGCGGGCCACGCCGGATGGCTACCCTGTAGGCTGCGGCGAGTTGATGAGTCTAACGCCCGTTCTTCCGGGTCGGTGGCGGCTCGGCGGCCGCAACATTACGATGGATTTTTTCGTGGCCACACTGCGGGGCGGAATGGAACGACCCGTCGTCGATCGCACCGGCTTGAAGGGCCGCTATGACTGGGTAATGGAGTATGTGCCCGATGGATCGACCGACGGGCAGTTCGGCGCCAACTTCCACGGCGATCCCGACGGCCCTAAGATGTGGACCGCAATAAAGGAACAACTGGGCTTGGTGTTGAAGCCCGCGAAGGACGACATTCGCTGGCTGGCGTTTGACCACATCGCCCGGCCCACAGCCAACTAGAGCTGCCAACTAGCGCTGCGCCCTTGCCGGCCTCTCCATAAATCCGCGCCCGGCAAGGATCCGCGGCGCACACTTCTCAATCCGAGCCATCCGCGTGGCTGGCTGTTTCGCTGCCGCAAAGTAATAAAGATAGCTTCGCTGCCGTCCCGGCGTAAGAGCCTTGAACGCCGCTTTCAGCTCTGGACGTTGCTTAAACGCGGCCGTCAGTTCCTCCGGCACAGGAAAATCCGAGGTCTTCTTTTTCTCTACTTTCAAGCCCGCCTGCTCCGCCGCAATCGCCTCCCGCACGTAGCTCTTGATCGTGGCCGCTTTGGCTGCAATTTCCTTGGCGCTGGTGAACTTCATCACCCGCATCGCCTGCGTCTGTCCCAGTTGTCTCAACAGCTTCTTCGGGTCTTTCAGCAAAGCGCCCTGGAAAAATCCCAGCGCGAAATACTCCTTGAAACCCATCAGGATGACCACGTTCCTGCCATCCGCCGTATACGTGGGCTTCCCCCACTTGCACTCCTCCTTCATCGCGAATCCGTCAATGATGCGCCGCATCGCCGCAATCTCCGCCTCCCACCTCTCCCGATAAGCCATCTCCATACCAGCACCCCAATCTACATATAAATTCCGACCCACCCATTATCCGCCGGGCCCGCTGCGCCAACCGGCGAATTTTGTCGGTATGAGCTGGTGCTACACTGGCCGCTTCTGGGGAACTATGAATAAGCTTTTGGCCGCGCCGGCGCTGATCGCCGTGCTCGCCTTGTTCGCAAGCGCTCAACTGCCCGAGCCCGATCAGCACCCGTTACAGTCGTTCACCTACCGCAATATCGGCCCCTTCTGGACCGGCGGGATGCGGAAGACAACCAATGGCGAAACCACCTTTCAGCCCGTGTTCGACTCCCAGAACAACTTGAACATTGGCGCCATCGCCGTGGCTCCTTCCAATGACAACATCGTATGGGCCGGCACCGGTGACGCCCGTACCTCGCGCAGCTCGCTCGCCGGCAATGGCGTCTAAGCGGCGCGCGGGGGATTATGCCAGGCGGCAACCTGCGTTCCAGCGGCATCTAAGTCACTGGAAGCCTCCGCCCATGATTACCTTTCTCTGCGGGTTGATTGCCTTGATTCTTGCCATCATGCATGGCAGCGGCCGCGGCGGTCGTGTGCCGCTCTGGGTGGCAGTCGCCTTGCTCGGCATCGGCATGATGGTGCCCTGGCTGGTTACGATGTCGGTTCGCTGAACGGTTTAATTCACGGGCATGGCAGACAGCAACCCAGGTGGTGGCGGCGAGCAAGCAGGCCGCGCCTAAGGCGGCGCCCAGGTTGAATATCCCTGGCGGATGCACCAGCGCGGCGATGTTCGCGGCGATCAGCAAAAGCCGCAGTTCGGTTGGGCCGACGCCCCAATGGGCCATTTCGAAGCGCTGCAACGACGCCACCGCAAGAAAGCTTTCCGCCGCCGCCACCAGGAACGCAATCAACAGCGCCAGCGCCAGCCGCCAATCGAGCAGGCCCGAGGCGGCCATGCCGCCCAGAAGCACAATCGTTCCGTAAATGTCGCAAACGTGATCAACGTAGTAGCCATACTGCGGCCTTTCAATGTGACGCACGCGCGCCACCGTCCCATCGAGACTGTCACCGAACCAATTGACCGCAATGGCCGCGTTGGCACCCATCAGCCATAGCGGCTGCCAGCGTGAAAACAAATAGCATAGGCCGGCGGCGCACTGGGCGGCCAGTCCGGTGGCGGTGAGCAGATCGGGGGCAACCCACGTGGGCAGTTTGACCGCGATCCAGAAAAGAAGCTGCTTTTCCCAGCGTTGGGTAATTCCGGTTTGTATGCGAATGTGGCTCATGGCGATCCTCCTGCGAGGGAAGACGCCGGGCCGCTATGCAGCGCTACTCAGCCCCCGCTCATCGCCGGGTAATCGGCGCCTCATCCGGAGGTAAACTTCTAGTGCGCCATAACTCCCGATGATTCATCGCTTCGCCGAATTCGAACTTGATATGGACGCGCGGGAGTTGCGCCGAGACCGGGTGCGGGTTCCACTACAGTCGCAGCCGCTGCAAGTTCTCGAGGTCTTGCTCGACCAGGCCGGAAAAATCGTCAGTCGGGAGGAATTGCGCAGCCGCATCTGGCCCGACGGAACGTTCGTTGATTTCGACCATGGCCTGAACACCGCCATGAATAAACTGCGCGCGGCTCTGGGCGACCGGGCGCTCGATCCTCGCTTCATCGAGACCGTGGCCAAGCGCGGCTATCGATTCAATCCTGCGGAACTTGAGGCCGCACCGCCGCCGACAGCGCCAAGGCGCACCGCGTTGACGTCCTCGACCGAAGTGGCGCCAGTTCCGCCCCGTCTCGTGCGCACGCTCTTCCTGCTGGCTCAGGCGCTGTACCTGGTCTTTTATGTGAGCTTAATGCTGCACCTCACCGGCACCGAACGATCCTTACAGCTTTGGGGCGCGCCCCGCGAAGGCTTGCTGGCCCTGGCGCTGACGACGGCTGCCATTGGCATCGTGGTTCGTTTATATTTAACCGCAGCCGCCATTTTCCGCTCGCGCAACATGCAGCCGCGCTTCCTGCGGATTTTTCCGATGATTCTGCTTTTGGACGAGCTGTGGGCTGCGTCTCCGCTTCTGCTTGCGCCCGCCATCGGCCCCGGCGCGGCACTCGCAGCGGTCGCGGCACTGGTGTTTCTACCGTTCGCCCAACGCACGCTGGTACTGATGGGCGCCCTGGCCTGACGCGCGCCTCATCGTTTTAGGCCGGTCCACAGTATCTGGTTGAACTTGCCGCTATCAATGTGATCGGCAACCGAAAAGTCCATGCCTTGGGTGCGGGCGGCCCAGTAGGCGCCGTCGTGGGTCGAGTGCAGCGCGGCGCCGTCGTGGGGAATCGGAAGCGTCGAGTCCGCCAGGAATCTCGACGGCGTTGCCGAATATTCCCACGCCTGCTGGTCCGTGGAAAAGACGTCGGCCATGGGCGTTGCCGCGGCGTCATTTAGGTTGAGCGGTCCCAATCCCAGAATCTCCTCCATGGTTCGCAGCAGACTGACGGTCGTGTAGGGAGTCGAAACCACGGCGTGATGCTTCACGTAGGGCCCGACAATGAAGGCTGGGCTGCGGTGGGCATCCACATGATCGCCGCCGTTTTGGGCGTCGTCCTCGACCACGAAAACCAGTGTGTCGTCTTTGTAGCGGCTGTGCGCGATTTTTGCCACCAGCAGGCCCACCGCATAGTCATCATCGGCGATCTGGCGCTCGGGCGTGTCGAGATGATCGAGCGCGGTTTTGAAATTCCCAAAGTGATCGTGCTCTAGCCGCACCAGCTCGAGGTTCGGAAGTTTGCCGCCCGGCGCGGCGTACTGATCGAATTCGCGCTCCCACTCCTTAAACCGGTAGTAATCGGGAAAGCTTTGGTCGAAGCCGCGGAAGTACGGATCGGTGTAAGCCGCAAGCGTGGGGCTGGTCGGAATGGCAACGACCGTATGCGAACTGGCGGGATCGGTGAGTTCCGGAATGTGCCCGGGCAACGACTGATCGTAGTTGCCGTCCACCCAGAAGCCATAGTCGCGCACCGTCAGGCCGGCTCGGAGTGCGGCATCCCAGAGATAGCCTTGGCCGGCTTCGTTACCGTCGTCACCATCGCCGTCCGGCGACGCGACGTTGGCGGTGCCGGGCAGCAGGTCGCGGTCGTTCGCCTTCGAGCGATGCGGGTTCCCGAAATTGACATTGCGATTGGTTCCTTCGGTGTCATAGCTGAGGCCCCGCGAAGCGTAGTTGGGCGCGATTTCTTTTTCATCCACATCGGTGGTGCGCGCGGCGGTGGACCACGGCCAGCCGTCGCCGCTGACCTCACCGCTGCATTCGAAATGATCGAGAGCCACGAAGTCGCGTGCGAAGGCGTGAAAGTTGGGCGTGTTGGCCTCGGGGAATTCGGTCAGCCGCGCGTCGCCGTTGGCGCCCGCGAGATCGCCCAAAACCTGATCGTAGGCGCGATTTTCCTTGATGATATAAATCACGTGGTGAATGTGCTGCCGCAGGGCCGCCAGCACCGCGGCCGCCGCGGGTTCGGTGCGGGCGAAATAATGATCATTGGCCAACACCTGTCGTGTCAGCGTCGCCTGGGTGGCGGCATCGGGCAGCTCGAAGCTCTGGAATCCGGCTTTCTCGCGCTGCAAGATATATTGATTGCTGGCCTGGATGCTCTGATGCCGTTCCGGTGTAAGCCCGCGATCCCATCCCGGGTTCGGCCCGCCGTCGCTCTTGCCGTTGACCACGTAAAGCCTGCGGCCATCGCCGGAGACACTGACCGAGTTGGGATACCAGCCCGTGGGCAACAGCGCCGCCGTAGCCGACCGTGTCACAGCGGATGCGAGCCGTACAACCGCAACGGCATTCTCGCCGCCATTAGTGACGAACAGGGTTTTTTCATCAGGTGAAAGCGCCAGCGCGTTCGGATTGGCGCCGTAATAATGGTGCGTGTCCGAATATAAAGCCGGCGGCGCGATTACGGGGATTTCGCCCAGCGCGCGATTGGCGGCCGTGTCGATCACCGCCACCGAGTCGGCATTGTCCTGCGCGACGTAGAGGCGGGACTGATTCCGGTTCAAGATCATTTTATTGGGTTGCCCGGCAACCGGTATGCGGGCCGAAACCAGCGGCGCCGACGGATCGCTAATATTCACCACCACGATCTGGCGATCACGCAGGCTCGAGACGTACGCTGTATCGCTGCCTTTGATCACAACCCAGAAGGGATACTCGCCGCCCGCAACGCCTGCCTGCGCCGGGTTGTTCTTGCCGGGGCGGAGATCGAGTTCGGCGCCTTTGTGCCATCCGTCGCCGGTTTGCCGGAGCAGGGTTACGGCGTCATTTTCATAATCGGCGACCACCACTGTCTTGTCATCGGCGGTGACCGCCAGGCCGGCGGCTTCGGGCCGCATGTCGTTACCCAGCCCGTGATCGTGGCCCAGCGAAACCGGGGCGCCGGACTCCGACCATGCGCCGTTCCTGAACCGAAAAACGTGTACTGTGTCATCGTCACCGCCGGATGCAAAGAAGGATTTGCCGTCCGAAGTGAACGCGAGCCCGCTGTAGGCTGCCGGGATATGCAGCGCCTGCGTCTGGCGCGGCGCCGGGCCGCTGACGTCATAGATGAAAACGTAATCGCCGGAATCGGCGTCATTCACTTTCCCCACGTTCGGTCCATTGGTAAAGTTCTGCTTGTTGTAACCGCTGGTGAGGATGAGCAGCGTGCGATGGTCGGGGCTCAGCAGAGTTGTAACGGCATGATCGGCCGTATAGCTGGGGTCGTCGGCCAGGTGGGGGTTAAGGGCGATGAAGCTGGCGCCAGGTATTGCTAGCGGCGTAATAGCCTGACCGGTGGGTAGCAATGCCGGAGCTTGTCCGAAAGCCAGGGATAGGGAAACGAGTCCAAGGGCCGAGAGCCATGTCCACAGTCGCATGGCGACCATCATACTCCGCGTGGCCCCGCGCCAATCAATGCTATTCACCCGCGGCTTACAGCGCCATGAAGCCCGACTCGCCATTCCATTCGCAAAGTTCGGGGTGAATCAGGTGCGCCAGCAATTCTACCCCGTCCACCACCCGTGGGCCGGGGCGGGCAAAATAGGCGTTGGCGTCCACAGCGTACACTCTGCCGTTGCGGGCGGCGGGCA
Source organism: Terriglobales bacterium (assembly GCA_035606395.1). Classification (GTDB taxonomy): domain Bacteria; phylum Acidobacteriota; class Terriglobia; order Terriglobales; family SCQP01; genus SCQP01. The sequence continues at coordinate 51,347 of DATNFK010000031.1, read as the reverse complement.
AATCCTCCCAGCCCGGTTGTTGCGGCAGTTGCCGCGCCTGGTCCACGGCTTTATCAAGGCCGAAGCCGCAAGGCGAGACGATGACAACCTCCGGCGCCCAGGCGGCAATGTCGGCCCAGGTCGTTCGCACCGAGTCGGAGCCCTTGCGTCCCAGAGCGTCCTCGCCGCCGGCGAGAGCGACCATTTCCGGCACCCAGTGCCCGCAACAATAATAAGGATCAATCCATTCCAGACAGAAAACGCGCGGGCGGCTCGACGCCTTTTGTGTGCGTTCCGTCACCGCCTTTAACCGCCCGCGCGAGGACGCAATCACGTCCGCAGCCACGCTGGCGCGCCCGGTGGCCTGGCCGAGTTCACGCAGGTTGCCAAAGATCTCTTCCAGGTTGTGAGGCGTAAACCATAGGATTTCCGGCTTCACCGGAAGCGCCGCCAGGGCGCGGGTCGTTTCGTTGCCTGACGGCGCGCAGACATCGCAAAGCGACTGGGTAAGAATGTGCGTCGGCGCCAGCCTCACCAACAGCTCTTCGTCCACCTGGTAAAGGCTCTTTCCGCTGCCAATGCAGGCGGCCACCGCCGCGTCAATTTCGCGCAACGACATGCTCTCGAGCGGCAGCGTGGGTTTCACGACGACAGGCTTTGCTTTCGCGGCCTCCGGAAAATCGCACTCATGGGAGATGCCGACCAGTTGGTCGCCAAGGCCGAGCGCGAAAACCATTTCCGTGGCGGCGGGCAGGAACGAAACCAGGCGCAGCATGCTCAGGCGGCCGCCGGCACGCGCTCAGCCAGCCTCGGCCACCGTTTTTCGAGCAGTGCCAGGCCCCCGAATAGCAGGGCGGAGTACAGCAGATCGCTCACGACCGTGTTACGCAAGAAGGGAATCGCGGCCACGAAACATTCCCCAAGCCCAGCCACGGTTCTCGGGTACCAGGCGCCCAGCATCCACACGCCGAAATTAGTCAGCACAAAAAACAGCAGCGCGCCGGCCAATGTCGTTCCAGCCAGGCGGGAGACGGTGGTTCCTCGCCGCAGCCAGAAGCCGAGGCACGTGATGAGCGCGAAGCTTCCATAGACAACCGCCGAGATGGGATAAAACCCGAGCACCATGTCGCTCAACAGCAAACCGCAAAGCGGCACCAGAAAGGCGGCGCGCTTGCCCGCGAAACTCGCTCCGCTGAACAGCGCCAGCGCCGCCAGCGGGGTGAAGTTGGGCGCATGGGGAATCAGCCGCGATGCAACGACGGCCAAAACCATGGCGGCGAGAACTGTAAAGCGGGCTTTGCCCATAAATTATTTCCTCAAAAACTTCCTTCATTGTAGCGCGTCATCGAAAGCCTGGGGAGGTCTGCATGAGAGCCATTATTTTGAAGCCAAACCTTACGCGGGGGTCGCGCGGCGCCGGCCGCGGGGCCCGCGCGCCCATCAACGGAGAACCGAGTGGCGTGCATCAAGATTCATTGCCGGGGTCCGGCGCAGTTGCAAGATCTGCCGGCTGGCACGCAGCCGGGAATTTATCAGGCGGCGCGGTCCAAGCCCGAAACCTATGAGCACCACGAGAAGCGCCACAAAGGCCGCGGCTTCGTGGCGCTTGAGTTCGAAGTGCAAGCTGCGATGGGTCGGCTTGTCGGTGCGTCCGCAGAACAGCGAGAAATACATTCGCACCACGGCCACGCCGGTCAGTGCGGATGCCACCGCAATCGCGTAACCCATCACCGGGAAGACGTCCACCGCTCCCTTCACCAACAGCTCCTGGCCAATAAATCCGAGCGTGCCGGGAAACGCGGCGCAGGCAAGCCCGAGCGCGAGAAAGCTGATGGCCAACATCGGCGTACGCTCATAGCCACCGTGGTAGTGCGTGAGGTCGAGACGGCCGCGGCGAGCTTCTAACATGAGCACCACGCGCGCCAGTCCGGCGAAGGCTAAGCCCGCGGAAAGCCATTCCAGAAGACCTCCCGCCAGCGCGGTGGCGCTGCCGCAGCCGAGCCCGGCCATGACCAGCGCCGACTGGCTCACGAAAAGATAGCCGCACGCCCGCCGGGCGCTGTGCTCCACAAGCGCCAGCGCCGAGCCGTAAATAGCGGTGGCGAGCGCCAGGATCGCAATCGTGTGCAAGAGCCCCGCCGGCGCCCGCGGAATAATCAACACCACTGTAATATAGGCGCCCACCTGCGGTGCGCTGAACAAAATAGCTGGCCCGAGTCGCCCGTGATCGAAGACCTCCGGCACCCAGGCATGAAACGGAAGGATGCCCTTGCGCAGAAGCGCCGCCATCGCGATCAACCATAGTCCCGCCGTTTCCACGCCGCTGCTCCGGCCTACAACGAGCATGGCCACGCCTCCGCCGAGCAGAATCGTGGAAGCGCCAAGATAGGCGGCGACCACGCGTCGCTGGTGCCGATCGGCGCTCTCGTTCAACGCGAAGAAAAAAATCATCACCGCCGCCGCCTGCAGCAGCAGCAGCGCGACCGCGCTCTCCGTCAAGAACGATGCCAAAGTCGTCAGTGTCGCCAGCGCCGCGCGCCGGTGCCCGGCGCGATCGAACGAGCCGCGTGGTGTCACCGCGACCGTCAGCAGCCACAGGCCGGCGGCAAATGGCAGAAGCACCGAAGAAAGCGCATTGACCCGCAGCAGAGCCTCCCCGCCTCTTGTGAACAGCCCCAGTTTTCGTAGCGACCCCGCCACCGCGGGCGCCAGCGCGACCGCCACCAGTCCACTCGCTGCCGCGAAGGCAATGCGTCGAAGACGTTCCAATTCCAGTTCAAGGAGGGATGCAATCGCGACCAGCGCGGGCAGGCCGGCGAGCGTTCCGAGCCAAAGGAGCGCGCTAGTTGTGACAGCCGGCATCCTCCTCCTTTCCGCCGCAGAGCCGGCGATCAAGCCTCCCGAACCACTGCGCGGCACGCGTGAAGGGCTGAACCGCCACGGCTTCGAGCGAGCTATCGAGGAAGCCGCGCTCCAGTGCAAACAAATAGACGAAGCTGGCGCCGGAATGGTGATACCTGACGGGGGGCCTCTTATCGCTAAGGCCGTGCAGGTCGTGCAGCAAATTGGGCGCGCTGAGGAACTGCAGCAGCCGGAAACAGGTGTGCCCTACGATATGGAAAAATGCGAGCATGCGCCATCCCAGAGCGATTTCGACCACAATCAACCCAACTTGGGTAAGCGAGGCGTAGGCGAGCGAGGACTTGACGTCACTCTGTACGCGCGTCGCAACCGCGGCCAGCATCGCGGTCGTAGCGCCCAAGATGCCGGCGATCAGACGCGCAACGGGAGCGTGGGCAAACAGCGGCATCGAGCGCAACATCAGAAAACACCCGGCATGGATCGAAAGCGCGCCGTAATACACGGCGCTCGACGGCGTGGGACCCTCCATGGCGCGCGGTAGCCAGCCGGAAAACGGCACCAGCGCGCTCTTGCCGGCTACGGCGACGACCATCAGAATTGCGATGCCGGTGGCGGCGCCGGTGCTGAGACTTGGGCCTGAACCACCGGCGGAGGAGGCGAGGAACAATGCCGCCAGGCTATCGCTGTTCGCCACGTGGCTCAGCAGCACCGCGGCCGAGAGCATGGCGGCATCGCTGACTCGATAGACCGAGAACACGCGCAACGCGTTCGCCGCCGGCGCCGGCCGGTCGTGAAAGAATGCCACCAGCAGCGCCGAACTCAGGCCCACCAGTTCCCAGCCAATGAATAACACTTCGACGTTGCCGGCCAGCGCGATCAATTGCATGCCTAGGGCGAACATCGCCAGCAATACGAAGTAGCGGTTATAGCCCGGGTCGCGGTGCAGATAGCGATTGGAGAACGCCGAGACGATGCCAAGTACGGCGGCTGCTAGCGCTCCGAATGCGAGCGACATCCGGTCCACCAGCAACTGCAACGCGATGCCGCCCGCCTGTGACCACTGTCCGTAGGTCAGAAAATGCGTCCCTGGGCCGGTTCGGTGGCAGAGCGCCGCCACCAACGCCGTAAACGAAATCGTCATCGCCGCCGCCATGAGCCGCGTGGTGAAGATCTCGGGCAAGCGGTGGCTGAACAGCGTCGCGCAGCCCAGCACGGCAAGGAGCACTGCCGGAGCGGCAATGGCGGTCAGCACGAGTTGCGAGGGGCTCACCATCACGCGGGCACGATGGACGCCGGTGAAAGGAATCCGCTCTTGCCCTGGTACCAGGTGGCGGAATCACCAATGATGACCGGAAGCGGATGCGTGGGCGCGTGGGCAGCGAAGCCCGAGGAACGCAGTTCCCAGATCGTGCTCGCCTCGAGGCATGCCAACCAGATCCAGCGGTTACGCGCGAGTTGACCGAGCGACGGGTCGGCGGCGACCGCCTGCGCCAGCCGCTCGCGGCTGGTCTCAACCACCACGGCGAGCCGGACTGGCTCATGGATTTCGACCATCTGCCAGGGCAAGCCGGTACGCAGGTCGCTTTGAGCGCCGTCCATCACGCCCAGCAACGACGTCACATTGTGCGGTAATTTAGTGCCGCATCCATAGCCGACCGGGTCCACATAGCTGAAGTAATATTCCAAATTGATCCCCGCGACCACGGGAATTGCCGCGGCCAGCGTTCGCCGCAGGATGGCGCCGTCGCAGTCGAGCTCGGGATCATACGACACGAGGAACGCACGCCGATCGAGAAATAGCCCCCGGGTGCGCGCTCGCCGCCCGATCATGCAAAACGCGTTGGTGGCGTGTCCATATTCGGGTCGCGGTTGGGCTAGATCGGCGGCACGGCCCTCCACGTGGGCCAGCGCCGCCAGAGGTGGATACCATTGCGGCACCGCGTCGAAACGGCGGCAGCGCTCGCGCGCTTCCTGCCGCCGCGCGGTTTCGACCGCCGCCCGTGCCCGTTCGAAAACCTGCTCGCTGCTTGCGGGAATGAGGTCCGTGTCAAAGAAGCGAACCTCGTTGTTGGCCGTGTTGCGTTGCGCGCCTACGAACCACGTACCGGCTGGAATTAAGAACTTTTCATCGGCGAGAAGTACGCGGACGCGCGCGTCGTTCGCCATCTGTGCGAACGCCCTCGCGTTGGGACCGCCGCGCCCACCGCCGCAGGCGCCGCAGTCGTGGGCCGACTCGTGTGGGTTGTTCAAGCTCGTCGAGCCGTGACCCGCGATCAGCACCAGGGGCGCGAGCCGGGCGCCGAGGCCGCTATCGTCGAGCACGCCGCGGACAATATCGGCCATCTCGCGAACCGTGAATCCCCAGAACTTCCCCGCCGGTGGTACGTCGGACCGCCGGTCAAGCTGCAGGCGGGTGTCGGCCGCCGGCAGGCGCGCGGCGCGGGCCGGCAGCCAGCGCGAAGCCAGCCAGGGGAACAGCACTCGCAGCACCAGCGGTATCAGCGCCATCCAACCAACCAACGTCATGAGCACCGCGCCATGGAACGCGCGCCGGCTGCCGACGTGCACGTTGTAGCCGAGAAAGCCGGCCGCGCGCTGCCGGCCTCGGGGCTCGCGCACCGCGCCAGCTCCGACCTCGGCTATATAGTGCTGCGGCCGGATTGCGGCGGGGCAGAGCGGCCGCGGATGCGCATCGGCCGCGCCTTGATGGTAAACCGCAACATTGAAGTAACCCGCCGCGCCAAACGTCTCGCATTCGCGGTCGGCCTCCTCGAGATGCCGCCGGAACGATTCCTCGCGTTCGTCGAGGCAGAAAATTGCTTGATAGGCCGGCGGCCGCGGCCGCGACTGCGGCTGGTGCTGCGTTAGCGCGCCATAGAAACGGCCCCTGACGGTGCGTTCAAACGCTTGATGCAAAATGCGCCTGCGCCGCACGACGTTGAGTTCGTCGAGCTCCCGCTCGATCGCGGCGACGTCGTCGGCGCTCCATTGCCTGGCATCTGCCGCCTCGCACTCCATCAATCGGGCGACGTGGAACAAAGGCCAAGCTCGCTCCTCCAGGCTCGGACGCGGAGCGGTTGGCACGCGTTCTTCGAGCCAGTGCCGGAGCTCGGCGAGCGATGCGCGAAAACCCATCATCTGAGCTCCGGCCTCAAGCGCCGCCCGCCCGAATAGCAGCCGAACCGCCAGGTAGCCGCGCAGCGTAACTGTAAGCTCGCGCACCGGAATGCGGTCCGACCGCACTTCCATTTGGCGCACAAGACCGGCCCATCCACGAAGCGCGAGCAACTCGGATTGCAGATAGGACGCGCGGTCCTTGGCCAAGATGCCGAGCAGGTCAAGGGAGCGTTCGACCGAAGCGAGCGCGTCCCGGCCGGAGCTGCGCTCCTCGGCGACGATGTGCGGCAGATGGCGCGCCCATGCGCCGCAGCGCGCCGCCAGACGGGAGGCGTAGAGTTCTAGAAAGCATCCGTGAATGCCGAGCTCGCGCGCCGGCATCGCCCAGTGCCCCATCCCCTGATCGAGGTAGCCGGCGAGAAAACGGATGAGCGGCGGATGGATCCAGCCGTCGCTATCGGGGCCGCCGCTCTGGCGCATGAGGTCGCGATGGCGAACAAACTGTTCCTCCGGCCGCTCCCTCGGTGGCCGGGCGCGGGCCGCCGCCTCCAGGCACGCGCGCCAGAGTCGCTCGGCGCCCTTTACCGCGCCGGTTTCTTCGAGTAGCCATGCGAGCTCGCGGCCGCCGGTTTCAGGTATGCCGTGCAGCAGTATGGCGCGCCAAAGCGCCCTGCGTGACCCCGTGCCGGCGATATTTTCGGAGGCGGCGGGCTCGTTCCATTGCAGCCCCAGCACGGCGTCCACCTCCTCGTGCCTGATGCGCCCAGAGGCCAATTTGTCGCGGTAACGCTCTTCCGGAAGGTAGGGCTCGCGATCAAGCTCCCCACCGGCGAACTCCACCGCCTGCTCGAAGGGCAAATCCTCGAACGCATGCAGCGTGTTGTGATGAATAAAAACGCTGATCGGCCCCTGCGCCGGCAGCAGGCGTGCCGCCGCGTCGATTGTCTCCTGGAGGGAATGGCCGCGCTGGAATCCTGAAGAGCTCAACTACCGCAACCAAGCGTTGCCGCGCCGGCGCAAGGGCATGCCGGGAATCGTCTCGATGACGTGCCCGCGCCAGTAGATTGCAAGCTCGTGGCGCCGGGGTCGCGCCGTTTGCACGGCAGGGCGAAGTAGGCGCGAATGGCCGGAAATTCCGACGGGGTCCGACTGCCAGTGGCAGTCGGACGCCCCCGGCAAATATGCGGCGCGGCCCTCGCGGGGCGCGCGGCGGTAGCCGCGCTGGGGCCCGCGCCGATAAAAAGCCGCAACGCCGGAGAGGGGCTGCAGGGGTCCCCACTCCGGCGTTGCGGCTAAGCGGGGCGCGCGGCGGTAGCCGCGCAGGGGCCCGCGCCTATCATTCGTTGCCATGGTCAAACGGTGGCCATTTCATGATCGAGTTCAGCCAACATTGACTGCACCGAGACGAGTTGGTTGTTGAAGATAATGCGGGCGCTGTCGAGCAGGCGGAACAGCTCGGGATCGCGCACCGAGTAATAGACATTTGGACCGGCTTTTCGCGAGTGCAGCAGATTGCGGCTGCGTAAAATCGCCAGCTGCTGCGACACGGTGCTCTGCTCGACCCGCAATTTGTGGCATATCTCCCCGACCGTGAGTTCGCCAGGACGCAGGCCGTCAAGGATCGCAATCCGCAGCGGATGAGCCAACGCCTTGAAGAACTCGGCCTTGAATGTTCTCATCATATGCAAATATTCAAATATTCCGCAAAATTTGTCAAATGCTGCTCAATTTGAAGGACTTAGTAGCTGTGAGGGCCTAGCCGCACCTTGCCCCGGAAGGCCCGGTGCACATAGGTGCTGTACGCCGCTACCGCGCACAGCGCGGAAATGTTGGCCAGCCAGGCGACGAGCAATCCATGCGAGCCGGAGGCCGAGTTGGTAATCGTCAAACTGTAGTCGGGACTTAAGGTTGAGGGGAGCAGCACTGGGTAGAGCGTCATCGCGGCGGCGCCGAGCAGCCCTAGAATAACCATCGTCGAGCCCGCGAAGCTTCGCCCCTCGGTCGCACGCCGGCTCACGGCGAAACCCGTCAGCGCCAGCAGCGGGAAAATCCATGCCGCCGGGTGTGCGTTGAAGTGGGCTATCATGTTGCCGCGCAGGTTCAGCGTGGCCACTGTCGCCGCGCCAGCGAGGGCAAGCGCCGCCCACCAGAACCCGCTCGACCAGCGCCGGGCGCGCTCCCCGTGCGCGCCCTCCGCCTTGGTGCGTATCAAATTGAGTCCGTGCCAGCCCAGAATCACCACGCTCAGCAGCCCCGTCAGCATGGCGTACGGATTGAGCATGATGGTGAAGCTGCCGAGAAAGTATCCGTCGCTTGCAATGGGAACCCCGCGCACGACGTTGCCCAAGGCGACCCCAAGCAGCAGCGCCAGCAACAGGCTGGCCACGCAGAACGCCGCATCCCAAAAAGCGCTCCACAGCGGATGTGCAATTTGCCCGCGGAACTCGATGGCGATGCCGCGCAAAATCAGCAGCCAAAGCACGACGATCAATGCCAGGTAAAAGCCGCTGAACGCGGCGGCGTAAAGGCGCGGAAACGCGACGACCATCATGCCGCCGGCGGCGAGCAGCCAAACCTCATTGGCATTCCACACCGGGCCGATCGCATTCAACTGCACGCGCCGCTCATGGTCGCTTCGCCCGACCCACAGGTGCAGGCTGCCCACCCCTAGATCGTAGCCATCAAGCGCGGCATAGATGGCCAGCATGCCCGCCAATGTCCAGAACCATACCCCGCTCATGACTGCGCCCCCGGTTCGAGTTCGGGTTGCATGGCGTCGAGCGCCGGGCCATGGGCGATGATGCGGCCGACGAGCAGCAGATACAAGAGCGCAACCAGAAGGTAAAGTCCGGCGAAACCCAGCAGCGTGAACACAGTCTCGCCGGCCGAAACGTTGGGCGATGCGCCGGCGGAGGTGCGCAGCAGTCCGTAGATCAACCACGGCTGCCGCCCCACCTCGGCCACCGTCCAACCGGCCTCATTGGCGATCAGTGGAAAAGGCACGGCGAGCATCAACATCCACAAGAACCAACGTTGGTCGTACAAATGGCGCCGCCAGTAAAGCCCCGCGCCGAGCAGCATGAGCGCGATGAAGATGGTCCCCAGGCCGACCATGATGTGGTACGCGTAGTAGGTCACTTCCACTGGCGGCCAGTTCTCGCGCGGGACTTCATTGAGCCCGGTCACTTTGGCGCCGAAACTTCCGTAGGCGAGAAAGCTCAGCGCCTTGGGTACGACCACCGGATCGAGCAACTCGCCGCGTTCCGTGTCCGGCATGCCCAAAATCGCCAGCGGCGCATTGCTCTGGCTGCTAAAGAGTCCCTCCATCGCGGCCAGTTTGACCGGCTGCGCGCGGGTGACATTACGGCCGACGCCGTCACCGGTCGGGAACAATTGCAGCAGCGAAAACGCCAGCCCGCTCAGCACGCCCACCTTCACCGCCTGGCGTGCAAAGTCCTGATGGCGGTCGAGCAGCAGGTAGAATGCGCCCAAGCCGGCCACGATGAACGCGCCGGCGACAAGTGCGCCGCAGATTACGTGCGCGTATTGCCAGCCGACGTATGAATTCAAGAGTACGGCCCAAAACGAGGTCAGTTGCAGCCGCCCGTCCGGCCCGGCGTGATAGCCGACCGGATGCTGCATCCATGCGTTGACGGCGGTGATGAAGTACCCCGACAGCAGCGAGCCAACGGAAACCGCCACGCCGCTCAACCAGTGCACCCAACGCGGCACGCGGTCTTGGCCGAACAGGAACAGACCCAAAAACCCCGACTCGAGAAAAAAGGCGAACGTCCCCTCCATGGGCAGCGTGAGGCCGAATACGCCGCCCGCGTAGCTCGAGTACTGGGCCCAGTTGGTGCCGAACTGAAATTCCATCGGAATGCCGGTGACCACCCCCACGGCGAAGTTCACGGCGAAGATCTTGGTCCAAAAACGCGCCACCGCGCCGTACCGCTCCTCCCCGGTGAAATACTCCATCGTCGCGAAATAGGCGATGAAGACCCCGAGTCCCATCGTGATGACGGGGAACAGGTAATGAAACATGATCGTAAACGCGAACTGAATGCGATCGGCGAAAATCACGTTTGGCGACATGGCGCTTCCTCCCACGTCCGCGATTGTAGCCCCGGCCGTAACGCCGGTATGTGACCTAAATCACGCGACTATGGCTTTTGCGGGCCGAACGTTTTGGCCGCGCCGGCAATCAGTTCCTGCTTTTCCGCCGCAGTAAGGTGAGCCTTCGGGTGCATCGGCAGATAAAACCACAGCGGCATCGCGCCGGTTGAAACCTGGTGCGCGATATCCTTCGCATGGCGCTGCGGTTTGTTCCATTCGCTGAAGTTCAAATGGCTGCGTCCGACATTAATGTCGCGCGCCAGTAGCCAGGATACCGGTGCCACGTGCGAGTACCACGGCCAATGCGTCTGGTTGGAATGGCAGTCGAAGCAGGCGCGCTGGAACAAGACGCGGGTTTGCGGCGAATCCCAATGGGGCTCGGCCACCACCGCCGGGTTGGTATGGTTGTGCCCAGCCGGATAGAACTGAATGGCGATGAACAACGTGAGAATGACCCAAAGGACCTTTTTCATCTATTGGATTTCCGAAAGAGGCTCGCTCGGCAGAATAATCGAACGCACGCCATCGAGAAAGGCGCGCCATAGGCTCCTCTGCGCCGCCAGCGCTTTGCGTCCGGCCGGCGTCAGTTTGTAAAACCGCCGTCGCCGTTCGCCGGCCTTCTCCACCCATCGGCCAGCGATGAGCCCGCGACGTTCCAGCTTGTACAGCAGCGGGTACAAAGAGGCGACGTGGACCTCGACTGCGCCCTTCGACTCGCGCTCAATTAACTTCGCCAACTCATAGCCGTGGCGCGCCCGCGCGTCCAACAGCGAGAGCACGAGCACCTCGGCCGCGCCTTTCGTATCCATAGGTGGATCATAGACATATTGCTCAGCCACGGTCAAGGTGCTCACTATCCGCGGGGGTAGCGCCGTTTGCACTGCAGGGCAAAGTCGGCGCTAGAGGCCGCGAAATTAAGAAGGGGTCCGACTGCCAGTGGCAGTCGGACGCCCCGGGCAAATATGCGACGCGGCCCTCGCGTTGCGGCTAAGCGGGTCGCGCGGCGATAGCCGCGCTGGGGCCCGCGCCGATAAAAAGCCGCAACGCCGGAGAGGGGCTGCAGGGGTCCCCACTCCGGCGTTGCGGCTAAGCGGGGCGCGCGGCGGTAGCCGCGCTGGGGCCCGTGCCGATAAAAAGCCGCAACGCCGGAGAGGGGCTGCAGGGGTCCCCACGCCGGCGTTGCGGCTAAGCGGGTCGCGCGGCGATAGCCGCGCTGGGGCCCGCGCCTATCATTCGATAGATCAAGCGACCGCGCAAAATATGCAACTGGCTGCCGCCTCGGTGGAACTTCGCTCCGTACAAGCCGCCGGCTAAGAGACCTAAAAAACCGGAATGCGTTACGACGCGTGCCAAGGCAAACCCGGCGACTTCGCCGACCGCCCCGGCGACCAGCCCATTCGCCGCAGGCGAGGCCTCGATCGTCACCTCATAGACCTTAGTCTTGGGAAGGACGACCGGCGCGACATCGCTTCGCCTGTTCGCCTGCGTTTGGCAAGTCAGGCCCTGCTCGTCGGCGGTGACAAAAACGCAGCGCAAGACATCGCCGTTCATGCCTTTAATGCCGATCAGTGAGTTGGGCAAAAGCGCCTCCACCGTGGCCCAATCGTTGAGCTGCGTGCGCGAAGAATCTGGCGATGATTGGCCGACGGCGGGGCTGATCCCGAACGCCAGCACAACCGAAAGTAGAAAGAGCTGGAGTGTTGTACGCATGAACCCAGCCTGCGCGCTTGGCAGTCGCGTAATGCGGGTCAGTGTGACAGTTTCGCAACTGCCCCATCCACCATAATCGTGCCCGAGCAACTCTGGATTCCGTGGCCGCGTCCCAGCGGTATGCTTTCATACGCATCGCCGCGATTGGCGCCCGCCCTGCGAGCAACTTTAAGCCCAGCGGCGGCGCCGGCATGGCAGTCGATCGCGCCGGCGTGGCAGGAATTGGAAAACGCCGCCGGCGCCGATCCCTGGATGTCGCACGCCTGGTGTTGCGCCTGGTGGCAGTATCTTGGCCGGGCACGCAACCTCCGCCTGCTCTATGCCGCCCGCGGTACGCGCTGGGCGGCGTGCCTGCCGCTACTGGTAGAGCCTCAACCCGGCTTGCGCTGTCTGACGGGTATGGGCGGCGGCAGCCAAACACGGCCGCTGCTGCTGCGCCCCGGTTCTGGCGCGACAGAAATGGCTGCGCTGGCCTCGGCGTTGGTCCATGAGCGGGATTGGGATCTGGTGCGCCTCGATTCTCTGCCCTATGCGCAGGCCGAGATGTTGGCGCGCAGCTTCCGCGATGCCGGGCTTCGTGTGGCCGGCGGCGACGTGGTGCGCCAACGCTACCTGCCCCTGTCCGGCGATTGGCCCGAGATTGCTGCGCTCGGCAACCGCGCTACCGTGGCTCGGCTGCCGCGACGTGAACGTGCCTTGCGAGCGCTCGGCACGCTCACGTGCGACGTTATCTCCGCACCGGCCGAGGCGCAGTTAGTGTTCGAGGATTGTCTTAAAGTAGAGGCCTCCGGGTGGAAGGGGCGCCAGGGCACGGCGATTTTGTGTTCGCCCGAGCGCACGCGCTTTTACCGCGCCCTCATCCCGCTTTTGGCTGAACAACGGCGCCTGCGTTTGCTGCGCCTCACCTGCGGCGGCGCGCTAATCGCGTTTTACCTCACGGCTGCGAATGGCGCCGCGCTCGCCGGACTAAAGTTGGGGTTTGACGAGGCCTGGAAGAAGCACAGTCCCGGCGCGCTTATGGTGCTCTTCACTTTGCGCCATGCGCACCAGGCCGGATTTCGCGAGTTCAACTTTCTTGGCGGTGACGACGCTTTCAAAGCCGACTGGACGCCGTGTTACCGCGAGTTAACCAGCCTCCGCATATTCAACCGCACCTTGCGCGGCCGTGCCGTCTTTGTCGTGAACCGGCTGCGTCATGCCCTCCACGGCTCTCACTATGGCTCATTGCGCCGCATCGGGCACAGCGCCGGTTCTTCGCCCGAAGTGAGCTCCCCGGGCGTGCTGTAGCCGCTCAGCGCCAGCGTGAGATCGAAATCGGCAACGAAATTGTCGAGCACCGCGCCCACCCCCGCTTCACCGTCCAGCGCGAGTCCATAGAGAAAAAGCCGCCCCAGCAGCACCGCCCGCGCGCCCAGCGCAAGCGCCTTAAAGGCGTCCGCGCCCCGCCGAATGCCGCTGTCAAACAGGATCGGCACGCGGCTTTCGACGGCGCGCGCGATCCCCGGCAGTGCGTCGAGCGAGCCGATCGCGCCGTCCACCTGGCGGCCACCGTGATTGGAGACGATGATCCCGTCGGCGCCGCAATCCAGCGCCTGCCGCGCGTCATCGGGATGCTGAATGCCCTTGAGCACGATCGGCAGCCTCGTTTGCGCGCGCAACCACGCCAGGTCCTTCCAGGTGAGCGCGGGGTTGGAGAATACGCGGCTCCACAAGGCGACGGCGGCGGCGCCGTCCTCGGCCGGCGGACAGGCGAGCGCCGAACAGAACACCGGGTCCGAGAAAAAATTCGCCAGGCCCGCGCCGCGCAGAAAGGGCAGATCGCCGCGGTCGAGATCGCGCTCGCGCCATCCCAGCATGGGTGTATCGAGCGTGACCACCAGGGCGCCATAGCCGGCGGCGGCCGCGCGCTGCACGAGACTTTGGGTCAATTCCGGGTTCTTGCCCCAGTACAACTGGAACCACCGTGCTCCGCCCGCCGCCGCGACTTCCTCAATCGTGCGTGAAGACACCGTACTGAGCACGAACGGCACCCCGCGGGCGGCCGCGGCCTTGGCCGCGGGCAAGTCGCCCTGGGCGTGCACCAGTTCTTGCACGCCAATCGGGGCGAGCAGCACCGGCGCGGGGAGCGTCGTCCCGAACAGGTCCAGGCGCAGATCGCGCTGCGATACGTCGCGCAACATGCGGGGCACGATGCGCCAGCGCTCAAGAGCGGCCCGGTTGGCGCGCAACGTCGCCTCGCCGCCGGCCGCGCCGAAAATATAGTCCCGCGCCGCGGGCGTCATTGCCCGGCGCGCTTGCCGTTCCAATCGCCGCACCGATACAGGGACTGCGCCGGGGGCTCCGCGGGAGTAAATCTCGACCTGCCTGGCGTTGCCGAATTGCGGCGATTTCATGCCGGTGTTCGCTCCAATGCCTGTTCCAATCCGGCGCCCCATCCCGCGACATCGGCGGCGATCTGGCGATAGTCCCATATGAACGCCCCGCGCGCGGCTCCATTTAGCGAGCGCAGCGCGGCCTCACAAATGGCGCGGGATTGATGCCAACGCGGCTCGAAGCCGGGAAACACTTTTTCACCGGGGCGGGCAAACCCGAGTTCCTTCAAAGGTTGCGCCAATTGCCGGTCGTAGAACTCCTCAAGCGAACGAGGTTGAACATCCCCGGCCTCGTAGAATTGCACGTTCAACCAGTCAATACCCGGCGCGGCTTGTAGCAGCGGTCCTTTGATGCCGCGAAGTTTGCCGTCGCGCACATACAGCGCCGCCGCCACGCTGGCGATCGGCGCGTGGGTGACGAGATGGCCGGGATGGCGTTGCTTGTAACCGTTGCTCAAGCCGACCAGAGTTGCGCCCAATTCGTCATGCACCGCTCGCCATCCGGCGGGCGTGTTCTCAGCGGCGGTCGAGGGCTCGAGATCCAGATCAATGCCATCCAATCCCAGCGGAAGTACGAATTCGTCGTCAAGCTGTTGCAGAAAGGCCGAAACCCCGACCGCGCGCGCCGCCTCAAACGTGCTCCGATTCCCCCATCCGCCCAGCGACAACAGTACTTTTTTCTTGACCTGATAGTTCCGCTGCAGCGCCTGAATGGCGGCGCGCACTCCCGCCAGCGGACGATAATGGAAGCGCACTTTCCCTTTCATCATTCGCGCGTTGAGAAACGCCAGGTTCACGACGTTGAAGGCGCTTGGACCGAGACGGGACACCGTGGCTGTGGGCCTGCCGGCGACATAAAGAATGCGTCGCGACGATTCACTCGCGGCCGCCCAGCGCGGCAACGCCGCCCAGGCCCCGGCTGCGAGAATGAATCCACGGCGGTCGAACATCCATATATTCTGTATCAAGACGACCGTTCAATGATCCAATGCAAATGAGAAGAAGCCAGGGGAATCGCTGATGTTCTTGTTCCTGCTCGCATTTTTGGGAGGCGTGCTAACCATCCTCAGCCCGTGCATCCTGCCGGTGCTGCCGTTTGTGTTTGCCCGCGCCGACCAGCCATTCCGGCGGTCGACGCTGCCGATGCTCGGCGGCATGGCGGTGACCTTCGCGATTTTCGCGGTGCTTGCCACCGCCGGCGGTAACTGGATCATCGCGACGAACCAATATGGCCGCATTCTGGCCCTGGTTGTAATGGCGATCCTGGGCCTGACCCTCTTGGTGCCCGCGCTGGCCGAGCTCTTGGCGCGGCCCTTCGTGCGTTTGGGCGCGCGTCTGCAAAAAGGGCGCCAGGAGGCTGCCAGTCCGGCGGCGTCGTTGGTGCTCGGCGCCTCGATCGGGTTGCTGTGGGCGCCCTGCGCAGGCCCGATTCTGGGTTTGGTCTTGGCGGCGTCGGCACTCAGCGGTGTGACCCCGCGCACGCTCGGGCTGCTGCTGGCCTTTGCGCTCGGCGCCGCCGCTTCGCTCGCGGTTGCCCTGCTCGCCGGGCAGCGCGTGTTCCAATCGCTGAAGCGTTCGCTCGGCGCGGAGGAATGGGTGCGGCGCGCCCTCGGCGCTCTGGTGTTGGTCGGCGTGGTGGCGATCGCCCTCGGCGCCGACACCAGGCTGCTCGCGGCGGTTCAATATTTCAACACCAACGGTCTCGAACAAAAACTCGTCGCTCGCCTGCATCAGCCGCCTCCGGTGCAGGCGGCGGCGCTTCCGGTGTCGTTGCAGATTCCGGCGCTTCCCAACGAAGGTCCCATGCCCTCGCTGAACGGCGCTACGGACTGGATCAATTCGCCGCCGCTGACCAGCTCCGAATTGCGCGGCAAGGTGGTGTTGGTCGATTTCTGGACCTATTCCTGTATCAACTGCCTGCGTTCGCTGCCCTACATCGAGGCCTGGGCCAATAAATATAAGGATCAGGGCCTCGTCGTCATTGGCGTGCATTCGCCCGAGTTCGCCTTCGAGCGCGATCCCAAGAATGTGGCCCAGGCGGTTTCGCAGCTGAAGCTGACCTTCCCGGTGGCGGTCGACAGCAGCCACAAAATCTGGAACGCCTTTAAAAACGAATACTGGCCCGCGGATTATTTCGTCGATGCCCAGGGCAACATCCGCTTCCATCATTTTGGCGAGGGCAGCTACGCCGAATCCGAGCACGTGATCCAGGCCTTGTTGGCCGAGGCCCATCACCAGTCCGCGCCCGTGGCCGAATCCACCGTGCAGGTGGCGCCCACCGGTGCCGAGGCGCCCGCGGCGCCGGGCGAAATGCAATCGCCCGAGACCTATATCGGCTACGACCGCGGCGAGAGGTTCGCCTCGCCGCAGCGGCTGCTGACCGATATGGCCGCCAATTACACCGCCCCTCTCCGCCCGAGCCTCAACCAGTGGGGATTGGCCGGCGACTGGAAAGTGTCCGATGAAATGGCGCTGCTCCTGAAGGCGCCCGGCTCGGTCATCTACCGCTTTCACGCCCGCGATCTGCATTTGGTGCTGGGCTCGGCGAGCGGCAAGCCGATTCGCTTCCGCATCACGATTGACGGCACTGCGCCTGGCCCCGACCACGGCGCCGACGTCGACGAGCAGGGCAACGGCACCGTCACCTTCCATCGCCTCTACCAGCTGGTGCGCCAAAAAGGAAAAGTCGAAGACCGCACCTTCACCATCGAGTTTCTCGACCCCGGCGTCCAGGCCTTCGCCTTTACATTCGGCTAGGGCGTGGTTAAATCGCCGTAGCCGAGCGCAGCGTCAGCGCAACAAAGGTCAGCGTGCCGTTGGTGCACCCGGCGGCGGGCAGCGTGGGAGCTCCGACCACGAACAGGTTCTCATGGTCGTGGGTGCGCCCGAAACTGTCGCAGACGCTCGTGGCGGGATCGTTCCCCATGCGGCATCCGCCGGCCGGATGGTCGAGATAGTTGCCCTGCGAGACGCTGACGATTTTCCCCGATTGGTTGGCGGCCATTCGAGCAAATACCTTTGCCAGATGATCCTGAGTGGCTCCGGCGCGGGCCTGGGTTGCGGCATCGAAACGATGGACGATTTTCGGCAGCGGGTCGCCCCATTGGTTGCGTTGGCTCGGGTCAAGCGTGAGTTCGCTGGTCGCGTCGGGATGCACGTCGCAATAGGCCCGCACGCGTGCGGCCGCGCGTTTGCGTTGGCGCCAATCCTCGCCCACCTCGTCGCCAAAAAGCCACTGCCCCTGATCGTTCTTCAATCGCGGCTGCGCGCGCGGCGAGAATTCGAAAATGCGCAGATCGTGGCGGACGTAATCGCCGCCGCCCGCCGCGCAGCGGAAAAACTGCCGCGAAATTAAGCCGTAGTCGGGATTCATGCCGGGATATACCTCGGCGTCAAGCTCTATGATGGCGGTTGTAAACTCGTGCCCGTTCATATACTTGCCGACCTGCCCGCTGCGATTGGCCAACGAGGAGAGCAACAGCAGATGCGACGACCAGGTGTAGCCGGCGGCGAGCACAAACTTCTTGGCGCGGTACTCGACCGCTGTCCCGCTTCCATCGCGACGGTTTCCCTGAGCCGCGGCGACGGTTGACTTGCCCGGCTCAAGCACCAGCCGTCGAATCAGCGTGTGGTCGTCAATCTGAATCTTGCCCGCCTTCAACAGCGCTTGAAAGGTGAAATCGGGCGAGTACTTCGCGCCCGTCGGGCAAATGTCACACGTGCCGCAGCGCTGGCATGCCGCGCGTCCGTCGTAGGCGACGGTGTTCTTGGCTTGCGGCACGCCTTGAAAGGGAAAGCCGGCTTTCTCGCCCCAGACTTTGTACTGCTCCAGCGTCCAGCTCAGCGGCATGGCCGCCATCGGGTACGGCTGGCTCGGTTTGTCCTCCGGAAACGGACTCGGCGCGCCCGAAACACCCAGCCGGCGCTCCGCCTCGCAGTAGTAGCGCTCGAGGTCGTCCCACTGAATCGGCCAGTCGGTGTAGAGCCCGTACCGCGACCGCAGCTCCAAATCTTCACGCGAAAAACGGTTGCAAGTCCCGCCCCAGTGCAGCGCCTGGCCGCCGAGCGCCATGGTGTGGGAGATCTGCCCATCGGCGACCTGGTCGGGAATGAAGTCGTCAGGCCACGGGTTCTCGCCATAAAGTTGCTCGCGGCGGCGGTTGGCGAAACGCCCCGGCAGATCGAACGTCGTGCGCCCCGCCTCAATTACTTGAATGGCGATGCCCGGGTGCAGCTCTGAAAGCTTCTGCGCCAGCATGGCGGCCGATATGCCGCCGCCAATGATGCAAATGTCGCTCTCCTTAACTGGCATGGCTCGGATTCTCCGCGTTGCGCTCGAAGCCGCGGCAGGCATCGCGCAGGATCGCCGCGCGGTATAAATAATCGTTGCCGGCGGCGCTGGTGAAGTAAAAACTCATCAGGTCGCTCGCGACGTGGCCGCCATTGGGGCGGCGGGGCAGGGCGGTGATCGCCGCCGCAGCGAGCGCGGCCTCGACCGCGGCGCGCGTGGGCGCCGGGCCGAGCGCCGCCAGTTGACGCGGGTAATTACGCGCCGGGTTAAGCCCGCTGCGCCTCGTGCGCGGATGGCCGTATCCATAGCCTAGATCGGCATCTTCGCGATAGTCGCGGCACCATGCGGCGAACTGCTGCGCGACCTTGTCGGTGCCGGCGCGCCCCAGCGATGCCGGCAGCACCACCGCCGCCAACCCCGCCAGTGCGGATTCATCGAGTGCGACCGCGTCGCCTTGCGCGTGCAGCCAGGTGAATGCGCCCAGGCCGGCCAGCCAGCGAAAAAAGCTGCGGCGCTGCATTAACGAGCGCCCTCTCCGCCCAAGGCAAACGCGACCAGCGCGGCGTTCGGTCCGCTGCCGGTGGCGATGACTACGAATTGCCGCCCATCGCTGGTGCGATAAGTGAGCGGCGTGCCATAGGCGCGCGAGGGCAGCGGTCCCTGCCAAAGATCCTCGCCGGTCGCGGCGGCAAAGGCGTGCAACACCGTATCCTCGGCGCCGACGAAGACCAGGCCGCCGGCGGTGACGATCGGACCTTGCGGCCCCGGCACGCCCAGCTTCGCCGGCAGTGCGACGCCTTTCAAACTTGGCCGCGAACGCAAGCTGGCCCAATCGCCAAAAGGCACATGCCAGGCCAGTGTCCCGTGGTTCAGATCGATGGCGGTCAGCTCGCCGTACGGAGGCTTGGTGAGCGGAATGCCGCGATCGAAGGTCGCGCTCACGGCGCTCAGATCGCCCGACCATTCCGCGTCGTTTTCGGCGGCCCGGGGGTTGGCGGCCGAGTGATCGGGATGGGCCACGCGCAGCACGCTCGGCTGGTTCGTGCTCTTGACAAATAGAAAGCCCGACGCCGGGTCGAATGCCCCCCCGCCCCAGTTAGCGCCACCGATATCACCGGGCCGAACCAGCGTGCCCTGGAGCGAAGGTGGCGTGAAGAGCGGCCCCAGGCGCAGTTTCTTCATCGCCGCCACGGCCTCGGCGTGGAGCTGCGGGCTGAGATCGAAGGCGTCGTCGAGACTCACTCCTTGCGCCGTGTAAGCGGGCGGACGCGTCGGCATGGGTTGGGTGGGCGAGGCATGCTCGCCCGGCACATCGCTCGTCGGTACCGGCCGCTCGAGGATGGGCCATACCGGCTTGCCCGTGACCCGGTCGAAGACGAAGGCGAATCCCTCTTTGGTGAGCTGCGCGACCGCGTCAATTTTGCGGCCGTCAACTGTGATTGTCACCAGCGTGGGCGCGGTGGCGAGATCGTAATCCCAAAGCCCATGGTGAACAATTTGAAAATCCCAAACCCGCTTTCCCGTCGCGGCATTCAGGCAAACCAGCGTTTCGCCAAACAATCCGTTCCCGGGGCGCGCGCCCCCATAGAAATCATTGCTGGGTGTGCTCACCGGCAGATACAGCAGGCCGCGCGCGCTGTCCAGACTCATCGGCGCCCAGACGTTGGTGTGCCCGGTAAATGCGGCCGAGCCGTTGCCCCAGGTGTCGTGGCCGTACTCGCCGGCCTGGGGAATCGTATGAAAGCTCCAAACTTGCCGCCCGGTGCGCGCGTCGAAAGCGCGCACGTCACCCGGAGGATCGTGATGGTACACCAGGCGATCGCCGACCCCATTGCCGACAATGACCAGGTTCTTGTACACCACCGGCGGCGAGGTCTCGGTGTAATGCAGTTTGTTGATGGGCCAGATTAGGCCCTTGCTTAGGTCCACCACACCGTCGTTTCCGAAGGTCGCGTCCGGTTCACCGTTTGCGGCGTCAATAGAGATCAGCCGGTAGCGCGTGTTGAGGAAAAGGTGAAGGTGCGAGCCGTCGCGCCAGGCCGCGACGCCGCGATGTACGTAACCGGTCCCGTTCGGCGGCTGGCCGTCCACATACGAGCGCGGATCATAGGCCCAGAACTGGGCGCCGGTCGAGGGGTTCAGCGCCACGACGCGGTTGTACGGAGTCGTGACGTAGAGCACGCCATCGATCATGAGTGGCGTGTTCTCGAACATGCCGGGCCCGGCGTCGTACTGCGGCTGCGGTGTTTCACCCGTCCTCCATGTCCACGCCACCGCAAGCTGGTTGACATTGGCCGGATTAATCCCGGTGAGGGGCGAGTAATTGTTGGCCGCCGCGCTCCCGCCGAATGTGGGCCAATCCACCTCGGTTGCGCCTAAGCGGGGCGCGCGGCGATAGCCGCGCTGGGGCCCGCGCCCATAAAAAGCCGCAACGCCGGAGAGGGGCTCCTGGGGTCCCCACTCCGGCGTTGCGGCTAAGTGGGGCGCGCGGCGGTAGCCGCGCTGGGGCCCGCGCCAATCATTCGACGCCGGTGCGGCTTGCCAGACCAGCGCCAGAGAGAGCGCGGCGGCCGCCGCGAAACTACTGCGGAACGCCGTCGCGCCGGTAAACATGGCCGCCTTTCATGACGAATACAACGTTGCGCACCGCCGTGATGTCGTGCAGCGGATCGCCATGCAGCGCAATGATGTCGGCCTGCATGCCCGGAGCGATGGAGCCGATTTCATCCTGCAAGCCGAGCGATTGCGCCGCCAGCGACTGCGCCGCGACCATGGCCTGCATCGGATCCTGGCCGGCGTCGCGCACGCGATAGATGAACTCCTCGGCGTTGCGCCCGTGCGCGCCCGCTACCGCGTCGGTGCCGAACACAATCTTGAGTCCGGGGGTGGCGAGGGCCCGCTTGAACAGATCAATGTTCAGCGGAATCGCCTCCCGCATCGAAGCGAAACCTTCGGCGTTGTAATTGCCCACGCCCATGAACTTATCCATGTTGTCGAGGTAGTTGTGAATCACCAGCCCGGCCTGCGGATCAAACCACGTATGGTGATCGGCCATCAGCTTCAGGTCGTCGTTGGTGGCAAAGGTCCCGTGTTCGATTTCCGTGCAGCCCGCCAGCGTGGCCGCCCGCACCGCCTCGCGGTAGGCGTGCACCAGCGTGCGCAGGCCTTCCGCCTTCGCTTCGCCGCAAGTGACGGAGAGCTGTTCCGGCGTCAGCGTTTCGTGGCCGCCGTCGCGAATGCTGCCCGAGGCGAAAATCTTGATCAGGTCGCCGCCATTCTGCTTGACGTTGCGCACCCACTCCCGCAGTTGGTCGTCGGTGAGCTTGGGATTCGAGATCGGCCGCCAGGCGGTGAGCACGCGCGGACCGGGGAAATCGCCGCGATTAATATCGTCCCGCAGGTCCTTATCCTGCGGCTCGCCCACGCTCTGCACCGTGGTGAAGCCGCCCTCGAGCGTCTTCCAGGCGTTCGACACCATGGCCAGGTTGGCGTACTCGGGCGTCTCGGTGCGGTCGCCGTAATGACCGTTCGATCCGAAATGCCACCAAATATGGACGTGAACGTCAATCCAGCCCGGCATCACGGTCAAGCCCCGCAGGTCGATCATGGTCGCGGCCGTGGCCTTGGGATCAACCCGCACGATCTTGCCGTCCTGCACCACGACGCGGGTGTTATGCAAAACCTTGCCGGTGCCGTCGTAAAGGGTCGAGACCTGCAGAACCACCGGCGCCGTCTGCGCCGCCGCTCCCAGGGCCAGCCCCAGCGCCAGACCCAGTGCATGAAGAAATATTCGCCGCATGGGGGCGAGAGTAGCACGATTTGAAACAACCCGTAGTGTACGTTCGCAATCAAAGCATCAGTGGGGAAGTTCTTTCTAGGCATCGTCGCCACCTTGGTCGTTGAGGGTCTGATTGTTGCTTTCATCGTGCTGAGCGGACCCATCAGCATGCGCGCCGACATGCAGCCGTCGGCGCTGGAAACCAATGCGGCAATGCGCATGGTCGACGCCAATGTAGGGCGCAATGCCCCGAATGTGCCCAATCCGGTGTCCAATTCCGACGCGAACCTGGTTGCCGGCGCAACACTGTACCTGAACAATTGCGCCCTCTGTCACGGCGATCCGGTTCATCCCCAGTCGCGCCTCGCCGACACGATGTATCCGCCGCCCCCGCAATTCATGACCGACGCCGCCGACATGAAAGACAACGAAAACTACTACATCGTGGTTCACGGCATCCGCTGGACCGGCATGCCCGGCTGGAAAAACGCGCTCACCGACCAGCAAATTTGGGAGGTCGTCGGCTTCCTTTCGCACATGGGCAACCTCCCCCCCGCGGCAAAAGCGGTTTTCAATTCGCACTAATCAAACAGGCGAGCCGCCAGGGCCGCGTTCTTGTGGTAAATGTCCGGAAAAAACATCACCTCGCCGGCGGGCGTCACGCTAACCGTGTCGTATGTGAGTAGGATCGGAACCGGCTGCGCCAGTTTCACCAGCGATGATTGCGGCGCGTTAACAGCGGTCGAGACGCCCTGCGCGTTCCAACCTTGACGCCGCAGCAACCACGTCGCCAGCAACTCCGGTACCTCCACCCGCAGGCAGCCGTGGCTCAAATCGCGGCGCGCGCGGTCGAAGAGTTTGTCTTGAGGCGTGCCATGAAGATAGATCTCCTTTTGGTCGGTGAGGTTAAAACGAATGAGCCCCAGCGCATTCTCCGGTCCGGGCTGCTGCCGGAGCGTCAGCCCACCGCGTGCAATGCGTTCACGCCGTGCGGCGGTGAGCGGACCAGTCGCGACCTGGCCGCGATCATCCACCAGTTCGAATTGCTGCTGTTTGAATAGCCCCGGGTCGCGAGCGAGCTTCGGCAAAAGGTCGTGGCGCGCGATCGTCAGCGGCACCGTCCACTCCGGGCGGAACGTGATCGAAGCAATCGTGGTCTCCAGCGGCGGCGTCTCGTGTTTGTACGCCTCGCCCGCCACCACCGCCATGTCGAACACTGACGCCGGCCACTGATCGAAGGCGCGTAACCGGAATCCCGGGATGTTCACGATGACCAGCGGCGGCGCCACGTTGCGCGGCGTCAGGCGCCAGCGCTCGAGCGTGAGCTTAATTTCATCAACCCGAATGCGGGCGGGAACCTCGAGCGCCGCGATGGTTTCGGCTCCCAGCACGCCATTGTTGGGTAGCCCATGACGCGCCTGATAACGCCGTACTGCGTCGACAATCGCGCCCTGATAGAGAGTGGATTTGGCCGGCGGCGTCGGTCCGGTTGCGAAGTCGCCTTCGCGTTGCAGCCGCGCTTCGAGCGCCGCCAGGCCGCGGTAATGCCCGCCCGGCTTGATCTCGTGCGGAAGATCGGTGAGCGGCGGCGGCTTCTGCTCAAGCAGTCCGCGGTACTGGGCCAGCGCCTGCTTGAGGCGTCCATATTGCGGATAAGGCGGCTCGAGCTGTGTCCACGCCCCGACATCAGTCGACTGCGACAACCGCACCTCCAGGTCGGCGAGCGTTGGCTTCACGTTCTTTGGCAAGTTGACTGGTCCCGTCCGCCCCAGGCAGAGATCATGGATATAACGCAGCGTGTCGAGTGATAATGTGACGTCGGCGGCGTTGGCATGATCCGGCCATTCGTCCGCCGCTTTCGACCACACCGCGCCGTCGTAATTGGCGGGATCGAGCCCTTCGTCGGCCGCCGCTGCAAGCACTTTCATGGCCGTCTGCGCCGCCGGCGTGGGCGCGCCATTGAGCGTCCATAACGGCTGCCAATTATGCCCGCGATACAGCACCAGGAGATCGTGCGCGCGCGCGCCAAACCCTGGGTGCCGCGAAAGCCGGCTGCGTCCGGCGGCGACCAACGCGCGGACGCTCGGCTCTTTATGTTCCTGCGCTGAATGGTTCTGCGCCCCGCCTGTCCGGGCCCACCCGAAACCGAGCGCCGCCGCCAGCGCCACAGAAACCGCTCCGCTCCTGAAGACACTCACATCTCTAGGTTATGCCGCAGCGCTATCCTGCCGCACCCGAGTTATGAGCTACGGGCGATTACTTATGCGCGGCAACCAGCAACGCCTCGTAATCCTCTTCCTCGTGCCGCGGCTCCAGCCGCCCTCCCAGGTGCTGGGCCAAGAACGCCTCCGCCAGCGCCGTGAAACGCCTCGAATTCCGCGGGTTGGCGAAACCATGCCCCTCATCGGGGAATACAATATACGTCACCGGAATGTCGTTCTCCCGCATCGCCCCGACAATCTGCTCGCTCTCCTGACGCTTCACCCGGGGATCGTTGGCGCCCTGCGCCACCAGCAGCGGATCCCGAATGCGTTCGGCCTGAAACAGCGGCGATTGCGAGTTGAGAAATTCCGGACTGTCGCCCATCCGTTCATGGAAGATCTTGATCATCGGCTTCCAGTACGGCGGAACCGACGCCAGCAGGGTATTAAGGTTCGACGGCCCGACGATATCCACGCCGCAGGTGAAGGCGCCGGGCGTAAAGGCAAGCGCCGCCAACACCGCGTACCCGCCATAACTGCCGCCGAAGATCCCAAACCGCGCAGGGTCGGCAATCCCTTGCGCCACCATCCAGTCGCGCGCGTCGAGAAGATCGGTGCGCATGGTTCCTGCCCACTGGCGATTCCCCGCGTTCAGGAATGCCTTGCCGTACCCGGTCGAGCCCCGGAAGTTCACTTGCAGCACGGCGTAGCCCCGATTCGCCAGCCACTGCACCATGTTGTCGAGCCCCCATCGGTCGCGGTGCCAGGGTCCGCCGTGGACCAGCAGCACCGCCGGCAACCGTTTCGGCTCGACCCCCGGCGGCAGCGTGAGATAGCCATGAATGGTCAGGCCGTCGCGCGCCTCAAAGCGAATCGGCTGCATCGGCGCCAGTGTGTACTGGAGCAACACCGGGCGGTCGGCAAAAAGCAGCGTCGCCTGCCCCGTCTGCCGATCGAAAACATAAAAGCGATTGGGCCCGTCGTCGGAGGTGACACGCACCGTCAGCACGTTGCCGTCGGCCGAGGCGCTCAGAATCGCGAAATCGCCGGGCATCGTCGCGCTCAGCCGTGAGAACATGCCGGCAAATCGCCCGTCGAGCGCCTTCCATTCCAGCCGTTCGCGCAGCACACACGCGGCGGCCAGCACGTTCGTCGCCGGATCCACATACCCGCCGCTCACGTCGTATTGGGCATCGTCGGCGAGCACGACCTCGTACTTTCCGCTGCCCAGGTCGTAGCGAACCAGGCGAGCGGCGTCGGCGTCTTTCGCGGTAATGACATAAAGCGCGCCATTGTCAGGCGAGAATGAGACCAGCGACGGAACATGGTCCGATGAGGGAATGCGGTCGAGTTCCCGCCACGCCGCGCTGGCATCGTCGCGCACGCGAATCACCGTCGCGCCGTCGCCGGCCTGCGCCAACCCCGCCCGAACCACATGGTTATGGTCCGCCTCCCAACTGAGCACGTCGCCGGGATTCTCGGTGTCGAGCCTCGCAACGCCGCTGCGCAAATCAATGCGCACAACATCGAACGCCTCGGCATTGCGTTCGTTCACCATTGCCAGAATTTCATCGGGAAAACGATGGTCAATCGCCAGCGGCTGACACCGGACGTTCTCGCCCGGCGTCAGTTCGCGCGCCGGCGATCCGTCGAGCCTGGCATGAAACAGGTGATAGTTCTCATTCCCGCCGCTGTCTTGAAGATAGAGCACGTGCCGGCTGTCGCCTTGCCATCCCACCCACGGTATCGGCCGCGCCGGATCGTGCGCGATCATGCGTGCATCATCCATTCCGCGCGTTGCCACCCAGACGCTCATTTTCCCGTTGTGCGGAGCCAGGTAGGCAAGACGCCGCCCGTCGGGCGAAATCATGGGGCTGCTCCTCTCCGCCGTGCCAAAAAGCGCCTCGCGCGGAATCAGGCTCGCATCACGCGGCAGCCGCGACGTTTGCACCGCGGGGCAAAGTAGGCGCCTAAGGCTGCGAAATTCCGAAGGGCGGCCCGCTCCCGGCAGGAAATGCGGCGCGGTTCCCGCGTGGCGCGACGCCGGATTGGGGCTCAGGGGTCCCCATTCCGGCGCCGCGCCTAAGCGGGTCGCGCGGCGACAGCCGCGCGGGGCCCCGCGCCAATTAATGCTCATCGGGTTACCTCATCTTTATTGTCGCGCATGAACCGCAAGCAGGCCCTGCTCAACCAGCACCGGAGGTTTACGCAAATGCGTGGCCTGCTCGAAGTCGTAAGCCCAGCCGAGCAGGTCGCCATCGCGCCAACGGCGCGCGCTGATCTCCAATCCAAACGGCAGGCCATTGCCATAGAATCCCGCCGGAACGACCACTGCGGGCACGCCGATCATATTCACCCAACTCGTGTCCGAGTGCGGACCGCCGCTGATCGTTCCATCCTGCGGCATGGTTTCGTCAACCGGCGGCATCTGAATCGCCGGGTAAACGTAGCCATCGAGGTGGAGGCGATCGAGCGTGGCGTTGTAAATGGCCAGCGCCCGCTGCCGCGGCAGATTCACGTCCGCGTTGGCGCGTGGATTGTTTTCGTACGCGAGCTGCGCCACCACCGGCCGTGGATCCACCAGCAGCGTGCCCGGCTTGCCGCCGCCGATAATGGTGGCGGGCAGCGGCGAACCAACTACCCGCGCATACTCCCCGGCCGAGTGATACTGCGCCGGACCGAACATCGCCAGAAATTTTTCCGTGCCCTCGCGAATGTAGGGCAGCGTGCCGATGCGTGTGGCGGCGGCGGCGAACTGCTCGCCGAGAATGGAATCGTCAAAAACAACCGTCGCGCCCGCGCCCCGCAGCGCCGCCACCGCTTTCATGAAAGCGGCGCGCGTCTCCGGCTGCAACGGAATCTCGGCCGATTTCCGGTCGGCGGCAACCTGCGCCGGCGTTTCCAGCGCCGGGATGCCTTGAAACGGGATGCCCAACCCGTTGAGCACTAACGCCGGTACGCCAAAGCGCTTGCCCCGCAGCGCGCCCGGCTTGAGGTACTGCGTATAAGGGCCGGGCTGCGCCAGCGCTGGCGAACCGCGTGTAGCCGGGTCGAGCGGATCCTCGCCCGCCATCACCGTGAGCGCGACCGCCGCATCGGTGACATTGCGCGCAATCGGCCCGGTGTTGTCCAATAGCCAATCGAGCGGCGCGATGCCGGCGGTGCTGACCAGGCCGCGCGTCGGGAACACGCCGACGACCGCGCTGGTCGCGGCCGGCATGCGGATCGAGTTGCCGGTGTCGGTGCCGGTCCCAAGAACAGCCATGTTAGATGTGACGGCGGTCACCGTCCCGCCCGACGATCCGCCTGGGCTAAAGCGCACGTCGTAAGCATTCCCGGTGCGCCCGAACGACGAACTCCGGTTTGTATCGCTGGCGGCGAAGTCGGGCATGTTGGTCTTTCCGATGATGACGGCGCCGGCCGCGCGCAGCTTGGCGACGACGGTAGCGTCGCGCGGAGCAATCAGCTCATGGCCGGGAATGATGTACCCCTTCCAGCCGTCGGTGGTAATAAGGCCTTGGATGCTCGTGTTCTCCTTGATGACGATGGGCACACCCCAGAGCGGCTCGCGGCCCGCGTCGCCGCCTGGCGTCGCTTCCGCATCCAGCCGCCCCGCGAGCGCGAGTGCGTTTCCAGCGTTGAGGAACTCGACTGGCCCATAAACCGGGTTGTAGCGGCGGATGCGCGCAATGTACCAATTCACAACCTGGGTAACCGTGTAGGTGTGGTTGCGATAAAGCTGCTCCAGCCGCGGCACGGTGACTTCCATCAAGTCGCGGTCCATGCCTGCCGGCGCGGCCGTCGCCGAGGTCGAGGTCGAGCGCGCGCATCCCGCCAGCCCCAGCGCCACGGCGGCAACGCCGGCGAGGCAACATTGTCGATAACTGAGCATGGTGTGTACCATCGTAGTATGGCTAGCCTAGGCCGACTGTTGCTGATTGCGGGCTTGGTAGTCGCCGCCCTGGGCGCCCTGCTGCTAATCGCACAGCGCGTCGGCATCCCGCTCGGCCGCCTCCCCGGCGATATTGTTTACCGCGGCCGCAACACAACCGTCTATTTCCCGCTGGTCACCATGCTAGTCCTGAGCCTGCTAGCCACGCTGCTCCTCAATCTCTTCTTCCGCCGCTAGCCGCCCGCTGCTAATTCTGAAGCCGGCGCATCCAATAAAGATGCGACGACCGCGCGGTTTCTGGCAATGGGTGTTCGCGGCCGCCGGTTTAGCGGGCGTCCTCGCCGCGGTCGGCGCCGCCTTCCTGCGCTGGGAATCGCCGCTGCGCCGAAGCTGGGTCGAGCAAGCTCTTGAGCAGCGCTATGGCCATGCCGTCTCTTTGCAGACCTTCCACTCCTCGCTGTTTCCGCGCGCTCGGGTCAGCGGCACCGGACTGGTGCTGGGCGCCGATTCGCCCGGCATGCCGCCGCTCGTCGAAATCGCTAGTTTTTCCGCCGACGCCAGTTGGTTGCGGTTGCTTTTCGGCGCTCCCCGCTTGGGCCACGTGCAGTTGCAAGGGCTGCAACTCAATATCCCCCCCCACGGCAAACGCTCCAGTCAGAACCTGGTTGTCCGCCAGAATTTCCACCGGGCGATGGTGCTGGAATCGGTGGTTGCTGATGGAACCGTCCTCCGTATTTACTCCAACCCCCCCGGACGGCCGCCGCGCGTCTTCTACATCCAACGGCTGCGGCTGCGTGCGCCGGCCAGCGGCGGCAGCATGCTCTACTCGGCCGAGCTCACCAATCCCAGGCCGGTTGGCCAGATCGTCACCACCGGAACTTTCGGCCCGTGGGATGCCGACGACCCTGGCTCCTCCCCCGTGCAGGGCCAGTACAGTTTCGATCGCGCCGATTTGTCGTCCATCGCCGGCCTTTCCGGTGTGCTCTCCTCCGAGGGCAACTTCACCGGTTCACTTCAGAAAATCGAGGTGCGCGGCATGAGCGACACCCCCAATTTTGCCCTCGGCCAGCAGGGCAATCCGGAACCGCTCCACACCACCTTCCAACTCCTTGTCGACGGCACCAGCGGCGACACGGTACTGCAAAAAGTGAATGCTCGCCTCGCCGGTTCCGTCCTCGAAGTCAGCGGCATCGTCCAACCTTCGGCCGTGCCCGGCACCGAGATCGATCTCGACGTCGAGGCCGGCCGCGGCGCCGAACCGGCGCGTCTTGAGGATCTTCTTGCTCTTGCCGTCAAAGCCGCGCAGCCGCCCATGAAGGGAAATGTAGCCCTGCGCGCCCACATCCACATTCCCCCCACCCGCGAGCCGGTGGACAAACGGATGCAAATGAAGGGCGGATTCCAAATCCGTCAAGCGACCTTCACCGACCCCGGCGTGCGCGCCAACATCGCCAACTTGAGCGAACGCGGCCAGGGCCATCCCGGAGTCGCCGCCGCGCCCGGTGATAACGATACCGATTCCACCGCCGTCGGCCTCCAGGGAGATTTCCAGATGGCCCGCGGACGGATTGACTTCTCCCGCCTCCAGTTCGCCGTTCCCGGCGCAACTGTCCGTCTCACCGGTAGCTACGACATGCCCTCACAGGCGCTCGACTTTAAGGGCACTGTCCAACTCGACGCGAAACTCTCGCAAATGACGACCGGATGGAAGTCGCTCGTGCTGCGTCCCTTTAATCGGATTTTCGAACACGGTACCTCGGGCACCCTGCTGCCGCTCACCATTACCGGTGAACGCGCGCACCCCGAATTCCACGTCAGCATCCGAAACGCCATCACCGGCCACGGTCTCCCGCGGCCCTGAACTACTTGCGCTCTTTCGCCCCCGCCCGCGTCTTCATCGGCGCCGCCATGGGCGTGGCGTTCCAAACCACCTTGGCTGGCGCCGTCAACGCAACTTGCTGCGCCTGTAGCGCCGGCGCCAGGCTTGCCGCCTTCTCGTACACCGCATTGAGTTCCGCCAGCGCCTTGGGATAGGCCACTCTCACGTCGTTGTACTGCTTCATCAACGTTTCGCTGGGCATTTCGGTGAAGGCCATCATTTGCGTCTTCACCTCCCCAATGCGCGCGACCAGATCGTCCGGGTTCGGCGCCGCGCCGCGGCCAAAGCCTCCGCGTCCCGCCGCGGCCGCCGGAGCGGGCACGCCGAATTTCACCCGCACCGCGTCGAACTGCTGGTGCAGCGCGTCGAATTGGGTCTTCGTCGCGGCCGGCATGTCACTTGATTTCGCCGCCGCCTTCTGCATCTGTTCGTAGAACGGCTGCATCGCTTGGGCGGCCGCATCGGCGTTGGCTTGCAGATCCTGTACGTTCATCAAAAGGTCGAAGTACCGGTGCGCATCGGCGACGCTGAAGTGCGTGGCGATCGCCGGGTCCATGACCACTTGCAGCGGCTTGGACTCGATCAACTTGCCATCCACCGTCAGCGACACCGTGTAGTTGCCGGGGGGAACCATGGGGCCGACGCGCGCGCCGGCGCCCCCGCGTCCACCTCCGGCTGCGGGATCGTCCGCGCACGCCTTGGCGGCCGAGTACCCAGGCTGGGGCTGCGGCATCGCCCATGGGGATGCGGCGCCGCGTCCCCCGGCGCCTCCGCGCCCGGCTGCGGCGCCGCGCCCCGCCGCCGCGGGCGGCGCGGGCAGCGGTTGGGCGCGGAAGTCCCAACATGCTGTTTGTATGCCGGCCTCGAGGCTGGCGCCGGTAAGCGGAAGTTCACGCAGTTTCCGCCCCGTCGCATCGGCGATCTGAAGCGAAGCGCTGGTCGCCTTGTTCTTTAAGTAATAGTCAACCACCGCCGCCTTGGGCGGATTCTCGCCCATGAAATACTGGTGCGCCCAGAACTCCTCGTTCTTATCGCCGTACGGCTTCCATTCCAGCGCCGGGTCGATCGAGAACAACTTGGCCCCGGCGGCGCTCGATTCCGCCGCCGTGTACTCCTGTATGGGCGAGAGGTGGTCAAGTATCCAAAGTGCGCGTCCGTGGGTGGCGATCAGCAGCGCGTCCGCGCGCGGCTGAATCGTCATCTCGTCAACCCGCACCGTCGGCAGATTTCCTTCGAGGCGCTGCCAATTGCGTCCGCGATCGAGGCTCAGGAAAATGCCGGTCTCGGCGCCGGCGTAGAGCACATCGGGGTTGCGCAAGTCCTCGGTCAGCGTCTTGATCGCCTGGCCGCTGAGATTCCCGTTCAACGATTGGAACGTCGCGCCGTAGTCGTGGCTGACCCACATGTGCGTTTCGTAGTCGTTGATCCGGTGCGCATCGCTCGCGACGTAAACCGTGGCCGCGTCGTAGCGCGAGGGCAGCACCTTCGACACCCACGCGCCGGGAACGAAGCCGGGCATGCGCTCGGCCAGCTTGGTGTCCCACGTCTTGCCGCCGTCGCGCGACACGCTGACCGTGCCGTCGTCGGTGCCGGTGTAGTAAAGACCCGGCATCTTCGGCGATTCGGCGAAGGTCACGATGGTGGGCCACGCGCTGATGCCGTCGTCCTTGGCGATATCAATGGCGCTGCCCTTCACGCCCATGGTCTCGATTTGGTCGCGATCGGCGTGGCTGGTGAGGTCGGGACTGATCGCCGTCCATGAATCGCCCCGGTCGGTCGAGCGAAACACGTGATTACCCGCGATGTACAACGTGCCCGGATCGTTGGGCGCGAACACCATCGGGGTGTCCCAATTAAAGCGGTAGGCCGCGCACTTCGGTGCCGGCGCGCCGCCGCGTCCGGCGGAACCCGCGGCCGGTGTGTCGCATCCGATCCCGCCCGGCTCCGCGTCCGTCACGTTTTGCGGCGTGGGCCGGATGCTCTTCGACTCCCCCGTAGTGCGGTCATGCCGCATTGTGTTGCCGTCCTGGGTTTCGCTGAAGACGGTGCGCGAATCGCGCGGATCCATGATGGCCACGAAACCGTCGCCGCCCTGAATCGTCTGCCAGCGGTCGTTCGAGATGCCGCCCGACGTGCGCACCGCGCTGGGCCCGCACCAATCGTAGTTGTCCTGCATGCCGCCGCAGACGTTATAAGGCCATTCGTTGTCGAAGCCGACGTGGTAGAACAACCCCACCGGAAGGTTGGGGTACCAGATCCACGACTTGCCCATGTCCCACGTGGTGTAGGCGCCGCCGTCGGTGCCGATGAGCAGGTGGTTGGAGTTGCGCGGATCCCACCAGATGGCGTGTTTGTCGTCGTGCTCGGAGGGATCTATCGGGAAGAACGTGCGTCCGCCATTGGTCGACAGATAAAGCCGCACGCTGGCCACCAGAACGTGGTCGGGATTGTTGGGGTCGATCCGCACCTGGCTGAAATAAATGGGCCGGTTGTCGGGATCGGCAAACTTGCTCCAGGTCGCGCCGCCGTCGTTCGAGCGGTAAACTCCGGTGTCGCCGGCGGCCGTGCCTCCGGCGGCGCCGCCGCGGCCCGCGCCGGGTGGCGTCGCGCCTTGGATTTCGGCGTAAAGAATGTTTTCGCTGTGCGCGTACACGGCAAGTCCAATGCGCCCGAGCGGGCCCGACGGCAGCCCGCCGCCGCTGAGCCGCTTCCAGGTATCGCCGCCATCGGTGGATTTCCAAATGCCGCTGCCGGGTCCGCCGCCGTTCACGCAGCACTGGGTGCGGCGGCGCTGATAGCTCGAGGCGTAAAGCACGTCATGGTTGCTGGCCGACATCACGATGTCGTTGGCGCCGGTGTCCTCGTCAATCTTGAGCACCTGCTTCCACGTAGCGCCGCCGTCGCTGGTCTTGTAGACGCCGCGGTCGCCGCCCGGTCCGAACAGCGCGCCTTGCGCCGCTACCCACGCGACGTTGTCGTTGTCGGGATCAACCACGATGCGGCTGATCTGGTACGAGTGGGTGAGGCCTAGGTTTTTCCAGCTCTTGCCGCCGTCGGTCGATTTCCAGACGCCATCGCCCCACGAAAGGCTCTGCCGGTTGGTGCCCTCGCCCGTGCCCAGATAGACGATGTCGGGATTGCGCTGCGAGATCGCAACCGCTCCGACCGACATCAATCCTTCGTTTTGAAACTCAGGCGTAAAGGTGGCGCCGCCATCGATGGTCTTCCACAACCCGCCGTGCGCGGAGCCTACATAGAAGATGGCCGGGTTGGCCTCATACGCCGCGAAGTCGCTGATGCGTCCCGACATCGAGGCGGGCCCGATGGAGCGGAAGTGCAGATTTTCAAACTCGGTCGCGACCGGCACCGACGGCGCGCTCTGCGCAAAAAGGAACGGCGTCAACAAAGCGGCGGAGAAAAGCGCAACCGCACGGCGGTAGGAAAAAAGCGACATGAAGACCTCCCAATAAGCCTCGCGCCGATGATTATACGGGCAATGGCAAGAAACGCGGGAAAATCCCCCTCCCCCAACCCCAATCCGGGCGCGACTGCGCTACCCAACCGTTAGCAGTTCCACCTTTAACCCTGCTCCTCGCGCCGCCGTGCATTGCCGGCTGTCGGCGGAAACAAAAAGATCCGCGCCCCACTCGATTGCGCATGCGGTCTGCAATGCGTCTGATGAACGTAGCGTCCAATTTTCGAGCAAATGAACGGCGCGGCCGTAGACGGCGGCCGTCAGTTCGACAACGGTGGCATCTTTCCAGTCTGCCTGGAACTGTCGCTTCGTTTCGCGGTACTGCGCGCCGTCAAGGACGTTTTCTCGTCGCCAGCGGCAAAGCGCTGAAATGACTTCCGTTAAGCTCAGGGCGGAAACGCCAAGTTCTTCGGCCTGGCTCAGTCGCATCGCGACATCCCGACTCCCGGACTCACTTCGGTAAAGCTTTACCATTCCCGATGAGTCCAAAAACATTCTCACAGTCCCCGTTCCCGCTCCTCAAGAACCATTCGCGCCAAACTCTTGCCCTTTGTCACGATTGGTTTGTGTGGCCGCCGCCAGGCCGGAATATAGCCGGTGGGCGGAGCGGGTGCCAGGCGGGCCACAACCTTGCCATGGCGTTCGATGTGCAAGGTCGCCCCTTGCTCCACTTGATCGAGCAGCTTCGAGGCATTGCGCCGGAATTCAGTAAAGGCGACCGTTTTCATCGTTATACTATTGTACACCTCTGTACAGATTGGGGACTCGGCCCTGCCACGCCGCCCGCGGCCGCCTGTATGCTGATGCCATGTTAACGATCGAGCAGCGCATGGCCCTGGGCAAGAAGCTACGCGAGCGGGCGCCGCGTTCCTCCCACGGCGACTGGAAGCCCCCGTCGAACCGCCTCGATCCCCTTGCATTGTTGCGCCAGTCCGACCAGGGCCGGCTGCCGGCGCTGCTGCCCATTCGCTACGAACGCATGCGTGCGTCTCCGTTTGCCTTCCTGCGCGGCGCCGCCGCTGTCATGGCCGCCGACCTAAGTACGACCGCCGCCACGGGCGTGCGCGTGCAAGCCTGTGGCGACTGCCACGTCGGCAACTTCGGCGGCTTCGGCACGCCCGAACGCCAACTCGTCTTCGACATTAACGACTTCGACGAGACCGTCCCCGCGCCCTGGGAATGGGATCTCAAGCGCTTGGCGGCGAGCGTGCTCGTCGCCAACCGCGTCGCCGGATTCGCCGAAAGCCGATGCCGCGACAACGCCCGCCTTACCGCCGAGGCGTACCGCGCCCACATGCATCGCTATGCGGAAATGCCCGCGCTTGGGGTGTGGTACTCGCATCTCGATCTTTCGCTGCTCGCTGATCACGCGCCCACGCCGGCGGCGCGCAAGCGCTGGCAGCGGGTCATCGCCGCGGCGGCGCGCCGCACGCCGGGCCGCGACTTCCCCAGGATCACCGCGCTGCGCCGCGGCAAGCCGCGCATCGCCGATCGTCCCCCGCTCATCTACCATCCCCGTGATAAGGCGCTCCTGGGCCGCCACGTGCGGCGCATGTTCCATCTCTACCGCGAAACGCTGCCGCCCGAACGGCGCATCGTGCTCGACCGTTACGAGTTGGTGGATGTCGCGCGCAAAGTGGTCGGCGTGGGCTCGGTCGGCACCCGCTGCGCCGTGGCCCTGCTCATGGCCGGCGCCCACGACCCGCTGCTGCTGCAATTCAAGGAAGCCCGCCGCTCGGTGCTCGAGCCCTACACCGCCGCCAGCCGGTTCGAAAACCAAGGCCAGCGCGTGGTCGTAGGACAACGCATGCTGCAGTCCGCCAGCGACGTATTTCTGGGTTGGACGCGCGACGACAACGGCCACGACTACTACTTCCGCCAGCTCCACGACATGAAATTCAAGATTGACCTGGAGGCCATGACCCCGGCCGACTGGAACGAGTACGCCGGTCTCTGCGGATGGGCCCTGGCGCGCGCCCATGCCCGCACCGGCGATGCGGCACTCCTCTCCGGCTACATGGGCAAAAGCGATGTTTTCGATCAAGCCATCGCGCGCTTCGCCACTACATACGCCAACCAGACGGAAGCCGACTACCAGTGCTTTATGCGCCAGCCAAATCGCTCAAAGCGTGGCGGTGCTACGGCTCGAGTCGCATCCGAAGGGCAATTTGCTTAGTGATGCGAGATCGCGGGGCCAGATCCGCGAACACCAATGCCGCTTTGGGCAATAGGGCGTGGCGCAATGGCCCCGTTATCGCATCGCCCCTTCCGCCCACAGGGCGGCGATGGAGCGGTCATAGACGCCGGCCACGTCGTCCTGGCGGGTGGCGGCGAATCCCAGGTCATGCAGACGGCCGTCGGCGAGGCCGTAAATCCAGCCGTGGACCTCGAGCGCCTGCCCGCGCAGCCAGGCGTCGCGCACAATGGTGGTTTCGCAAACGTGGCGGGCCTGCTCGATCACGTTGAGCTCGCACAGCCGGCGTGCGGCGGCGTCGGAGTCGAGACCGGAGAGTTGGTCGCGGTGGCGCTGGCGGACGTCGTCCACGTGGCGCAGCCAGTTGTCAATCAGGCCCAGCCGGGCGCCGTCGCAGACCGCGCGCACGCCGCCGCAGCCATAGTGGCCGGTGACGATGACATGGGCGACGGCGAGCGCATCCACCGCGTATTGCAGCACCGACAAGCAGTTCAGGTCGGTATGGACCACCACGTTGGCGACGTTGCGGTGGACAAACATTTCGCCCGGCGCCAGGCCGACGATTTCATTGGCGGGCACGCGGCTGTCCGAGCACCCGATCCACAAATAGCGGGGCGCCTGCTGGGCCTGCAGCCGCGTGAAAAAGCCGGGGTCGCGGGCGCTACACCGCCGCGCCCACAACTCGTTATTGGCGAAGAGATCGGTCAGGGAAGACACTGCTTCAGCCTACCACCTTGGAAGTCGTCAAAACGTCGTGACGCGGTTCCGCTTGGCACAACACCGGACTGGGGCTCAAGGGGACCCCGGTTCGGCGTTGCGCCTAAGCGGATCGCGCGGCGGCAGCCGCGCGGGGCCCCGCACCCGTCAATGGAAAAATGGTGCGCCTGGCAGGAGTCGAACCTGCGGCACGCGGTTTAGGAAACCGCTGCTCTATCCGTCTGAGCTACAGGCGCATGCACGGGCTAGGTGCCGCATTTTCATTCTAACCCCCGGCTTATTCGATACCGCCGCGGCTCTAGAATGGGTGATGGAGCCCACTCCCGTGGCGACCAATAGCACAACCACGCTGGCCGGGGGGCACGCCGTTTTCAATCGTCTTCACCTGCCGCCCACGGCCGCCTTCAAATCGGCATGCTCGAAGGCCGATGCCATGCGGTCGATTTCGGATTTGAGCAAGCCTAAACGCGCCGCTTCCTTGCGCCATCTTGCGACCGCCTTGCCAACCTCGCCGGCGATGGCGCGCGCCTCCGGCGGCTCGAGCTCGAAGTAGTAGGCAACGTCATAGGCCAATTCCAGGGACGCGGTGCCGTCTTCGAGATCGATGGCGGTCGTGAGAACCCGCGGCTTTATGTCGGTTGGAACCGGGTTGAGGTCATATGCCGGGGACAACCGCCATCCCGCTGGCCCCACCCACTGGAAGCCATGGTTACGGAGATGGTCGTCTGTATTTGAGATCAGAATATTGAAGACGACGCGCCGCCATAGAGCTTGCATGTCCGCCTTGGGCGCCGCGCCATGTTGGCGCAGAGCGTCCACGAATTCCAGATAACTGCGGGCATCGTTGTCGCGTGCATCGAGCATGCTCATGGCGGACAGGAAGGGCACTCTCACGCCGCCCTCGCGATCAAAGCGCCGCGACAGCAGAACGGGCTTGCCGGCTACTGTCTCGAGCCGCCATGTCGGAACCGCAATGCCCGCCTTGCCGGCTAGCGTGAGGGCGACCGCTTCCCACAGCACAACATTGGTCTCATCGCCCTTGTTCGGAAACTTGGCAATCGTGAGATGCCCGTCGCGATCGCGAACGGACGCCTTCGGGCGGGCGCCGCCGAGCGATGACCCGGGCGCCAGCAGCAGCCGCAGATCATCGTCGCTGTCCTTTTCTTCGACGACGCGTTCGGCGGCGGACAATAATCGCGGCAGCTCGATGAGCGGCGGAATTCTTGTGGCACCCTGATCGGCGAGGAATGGGCCTCCCTCCTTCTCAGCGAACCGCAGGGCTCCCTGCCGTGCTTCGTCATCGACGAGCAGCAGAGAGTCGATTTCCCTGACAGTTCTTGGCGCCCGCCCTTCACGTTCGGCGCGCCGCCGGTCGGCCCGGCGCATCAGGACGCGCCCCCATCGGTCGGGAGCGGAATCGCCGATGGCGCCGAAGAGCGCCTTGTGCGACGGGGTGTGGAACGGACCGGGGCCAAGTTTCAGCGCCGGTTCCAGTGAAAAGCGCTCCGCGTGTCCAAGCCAGCTCCTGTCGTATTCGAATGTCGCGCTCTCCCGGTCCTTGTGGAGACGCGCCCATAGGCGCCCCACGAGATGTGGGGTACTTTGAAGATCGACGTATACAAGAACTTCCCTGTCCATTTATCGATTTCCTGGCTTCGGTGGCCTCCGCTCTTTTCGCGGCTGCGGAAGACGAACTCTTTTCGGAAGTTGTTCCTCTTCGAGTCCCCGCCCGACGCTGTCGTGAGTCACATCGGCAAGATCGCCGATGCCGTCCGCCAGTCCGAGGGAAAACAGTACCGCGGCATAGTTGCCGATGGCGACGCCTGCGTTGCCTTTCTCGATCTTGTGCAGTGTTGTGCGCGCGATAGAAGCGCGCTCCCCAAGAATCGCGGCAGGAATGCGCCGTCGGCGCCGCGCGTCCCTGATGTCGTGCCCCAGCTTGCGCAATACCCTGGCAACGGGAATTGGAAGAGGTGGAAATTTGTGAACTGCACTCATATTACGTCCATTAACACGTACCGTAACATGTTTAGTGTATATAATAATGGACATTAAGTCAAGCTGTAGAGGCGGCAAAAAATAAGGGCAGCCGCATGGGTGAAATGCGCCCATGCGCCGCCATCCACCATTGACTGGCCCCCGACGTGCTGCTACTTAGGTAAAGCGGGGGATCTCACATGAAACGACTTTGCATGCTGCTTGTGTGCGCGTTCACCCTGGCCGCGGGAGTCGGCCTGCGCGCGCAAACTCTTTTCACACCCGTGCAGTTGGACAACTTGCTGGCGCCCGTGGCGCTCTATCCGGACCCGCTCCTGGCCCAGGTACTGCCCGCCTCGACCTATCCCGATGAGATACAGAGCGCCGAGCAATGGATCCAGGAGGGCAACGATCCGCGCTACGTGGACGACATGGATTGGGACGTGAGTGTCAAATCCGTCGCCCATTACCCCAGCGTTCTCTCCCAGTTGGCCAATCAAATGGACTGGACCACTTCACTCGGCCAGGCCTATGTGGATCAGCCCGACTACGTGATGGACGCCGTGCAACGCCTCCGTCGTGAAGCGCGCGCCGAGGGCAATCTGATCTCGAATCAGGACCAGCAGGTGCTGCTCGAGGGCGGCTACATCGCCATTGACCCGCTGCAGCCGCGATACATCTATGTGCCGCAATACAATCCCCAAGTGGTGTACGTGCGCCGCGGCAACCTGCTGTCGTTCGGCGTCGGTCTGGCCATTGGCGCCTGGCTCAACTACGACTTTCATTGGGGATCGCGCAGAATCTACTACACCGGCTGGCAGGGCGGCGGTTGGGTGGGCCGGTCGCGTCCCGACGTTCAGATTAACAACACCTACTACGTCAACAATCAGTATCGCGACGTGCCCGTTGATCGCACCGTGATCAATCGCTCCGTGGATTACAACCGCCTGAGCGCGGTGCGCGGCGTACATAGCAACGTGAACTACACCGATGTGGCCACCCGGCGGCGGCAGGTGGCGCCGCGCGTGGCGCCCCAGCGTTCCAGCCAGGCAAGCCCCGTCGAGGCCCGGCCGGCGCAAACCACCTCGTCGTCGTCCCGCAATGTCCGGCCGGCGCCGCGCGCTGCCTCGCCCTCGGCAACCCCAGCCGCACGCGCGCCGAATCGCACCCGGCGCGAGCCAATGCCGAACCGCACCGCGCCCGCCCCGGCGCCGAACCGCGCCCGGCCCGCCCGTCCGGAGCCCGCTCGCCCGCAGCCGCAGCCCTCGCGCCCGCCGGAAACGCGCACCGCGCCGGCGCGCCCTTCAACCACTCATACCGCTCCTGTTCCTGGCGCCCTGCCGGCGCGGCCCGCGCCCAGCCGCCCGACAACAGCTCGTCCCGAGCGCAGCCAGCCGCCTGCCGTGCAGCCGGCGCCCAATCGTCCGTCGAGCGCACGGCCCGAGCCGTCGCGTCCAGCGCCATCACGCGCCACGCACACCGCACCGGCTTCCCGGCCCGCGCCCAGCCGCCCGGCGCCGCCCCAACCCGCGCCCAGCCGCCAAGCCCCGCAGCGCACCGCGCCGCCACACGCGGCGCCGTCCCACACCGCGCCCCAGCATTCGGCTGCGCCGAGCCGAGGGAACAAGAACAACAACAAGCCGCCGGACAAGCCCAAACCATGCTGCTCTTAAAATCCTGAGGCAAACGCACGCTAGGGGCGGGACGCGGTTCTCGCCCCTGTTTCGCTGCCTTTATATCGGGGGGGCGCCCCTTGCACCCTTCCCGCGCCGGACGCATACTGGCGGCGATGACGCCATTGTCCCTGCGCATTCGCGGCTTCATCTTTACGGTGCTTGTGCCAGGAAGCGTCGCCGTGCTCATCCCGCAAGATTTGCGGTCGGGCGCTGTCCCCACTGGAGCGTGGCGCCTGGGCTGGCTTCTTTTCGCTATCGGGGCTGCGCTTTATCTCCGCTGCCTGGCCGATTTCGTTGCCGCGGGCGGCACGCCGGCAATCTACTTCTCGCGTGCCGCCCGCTGGCTCTGGGGCGCCGAGCCCCAACAGGTCGTCCACAACGGGCTGTACCGGTACTCGCGCAATCCCATGTACCTGGGCGTGCTCTGCGCCATCGCGGGCCAGGTAGTGGCATACCGGTCCAAGGCGATTGCCATCTACCTGCTTTGCGCCGCGGTTTGGTTTCACCTCGTCGTCGTATTTCTCGAGGAACCCTACCTCGCCCGCAAGCGCGGAGCCGCGTATGACGAATACCGCAGCCGCGTCCCCCGCTGGCTGCGCGTCCACCTTGCGCGCAGCGAACGGAGCGGCAATTAATCCTGCAACGGGCGGCAGGGCCCGAGTCGGCTCAGTCTGACCGAGGCGAGACCGCAGGGCCAGGGCCGCGGACCGGGCACCCGGCGCCGCTTTGGGCGCTGGGGTGGTCGTAATTCGGGACGGCGGCCCGCTGCCGGGAAAAAACTCTCAGGAAGAGGCGAGAAGGGGCGCAGTGCTAGGACGCAGGGAGGGCGCGAAGCGCAGCGTGGCTCGGCCACGTGAGCATTCGCGACCGACTGAGGACGACGCAATGTGCCCCTTATCGCCTCGCCTGCACTTTACGGAGTACACTGGCGGCTACATGCCGACCCCCGTGCGCAACTCCCGCCTCACGTCCATGCCGGCGCTCTTAGGCCTGGGCGCCGTCACCAACTTCTTCGACACCCTCGGCATCGGCTCCTTCGCCACCACCACGGCGGTCCTGTGCCTCGGCCACATGGTCGAGGACGACGACATCCCCGGCACCCTCAACGTCGGCCAGGCCATTCCCACCGTCTCCGAGGCCATCATCTACATCATTCTGCTGGGCGGCCTCATTGACCTGCGCACCCTCCTCTGCATGGTAGCCGCCGGCGGCATCGGCGCCTGGATCGGTTCCGGCATTGTGGTGCGCTGGCCCCGCAAGTTAATTCAACGCGCCATGGCCATCGCCCTGCTCGTCACCGCCGCCTTCATGGCCGTGCGCATGATGGCCAGCCTCTCATTGGACGCCGGCTCCGTCGGCTTCACCGGCCTCGCGCTCGTCATCGCGGTCGCGGCCAATCTCATTATCGGCGCGCTCACCAGCTTGGGGATCGGCAACTATGCCCCCACCATGGCCGTCACCTTCATGCTCGGCATGAACGCCAAAGCCGTGTTCCTCATCATGGCGGCTTCGGCCGCCGTCATCCTGCCCGCCGCCGCCATCCGCTTCTATAAGTCCGGCCGCTTCCACCGCCGCACCGCCTTGGGCCTCGCCCTGGGTGGAGTCCCTGGCGTGCTGGTCGCCGCCTTCATGGTCAAGGCGCTCCCGTTGGGCGTCGTCAAGTGGGTCGTGGTTGGCGTTCTGCTCTACACTTCTGCCACGCTTTGGATGTCCTCGCGCCGCGACGCCGCCCGGAGCGCCGCCGCCGCATGAAGATCACCTCCATCCGCGCCTACCAAATAGATCTGCCCTTGCATGAAGGCAGCTATAAGTGGTCCGGCGGCAACGCCGTGTCGGTGTTCGATTCAACCGTCGTGGCCGTCGCGACCGATACGGGCCTCGTCGGATGGGGCGAGGTCTGCCCCCTGGGCCCCGCCTACTTGCCCGCGTACGCGCGCGGCGCCCGCGCCGGCATCGCCGAACTGGGCCCGCAACTTCTCGGCGCCGATCCATTGGCGCTCGGCGAATTAAACGAGTTGATGGATCGCGCCATGCGCGGCCACCCCTACGTCAAATCCGCCCTCGACATGGCTTGCTGGGATCTTCTCGGCAAGGCCAGCGGGCTTCCGGTCGCGACCCTGATGGGCGGCCACGTCGGCGACGACATCGCCCTCTACCGCGCCATCTCGCAGGAAGCCCCGGCGCAAATGGCCAAAAAAATCAGCGGCTACCGCAAAGAGGGATACCAAAAGTTCCAGCTCAAGGTCGGCGGCGATCCCGACACCGACATTGACCGCATCCGCGCCGCCGCCGCCGAACTCGGGCGCGGCGACGTGCTGATCGCCGACGCCAACACCGGTTGGACGCAGCACGAGGCCATGCGCGTCGCCGACGCCGTCCGCGACGTGAACGTCTACATCGAGCAGCCCTGCATGTCCTACGAGCAGTGCCTCGCCGTGCGCCGCCACACCCAGCGCCCCTTCATTCTCGACGAGGTGGTGGACGGCATCGCGATGGTGGTGCGCGGCATCGCCGACCAGGCCATGGATGTCATCAACCTCAAGATCTCGAAAGTCGGCGGCCTCACCCGCGCCCGCCAAATCCGCGACCTCTGCGTCTCGCTCGGCATCGCCATGACGATTGAGGACACCTGGGGAGGCGACATCATCACCGCCGCTATCGCCCACCTCGCCCACAGCACCCCCGAGCGCTTCCTGTTCTCAGCCACGGATTTCAATTCCTACGTGACCGTGGCCTTCGCCGACGGCGCCCCCCGCCGCAAAAAAGGCCGCATGGCCGCCTCCCGCGAACCCGGCCTCGGCGTCCGCCCTAACCTAAAACTGCTCGGTAAACCCGTGCTCGACATTCACTAAGGTGTGCCGGCCCATGCGACGGAAGATTCTTTCGGCGGCGCTATTAGCGGCAACACTCGCAGGCGGGCCACTGTTTACCCAGACTCCTGCGAAGCCGGCAAAGTTCTCATCCAAAGAGGGGGTCCAGCATATTGCAACTCGGGTTGAACCACTGCTCCCGTTATCTGTGCGGATGAACAACACGCGGCTTAAGGCTACGTTCGAGGTCACCGTTTCTCCAACCGGCAATGTTGAACGCGTCGAAATGATCGCTGGTGATCCTGATCTGGCTAATGCGGTCGCCCGCGCCATGCGGCAATGGACGTTCGCGCCGTTTATGGTTCAGGGCGCGCCAGTGATCGCTCAAATACGCTTGGACTATACTGCTGCGTCCTCGCCGTATAGCAAAGAGCAGGTCGGTGCCTACCAATCCTTCCAGGCGTCCAACAGCAAATGCGAGGAAAAGACCGCCGCAATGCGCTCCAAAAACGACGCCTCCTCGGCCGAGGCGGCGTGCCGCAAGGCGCTAACGTTTGCCCAGCAATTACCGCCTGATCCGGAGTTCGACATCGAGCGCGCCTGGTCCTTGGCCAAGGTCGCCGATACGGAGTTTGCCCAGGGGCGATTCAGCGACGCGGCGGTGACGTACAGCGGCGCACTTTCGCGCTCTGGACCGGAAACGCCGGACGGAGCGGCTGCACGTTCCGATCTGTATTTCAGACTGGGTATCGC
Organism: Terriglobales bacterium; assembly: GCA_035606395.1. Lineage (GTDB taxonomy): Bacteria > Acidobacteriota > Terriglobia > Terriglobales > SCQP01 > SCQP01. The sequence goes on along the minus strand of DATNFK010000031.1, from coordinate 7,548 downwards.
TGAGAGCCGTGCGAACAATAGCGATAAAGCCGCAACGGACTTGGCCACTTCGGTGCGCTTGTGCGACGAGGGAACGAGTTTTAACGAATCGGCCGCGAGACAATCCGGTCAGGCGCCCGATGCCCGCAGGGAAGCAATTGCAACGCGGCGCTGCCTGCAGGTTGTGCAGGCCGATGCGGCGGTCGAAAAATCCAGAGGCAACGACCCGGCGGTTCAGACGTTAGGCAAGCGAGCCGCGGAGCTCCAGGCCGTGCTTGCCAGGGAGGCTGCCGATGCGGCCCATGAGCCGCCGCCCGGCGTCTCCAACCCAAGGTTGGTCGTGACGGGGGGAAAGGTCAGCGTCAAGACGAGTCTGCCGTGCGTGAAATGTCCGAGCCCAGGCTATCCGCAATTGCCGTTAATGGCGCAAATCGGCGGAACAGTGCGAATCACACTTTCGCTCGCCGCTGACGGTAGCGTTCGCGAGGTCAAGATCGTTTCCGGCAATGCCCTTCTCGATCGCGCCACAAGCCTGGCTGCGCGGAACTGGATGTTTCCACCCGGCGATCCGCTCCGCGTGGTCTCCGCGGCAATCCAGTTTGAACCGTAATTCCTGCCAGAGCCGCCAGCCCGGGGCGCACCCGCTTATGCGCAGCTCGGTTTCGTGCCTGTGAATTCGAATGTCAGTCACTCACAATCGGACAAACCGTCTATGTGGCGCCAGCGTGGGAAGCGTGTTCCAGTGTTTGGCTCAAATGAAGGATCTGCGCGCCGGAGGGACGGAACTGCGACTCCCGGCAAGTCAGGATCAGAATCTGGTTGCCCTTGGCGGCCTCGTGCAATATTCCAAGCATGCGCCCAAAGCGCTCGTCGTCGGCATACACCGGCGCGTCGTCAATCACCACCAGCGCCGGTTTGTTCTTTGCCCGTAATAAATCCGCAAACGCTAGTCGTACAAGAATCGCCAGTTGCTCCCGCGTCCCATGGCTCAGGCTGTCGAAAGGCTCGACTCGCCCGTTCCGATCCAGGCCGTTCACGTTGATGTCGGAATCCAGTTGGATCGCGCTTCCGGGGATCAATTGCGGCAGATATTGCGCAACCCGTTGGGTGATGGGCGTCAAAAACTTTGCTTCCGCAATTCGCTCGGCATCTTCCAGTGTCTCCACCAGCAGTTTCAGCGCCTTCGCGCGCAAACTCAACTCGGCCAGCCGCTCGCTCACCCATTGCAGATTCTGCTCGACCTCGTCAAGTTCCTGGCCATCTGCGCTGGGCTTCCGCAGTTCGGTGCGCAGCTCCAAACAGGTGTCGGAGAGCTTCCCCAGATCCTTTTGTAACTCCCCATTTGCCCTTTCCGCCATCTCGAGTTCCCGCCGGTGCCGCTCTCCGTCAAAGGCGATCAACTCCCGCTCGGCAGCGTCCAGCTGGCTTTGTAGCTGACCGTGTGCGCTTTCCGCCTTCGCGAGTTCTTCGAGCAGCGCGTCCTCAGGCTGTTCAAGCGCTAAATCCGCGGCAGCCGCCCTCGCCGCTGTGAGTTTGGCAGTCGCGGTTTCCGCCTCTTGCTCTGTGGTGCGGCGGCGCTCCTTGGCGTTTTCGGCCTGCATCAGCGCGCTCCGATGCGCCGATGCGGCATCCCGAGCCGCTTGCTGTGCCAACTCCCGCTCGGACTCCGCCCGTACCAGGTCCGCGCCAAGATCTTCGGGCGCAAGCGCCGGCCCCGCGCCAGATGTCTGTAATTGCAGCAGGCGGCGATTAAATGCCTCTAGATTAAGCTCGGCGCCGTCTACCCCCGCCGGCGCAATTTGGTCCAAATTCCTTTGTAAGAGTTCAGCCTGATGCAGAGCCTCGCTACGGGTTTGAAATTGTGCTTCCGCATCAGCCAAATCCGCAACTTGTGCATCAGCCGCCGCCTCGCGCCAATTGGTATCCGCAAGCTCAGACGCGGACCGCGGGCTGGTGACGCTGGCCCCCGGCTTCACTCGAATCTCTGCGATTCCGCTGATCGCGAATTGCGTCGTCTCGGATATCTCGACTTGCACCCGCGAGCCCACAGCGCGACCGCCCACGGTGAGCGAGTTTCCCGCGGCAACTTCAATCTCCACCTGCGTGGACACCGCGGCGAGCGTCGCGCGCGCGCTTTCGAGTTTGCTGTGCAACACCCGCAACTTTTGTATTCGCTTCTGATCCACCAGAATCGCGGCAGCCGCGGTGTGGTGTCTCCGCAGCTCGTCCGCAACGCCCCGCGCCTGCCGCAGTACCGCCTCCGCGGCATGCCGTTCAGCGTCGCATTGCGCCAACTCCCGCTGCATCTTGATCTTCCCCAGATCTTCATCCGCAACCTTGAGCCGCTCGTTGGCGGCAATGGCTTGCGCCGTCGTGTGATCTAGATCTATCTGGGCGCGAGCTTCTTCTTGCGCGGCTTCCGCCGCTCGGACGTCCCGTTGCTCCTTCTCCGCCTGCAACGGCCCCACCCGCGAAGCCACATCGCGCAGACGCTGCAGCCGGAGTCGGCACGTCTCGGCATCCGCTTCGGCACGCTTGACCTCAGAGGCAGCCTGGGCGCGGGCATTCCGCAGCGCTTCGCCCGCAACCTCTTGCTGTCGCAGCTTTTCAAGACGTTCGCGGTATACCGGCGCCAATTCTTGCTGTTCTCTACGCCGCCGCTCATTTTCCGCCAAAGCCTCGCGTTTCGCTTCCAAGCCCGCAAGGCTCGTTTGCAGTTGCTCGCGCCTGGCGACCAGACCTGCATGCTCTTGCTGCAGTCTCTTCAATTCGCCCGTGGGTTCGTTCCGCACCCGCGACAACAGCGCCTCACGATCCGCCCTAACCCTCCCCAGCAAGTCCTTGGCCCGCGTGCCCCCCAACACATTGCCCACTTCGTCGGCCAATGCTTGTTGCAGCCCGGCTCGGCCCGAATCGGATACCGCCGCATTCCAGGCGGCGCCTTGCAGAGCCCACACCATGCCAAATGGTCCGACCTCCAATTGCGCATCCGAGCGTGGCGCCCGGCCTCCCGCTGGGCCGGCGAGGAGCTTGGCCAACTCCTCTTCCGCTGCGTCTCCGTCGAACTCCCGTCCCTTGCAGGTGAGCTTGGCGAACGGCTGCTGACAAAATCCCTTGCTCAGCCGGTACGCCTCTCCATTCCAGTCAAAATCCACCACGATCTCCGGGCGCACCCTGGAACCAAACGGCATAAATCCGTCAATCAGGCTCCCGCTCCACTTGTATTTATAAAAAAAGGCGGCGCGCAGGGCTGACAAAAGCGTGGATTTGCCCTCCTCGTTATGGCCTGCCAATACCACCAGGCCACCGGCGATCGCGTCAATGACCACGCGTGCCTGCAGCTTCCTGAAGTTCACGATTTCGATGCGCCGGATGATCATGGCGTCGTCCCCAGCGCGCTGCAATACCTGTAAAGCAACTCCAGCGCCTTCGCCGCAACCTCGGCCTGATCTCCAGGCGGATCCGCGGCGTGGAGTACACCCAACTTTTGAGCCGCGGCCTCCACATATCCCGGCGGTTGCATCGCCGCAAAGTCCTCGGTCCGCAACATGGTTGTCAATTGACTGTCACGCACATCAAGCGCGGCGAATTGCCCACCCCACCACTCAATCTTTCGATCCAGCAGCGCGCGTCCTGCCACATCGAGCGATCCGCTCAATTCCAGCCGCACAATTTGTTGGGCATCTGCGGGGGTACTCAGCTCGCGGCCCAACTGCTCGACATCGCCGGCCGATTGCAGTACCGCCCGCTTGCGCCGCCACTGAAAATGCCCTATCGCGCGCCGCTCAATTCTCGGCGCACAGCCGGCCTCCACCTCGATCAGCAGAACGTTGCCGCAATCGTTGGCCACGAAATTATCGCTCTCCGGCGTCCCGCAATACCAGGTGTTGGGCGCGATCTCCATCGTGCCGTGCCAGTCTCCCAGTGCCAAATAGTCAAGCCTGGCGGCGGCGGCGCGATCGGCGGCAATCGGGTTGCTCGGCTCTGCCTCGGCCGGAAGAAACCCCGGCACCGAACCATGCGCCAGACCAATGCGCAAGCACCCAGCTGGCGTTTCGCAGTCGTTCCAAATGGCCGTTTTATCTACGCTTTCATGCCGCCGCACCAGTGGCGCGCAAAGCACCGCGACCGTACCGTTCTGCAGCAACAATGCCGGCCCTTCCGTCGTTGCAAGATGCACGTTCGCCGGGAACCCCATACCGCGCAACCGATCCCAGATGGAGGGCTCCGAGGCATAGTCGTGATTGCCGGGAAGAATCACCCAATCGCCAGAAAAGGCCCGTAGCGCACCAAGCATCCCGGTAATGACCTCAGGCTTAACCAGGTTGCTTTCAAATACGTCGCCGGCGACCAGCACCAAGTCCACTTTCTCAGTCGTGGCCAACTCCGCAACTGCCCGCACCGTCTTGATACGCTGCGCCCGCAGCAGTGCGCCCGCGTCGTCGCCGAACGATCCGAATTCTTTCCCCAATTGCCAATCGGCGGTGTGTAGCAAGCGCACGAGGTAGATCTCCTGGCTGGGCTTTCTATTGTGTCATGTCCTCTCTGCAGCGGTCGGATAGAAGGCCCTCCGCTAATCCCAGGACCGCCAAGATTGAAATGTCGCAATCGTCAACCGGCTTGCGTCCCTGGGCAACTATCCGGAAATTCCGGACAGTTCGACTCGAGGTGAGACTTCATCCCTAGCGCATTTCGCCGCAGCTGTTCGTAAGCAATCGCCGGATACGCTGGCGACCGTGAGCCTGCCGACCTTCGTCGGGGAGCGATCCAGGGCATCAAAAGGCCATACTTAAACCCAATAAATTGGTAGTGCAACAGATGTTCTGTGAAATCCGCGTGAGTGGTGATCATCGGCGCGCCGGCGGAGCGAAGGGCAGCCGCATGGAACAAGTCTTCTCGGTGGCTCCAGGCATGGCAAAGCAAATTGCGCTTCCCACGAAGCCAAAAAATAGACCAGGACATTTTTAGTTTTATCCAGGTAGCTTGAATAAAATTTCCAGGGTAAATTTATTTATTCCCAGGAGTATTGACAATTGGCCAAAAGTTGATTTATATTCGCATAGTGCCTGGTTGGTACTTCAGGAAAAGGGAAAAAACATATGGAATCCACTACATTGCTGCCTCTAGATGAACTCGTCGCCAAGGGAGATTCAGGTGACACGAAATTGACAGTGTTTATGGGGAACAACCTCGGCTACCCCACGCTCGAAACGAAACTGCCAATTTACGATCTTTTTCGGCTCTCCGACGTCGCAAACGAACGTGGACCCGATAACGATGGGAGCGTTGTAGCTCAACGCAAACTCGATCCGGTCCACGCTCGCGGCCTTGCGCTTTATACGTTGAAGGGATTGATCAAAGCGGCCATCCGCGAACGTGCCAAGTGCGGCAAGCCCATCACCGAAGCTCACCAACGCATCCAGCGCATCCTCGGGGTGCAGCCTTACCTCTCCTTGCAGCCGATTGTTGCAAACTTGAGGACCGCAGGTCCCGGGGGTAGCTCCATTCGGGGCGAAGTCGTGAAGGCGGCCAACGGCGACGTTGTCGGCTACCGATTTTGGCTGTCACAACGCGACATTCTTTGGGTCGTGGATGGCCAACACCGGCGCATGGGCCTCGAATTTGTTTTCAAATTCTTGGACGACGTGCGCCTGCACCAAAAATATCCGCCGAAGAAGCAGTCCTTGTATATGTTTGACGGCGAAGATCGCAGCGTACCGCCTGACGAACTTAATGTTTGGCTCGAGTGCCTCGAGGTGGCGCGCGGAATCTGTACCGTCGCGCTGGAAATTCACCTCGGCCTGAGCATCGAGGAGGAGCGCCAGCTTTTTCATGACTTGAACAACCTGGCGAAAAAGGTTGAGCGAAGCCTCGCGCTCGAGTTCGATATGGCCAACCCGGTCAACGCCTTCCTGCGCACTGAACTGATCGAAAAGCAGCGCATCGCCGTAACGAACACCGATTCGAAGGATTGGGAGGGAGACTCCGGCGAGATGACCCGAAAGGAGCTTGTGGCCGTGAACGCGCAACTCATATTAAACAAGACCAATGTGAGCAGCGCCACCCCAACGCTCGTCGAAGGGAAACTGGAGGTAGCCAAGAGGTTCTGGGAGGCGGTCTTGGCGTCACCAAATTTCGGCGAGCCTGGGGCCAAACGGCAAACCGTCTTGGCTCAACCCGTCGTGCTAAAGGCGCTTGCAAAGCTGGTCTATGATTTTGCATTCGGACGGCAGCGGAATAACGATCACCTTGAGGCCGTTCTGGACGGCATCACCGATATCGATTTTTCGCACGAGAACCCGATGTGGCGGTATTACGATCTGAGCGACGCAGAGCGCGCCCAGCACGGACTGGAGGGCTTGACCGATTACCTCCCGGCCAGCGACGAGGGTAAAAATCGCGACATTGGAGCCTTCGATTCGGTCAAGGGATGGATGCGGTTTGGCCCCAAACACAACGACATTTTCCCGATCCTGGGAGATATGATCCGCTGGAAGCTCGGCCTACCCAACCGGCATGACCGCGAATCCGTCGCAATCGCTGCCCACCCATAACCAAGCGGGCGCCGCATCCTGCGGCGCCCAACGCTTCTACCTCCGCAATCCACCCAATGCCGAAAGTGACCAAATCAGACGCGCAAATATCAGCGCCTCGGCGACGACCACTTTTACGCTCAGGAACTGCTCGACAACAAAGAACTCGTTGGCTACATCAGAAATCTAGCAACCGCCTCGAAGTCGGTATACGAAGCCGTGAGCTATCAATCCATCGTGGAAGCCGATTTCGTCGCCCAGCTCGAAGAAAACAATGCCGTCAAAGTCTACGCCAAGCTCCCCGGTTGGTTTTTCATCAACACACCGCTTGGCAATTACAACCCCGATTGGGCCCTCCTAATTGAAACAGGAAGGCGCCGAGCGCCTTTTTTTCGTTGTCGAATCCAAAGCCAGCCTATTCCCCGACGACCTGCGCCCAAACGAAGCCGGCAAAATCACCTGCGGCAAAGCTCACTTCGCCGCCCTCGCCGCATCTCACCCCAACCCCGCCTGCTTCACCGTTGCCCGCAACCCCAAGACCTCCTAGCCCAAGCCGATGCCGCCTCAACCGGCCCCGCGTGAACCAACCAGCACGGTGTGGCCACTGGCGCCGGGCGGCTCGGCGACGGCGCCGGTTGCGCCGCAGCCGCCTCACCCCAGGCGGCTCGCTGAGCGTCAACGACCGTGATGCGCCAGTCGCCGAAGCATTGCGGATCACCCACGGAACACCCGCGCCGCGGCCTCACGATCGAGACCACGAGGATAATGACGAAATATAGGGCCGCCTCGCCGCCTCCCGCGAACCCGGCCTCGGCGTCCGCCCCGATCTAAAACTGCTCGGCAAGCCGGTGCTCGACATTCACTGCGGTGTGCCGGCCATTCCTGCCGGTTCCAGTGAGTTTGTCAATCTGGCGTGGCCCCACCTCGATGCTCTGATTTGGCCCCACCCTCGGGACGGTTGTCGTAAGCCAGGACGGCGCCGGAGCGGAGGGCCGCCGGAGGCGGACCGGAGCGGAGGCGCCGTCCTGGAGCGGGT
>DATNFK010000030.1:0-2969 GCA_035606395.1 Terriglobales bacterium | reverse complement strand
GGGCTGCCGGGGTCCCCGCTCCGGCGTTGCGCCTAAGCGGGGCGCGCGGCGGTAGCCGCGCTGGGGCCCGCGCCTATCATGTTAGCGTGGTAAGCAGATGCGAACAGGGCGTATATATTCCATGACCGGCTACGCGCAAGCCTCCCTCCCGGGGGTGACGGTAACGCTCAAATCGGTGAACCATCGCTTCCTCGATCCGCGCTGGCAGCTACCGGCGGAATTGGACGCGGAGCAGGCGAACCTCGAGAAGCGGTTGCGGGCCAGCCTGCGCCGCGGACACGTCGATGTTCGAATCCAGCTCGACCCTGCCGGCGGCGGGCGCGGACCAGCCCTGACCATGAACTGGTCGCTGGTGGAAACCTACCTCGAGGCCCACGCAACTTTGAGCGCGCGGCTCGACTTGCGCGACCCGCCCGAAATCAGCGAACTGCTGCGCATCCCCGGGATTTGGGCAGCCCCGGAAGCTGCTAGCGGCGCCTCCGATTCCGTCGCCGCACTGCTGCCGGCGGCCTTTGCCACCGCGCTCGATGAGCTGCAATCGGCGCGCCTCGCCGAAGGCGAAGCCCTGGCGCGCGACATCTCCCAAAGAATCGAGGCGGTGGCCTCGGCCGCCGCCGAGATCGCCCGGCATCGCCCGGCGCTGGAAGCGGCGCAGCTCGAGCGGCTGCGCACGCGCATGCAGGAGCTGCTGGCCGGCGCGGCCATCAATCCCGAGCGCTTGCTGCAGGAAGCGGCGCTGCAGGCCGAACGCGGCGATATCAGCGAGGAACTGACCCGTCTCGACGCCCACCTTGCTCAGTGCCGCGCGCTGCTCGAGAGCGGCGGCGAAGTCGGCAAGCGCCTCGACTTTCTCGCCCAGGAGCTCAACCGCGAGGTCAATACGATGCTTTCGAAGACGACCTCGGCGGCCGCGCCCGGCCTGCGCATCGCTGAATTGGGGCTGGCGCTGAAAGCCGAGGTGGAAAAAATCCGCGAGCAAGTGCAAAATTTAGAATAGCTCATGCCACTGTTCATTATTTCCGCGCCCTCCGGGTCGGGCAAGAGTACGCTGGTGCGCGAGCTGTTTCGACTGGTGCCGGGCCTGAATTTCTCGATCTCCTACACCACGCGCGCCCCCCGCGGCAGCGAACAGGATGGCCGCGAATACTTTTTCGTCGACCGCGCTCGCTTCCAGGCCATGGTGGCCGACGGTGCCTTTCTGGAACACGCCGAGGTCTTCGGCAACTTTTATGGCACCGCCTGGTCTTTTCTCGATGACGCCAAACGTCGCCAGCAGGATTTGGTGCTCGACATTGACATCCAGGGCGCGCAGCAGGTGAAGCAGCGCCTCCCCGATGCGGTCAGTATTTTCATCGCCCCCCCCAACCGTGAAACCCTGGCCTGGCGCCTGCGCCACCGCGGTCTGGACGCGCCCGAAGTCATCGCCACACGCCTCGCCGACGCTTCTCGCGAGATTGGCGCTTATAATAGATATGACTACGTGGTGATCAACGATCGGCTGGAAGAATCGGTCGAACAGCTGTGTGCCATTGTCCGTTGTCAGCGGGGTGAATCCCCGGCTTGTGCCGCCGCTGCGGCCTGTCGCCAATCGCAAGCCGCCGAGCGGCTGCGTCCGGTGCTGGAGTCGTTTGGTTTGCCCGTAAAGAAGTTCGTCGAGAGAATAGAGGTTTAGCTTATGTTGGGACCCTTTGTCAGCATTGAAGATGTTCCGAGCCGGTATCAGTTTGTCCACGTCGTCGCGCGCCGCGCCCGCAAACTCCAGGGGGGAGCCCGCCCCTTGGTGGCCCCCAACTCGCGCAAGCCGACCCGCATCGCGCAGCAGGAAGCCATGGCTGGCGTGCTCGATTTCACCTTCGTCAAGGGCGCTCCGGCGGAAGGCGAAGAGGGCGCCGAATCGTCCGAGCGCGAATAGCCGCCATCGGCTCCTGCCATGCGGATTTTGCTGGGCATTTCCGGCGGTATTGCGGCTTATAAAACGCCCGAATTGGTGCGCCTGTTGCAACAGCGCGGCCACTCCGTCCAGGTGGCGCTCACCCGCGCCGCGCGCGAATTTGTGGCGCCCTTGACGCTGGCGACCCTCAGCCGCGAGCCCCTGCTCGACGACCTGTTTCCATCCCCGGCACCCTCGTCGATCGAACATATTGATGTCGCCCAGGCCGCCAATGTGGTCGTCGTTGCCCCTGCGACCGCCCACACCTTGGCCCGCATGGCGCTCGGCCTTGCCGACGACTTCCTGACCACAGCGCTTCTCGCGACTCCCGCGCCCGTGGTCGTCGCGCCCGCCATGAATCTCGAGATGTGGCGCCATCCTGCGACCCAGGCCCACATCGCTACCCTCACCGCCCGCGGCGTGACCGTTGTTCCGCCCGCTGCCGGGTATCTGGCCTGCGGCATGGTGGGCGAAGGCCGCATGGCGGAACTCGACGCCATCGCCGATGCCGCAGAGCACGCCGCCCAGCCCCGGCAGGATATGCGCGGCGAACGGGTGCTGATCACCGCCGGACCCACCCGCGAGCCCCTCGATGGGGTCCGCTTTCTTTCCAATCGCTCAAGCGGGCGCATGGGTTACGCGCTGGCCGCCGCCGCCGTGCGCCGCGGCGCGGCCGTGACTCTCCTATCGGGACCCACCAGCCTGACGCCGCCGGCTGGCGCCGAGTGGGTGCCGGTGCAAACCGCCGACGAGATGGCGGCTGCGGCCGAAGTTGCCTTCGCGCGCTGCACCATGGCGGTTCTCGCCGCCGCCGTCGCCGACTATCGCCCCGCCCAAGCCGGCGCCGGTAAAATCAAACGCGGAAAGACCGCGCACGCGCTCGAACTGGTACCCACTTTCGATATCCTCGCTACGCTGGGCGCGCGTAAGCAGGGTCAACTCCTGGTCGGCTTCGCCGCCGAAACCGACACCGTCCGCGCGGTGGAGTATGCCCGCGCCAAGCTTGCCGCCAAGCGCGCCGACTTAATCGTGCTCAATG
>DATNFK010000029.1:0-36542 GCA_035606395.1 Terriglobales bacterium | reverse complement strand
CCAGTTATGAAAGCGCGTTTGGGGCAGCGCGCGCCGCCAGCGATTGAGGGCCGGCGGCGGGAACACTTCCCCGGCAAAGATAACGCTGCGCAGCCCGTCGCCGCCCGCCGCGCCGCGAGCGGCGACGAGATCGGCGTGGGGAAGCATGCGCACCAGCGCCGAAGGCACCGAGTACCAGATGTTGATCTGGCGCTCGACGATGAATTCGCTGGCGGCGCGCGCCATGCGCACCGTGGCCGTGTCCATCAGCTCGACCGTGGCGCCGCGGCTGAGCGTGGCCCACAAATCGAAAACCGAAAGGTCGAAATGAAACGGAGCATGGCTGGCAACGCGGTCGCCAGAGTGGAGCGCGACTTCATCGGCGGCCCAGTCGATGAAAGCGAGGGCGTGGGCATGGCTGAGCATCACGCCTTTGGGCACGCCGGTCGAGCCCGAGGTGTAAAGAATGTAGGCGAGGTCCTGAGCGGTGCGGGGAGCGGGCGTCAGCACGCCGCTGGCGTCGCCCTCACCCGTTTCGCCGCTCATCTCGTCAGCTCCGATTTGGCACACCGGCGTCCAGTCGCCCACGCCCTCCAGCAGGTCGCGGTCGGCGAAGAGCGCGCCCAACTGACAATCCCGGGCCAGCGCCTCGACGCGGGCGCCGGGCGCCGCCGCGTCGAGCGGAACCGCGACCATGCCGGCGCGCAGCGCGGCCAGCATCGCAGCCACCGCGGGCGGGGACTTGCGCATCCAGACTCCGACGCGCGCGCCGGGTGCCAGCCCCGCCGCCCGCAGCCGCAGCGCGGCGACGCGGCTGACGCGTTCCAGTTGGCGGTAGCTCCAGCGCGGCTGCCCCTCGGCGCCCCCCACCGCCGTGCCGGGGGAGGCGAACCAGGGCTCCACCGCCTGGTGTAGTAATTGAGGCCTCATGCCGCCACCGCCTCGCCTCCGCCCGCGCCGCTGGTGGGCACGGGAGTGGGTGCCGTCCGGAAATCGGGCGCGGCGTGGAGCAGGCTCTCGGCGATCAAATTTCTTTGAATCTCGGTGGTGCCGCTGTACAGACTGCTGGCCATGGCGTCGCGCCACTCGCGTTCGTAATCGAGGGCGCGCATGTAGCCGGAGGCGCCGTGCAGATGCAGCGCGACCTCGGCGGCGCGCCGCAGGCTTTCGCTCAGGTAGAGCTTGACCATGGCGGCTTCGAGTGTGGCGCCGAGGCCCTGGTCCTTGCGCCAGGCGAATTCGTAAACCGCCAGGCGGGCCAGGTGCAGGCGCAGGCGCACCTCCGCCAGCAGCCCGCCAACCGCCTCGAACTCGGCGATGGGCCGCCCAAACTGGCGGCGCTCGCGGCAATGCGCGGTGGTGCGCTCGAGCAGGCGCGCGATGGTGCCGAGCGCCGGGGCGAGCAGCGAGCCGCGTTCCCATTCCAGCGTGTGCTGCACCACCGCGGCTCCCCCGCCGACCGCTCCCAGCACCCCGCCTTGCGGGACAAAAACGCCGTCGAGCGTGATCTCGGCCATGGGCGAGGATTCCAGCCCCATCTTCTCAACCGCCGGCGAGACGCTCAGCCCCTCCTGCCCGGCCGCGACCAGAAAAGCGGTGAGGCCGAAGTAGCCGGCGCGCGCGTCGGTCGAGGCCACAATGATGAAGACCTCGGCCACCGGCGCGTTGGTGACAAACGCCTTGGCGCCGCTCAGCCGCCACCCGCCGCCGTCGGCCACCGCCTGGGTGCGCAGATGAAACACGTCGCTTCCGGCTTCGCTTTCCGAGAGCGCGAAGGCGCCAATCGATGTGCCGCGCGCCAGCCGGGGCAGCCAGGTTTGCTGCTGCTCCTCATCGCCAAAGGCGAGAATGGGCTCGCCCACGCTCCACAGTTGCGCCCCCAACGCCATCAGCAAGCCGTTGTCGCTGGTGCCGCGCCCGAGCCCCTCCATCACCCGCAGCGCCGATCGGGTGTCGAGCCCCAGGCCGCCAAAGCGGGTGGGCAAGTTGAGGCCCAACACGCCGAAATCGGCGCACGCCTGCCAGTGGCGCGCGAAGCGTTCCGCCGCCGTCGTCCCGAGCGCGCCCGAGTGCCTCGGATCGAGTTCACGCTCGGCAAAGGCTCGCGCCTGGCGGTAGCCAACTTCTTGCTCCTCACTCCATCCGAATTCCATATCGAATTGGAGCAACTCTGAACCGATTCGGTTGGCGGGCCAAATGGGCGAGTTTCCCGTTGCCCCGCCGCGGCGGGCATCCAGAGAGGCTGGAGTCGCTCTCCTATTCCCCATTACCCGGAGTGAACGATGCCAGCCATCAACGCAAATCTACCCCGCGATCCAGATCACGAGAGGATGGCCGATCCGGCGGCGGCGGTGGCCGCCTACCTCGCCCATTACATCCTCACCGAGCTGGCGCGCGTGCCCTTGCGGCGTTTGGATCAGGATTTGCAGTTGTTTGAATCGCTGCTCGATTCCACCAGCGTCATGGCGCTGGTCAATCACATGGAGCAGCATTTCGGGCTTGAGATTTCCGACAGCGAGGTCGTGCCCGCCAACTTCACCACCCTGCGCCGGCTCGCCGCCTTCGTCGAGCGCAAGCGCGGCGCCAAGCTGGGATTGGCGGCGGGACGCTAATTCTTAATGCCGGAAATGGCGCACGCCGGTGAAGACCATGGCCAATCCCAGTCGGTTGCAGGTGGCGATCGCCTCCGCATCGCGCAGTGATCCGCCCGGCTGAATGACCGCCGTGGCCCCGGCGGCGGCGGCGCGCTCGATGCCATCGGGAAAAGGAAAGAAGGCATCGCTCGCGACCACCGAGCCGGCCAGCGGCAACTGCGCCCGCAGCGCCGCGATGGCGACCGAGTCGACCCGGCTCATTTGCCCGGCGCCGACCGCGAGCGTGGCACCGAATCCGCCCTGACTGCGGGCGAACACAATGGCATTGCTCTTAACGTGCTTGGCCACCGGCCAGCCGAAGCGCAGGCCGGCTGCTTCCTCCTCCGTGGGAGCGCGCTCGGTGACCTCGCGCCAATCGCCCATGAGGTTCCGGTCGTCGTCCTGCAGCAGCCATCCGCCGGAGAGGCTGCGCAGCCTGCGTCCGGGCTCGGAAGGAGCCACGCGCAGCAAACGCAGGCTTTTCTTGCGGGCCAGAATTTCGACCGCTTCGGCGGCGAAATCGGGCGCCGCGATGCATTCGACAAACAAATCGGCAATCGCTTGCGCGGCGTCGCGGTCGAGCGGGCGGTTGAGGCCGATCACGCCGCCGTAGGCGGAGACCGGATCGCAGGCAAGCGCCCGCCGGTAGGCGTCCACCAAATGCACCCCCTGGGCGCAGCCCGCCGGATTGGTGTGTTTAATGATGGCTACGGCCGGAACGCCCTGCGGCAGGTCGTTGACCAGGTCCCAGGCGGCTTCAAGATCGACCAGGTTGTTGTAGGAAAGCTCCTTGCCCTGCAGCAGCTCGCCCTGGGCAATCCCGCCGCCGTGGCTCAAATCGCGGTAGAGCGCCGCCCGCTGATGCGGATTCTCGCCATAGCGCAGAATCGAGCTGAGGGCCGAATCGATCGCCAGTCGCGGCGGGAACGCGTCGTCAGGCTGTGGATGCGCCGCCCGCTCCAGCGTTTCGCTGATGGCGCGATCGTAGGCGGCGGTGCGCCGGAACACCTTCAGCGCCAGCTCGAAGCGCGTGTTGTCGCTCACCGCGCCCGAGGTCTCGAGCTCCCGAGCCACCGCGTCGTAGTCGTCGGGGTCGGAGACGACCGTGACCGACTCGTGGTTTTTCGCCGCCGAGCGCAGCATGGCGGGGCCGCCGATATCAATATTTTCGATCAGCTCGGCCAGGCTCGCCCCCCGCCGGGCGGCGTCCTCGAACTGATAGAGGTTGACGACCAGTAGATCAATCGGCGTGATCCCGTGAGCCTGCATCTGCTCGCGATGGCCGGCGTCGGCAACCCGGCCCAGGAGGCCGCCGTGGATAGAGGGATGCAACGTCTTTACCCTTCCGTCGAGCATCTCCGGGAACTGAGTGACATCGCTCACCTCCCGAACCTCGAGGCCGGAGGCGCGCAATTGGCGGGCCGTGCCGCCGGTCGAGATCAACTCGAAGCCGAGGGCGGCAAGACGACGGGCAAATGGTTCAAGGCCGCGCTTATCGGTGACGGAAAGAAGTGCTCTCATAAGAGTTGCGATTGGGAATCCAAATACGATTGCAGCAGGATAACGGCTGACATTTTATCAACCGCGCGGCGGCGTTGCAGCAGCGTGGACGAGGCGCTACGGAGAACGCGCTCGGCTTCGACCGTGGTTAGGCGTTCGTCCCAGTATGCGACCGGTACTTTGGTTGAGCGCTCGAGCAGTGTGCCCCACTGGCGTACTTCGCGCGCGGCCCGCCCCTCCTCGCCGCTCATGTGCAGCGGCAGGCCAACCAGCCAGAGGCGAATTTCATACTGCTCCGCCAGCCCCCGTAAGGCGCTCAGGTCGGCCCCGCGATTCTGGCGCTCCAGCGTGGCCAGACCCTGGGCGGTAATACCCAGCCCGTCGCTGACCGCAACGCCAATGCGCCGTTTACCGACATCCAGGGCCAAAATCCGGGAACCGAAAGCCACTCCCACAGTATAGTTTCCTTGCCCATCCAACGCCGTGCGCCAAAATCCCATCTAATCCGCCAATGGGCAAGGTAGTTCGGTTTCAGCCTGGGGGGGGCAAAGAGAAAAATGCCGCCGCCGGAAGGGTCGACAAACGTCTCTTAAACCGCGACGACTACGTCCGCGGCCAACAGGTGCTCGCCAACGCGATCTTCCACTGGAAGAACGACGCCGAACCGGATGCGCGCGCCGCAGTGAAGTTCATGCTGCACCATCTGGCCACCGCGTTCCGCGCCGACGACGCCCCGCTGCACCCCAAACCGGTCAAGCCTAACGGCTAACCGCGAGCCTCGAAAAACCCTTATACTGGCCGTCGTGGCCGATATTGTCTTTATTCGCATCCTGCTGCTGGTGACGCTTTCAGCGGCGGCGGCCTACTTGCGCCCCATGCACCTGCCGCAGTGGCTGGCCGCCGCCGCCGGCGCTTTGGTCGGTGCGCTCATCATTCTTTTTGAAATTCGCCTCAACCGGGTCAGCCTCAAGCGGCTCCTGGGGGCGGCGCTGGGCTCGATCCTGGGCATCGTCGGCGCCTTTCTCGCCTCCTGGGTCGTGCGCGGCGCCGGCTTCGAGGCCTCGACCGCGGCCTTCGCCAATGTCGTCATTCTCTTCGTCATGGGCTACATCGGCCTGATTGTCGGCGCGGAAAAAGGCGAATTGCTCAATCTCTCGGCGCTGGGCGGAATCTTTGGCGGCGACCGTTCCCGCCGCAGCGCCAAGCTGCTCGACACCAGCGTCATCATCGACGGACGCATCGCCGACATCGCGGCCGCCGGCTTCCTTGAAGGCAACCTCTTGGTGCCGCAATTTGTCCTGCGCGAGTTGCAACAAGTGGCTGACAGCCAGGATGCGGCCAAGCGCCAGCGCGGTCGCCGCGGCCTCGAGGTGCTCCAGCGTATGCAGAAATCGGTGCTGTCCGAGGTCAGGATTATCGAAGACGATGTGCCGCAGGTGCGGGAAACCGATCACAAGCTCATCGAGTTGGCGCGGCGCTACGAGTGCAAGCTGGTCACCAACGATGGGAACCTGGGCAAGCTGGCGCAATTGCAGCGGGTGCAGGTGCTGAACATCCACGAGTTGGCGAATTCACTGAAGCCAACCTTGGTGGCGGGCGAGAGCCTGCGGGTGTTCGTGGTCAAGGAAGGCAAGGAATCCGACCAGGGCGTCGGTTATCTCGACGACGGCACCATGGTGGTCATTGACCATGCGCGCTCCCTGATTGGCCGCCAGGCCGACGTGGCGGTCACCTCGGTGCTGCAGACCACCGCCGGCAAAATGATTTTCGGCCGCTTGGCCGCCGAAACCGCCGCGGCCGAGGCCCGCGCTTAGGATCCAACAGCATGCCCAACAGTTACGCCATTATTCCGGCCGCCGGACTCAGCACGCGCATGGGCTCGACCACCAGCAAGCAGGCCCGCAAGCAGTGGATCGAGATCGCTGGAGTTCCGATTTTTATCCACACCCTGCGGCGCTTTGACCAGTGCGGCGCCATCCGCGCCATGGTGGTGCCGGTGCGCGCCGAAGACCGTAAGCGCGTCGAGGAGCGCATCGGCGCCGAACGCTTCCGCGCTGCAGTCGAAATTGTCGAAGGCGGCACCGCGCGTCAGGATTCCGTTTTCAACGCGGTCGAGCATTTGGCTCTGGTGATGAAGGCGGCGGAGGACGATTTGATCGCCGTGCACGACGCGGTTCGCCCTTTCATCGAGGTCGAAACCATCGAGCGGGCACTGGCCGCCGCGCGCGCCCATGGCGCGGCCATCGTCGGGGTCGCGGCGGTGGACACGGTCAAGCAGGTGGAACGCGTTTCGCCCGACGCCAACCGCGTGAGCGCAACCTTACCGCGGGAAAAAATCGTGCTGGCGCAAACCCCGCAGGTCTTCCGGCTCGACTTGTTGCGGGCGGCTTTTGCCAAGGCCCGCGCCGATGGCTTTTACGCAACCGATGAAGCCTCGCTCGTGGAGCACTTCGGCCACGACGTTTTCGTCGTGCCGGGCTCGATGCGCAACTGGAAAATCACTACGCCGGCCGACCTGGAACTGGCGGCGCGCCTGCTCACCTAGCCTCCCATGCGGCGTCAATCGTTGCTTCTGATTTTATTGGCGGCGATAACTGGCGCCTTCGCGGCCAATGGCCCGTCGCTGCGCGGCTTGAGTTTGGTTTCGAGCCGCGTCATTTGGGCCAGCGGCACGCATGGCACCTACCTCAAAACCGTGGACGGCGGCCAGCACTGGACGACGGCGACGATACCGGGCGCCGAACGGCTCGATCTCCGCGACATCAAGGCGTTCAGCGCCTCCACCGCCTACGCCTTGGCGATCGCCTCCGAAGGTGGAATCTTTAAGACCACCGATGGCGGCGCCCATTGGGACGAGCAAAATCGCGGCACCGGCAAAGACTTTTTCCTCGACTGCCTCGCCTTCTGGAATGCGAACCACGGCCTCGCGCTGGGCGACCCCAGCGACGGCAAGTTTTTGCTGTTGCGCACCTCCGATGGGGGCAAGCACTGGCTCCCGGCCGATTCCCTTCCCCCCGCTCTACCCGGCGAGGGTGCGTTTGCGGCCAGCGGAACCACCATGGTCGCGGCCCGCGGCGGCAAGCTTGCGTGGTTCGGCACCGGTGGCCCTTCGGGCGCGCGGGTCTTCTCGACTGACGACAGCGGCCGCACCTGGCACGTGGTCACCACGCCCATGTCGGGCACAACCGCCGGAGCGGGAATCTTCTCCCTCGCCTTTCGCGACGACCGCCACGGCGTCGCCGTCGGCGGCGACTATACCAAGCCCCAAACGGTGGCCCGCACCGCCGCCTGGACCGACGATGGCGGCGCCAACTGGCAGTTGAGCACCGTTCCCCCCTCGGGCTACCGCAGCGGTGTGGCCTGGGTGGGCGGCGACACCTACGTCGCGGTGGGAACCAACGGCGAAGACCGCTCTGATAGTGGCGGAAGAACCTGGCAACGCACCGGCGAGGTCGGCTTCAACAGCGTCGCCGCCGTGCCCGGCGCCCCCTCAAAGCGTGTCATCTGGGCCGCCGGCGCCAACGGGCGCCTGGCTCTCGCTCATTAGCGCCAACAGGTTGCCTTCCGTGTCGTGGAAGAAGAGCATCCACAACTCGCCCGACGCCAGCTTCGCCACGCAGTGCGGCGGCTGCGGACAATGCACACCGCGCTCGACGAGTTGCTGATAGGACTTGCGAATGTCGGGAACCGAAAAATAAATAATTGATCCGGCGTGGTTGAACTCCTCCCGTTCCGGCAGTGCCACCATGAGCCGGATGCCGTGCGCATCGAAGAACGCCATGCGCTCGGCGCTATAGAGCAACGGCAGCGAAAGCGTGTCGCGGTAAAAGCGCACGGCGCGCTCCAAGTCGCGCGCGTTCACCGAGATCTGGCCGATCGGGCCGAGCTGGAAGCCGGGGGAGGATTGGTCTGGATTCATGCTGCCGTTCCGTGTTACGGTTTTAATTCACTTCCGGATTATAAACAATGATCGCCAAGAAAATTTTTTTGACCAAGGGCGTCGGCAAACACCGCGAGCGTTTGACCAGTTTCGAGTTGGCCTTGCGCGACGCCGGCATTGCCGCCTGTAATCTGGTGCGGGTATCGAGCATTTTTCCGCCTCGCTGCAAGTTGATCGCGCGCGCCTCGGGATTGAAGGCGCTGGCGCCGGGAGAAGTCGTCTTCGCGGTGCTGAGCGAGAATTCGACCCGCGAACCGCACCGCCTCATTGCCGCCTCGATCGGCCTGGCGCAACCCGCTGACCGTAATACCTACGGCTATTTGTCCGAGCATCATTCGTTTGGCGAAACCGAGCAGCAGGCGGGCGAGTACGCCGAGGAGCTGGCTGCCGAAATGCTCGCCACCACGCTCGACGTCGATTTCGACCCTGACCGCTCCTGGGATGAGAAGAAGGAAATCTACCGCATTTCCAACAAGATCGTGCGCACCATCAACGTCAGCCAGTCGGCGATCGGCGACAAACGCGGCATGTGGACAACCGTGCTGTCGGCGGCCATCCTATTGGGTGAGTAGGCCATGGCCTCGCTGCGGGACGAGATCGTCGGCATCCTGGCGGCCCACGCCGAGCAGCCCATCGACTATGTGGCTATCTTCATGTTTCTCAACACCGTCGCCGGCGGTCATTATGAAGACCGTTGGAGCGAAACCGCCATCCGAACCGAATTGGACGCGATGATGGCCGGCGGGCTACTGGTCCAGGTCGACGATGCTACCGGCAGCCACTATACGTTGAAAGTGTGAACAGTTAATTTATATTGCCGGTGTGGCCACGTTTGACCATCTAAACGTCAAGCCGCATTTCGGCCAGTCGTAGTTGGAATAGATGGTACAGATCCCCGAACTCTTAAGCGAACTCGTACCCGCCCGGCGCGACTTCCACGTTCTTGTAGTGGACGACGACGAGGTCAGCCTTCTTCTCACCCGCGAGATGCTGGGCCTCAAGGGTTACAACGTGCAGGGCGCCGCCAACGCCGAGCAGGCTATGGAAGCGATTGCCGCCGAGGCGCCCGATTTAATCCTGTCCGACGTGATTATGCCCGGTATTGACGGCATCGAACTTTGCCGCAAGCTAAAGGACGATACCGCCACCCGCCTCATACCGGTCATCCTGATCACCGGCTTGGGCGAACGCGATGCGCGCTTGCGCGGGATCGAAGCCGGCGCCGATGACTTTTTACATAAGCCAATCGACCCGCAGGAGCTGTTCGCCCGCGTGGCCAGTCTACTGAAACTGAAACAATTCACCGACGAATTGGAGAATGCCGAATCGGTGCTGTATGCGCTGGCGCTCGGAGTCGAGGCGCGCGACCCTTACACCCACGGACACTGCGCGCGCCTATCCACCTACGCCGCCAACCTGGGCATGGAGATGGGGCTTTCCGAGCCCGATATTATTGCGCTGCGCCGCGCCGGGGTTCTGCACGACATCGGCAAAATCTCAGTACCCGACGCCATCCTGCGCAAACCCGGGCCCCTGACGGCGGAAGAGGCGGCGGTGCTGCACCGCCACCCGATCACCGGCGAGCAAATTTGCCGCCCGCTGCGAACCTTGCAGCGCGTATTGCCGATCATCCGCCATCATCACGAACACTGGAACGGCCGCGGCTATCCGGATGGTTTGGCCGGCGAGGCAATACCGCTGTTGGCCCGCATTCTGCAAGTGGTCGACGCCTATGACGCGCTGACCACCGACCGGCCGTACAAACCGGCATGGAGCCATCAGGAGGCGCGCGACGTTCTGATGAGCGAGGCCAAACAACAATGGTGGGATCAGGCAATCCTGCGGGTTTTTCTCAGCCAGCTCGATCGCCAGCCTGAGAATTGGCCCTCTTCCCGGCGCCGCGCCAGCTAAACCGCCAACCCGTCCCTGCCCGCATTCATCCCTCCTTGTGTGCCGGTACGAAGTTCCCTTGCACGACTAGGCCTTTCACGCGGCCTGGCGCTAGGCCTGACGTTTCTTGCCCTTGTAACACGCGAGCCTCTTCTGGGGCGCAGCCTCGGCGAAGCTGATGGCGCGCGCTATCTGCTCGGCCTGGAACAGTGGCTCATTCAAGGCCCGGGCGCGCCATTCGTTTACGCCAAGGTGCTGTCGCCCGGCTATTACGCGGCCATGGCGGCCTTGGTGAAGGTGGGGCTGGGGCGGCCCCAGGTGCTGATGGACGCCGCCAGTTTTCTTGCGGCGGTCATCAGCGCTCCCCTGCTTTACTGGATCGGCTGTCAACTAACGTCGCCGGTCACGGCGGCTCTGGGTACGGCATTGTTCCTGCTGGCACCGGCGGTTTGGTGGCTGGGAATTGAGCCGCATCCACAAGGCATCTCCTTCCTGTTTTTCCTTCTGGCACTCGCCGCCTTCCTGTACCGGCGCAGCCCGGCATGGTTGTTGGTGGCGGGTGTCTGCCTGGGCTTGGGGCTTCTCGTCAAGAACGATTTGGTATTGCTGTGCGGCGTGTTCCCCGCCCTGGCGTGGCGTGGGGGCGCCCGCAGCCCTCGCGCATTTCTCGCCAGTCTAACGATTCCTACTATTGGCGCCGCTATGTTCCTGCTCGGGCGGAGTTGGATTTTGGGTTTGAGCCTGGGTGCATCGCAACACCTGAGCCAAAAGGCAGTGGCCGAGTTTTGGTCCATACCGCACGGCGCCGAATGGCTTAAGCAGTTGGTCCCGATGTTCCTCGCCGGCGGTGTTGTCACCTTTGCCCTGGTTCTAGCCGGCTTGGGAGTCGGCGTCAGAAGCCGCGAGTGGCGCCGGCGCTGGCTCGCCCCGGTGGCGCTGTGGGCGGCGCCGGGAGCCATATTCTGGTTCTTCATCCGTGGCAACAACGCGCGCCACATGGCGCCGCTGCTGCTGCTGCCCTTGTGGGCCGCGATTGAAAGTCTAGCGCTCAAACTGCCCCGGCGCCGGCGCCCCGGCCTGGCAGCAATAGCCGCGGTTGTGGTCCTGGGATTGAACTGGATCCTGGTCGCGCCCTCATCCAACACCACTCTCTACCCTTCCGCCAACGTTCCGGCGAGCCAGCGCGATCTGGTCATGCGTTCACGGGAGCTGGCCGGTTGGGTTGCCGCCGCGCCTGGCCCGGCTTGCTTCATTGGTAACTACACACTGCCTTACATGGAGCAAGCCATCGAGCAGTCGCGCCCGGCCCAGGTGCTGTCCGACGGCGGCGATGCGGTTATCATCGGCGGCGCGCGTTTCATGGAAGTGGATTCCTCAGCCGCCTACCTGGCCGCGGCCCGGCGCTGCGAGCTACTGAACCACGCCACGCCCCACAGCCTCGAATACGACGCCCGCGGCGCGCATGAGCGCTTTCTCGGCGAGGAATGGCAGGCGTTGCCCTGGCGGCGGCGCTGGTTCCCCGCCGGGAAGGCGAGTCTCCATACCAACCTAGGCATAAAATAAATTAGTACCGCTCACCATGCCGACCCAACTCAGTATCGTCATTCCGGCATTGAACGAAGCGGCGCGGCTTCCGGCGACTCTGGCCAAGCTGGGCCGCTACTGCGCGGCGCGCCCTGAGCGGTTTGAAATCATTCTGGTGGATGACGGTTCGACCGACAACACGGCCGAGCTGCTGCGGTCGCCGCCGGTCGCGGCCGCGAACCTCACCTGGCGTACACTGCGCAACCCTGGCAATCGCGGCAAGGGTTTCAGCGTTCGCCATGGCATGCTCGACGCCGAGGGCGATCGGCTGCTGTTTACCGATGCCGACCTTTCGGCGCCGATCACCGAATTGCCCAAGCTCGAAGCCGCGCTCAATGCCGGCGCCGATATCGCCATCGGCAGCCGCCGCGAACGCAAGTTGATCACCGCTCACCAAAGCGTCTTCCGCGAAAACGCCGGGCGCGTCTTCAACGCCATTGTGCGCGCCACGCTGGGGCTGCCCTACGTTGATACGCAGTGCGGATTCAAGCTCTTCACCCGCGCCAGCGCCTTGGCCATATTCCCCTTGCAGCGGATCGAGCGCTGGGGCTTCGACCCGGAACTTCTGTTCATTGCTCGCCGCCGTGGCTATAAAGTGAAGGAAGTGCCGGTCGAATGGGCGCACGCCGATGGCGCCAAGATCCGCATGGTCGCCGACAGCGGACGGATGTTCGCCGAAGTCATCCAGATTCGCGGCAACGCCTGGCGCGGCTGCTATCCCCGCACCCCCCGTCTGGCGCCCGCCACCGGCCTGCCCGGCAAAGCCGGCGTCGGCGATTAGGCTCGCCCACCGCCAACGAAATGCACGATTTCGATGCGGTCGTTCGCCTCCAGCCGCGTTTCCGGCCACTTCCGGCGCGGAACGAGAAGCGCATTGCGCTCGACCGCCACCTGGTCGGGCGCCAGCCCGAGCTCGGCGACCAGGCTTGCAATGTCGCCCGCGGCAGTGTCGCGCTCCTCTCCGTTGACGGTGATTTTCACCGGCTCACGCTCATTTAAAAATCCGGAAAAGCTTCTGCAGCGGATCGTAGAACTGGTCGACCACGCGCTCCTTCAGCGGGATAATGCCGTTGTCGGTGATGTGTATGCCCTCCGGGCAAACCTTGGTACAGCACTTGGTGATGTTGCAGTAGCCTATGCCAAAGTCGTCCTTGAGCGCCTCCAGCCGGTTACCATCATCCAGCGGGTTCATCTCGAGCTGCGCGGCATGGATGATGAAACGCGGGCCGATGAATTTGTCGTGCATGTGGTGTTCGCGCAGAACGTGGCAGACGTCCTGACAGAGAAAACACTCGATGCATTTGCGAAACTCCTGCGGCCGGTCAACGTCCTGCTGCCGCACCCGCCATTGCGGACCGTCGGGTCCATGGGAGTCCGGCGGGCGGCGCTGGAAGGGTGGAATGCGCTGTTTGACCGTGAAGTTCCAGGAGACGTCGGTCACCAAGTCCTTGACGTGCGGAAAAGTGCGCATCGGCTCGACCGTGACTGGCTTTGACAGATCGAGTGTGTTCAGCCGCGTCATGCACATGAGCTTGGGCAAGCCGTTGATTTCAGCCGAACACGAACCGCACTTCCCCGCCTTGCAGTTCCACCGCACGCCCAGGTCGGTGGCCTGCGTGGCCTGAATGCGGTGCACCGCGTCGAGCACGACCATGCCCTCTTCGACTTCCAAGGGAAAATCCACATAGCCGCCCTTGTTGTTTTCGCCGCGCCAGATTCGAAACGTGGCTTGCGAGGTCGCCATGGCTATTTATTCTCCTCGACTGCCGCCTGCAGTTCGGCGGGCATGGGCCGAACCGGAACCCGCCGCAGATCGGGGTGCCCGGAAGGACCGCGGGTAATTTCAAGATTGACCTCGCCCCAGGCCGCGTCCTTGTTGGGAAAATCGTCGCGGAAATGTCCGCCCCGGCTCTCCTTGCGCTCGAGGCCGGCGAGCGCGACCAGTTCCGCCACCGTGAGCAGGCTGTCGAGATCGAGTGCGGTGTGCCAGCCCGTGTTGTACTCGCGGTTGCCGCCGACGCCGGCGATGGCGGCGCGCTTTTGCAGCGTGCGAATCGTCGCCAATGCCTCCTCGATTTCGCTCTCAATGCGGACAATGCCGACCAGGTTCTGCATCGTTTCCTGTAGCTCGGCCTGGATCGAGAACGGGTTTTCGCCGCTAACGCCGCGGTTAAACGGCGCCTCGGCGCGTTGAATGCTGGCTTCGATCTGGTCCCGGACGGCGGGCGCGCCCATGGCGGTTTGTTGGGTGGCGAAGCTGGCTGCGTGTTCGCCCGCGCGTTTGCCGAAGACCAGCAGATCGCTCAGCGAGTTGCCGCCCAGCCGGTTGGCGCCGTGCAGTCCGGCGGCGCATTCGCCCGCGGCGAAGAGTCCTCCGACGGAGGTCATCTGGGTGTCTGCGTCAACCTTAATCCCGCCCATCATGTAGTGCGTGGTCGGGCCGATTTCCATCGGCTGCTGCGTGATGTCGAGGTCGGCTAGCTGCTTGAACTGGTGGTACATGCTCGGCAGCTTTTTCTTAATATGCTCGACTGAATTGGGGAGCTTTTCCTTGATCCAGGCGATATCGAGAAAAACGCCGCCGTGCGGGCTGCCGCGCCCGGCCTTGACCTCGCGCCGTATACAGCGCGCGACGTGGTCGCGGGTAAGCAACTCCGGCGGCCGGCGGGAGTTCTTGTCGCCCTGCGTGTACAGCCAGCCTTCCTCGGGGTTGTCGGCGGTCGAGGAGCGGTAGTTCTCCGGAATATCGTCGAACATGAAGCGCTTGCCGTCTTTGTTGCGCAGCACGCCGCCTTCGCCGCGCACCCCTTCGGTGACCAGCAGGCCCTTGACGCTGGGGGGCCAGACCATCCCGGTGGGATGAAACTGGACGAACTCCATGTCCAGCATGGTGGCGCCGGCGTGGTAGGCCAGCGCCTGGCCGTCGCCGGTGTACTCCCAACTGTTGCTGGTGATGGCGAAGGCGCGTCCAATGCCGCCGGTGGCAAGCACCACCGCCCGCGCGAGAAAGAGCTGATACCGGCCGCGCTCGCGTTCATAGCCGAAAGCGCCGATGCAGCGTCCACCGATGACCAGCAGCGTGAGCAGCGTGGTCTCCATGTGGAAGCTGATGCCCTGATGAATGCCGTGATCCTGCAGCGTGCGGATCATTTCGAGACCGGTGCGGTCGCCTACGTGGGCGAGGCGCGGATAGCGGTGCCCGCCGAAGTTGCGCTGCAGAATGCGCCCATCGCGGGTGCGGTCGAAGATCGCGCCCCAGGCCTCGAGTTCGCGTACCCGCTCGGGCGCCTCCTTGGCGTGGAGCTCAGCCATACGCCAATTATTGAGATATTGTCCGCCGCGCATGGTGTCGGCGAAGTGGACGCGCCAGTTGTCGCGATCGTCAACGTGGCCCATGGCGGCCGCCATGCCGCCCTCGGCCATGACGGTGTGGGCCTTGCCCAGCAGCGACTTGGTAACGACGCCCACCTTGACCCCGGCGGCGGAGGCTTCAATGGCGGCGCGCAGGCCGGCGCCGCCGGCGCCGACAACGAGAACGTCGTATTCAAAGGTTTGGTAGCCGGGCATTTAGTGAATTCTCCAATCGTGCCAGATGCCCATGGCGCATAAACGAATGTAGATGTCGGTGAACATGACCCAGAAGAGGCTGAACCAGGCCCACGTCATGTGCCGGCGGTTCAGGCAGCTCACGCAGTCGTAGGTCTTGCGGCTGGCGCCGCCCATCACATCCTTGCGCCCGCCGACCAGATGGCGCAGCGAGTGGCAGCCCAGCGTATAGCCGCCGAGCAGAATCGGGTTGATGATCATGATGATCGTGCCCAGCCCGATGCCGAAGCTAATGGCGCCGGTGATGGGATCGGTGAACCACATCGCGTTCCAGGCGTCGTGCGCGAGCAGGACGAGAAACAGCAGCGCGAGGTAGAGAAAAAAGCGGTGCGAGTTCTGCAGGATCAGCGGAAAGGTGCGCTCGCCCCAGTACGACTTGCGCGGCTCGCCCACCGCGCACGCCGCCGGATCGGCCCAGAACGCCTTATAGTACGCCCCGCGGTAGTAGTAGCAGGTGACGCGGAACCCGCCCGGCGCCCACAAAATGAGTAGAGCGGCGGAAAACGGAATCCATACCGGCCACCAGCCCGGCCGCGAGGTCAGCAGCAGCGGCGAGTACATCGGCGAGAGATAGGGACCAAAGCGATAGAAATCGCCCTGGAAAGCCGCCCAGGTCGAATAGACCACGAACGCCCCCAGGCCCAGGAAAACGAGCAGCGGGGTCACCCACCACAAGTCCGGGCGCTGGGTGCTGCCAAAACCGCGCTTGGTCAGCGGAACATCAATCGTAGACACGGCGATGATTCCTCCACATTTGTGCCGTTCAAGAATAGCAAACTGTGAGCCCTCGCTTCAGCGACGATTTACGCGCCGGGACGAGGCTGGTCCACTCTCCGGCTGCGAGGTCGTCCAGCGGGCGCCATCAAGCGCCAACCGATGCCCGCCGGGCCTGCAGGTTCAGCCGCCAATAGTCGAGCGTGAGCGGTGGGTCGTCCGCGGCTGCCTGGGCCGTGATCGTGTCCAGAAAACGGGCTTGGAGCTCAGGCGGCAGGCGTTCAAGATACGGCTCCAGGATCACCGTCGCGCAGAATTCGCGAAATGTCGCCACGTCGGCCAATCTGGCGGGCGCCGCCTCTAGTCCTGTCGCAACGTCCACGAACCCGGCCCGCTCCAGCCGCTCCGCCGTCACTTCCGGCGTCGGGTATTCCCACACTTTCTGCCAGTTGCCGAAGAAGGCCGCGTACGCCGGCGATCGAATAATCGCGTCCGCGCGCTCGCGTATAAGCTTGAGATTCGGCCCGCCGCCGCATTGGGCCAGCAACAACCCTCCCGGTCGTAGCGCCCGGTGAAGATTGGCAAACAGCCGGTCGTGATCCTTGATCCAGTGGAATACCGCCGTGCTGAAGATCACCTCGAACCTCTGGTCGGCTGACAGGCGTAACAAGTCCAGGTGCTCGACCGTAACCCGTTCAGCGAACGGCGCCAGTGTGACGCGCGCCTCGCGCACCATATTCTCCGACGCATCCACCGCCACCACTCGAGCCCTCGGAAGGGCCTCGAGCAGCGCCGCGGTTACCCTGCCCGTGCCGCATCCGGCATCGAGGATCCTCTCATCGCCGCGCAACCGCATTGCCTCGAGCTTTTTAATCACCTTCAGTCCCCAGCTGAATTGGGGATCGGAGAGGCGGTGGTATTCCGCCGATTTCCATTCTCGCGCCATACACCTATATTCGCAGATAGGCTCTGCGTTCCTCTGGCTTACAATGCGTTCAGTATGCAGACACTCGGCCTTGATCCGGCTGCGGGCGCCTCCGAAGGATTTTTTCGTCGCCTGTTCTATCCGACCATTCAAACCGACTTCGACGTTGATGAAGCGACCCGCCGCGGATTCTGGATCTGCGTCATCTGCGCTGGCGCGAGCCTTCTTTTGAGGTTGATGCAGCCAGCCGTTGCGGTGAGAGTCGGCGGCCTGGTGGATGCCATGTTTATCCTGCTCGCCGGGATGGGCTCGCGCATGCGTAATCGTTTTGCCGCCGTACTCATCTTTGCCATGATCGTGATCGTGAATACCTTGCGCGGGAGTTGGGGAATTCTGCCCGTACTGATCGCCGTGCTCTTGCTCTCCAATGCGCGCGCCACTTGGATCGCCGCCAACTCACGTCCCCACGGGGCCATCGCAACTCCGATCCCCGCGCCGGCCGAGAGTCTGATCCTCACTCCTGACGGCGAGCCAATGCCGCTCCCCTGGACGGTGAGAATCGCCGACATCCTGGTACCCAGGCTTTGGCCCTGGGTGAAGTACCTTTTTTATGTATTAGCCGGCTTTGAGATTCTGGGGATCGTGATCGTAATCTTCAGCCGCGCCGCCCTGAGCATTCATTGATTGCGACCCGCCGGCCCCAGCGTGATCGTGCCAATGTTTTCCTGCATCACCGGACTCTGAAACGCAACCCGCTTGCCGTCGGGCGAGACCGCGAACTGGTTTAGAAAGTGGGTATGCCTGTAGTTGAAGTTGGCGACGAGCGGCAGCGCCGTCGTCAGCCGCGTTGCACCCTGCCCGCTCCAGCCGGTTTTCCATAGGACAGTGCTGAGATCCGGCTTACTTTCGAGAATATAAATCCCGTCGGCGGCGGTGGCGATGTCGGTCACCCAGCCCTGGAACACCTGCCGTGGCGGCCGGTGGAAGTCGGTTTCCCATACTCCGGCGTCGTGATCGCTTTCACGGCTGGGCCGTAGCAGGTAGGCGGCGCTCCTCTGATCCGTCGACCATTTCAATCCGGCGATGGCATGCGGCAGGTTCGTACCAGCCGGTAACAAGAGCTGGATCTTACCAGTGCTCGGATCGAAGCTCTCAGCTTCCTGATGCTGTCCCAATAACAGCAGGCGGCCATCGTGACCGACATCAATGGGCGTGGTCCCGTTCAGATTCTGAATCAGTGTGCGGGATGCGCCGCCGCCCAAACCGACCAGCTGCAAACTTGAACCGCGCGGCGACACGGAGACGTAAATGACTTGCTGCGAATCCGGCGACAGCCACGCGAGGCCCCGCGCCTATCAATGTCACCCCGGATTGGGGCTCAGGGGTCCCCATTCCGGCGCCGCGCCTAAGCGGGTCGCGCGCCAATTAATCGGTGAGCAGTTGCGGGATGCTCTCAAAGTGCCGGTCGCGGGTGATGAGTGTCAGCCGGTGCTGCAGGCACAATGCGGCGATCCAGAGGTCATTCACCGGAATCGGCTGGCCCGCGCGCCGGAGTTGCAAGAACAAGCGCGCGAAATGTTCCGCGGTTTCCAAGTCCGGCAGCAGGATTTCCGCGGAGTTCTCGCGTAAGAACCGTTGCAAGGCTGCCTGGTTTCTGGTCCGCGCGTTTCCGCCCAGAAATCCCGCGGTGATTTCGGCAAACACGAACAACGGAATACACACACGAGCGCAACGTTCGAGCCGGTCTGCGAGCTCCGCGTCATCCCGAAGCACGTCCACTAAACGGCTGGTGTCAAGCGCGATCTCTTCGGCCCTCAACGCCACATCTCCTGGTCGACCTCGCGAAAGCCGGCCACCGTGGCATCGAACTCCTTGTCCTCGACCCAACTCCCCACTAACGCGCGATAATTGGCACGCCGCGTACCGACGCCCGTGGCGGCCGTCAATTTCTCCACGACGAGCTGATTCAGACTGACGCCGCGTTCGGCCGCGGTCTTGCGCAGGTCGCGGTCAACATCCGCCGGAATTCCCCGAATTGTGTACTGCGCAGGCTGTGCCTTCACTCCCGTGCCTACATGCTATCATGTATTGCCTACAGCGGCAGCGCGCACGCTGAGGTCTCGAGTTCAATATTTGGCGCATTCTCGGGATGGAATCAAGTGCCCGCGGCCCGAAACGGTTTCCCGTGACAAAATAGGCAAATGAACCGACCGTTTACTGCAACTGTATGGCGGGAAGGCGATTGGTACGTTTCACAATGCTTGGAGGTTGACGTCGCCAGCCAAGGTGAATCGGAGGAAGAAGCGCTAGCCAATCTGAAGGAAGCATTGGAGCTCCACTTCGAAGCGCCCCACCCGACGCGCAGCTCTGATGTGAAGACAATCGAGGTCGAGGTTGGGGCGGCTTAGGCCGCTCCCTTATCACGAAGTCAAGCGACGCCATGAATTGGAAGGTTTCATCGAAACATCCCAACGCGGCAGCCACGTCAAGTTCGTTCGAACGCTCGGGGAAGTTGTCGACACCGCAATCGTTCCACGCAAACACGAAGTCTCGAGCGGCACCTTGCGAAGTATTTTGAGCCAGGCTCATATCTCAATCGACCAATGGGACACCCTGAAATCGTAAAGACCGCCCTTGCGGGTCGACCGTTCAACATTAATCGCCCGGCACCAACCCACTCCTCAGCGGGTCTTGGTCGCCACACGGGTTGCGAGCGGCGGCACGGTGCAGGCCGAGGCGGTGATCTGGGTAGGCGTCACGTGAATCGGCTGTAGATTGTTCTTGGTCAGCGTTTCGTTGAAACTCGAGACGTCCTGAGTCTGTAGCTCTTTCCAGGCATTGAGGGTTGCATTAAAGCTCTTGCAATAAGCCTCATAGGTGTTGATCACGGCCTGCGTGGGCGGGTTATCGTCGCCATCCTCTTGCAAGCTCACGATGGAGTCAAAATTGTTGTTGAGGGTGTTGAAGGGCACAACGGCGCCTGGCGCTGCCGCGGCCCCGCGTCCGCGGCCGCCACCGCGTCCGCCCCGTCCCGCCCCGCCGCCACCGAAGGCCGCGAGTTTGGCGTTGAAGGCGGTGACTTGCGCCGCAACATTGGCCGCCGGGTTGGAAGCATTCAGAGCCGCGACCTGCCCACGCAGCGCCTCCACCTCGGAGTTGCCGGCATAGGTTGCTTTGGCGAGCTGCCAGGCGCCGACCATGAGCTCATTTTTCTGCCGAATGCCGGCCATGACCCTGGGGCTCTCTCCCACGCGCGGGTCATTATGAACCACCGCCGTCTGGGTGTACGTCTGGCCGTCCACCGTCAGTTTCAGCGTATAGGTGCCGGGAGCCGCAAGCAGGCCGTGCGGCGCCGGCGTATTGCGCATACCTGGCGTAACGTCGGCAAGGTTCTCGAGGTCGAACTCAAACGCCGGAGGATCGTCGTAGCGCAGATCCCAATTCCAACGATTCGTGCCCACCTTGGTGGGCAATTCGATGTCCTCGGGCCGCGCCACCCAGTAGGCCGGGTAAGGCCATTTGTCGGGAGGCGTCGCGAACGTCGGCGCGATGCTGCTGATGGTGCGAATTAGATTATTGTGCGCATCGTAGACTTGCAGCTTGATTTCACCCTGCGGCTTCTGACTGAGATGGTAGTAGAACACCACGCCGAAGGGCGGATTCGGCGCCCAGGGCAGCTCGTAATTCCACGGCTGATCCCAGTTGTCGCTGATGCGCGCGCGGATGCCGTCGCCCGGTTTGAACAAATATGCCGGCGCGGCGGCGATCGCCTGAGCCTTGGTGGCCAGTTCCCGCAGCGGCGTGGTGTCGTCGAGTACGTAAAAGCCGCGTCCATACGTCCCGATCACCAGATCGCTCATGTGATCGTCGGTATGGAAGATCATGTCGCGGATCGATGTGGTGGGCATGTTGTTCCGCAGTGATTGCCAGTGATCGCCATCGTCGAACGAAACGTAGACGGCCGACTCGGTGCCGGCGAAAAGCAGGTTCTTCTGATACGGGTCTTCGCGCACCACATTGACCCAGCTTCCGGTGTTCTGGCCGCTCGGCAGGCCGTTAACGATTTTCGTCCACGTCTTGCCGCCATCGTGGGTGCGCCAAATCAGCGGTATGTTGCCGGCCGTTGAAATCCCGCCGGGCGCGTGGGCCGAGACATAGGCGGTGTTGATGTCGCCGTGACCGGCCTCGATGACCAGGAACTGCGCGCCTTCGGGCGCGTCGGTTATGTTCGACACGTTGTTCCAATGCAGACCGTTATCGGTCGAGTTAAAGATCTGACCGTTGCCGGAGACCGTCCAGAACACCCCTTTTCGCACCGTTCCGATAGCGAAATCGTTGATGGTATCGCCCCCGCCGCGGCGTCCGCCGGGCGCCGCGCCCGCGACCGGTGCGGTCGCCGGAGTTCCGCATTTTTCCTGCGGCGCCCCCTTGGCGGTGGTGAGCGCCGGGCTAAAGGCGCTCCAACTCTCGCCTTGATCATGGGAGACCACCAAACACTGGAAGTCGGTGTACATGGTGTGCGGATCGAACGGGTCGAAGCGACGCCACTGATCACGGCCCTCGCCGCCAAATTTTGCGGCTTCAACCCCGAACTCCGGGTTGATGTTGTCCCATTGTCCTGTGGCCACGTTAATTTTGAGTGTTCCCGTCGTGCCCTGTTCCACCCCGTAGGCAAGCCCATAAACGATGTCGGGATTCGTCGGGTCCGCCGTAACGGTTCCGAATTCCGATGAGGCGTTCTGCAGCCAGTCTGTCTCGTTGATATCGCCGTTATTGCCGCGCGATCGCGTCATTACGGCGCCGGTGTCCTGCTGTGAGGCCAACACCCAGTAGGGGTAACGATTGTCGGTCGAGATGTGGTAAACCTGCGCGACTGGCAGCGCGTAGTAGCTGCTCCAGGTGTTCCCGCCGTCAAGCGAAACCGGCGCGCCTTGGTCCACGCCCATGGCCATGCGCTGATCGTTGGTGGGGTCAATCCACATTTCGTGGAAGTCCTCGCCGCCGGGCGCGCCTTTGAAGGCAAAAAAGTTGTTGCCGCCGTCGGTGGATTTGTAAGCGGCGGTCGAGAAGGTAAAGACCACGTCCGGGTTTTGCGTATCCACCCACACGCCGCTGATGTAATCCCCGCTGCGAATGCGGATATCGTCCGCTGCCTCTTGCTTCCAGGTGGCACCCTGATTGTCGGAGCGATACAGACCGCCGCTCCCGTAGACAAAAACGCGCTGCGCGTTGGTGTGCATCGCCACGGCGACGCATAGGCGGCCATTCGTCTCGGGATTGGAGCTGACCTCGGTCCACGTCTTGCCTTCATCGAGCGATTTATAAAGGTGGGTGGCGCTGGGCCCGCCCCGCGCGCCGCGGCCACCGCCTCCGGGCGCGTCGAGAATGGTCGTAGCGAATATCACATTCGGTTGGTCGTAGGGAGACGAAAGATCGCGCCCCCCGGTCGTATCGTCCACATGCAGCACGTTCGTCCAGTTCCGTCCGCCGTCTTCAGTGCGGAAAATGCCGCGCTGGTCGCCGTTCGCGCCCGCCATCGCGGCCACAACAACGACATCCGGATTTTTGGGGTCCACAACCATGGAGCCAATCCGCCGTGTGCCCTCGAGTCCGATGTGCGCCCACGTCTTGCCCGCGTCGGTGGATTTGTACATGCCATTGCCTTCAACCGGCGTCGCGCTGATGGCGTCGCCGCTGCCGGCGTAAATAATGTTCGGGTCCGACGGCGCCACGACGATGGCGCCGATGCTGTCCACCCCGGTAACTTGGTCAAAAATGGGGAACCAGGTGGTGCCGGCGCTGGTCGTCTTCCAAATACCGCCCTG
Organism: Terriglobales bacterium; assembly: GCA_035606395.1. GTDB lineage: Bacteria > Acidobacteriota > Terriglobia > Terriglobales > SCQP01 > SCQP01. The sequence continues at coordinate 13,946 of DATNFK010000029.1, read as the reverse complement.
CGGCATGCCGGCATAAAAGACGCCGGCTTGGGCGGCTGTGCCCACCGGTCCTCCGATAGACGCAACCCGCCCGCCATGGTACGGCCCGATATTGCGCCATTGCAACCCAGCATAAAGGTCGGGACTGATTTGCGCCGCCGCGCTCAAAGCGCACCACGCCACGATCAACGCCACCATAACAAAGCGCAAGCCAGTTCGCGAGATATGTCGGTTCATGCAGGTTCTCCCGGAGCAATAATGAGAACCATCTTACCTGACCGCACGCGGGATCTGAGTGCCGTCGTCAACCGGCGCTGCATCTCCGTAACTATTCGCTACGTAGGGCAATGAGCGGATCCACTTGCGCGGCGCGGCGGGCGGGCAGCCATGCCGCTGCCAGAGCGACAACCAGTAGCGCGGCCGCCGAACCCGCCAGCGTAAGCGGGTCGCCCGGCGAGACGCCATACAGTTCGGCGGCGATCAAACGCGAACATGCCACCGCCAATATGAGTCCAGCCGCCAGTCCGGCCAGCGTCACCAGCGCCGATTCCCTCAACACATCACCGGCCGCCTGCGCCGTTCTCGCTCCCAGCGCCATGCGAATGCCGATTTCCTTGGTGCGTTGCGCGACGGCATATGCCATCGCGCCTTCCACCCCCAGGCCGGCGAGCAGCAGGCCTAGCAGGCTGATAACCGACATGATTTTCGCCAGCAGCCGCGGATTCGTGAGCGTGGCGCCGTCCTGGTCCGTTTGCGATTGAAAATTGGTCACCGCGGTGCCGCTTGCCAATCGCGCTATCACATGCGCGATGCTGGCGCGCAGATCAGATGTCGGCAGCGTCGAGCGCACCTCGAAGGTGAGGCCTTGTAAAGCGCGCGTGCCGGTGTAGGGAATGAAATACGCGGGCGCGAATTCTCCCTTCAGCGTTGCATAGCGGGTACTGGCGGCGACGCCGACGATGGTGTAAACGGCGGCATCCTTAACCTCAAGTTGTCGCCCAATCGGATTAGCCCCTCCAAACGCCGCCTGCGCCAAGGCCTGGTTAATAACGGCAACCGGCGCGTTGGTTCCCACGTCCCGGTCTTCGATGGCGCGCCCCAGGAGAAGCGGAATGTGCATCGTGGCGAAGAAATCGGGTGCCACTCCGTTGCGCCCCGCGTCGTGCCAGGCCAAGGGGTCGGCACTCACCGGGAAACGGACCTCTTCCCCGCCGGAGTCGCCGCCCAACAGCGTATGCTGCGAAGCGGTTGCGGCTGACACACCCGGCAGCGCGGCAATTTGACGCTGGAGCCGCAGATAGAAATCGGCCAACTTGTTCCCGCTGTATCCCGCGCTCCGTGCGTCGAGGTCAAACGTGGTGAGATGCGCCGGATCGAATCCAAGCGGTTGCGACTCCAGCTTGACCAGCGTGCGGGTGAACAGGCTCGCGCCGACCAACAAAACCAGCGACAACGCGATCTGAATCGCCGCCATCAAACGCTGCGCGCGCAGCGGCGCGCGATCAGCCGTGGCGCGGTTACTCTGGTGCGCCCGCCCGCCCTCTCGCGAATAGCTGAAGGCGGGCAGCAGGCCAAACAGCACCCCGGTCACAAGTGATGCCCCCGCCGCGAAACCCAGCACGCGCCAGTCCAGCGTTGGTTGCAACGGAATGGCTTTGCCGTTGGAAAGCACGGAAACAAGCAATGCGGATGCGATGGGGGTGAGCAGAACTCCGGCGCATCCACCCAAACCGGCGAGGACGAGCGACTCCGTCAGCAGTTGCTCCATAATCCGGAATCGTGGCGCTCCCAGCGCCAGCCTGAGGGCGATTTCGCTCCGGCGGCCGACCGAGTGCGCGAACAGAAGGGCCGACGTGTTAACGCAGGCGAGTAATAGCAGCAATCCAACGCCCAATAACAGTAACTGTAACGATCCTCCGAATTGTCCCGCGATATCGTTGATGCCCATGGCGCCGGCGATCACCTTGAGTTGCGGTCGCAACTCGCCTTGCTGTAGCGGACCGGGCAAGACATCGTCCATCGCTCCCGCAAACGCCGGCGCCAGTGCCGCCTCGATCTGGGCCGGCGCCACTCCCGCCGGCCGGCGGACCATCGCCTGCATCCACCAGTAACGCGGGTCCAGGTTGGGAGCGGTCTTGTTGGGCGCATCGCCCCACGGCATCAAGCCTTCCTGCAGCGATGGGCGCACCGGCAGCCACACCGCGTCTGGCTGGCCAAGTTCCAGACCGTCAAATCCGGGCGGCGCGATGCCGATGATGGTCGCTGGGCGGCGCTCGATGGTAATCGAAGAGCCCACCGCGTCGGCTGAGCGGGCAAATTGGGCGGTCCAAAATGCATAGCTGATGACCGCCGTCAGCGGCGCACTCGCGCGAAAATCGCTGCTGCCCGGAAAACGCCCCTGGAGGGGCGCCAGACCCAGGCCGGCGAAGAATCCGTCGCTAATCAGCGTCGCGTTGGCGGCGATCGCGCTCTGATGCACGCCTATCGTCTCTGGAACATTCAGCGGCGCGAACCCGAACACGCTGATCCCCCGTCGTTCCGCTTGCGCCTCGAGCATCTCGAATACCGGATACGATATCGAGTAATTTGTCTCCACAGGAGATAACGTGTGAATCCCTGCCGAACTCGCCGACGTCAGCCCCGTGTTGTTTCCGCTCAGTTCAATGTGGCGGTCTCGCGGGACTCGCGGCGTCCGCCAGTAAAGCAGCGAGAGTTGTCCCGGGTTGGCTACCGCCAATGGGCGCAGCAGGACCGCGCTGAATACGGAAAAGACCGCGGTATTCGCGCCGATACCTAGCGCCAGCGTCAGGATCACGACGGCCGCGAAACCGGGAGCGCGTCGTATGGCCCGGAGCGCATAGCTGAGGTCGCGGCCCAGATTGTCCAGATGGCGCCAGCGCCAGATCTCCCGCCGCTCCTCCCGAATCTGCTCCTCGCCCCCTAATCGCACCCGCGCCAGCCGGCGCGCCTCCGCCGCCGTGTGCCCCTGCTCCCGGTATTCCGCTTCGAGCGCGGCCAGGTGGGCTTGAAGTTCTTCATGGTTGAGCTTCATATTTTGCTCCCCCGCTTCGACGGCCGGTCACGCCCTCTCCGTTCCGCCGTGCAATACCCGCCCGATCATGCCCGCCATCCGATCCCAGGCGCGCGTCTCTTGGGCGAGTTGGCGGCGGCCGCGCGCCGTCAGCGAGTAATAGCGCGCCCTTCGGTTGGCGTCGCTGGCGCCCCAGGCGGCCTTAATCCAGCCCCGCTGTTCCAGCCGCAAAAGGGCCGGATATAGCGTGCCCTGCTTCATCACCAGCAATTCGCCCGACACTTGCTCCAGCCGCCGCGCCAGCCCGTAGCCGTGCAACGGCCCCATCGTGTCGAGGGTCTTGAGCACCAGCAGGTCGAGCGTGCCGCGCAGCACATCGGGTTGTTTCGCCGGGGTCATCGGGTTACCTTCAGGGTTCCTACAGGAAACCCTACCCCCCTTTCCTGTAGAAAGTCAACAGAGCGGTGAAAACACGAATGATCCCAATCCAATTTGGCGAACCGCTGCGCTAGGCGAAGCGGTCGAGGTTCATCACCTTGTCCCAGGCGGCGACAAAGTCGCCGGCCAGCTTGGCTTGACCGTCCGCGCTTCCGTAGACTTCCGCCAACGCCCGAAGCTGCGAGTTGGAACCGAAGACGAGATCAACCCGCGTCGCCGTCCAGCGCGGCTCGCCGCTCTTGCGATCGCATCCTTCGAACAAATTGGCATCGGCCCCGCTTGGCTTCCATTTCGTGTTCATATCGAGCAGGTTCACGAAGAAATCGTTGGTCAGCGCTTCCGGGCGGCGGGTGAAGACGCCATGGGTGGCGCCGCCGTGATTGGCGCCCAGCACGCGCAGGCCCCCGACCAGAGCCGTCATCTCGGGCGCGGTCAGCGTTAGCAGTTGCGCCTTGTCCAGAAGCAGCGCTTCCGCGGGCAGCGCCGACTTGCCGCTCGAATAATTGCGGAAACCGTCCGCCACCGGCTCCAGCACCGCGAACGACGCCACGTCCGTTTGCTCCGCTGTCGCGTCGGCGCGCCCCGGCGTGAACGGCACCGTCACCGTCAGGCCCGCGTTGGCGGCGGCCTTCTCAATCGCGGCGCATCCGCCCAGCACGATCAGGTCGGCCAGCGACACCCGCTTGCCGTTCTTTTTATTTTCACCGTTGAACCCACGCTCGATCCCTCCGAGCACGTCCAGCACCTTGCCAAGCTGAGCCGGTTGGTTGACAGCCCAATCCTTCTGGGGCTGAAGCCGGATGCGTGCCCCGTTCGCCCCGCCCCGCTTGTCCGAACCGCGGAAGGTTGAGGCCGATGCCCAAGCCGTCGTCACCAACTCGGCGATCGAGAGACCCGAGGCCATGATCCGCGCCTTGAGCGCGGCGACGTCGCCCGCGTCAATCAGGTTGTGGTCCACGGCCGGAATTGGATCCTGCCAGATCAGTTCTTCCGCCGGCACCTCCGGCCCCAGGTAGCGCGCCCGTGGCCCCATGTCGCGGTGGGTCAACTTGAACCAGGCCCGCGCAAACGCATCCGCAAACTGGTCGGGATGCTCGTAGAACCGCCGCGAGATCTTGCCGTACTCGGGGTCGAAACGCAACGCCAAATCTGTGGTCAACATCGTCGGCCGATGCTTCTTCATGAAGTCATGCGCGTCGGGCACCACCTCCGCCGAATTTTTCGCCACCCACTGGTGCGCGCCCGCCGGGCTCTTGGTGAGCTCCCACTCATGGGCGAAGAGGCTGGTGAAAAAGCCATGCGTCCAGCGCGTCGGCGCGCCGGTCCAGGTGACTTCCAGGCCGCTGCCAATCGCATCGCGTCCCTTGCCGGTGCCGAACGCAGAGCGCCAGCCCAGACCCTGCTCCTCGATCCCGCACGCTTCCGGAACCGGCCCCACATGCGAAGCGGGCCCGGCGCCGTGCGTCTTGCCAAACGTGTGGCCGCCGGCGATGAGCGCCACCGTCTCTTCATCATTCATCGCCATCCGGGCGAACGTCTCCCGGATGTCGCGCGCCGCCGCCAAAGGATCGGGGTTGCCGCCCGGGCCTTCCGGATTGACATAGATCAACCCCATCTGCACCGCCGCCAAGGGATTCTCGAGTACCCGCTCGCCGCTATAGCGTTCATCGCCCAGCCAGGTCTTCTCTTTGCCCCAATACAGGCCTTCATCCGGCTCCCAGACATCTTCCCGTCCACCGGCAAAGCCGAAGGTCTTAAATCCCATGCTTTCGAGCGCCACGTTGCCGGCCAAAATCATCAAATCGGCCCACGAGATCTTGCGGCCATACTTCTGCTTAACCGGCCAGATGAGGCGCCGCGCCTTGTCCAGGCCGACATTGTCCGGCCAGCTATTCAACGGCGCGAAACGCTGCTGGCCCCGGCCCGCGCCGCCGCGGCCATCGCCAATGCGATAGGTGCCGGCGCTGTGCCAGGCCATGCGCACCATCAACGGCCCATAGTTGCCAAAATCGGCCGGCCACCAATCCTGCGACTGGGTCATGAGCGCCGCCAGATCGCGTTTCACCGCCGCCAAATCAAGGCTCAGGAACTCCTCTTTGTAGTTGAATGCCTCGCCCATCGGATTCGACTTGGTCGAATGCTGGTGCAGAATTTCAAGCGGCAACTGGTTCGGAAACCAATCGCGATTCGCCTGGGGTCGAGCGGCGTGGGGAAACGGGCACTGGGCGGCACTGGACATGGTTCAGGTCTCCTTCAAATCGTTATCTCTCAGTTTACGATACGCAGGTAGCCACGGAGTCCTCCCCGGGAGGAGATCCACGTGGAAAGCCGCGGAATTCCGCAGGGCGGCACGCTGCCGTGAATCGAATTCCGCCGCACCTTCAACCCCACTTTCACGGAGATGGCCCCAGCGACGTAGCAACGGGAAGTCGCGGCGGGTTGGAGCGAAGGGAGGCGAGCCTCTTAAATGTAGTGCTTCGCTCTCGAACTGGTCTCATAAATGGTGCACCGCTGTTTGCCAACGTTCCTCATGAGGATTTTCGCCAAGAAAAGCCTCACATCTGCCTCAACCTCGCGGTCCGCTGGCTTTATGAGACCAGTTCTAGCGAATGCCATGACCCCATGTGGCCGGCGGCGAAAGATCTTTGCGGAAGGGCGGCGGTTCCATCGAATATTTTCCTGGCCGGAATACCGCTTCCCCCTCGCGGATCAAATAATCCGCCGTCCGTGCTGCCAGCGCCTGAATCGTAAGCCCCGGATTTGCCGAACCTTGCGTCGGCAATATGCTGCCGTCGCAGACAAACAAATTGGCGATTTCGTGGCTGCGCCCATAGCGATCCACCACCGATGTTGCCGGATCGTTTCCCATGCGGGCCGCGCCCACCAGATGCGCGTACCGGTGCTCCTGCACGACTTCGGTGGCGCCGGCGGCCGCCATGATCTCCATCACTTTATTCTTGCCGAACTCAATCATCTTCTTGTCGTTGTCGTGCAGTGAGAACGTCACCTTGGCCACCGGCAGCCCGAACTGATCCTTCTCGTGGGCGAGCTCGACGCGATTGTCGGGCCAGGGCAGGATTTCGCCCAGCAGGGCCAGTGCGCCCCAGTGGTTGGAGTCCATCATCACTTGCCGCATGCCCCATCCCCACGCGCCCTTGGCCTGCGCGAATTGTTTGGCCATCGCGATCGGCAGCGGCCCCACGGTTTGTACCGCGAACCCTCGGGCGAAGTCGCGCTTGGGGTCGGTCTCGTAAAACTCCTCGGTGAGTGCGTGCGCCGGCGGCGCCTTGTACTGCCGCTGCAGTTCGTCGAAGCGGCCTAAAATCACATTACCGGCCTGGGCCATGAGATAGCGGCCGAGCGTGTCGCTCCCGTTCGCCAACCCATGCGGATACCGCGGACAGGCGGAATTGAGCAGCAGCCGCGGTGTCTCAATGGCGTATCCGGAAACAATGACGGCGCGGGCCCGCTGTTCGCGCTCGCGTCCAGCGTGGTCGAAATAGGTTACGCCGGATACGCGCCCGTCCCGGCCGAGGTTGATGCGCGCCGCCATGGAGTGGTCGCGCACCTCGGCGCCATGGCCCAGCGCGTCGGGCACATGGCTGATCAACGTGCTCTGTTTCGCGCCCACCTTACATCCCTGAATGCAGAACCCGCGGTAAATGCAGTGTGGCCGGTCCGTGCGGCTGCCGGCCATGATCGCCACCGGGCCGCCCAGGCAAACCCGAATCCCCAGCTTGGCGCACCCGGCGGCGAGAATACTGCCGTTCGCCCCCACCGGATGCGGTCCGTAGGGGTAGCTGTGCGGGTCGCCCCAGGGAAAATGCGCCGGGCCCGAGGCCGGCATTTCCTTTTCAATCAGCGCGTAGTACGGCTTGAGCTCCTCGTAACGGATGGGCCAATCGCACCCCACGCCATCGCGCGTGTAGACCTCGAAATCCGAAGGATGGAAGCGCGGCACAAACGCCGCCCAGTGTACCGAACCGCCGCCCACTCCGTGTCCGCTGTTGTTGGCCCCCAGCGCCAGCGCGTCCGCGCCGCCGGTGATGCGAAGATCGTTCCAATAAAGTTTGTGAGCGCCGGCCTCGTCGCTCACCCAGTCCCGCTCGGTGTCCCAGAAGGGCCCGGCTTCGAGACCCACCACCTTGAAGCCGGCGCGCGCCAGCCGCTGCAGCAATACACCGCCGGCCGAGCCCACCCCGACAATACAGTAGTCCACCAGATCCTGATCGTTGAAGCGCCGCATCGGCAGCTCGACCGTCTGCATCGGCCCCAGGCGTTTGACCACGCCTGAACCGTCATGGCCATTGCCACTCACGATTTCGCTCCCCGCCTTAATTTTCCCAGCGGAGTAAAAGCTCCTGAAAGCGAATCGGCCGGAGCTTCAAATTCGTAGCGGCGTTCCTCGACCTCCCAGGGCTCGGGCTCGCCGTGGTCCAGGCGCATATAGCCGCGCGGATAGGCCGGCCCCCCGTAACCGATTTCGTCCCACGCGTAGGGATGCGCGTAATAGATGCCCACCACGTCGTCAATCAAGAGCCGCCAAAACCGATCCGCCGGCAGATGGTGCCACGTTGGAGCTGCCGCCGGCGGTTTGGCATCGTGCAAGGTGAGCAGAACGCTGTCCTGCTGCAAGTGGGTGAGGCGCACGAACTCGCGGCCGAAAAGTGCGTGGGCGATTTCGTCAATGCCGGCCAGTCCCTGGCGGTAGGCGTCCCCGTCCGGGGGCATGTCCTCGTATCGAAAACCGTCAATGCGGCCGGAATAAAGCCGTTCGTCAATCCCCGCCAGCACCGGTATGCGCTGCTCCGGCGGGCGATCCTCCTGCGGAAGGACGCGGTCCACCACCGCCTGCGCCAGCGGAGCTTCCGCGGCGGTGAAGAAACGCAGCACCGTTGATTGGCCCAGCCGCTCCAGTACGACTTTGCGCGTCGCCTCGTCCCAGTAGCCGATCTGGTTGATGGTTCGGTAGCCGGGATAGTATCCGATCGTCTTGTGAGCTGCCGCTTTCAAGCGCGCCTCCGTAAAAGACAACTCAACGCCCCCAGAAACCCGCACGAGGCAAATAGCAGCGGCGCAAGAATAGGCGGCCCATACATAATGTTGTACAAGAGGTTTTTCCGCCCCCCGGGACGGCGCAGCACGCCGCGCGCGTGATAGAACAGCCCGACGTGGCCGACCCCGATGGCCGTGGCCGAAGCGGCCGGCAACAAGCGCCGATACTTGAATGCGGCAGCGGCCAGGAAAAGGGCGCTCACGATCGGAGACCACTGCGCCAGGTAGCGAAAGTTGTTCTTGTAATGCGAATACAACGCCTCCGTTCCGCTGGCGAGTGCGCAGCATCCGGTGATCACCGGCAGGTGCCGGGCCAGCCGGGGCGAGTCGGCGAGCAGGCCGATGTAGGCGGCCATGCCGAAAAGCAGCGGCGCAAACGGTGGCGGCCCCATGGCGACATTGGGGATCATGAGACTCCATCCCCCCGGCTTGCGGCTGATGCCGCGCAGGTGGAAGACAAAGCCTGTAGCGCAGAAAGCCAGCGTAGTTGCCGACGATACTTGAAGTGCAGCTTTAAACACCGGCGTGGGCCGGATCGCCGCCGCAACCCCCGCCCCGCCCACCAGCTGGCTGAGAATTACCGGAGCCCACATGATCTTGTTGCTGTAGCTGCCGCGGTAATGCTCGTACGCAACTTCGAAGCCGCTCATCCCGCTCGCCATGCCGGCCACCAGGGCGAGGCCTCGCGGATAGAGCGGCGGCGCGGGTTGGGATTGTGGAATCGCTGGCGTCGGTAGTGCGCTCACACCAACTCCCGGATTCTGTCTTTCAGCACCGTCTTTATGATCGCGCCGCGATGCTTGTCGCCTCGCACCAGCGCCTCGGCGAAATGAAACGCCTGTTCGACTGTAATGTTGCCTGGCAGCGGCGGTTCATTGGCGTCCACCGTGCACTCGATTACCGCCGGGCCGGGATGGGCGAGCGCCTGTCGCAAGATGGTTTCAGCCTGCTTGGGATCGTCAAGCGCGAAACCGGCCGCCCCGCAGTTGATCGCAACTCCGGCGAAGTCGATCGGCTGCAGATCAACCCCGAACTCGGGATTGCCTGCCAGCACCATCTGCTCCCACTTGATCTCGCCCAGTGTGTTGTTCTTAATGACTATGACCTTAACCGGCAGCTTGTACTTCACCAGCGTGGCGATCTCGCCCATGAGCATCGTCAGGCCACCGTCGCCGACAATGCAGACCACCTGGCGCCCGGGGTGGGCCATGGCGGCGCCGATACTGTACGGCAATCCGTTTGCCATGGTGGCCAGCGAGCCGGAGAGCGAAAACTGCATCTTGCCCCGCATGTCAATGTACCGCGCCGCCCAGGTGGCGATGGTGCCGCTATCGGCCGAAACGATGGCATCCTCGCGCAGCAGTTTGTTGAGCGCGTAGGTCACCACCTGCGGCTTCATCGGCTTCTCCGGGTTGGTGCCCCGGACCTGCATCAGGTGATTCCACTTTTCCATGCCCGCTTGCGCCTGCTTGAGAAATGTTTGGTCCTTCTTGCGTGTAATGAGCGGCAGCAGGGCGCGCAGCACCGCCACGCAGTCGCCCACCAGGCCTACATCTACCTGGTGGCGCAACCCGATGCGCACCGGGTCATAGTCAATCTGCACGCATTTCGCCTTGCCGGGTTTCGGGTAAAACTCGAGGTAGGGCATGCCGGCCCCGGCAATCAATAAGGTGTCGCACTCCTGCATGGCGTCGTGCGAGGGCGCCGTGCCGAGCAGGCCAATCCCGCCCGTTGTGTAAGGGCTGGTGTCGGGTACGACCGCCTTCCCCAGCAGCGGCTTGACGATGGGCGCACCCAGCAACTGCGCCATCTCCAGTATTTCGCGCCGGGCGTTGAGACATCCGCGGCCCGCCAGAATCGTGACCCGCTTGCCGCGGTTGAGCAGCTCGGCGGCCGCCGCCAGCTGCTCGCGCGTGGGCATGGCGTGCGCGCCGGCGTAGAGATCGGCGCTATGGTGGGCAATATTCGACCGCGAGCGCTCTTCCGAACCCGGCGTCCATTCCTGAATGTCCTTGGGAATAGTGATGTGGCTCACAGCATGATGGGCGAGCGAAGTCTTAATTGCCTCGTCCACGACATTGGCGACGTGGGCGGGGCCCATGATGCGCTGGTTATACGCGGCGACATCCATGTACAGCTTGTCAAGGTCAACGTCCTGCTGGTAATGAGTGCCAATCAGGTCGTGAAACGTGTGTCCGGTGATGGCCAGCACCGGCTGGCCATCGCACTTCGCATCGTAAAGGCCATTCAGAAGGTGAATGCCGCCCGGACCCGACGTGGCCAAGCATACGCCCAACTTGCCGCTGTATTTGGCGTACCCGCAGGCCGCGAATGCCGCCGCCTCCTCATGCCGCACCTGTATGAATTGAATGTCCCTTTGATGCGTCCGCAGCGCTTCGAAGATGCCATTGATCCCATCGCCCGGGAATCCAAAGATTACCTCGACGCCCCACGATGCGAGGCGCTCCACCAGCAGGTCAGCAACAGTTTTCGCCATGCAACATTGGATGCCGCTAACACGGTTTGCGCGCAGCGCCGGCTTGGGGCAGTGGGCCCCCAAGCTGGCGCAGAGCTACAACGCCGGGGTTGAAGCCTCGCGCCGATTTAAGCCGCTAAACGCGATGCCGCTTTCGTTTTCAGTTCCAGGCCCATGCCAGGGCGGCTGAGATCGGGGTAAAGCGTTCCGTGCCGCGGTATCGCAACCCCGTCAAATATCGTCTGCTCAAAGCGAACGTGGTCGTGGAAGTACTCGATGTTCCGCAGCCGGTCGAGCGAACAGCACGGCGCCAGGTGCAGCGCCGGCGCGGTGTGCGCCGACATCGGAATATTCCGCGCCGCGCACAGCGCCCCCACCCGGAGGAACTCTGTCGGTCCAGCACAGCGTGACCCATCCGCCTGTTGCACATCCACCGCCTCCGCCGCCAGCATGCGTTCGAAGTAGGGCAGGTCATAGCCGTATTCCCCGGCGGCGATATCCATGCCGGCCGGAGCCCGGTCGCGCATCAGGCGCAGACCCGCCAGATCGTCACTCGTGACCGGCTCCTCAAACCAGGTCACATTCATTTCGGCGAAACGCTCCGCCATGGCCAGCGCCTGTTTGCGCGTATAGGCGCCGTTCGCGTCAACATAGAGGGCGGCCCGATCGCCGATCGCCGACCTGGCGGCGCGTACCCGCTCGACGTCCCGCTCCGGATCGCGCCCAATTTTCATCTTCACCGCTCTGATTCCCTGCCCCGCCCATCCGGCAAGCTGGCGCTGCAGTTGAGGAATCGAATACGACGTGAAACCGCCGCTGCCATAAACTTCCACTCCCGGCCGAACCATCCCCAACAGCTTGGCCAGTGGCAGATCGAGGAGCCGGGCCTTAAGATCCCAAAGCGCGGCGTCCACAGCGGCCATCCCCATTGAAACAATTCCAGGCCGGCCGAGGTTGCGAATAATGTGCCGCATGGCCGCCCAACAGCCGACGACATCGAGCGCATCCCGTCCAACAACCTGCTGTGCGAGCTTATGGTGAATGAGCTGCGCCGTAGCCAGGTCCGCATAGGTGTAACCCAGCCCCTGCTGCTTGCCGGCATAGGCATGAACCACAACCATCGTGGTTGACGACCACTCAAGCGTCCCGTCGGATTCAGGCGCGTCCGTAGGCAGCGTATACGCCCCCACTTCGACCTTCAGAATGGGCAGATCAGTTTTCGCCACCCTTGTTTCGATGATTGAATCACGTATTCAGGTATAGTTGGAAGACGGTATATACTTATGGTGCTACCAATGTCGGACAAGAACGCCAAACCGCCCAGCGGTATCGCCCGAGTGTTCATGCATGGGCGCAGCCAGGCAGTGCGCCTCCCCAAGGCTTTCCGCCTTTCCGGCGACAAGGTTCGCGTCAAGCGCATGGGCCAATCGCTTGTGCTCGAGCCGATTCCGTTCGACTACGAAGCCATGTGGGCCGAAATTGATCGTATTATGGACGGCCATTGCTTCTTGGCCGAGGGTCGTCCCGAACAGCCGCCAATGCCGCCCGACGATCCCCTCAAAAGTTGGAATTGATGCTACTGCTCGACTCGAGTGCTATCATCACTGCGATTCGCCAGTCATTCGGCATACGGAGTTGGGTCAGCCACGCTGCTCAGCGAGGAGAAGCGGTCAGCACGTCGGCAGTCGTGCTTTTCGAACTCTGGTACGGGATCATGTTGAGCACGGAGCGATCAAGAAACGTCTCCGCGCTGGAGGCATTTCTGGCTGGCGGTATCTCGGTGCTCCCCTTCAACGCTGAAGACGCGGCCACGGCGGGTGAAATCCGGGCCCACCTCAAAGCGGCGGCCACCCCCATCGGCCCTTATGATTTACTCATCGCCGCCCAGGCATTGCGTCGCGACGCCACCCTGGTCAGTGATAATCTCGGTGAATTCCGCCATGTTCCCCGCCTGAAATGTATCGGCTGGTCCGCCTAGGTTGGGCCGCGCCGCGTGCCGGGCTGAAAGACTGTGACGGTTTTCACCAAACGCCTCCGAGGCATCAGTCGCGTCCGCGCCACCAGGCCGTTTCGGTTTTCCGTCAACCGATGCCCCCGGTACGCCAGCGGCAAGCTCCGCGCCTCCGCCGACAGCGCCGTCCGCTTCGCCATCACGCTCGGCATTTCCGTCGGCGATTTTCTGGCCCCGGCCTATAGAGAATCTCGCTTCCCGACGCATCGACAACCCTCCCCAGCGCGTCGACCACCACCGCCTGTCCCTGGAGCGTGGCGGCACGGCCATCGACGTCAAACGTGTTCACGCTGGTGCGCGGCGTGACTGGATCGTTCTTCAAGTTTCCATTGAGCCTGCCCCCCAGCCCAGCCGTCCACTCATGTTGCCCACAGCGGTGGTGCTCTCGAACTGCACCGGCTTGTTCTCGGCGTCGAACGCATTCACGTTACTCGGGTAATCGTCGCCCTCCCACCAAATTTCGCAAGGCTGAAGCCCCAGCGGGTCGGTCGCCTCGCATGCCGTTGACGTAGGCATAGCGGTTCCAGTATTGCGGGAACTGTGGAAACCTTTGCGAGGTGTCGTAGCGCCGGGCGGTATCGCTATAAGAGGATTGGGGTTGGGCGCGGTCGAGGCCTCATGGACGCGCCGATTCGAAAGTTAAACGCGCATTATGCGAGCTTTCATGACATGCCCCCCAAAACTGAGCCAATCGAAACTATAGGCTCCCTCCGAGTGACCTGCTACCCAACTTTGGTCCAGCCGAGACCAGAGGATTTGGCCTTGTGACCTGCTACCCAACTTTGGTCCAGCCGAAACCGGAGGATATGGCCTTGGTGACCTGCTACCCAACTTTGGTCCAGCCGAAACCGGAGGATTTGGCCTTGGCGTGGCGGAAATGGCCGGTTTTAGCGGCCGTGCGAGTCTCCAGCGACTCAAATGAGAACCTCCGATAATCGGCTGGTTCCCATGGAGTC
>DATNFK010000028.1:0-4557 GCA_035606395.1 Terriglobales bacterium | reverse complement strand
GTACGTGAGCTGGGTTCAGAACGTCGCGAGACAGTTCGGTCCCTATCTGATGTGGGCGCAGGAGATTTGAGGGGGCCTGTCCTTAGTACGAGAGGACCGGGATGGACGAACCTCTTGTGTTCCAGCTGTCACGCCAGTGGCATGGCTGGGTAGCGAAGTTCGGTCGGGATAAACGCTGAAGGCATATAAGCGTGAAACCTGCCCCAAGACGAGATCTCCCAATTCTTTAAGAATTCTGAAGGCCACAGGTAGACCACCTGTTTGATAGGCGGGGTGTGTAAGGCGAGTAATCGCTTCAGCTAACCCGTACTAATCGGCCGTTCGGTTTCATCACGGATTCATTCGCGGCAGACCGCTTCTAACCCAAGCCGTCTCGTCGCACTCCAGACGTGAAGTTCGGGCGAACCTGCCCCACTTCACGCCTGCCGAAAAATGTGTCCGCACTTTAGTTTGGTTTTTAAATAATCGCCGCTTTGCTTCTCGGTTCTTCTTTCCCAAGTTTCCACCACTTTCCGGTGGCCATAGCGAGGGGGTCCACCCGTTCCCATCCCGAACACGGAAGTTAAGCCCCTCAGCGCCGATTGTACTGCCAGGGTAACCTGGTGGGAGAGTAGGACGCCGCCGGATTTATTTAGAAAAGGCCCGCGCAAACCCGCGCGGGCCTTTTGTTTTGCCCCGTTCCATGTGGAACCTGGCCTTGCCCGCTCCGACAGACTTAACTGCCGCCCGGTCCTGCCTCCATCGCTGCCTCGGCCTCCAGGCTGAAGCGGTCCCGCCCGATGGTCGCGACCGCTACGACTTTGCCGTCGCGCCGGTAGGTTACCGCGGCGCTGCCTTTTTCGAAGTCCCCGTCAAACTCCCGGCTGTCGTTCCCTGAGGCGCGGCCCACATAAGAAATCTGTACGTCGTAGTGCTGGCTCCAGAAGAAAGGCGCGTCGCGAAACGCCCCGCCAATTCCCAGAATCGCGCGCGCCACCGCCTGCCCCTGCCGCTCCGCCACCACCCAGTGTTCAATCCGCGCCGGCGCGCCTGAAACGTGTTCCGGATAACGGGCAATATCGCCGGCGGCATACACGTCCGGCGCGCTGGTGCGCAGCATCTCGTCGACGACCACGCCACCGTCAACCTTAAGGCCCGCTTCCTCGGCCAACGCCGTCCGCGGCGCGACCCCGACCCCCAGCACAACCAAATCGGCCGCGACCGTTCTGCCCTTGTCCAGTGCGACGTGGTCGCTGTAGATTGCCTGCGGCTTGGCCTCGAGCATGAAGCGCACGCCGTGACGTTCGTGAAGGCGTTGGATGAAGTGCCCCAATTCTGGACCAAGAACGTTCGCCAAAGGAATGGAATCCTGACCCACGACAGTCACCTCGAGTCCGCGTGTGCGCAGCGAAGCGGCGACCTCGAGTCCGATAAAGCTCGAGCCGATCACCACGCACGAGTGCGCCTTCAGCGCCCCGCCGATGATGGCTTTGCTGTCGGCCAGCGTGCGCAGCCGGTGAACGTGCGGCAGATTTACGCCCTCGATCGAGAGCGAACGTGGCTCCGCGCCGGTGGCGAGGAGCAGCGCGTCGTAGCGAAACTTGGGGCCGTCCAGCAGCTCCACCTCGTGTTCGCGGGTGCGGATTCGCATGGCGGTGCCCTTGACCAGATCAACGCCGATGGACTTGTAGTAGTCGGGGGTGCGCAGCGGAATCCATTCCTCCGGCGCCGTGCCCGCCAAATAATCCTTCGACAGATTGGGCCGGTCCACCGGGCTCGGATCCTCCTCGGCGATCAGGGTGATCGTGCCGCTGTAGCCCTTCATGCGGAGCATGTCCGCGCACGCCGCTCCCGCCGCCCCCGCGCCAATGATGACGAACGACGCCGGCTGGCGCTGCGAGCGCGCGGGCTTGTGTTCCGTCCTTCCGGTTACGGTGACCATGTCCCCTTCGCGCCGCGTTTGGAAACACGCGATCGGATTGAGCGCCGGCGCGCCTTCCGCTTCACCAGTCCGCATGTTGAAGCGGGCGTGATGCCACGGGCAGCGAATTGTGTCGCCGGCCACCAGGCCCTCGGCCAGCGGCCCGCCGTAATGAGTACAGGTTGAAGCCACGGCGAAAACCTGATCGCCCCGCCGCACCAGGAGCACCGCCTCCTCGTCGACATGTCCCAGCAACGGTTCGTTCTCCACCAGTTCACTCAGCCGAACGCCCTGTCTAAAATCAGGCCCCGATACCTTTTGTTCTTCCGCCATATCCCATCCTCGCACGCCAGAATCCCTCCCCGCCACAATTCGCCCTCTCCAAGTGATAGCTCTGGAGGCATCTGCCCTATCTCCACT
Organism: Terriglobales bacterium; assembly: GCA_035606395.1. GTDB lineage: Bacteria > Acidobacteriota > Terriglobia > Terriglobales > SCQP01 > SCQP01. Next base: position 2,237 of record DATNFK010000028.1, on the reverse strand, counting down.
GGCATCTCCCCCAATAGAGCACTGGGAGGCTATATGGCAGACGTGTCGGTAGGCGAACCGGCTGGCGACGAGAGTCACGACCAACCCGTGGCTCGGCCCGTCAAGCCAATTGATGAGATCATTCAGAAGGCCCTCGACAAAGCGCTCTACGCCAATGGCAATCCGGTCGCCCAGCATGCCAGGGACTTCCTCAACGGCACCTGGCTAGGCGAACCGTTCCACGCGGCACTCACTGACATACCCGTTGGCGCTTGGACCGCCGCCATGGTCCTGGATGGGCTCGACATGGCGGGCAGCGGCAAGAAGCTTGCCTATGCCGCCGACGCGGCAATCGCCGTCGGACTCGCCGGCGCCGCCTGCGCGGCCGTCACCGGCTTAGCCGATTGGTCGGATGTTGATCCACCCGCCCGCCGCACGGGCATGCTCCACGGCTTGCTCAACCTCGGTGCGACCGTGTTGATGACCACCTCGCTCGTTCTGCGCAAGCGCGGTGCGCGGAAGAGCGGGTGCGTCGCCTCCACGCTCGGCTTCGCCACCATGTCGTACGCCGCCCATCTCGGCGGACAAATGGTCTACGATCTGCGGGTTGGTGTTGATCGCACCGCCGGCGATGAATACCCCAAGCGCTTCACGGCCGTCCTCGCGGCCTCCCGCTTGCACGATGGCAAGCCCACTCGGGTCATGCACGATCGCACCCCCATTCTCCTGGTCCGGCGCGGTGAGCGCGTCTTTGCCCTGGCCGAGACCTGCCCGCATTTCAGCGGGCCTCTCTCCGAAGGCAAACTGGTCGACGACTGCATTGAGTGTCCCTACCATTCCTCGCGCTTCGCGCTCGAGGATGGCCGCGTCGTCAATGGACCCGCCGTGCATCCGCTGCCCTGTCTCGATGTCCGCACCCGCAAAGGGCAGATCGAGATCCGGACGCGGGGGGCGCGCCGTCTGCGCCGCGGAGCGAAGTCGATGCGATAGGTATGCGGCGCGGCCCTCGCGTGCCGCAACGCCGGAAAGGGGCTGCTGGGGTCCCCACTCCGGCGTTGCGCCTAAGCGGGGCGCGCGGCGGTAGCCGCGCTGGGGCCCGCGCCGATAAAGCCGCAACGCCGGAGAGGGGCTGCTGGGGTCCCCACTCCGGCGTTGCGCCTAAGCGGGGCGCGCGGCGGTAGCCGCGCTGGGGCCCGCGCCTATCAATGGAAAAAAATCAAGCTGACGTTACGACTACCGGCGCTGGCGCGCGCCGCAAAGCCGGTACGACTCTCGAGATGGCGCCGGCAAACTCCCCCGCCACGCGGGCCGCGTCGTACCGTTCCACGTCGCGCGCCGCCGCCATAGCCATGGCGCATCGCGCATCGGGATTGGAGTAGAGATGATGGATGCCGGCGGCCAGCGCTTCCGGACTATCCGGGTCCACCAGCATGCCGTTGCGAACGACCTCCGGCGCCGCGGCGGCGCGCGCGGCAACGATGGCTTTCCCCGAGGCCATCGCCTCCAGGAACACAATGCCGAACCCTTCCTGCGCGCTCGGCAGGCAGAATATGTCGCACCGATTGTATTCTTCAGCCAGCCCCGATCGCGATACGTCGCCCAGCCAGCGAACCACGGAATCCAAACCCAACTCCCGGCTCAGCGCGTGCAGCATCCTGCGCTGCGGCCCATTTCCTACGATTCGGATCTCGAGCTCCGGAATTGCCGTCCGCAACTGCGCGGCGGCACGGAGCAGCACTTGCAGCCGCTTGCGCGGGTAGAATCGGCAGGTCGAAAGTATCGTGAATTTTCGCGGATCGCTCACCGCCGGGTTGGCCCCCAGATAGCGCCGCCAGGCATCCAGGTCGATCAATTCTGGTACGACCAAAGCCCCGGTCACGCCGTACATTTCCTCCAGTGTCTGAGCGCAATAGCGGCTGGTGGTGACAACCAGATCGGCGCGGCGCGCATGCCGCTTCTCGAGGCCCGCCTGAAAATTCAGACTGGCCCGCGTCGCGCCGCTTTCGAAGCGAGCCGCATCCGCCATCACGCCTTTTATGCAGGCAATATGCGGCGGCGCCTGGTTGCCGCGGGATATGGCATAGCCGTCCGCGTCGACGCCAATCGTAGCGGCGCCGTCAAAGGTCCGCCAGCGCAAGCTCTCATTGAAAAGCCCGCGCGTGGTCGTGAATAACGGCGTCTTGATCGTAGGTTGAACGAGAGTGACTGCGACGCCCATGCGCCGAAGAGTCTGGGTGAGCGTATTCGTGCCGACGTAA
>DATNFK010000027.1:0-6420 GCA_035606395.1 Terriglobales bacterium | reverse complement strand
CGGGTCCTCTGATTGTGCTGCCGGCCGACGAGGTGCATGTCCGCGCCAGGCGTTGCATTCGCACGCTGGGGCCCACCGGCACTCCCGTCAGCTGGCCGCATGACCCGCCATACAGCGCTGGTCACCCCTTAAAGGTACAGGAGCCCCGCGCGGCTGTCGCCGCGCGACCCGCTTAGGCGCGGCGCCGGAATGGGGACCCCTGAGCCCCAATCCGGCGTCGCGCAGTATCGCGACCGAATCGTTGGCGGTGTGCGGCGTTGAAAAAGGGGCTCGCAATGTCAAGCTTTGGACTGGATTTGCTACTCGGGCGTCCGGTGGGGGGTTGACATCATTGCCTGAATTTTGCGGCGGACAGTCGTCGCAATTGCTCGCGGGATCGAGATGGTGGTCGTAGTCGGGGGCGGCTTCGGGTCCGCAGTCGAAGGCGGAGCCGTCGAGAGTGAACATGGCCTGCCGCCACTTCTGCAACAGCGCCAGGCCGTGCGGGTCGAAGATGAGGTCGGCGAGAGCCTTCCAGTAGGGAAACTTGTACGACGACTTGGCGCGGGCCTGATTGATGAGCGTGGTGCCTTCGGTGAGGAGGCGGGCCGACCAGGCGGTGGCAAACCAGAGCCGAAAGACGGGGTTTTTACACCAGTTGTAATAAGTGGTGCGGCTGATGTCGCAATGCTCGCAAAATTCGCGAACGGTGCGGACCGAGGGATAGTCGTGGATGGCGTTAATGAGGCGCCGCTGGTTGGAGGTCGGAGCAAATGCGGCGGCTGTGGCCAGGTCAAACCCGGCGGTCTTGGCAGGCATATGAATCACCTTTTCACCAACTGTGATTCGGAAAGCGAGGATGGGGGTATCCGGAGACGCGATGACTTTCTCGTGACTGGAATGTGACAGATTGTAGGTTTTCGGGGGAGCGCGTCATTGATTGGCGCGGGGCCCCGCGCGGCTGTCGCCGCGCGACCCGCTTAGGCGCGGCGCCGGAATGGGGACCCCTGAGCCCCAATCCGGCGTCGCGCGGCTTTCATTGGCGCGGGGCCCCGCGCGGCTGTCGCCGCGCGACCCGCTTAGGCGCGGCGCCGGAATGGGGACCCCTGAGCCCCAATCCGGCGTCGCGCGGCAGGGTGGAAACTCTCCGGCTCAAATGAGCTGCCGATTAGGGTATAATGATCCTCAAGGGAGGGGCCCATGGTACGACCGGAAAGGATTGCTGAAGTCATGGGTGGTGCGGCCATCCTGGGACACCGTATCCGTTCCATAAGAGATCTGGAGCAAACCATTTCGCACGGCCTGCCGAAGCGCGCGTTGCGGCTTACCGCCGAGCGAGTCTTTACTTCCGCAGGCGACGCACGCCGCGCAATGTTCCGCATTGTACCCGAGGCCACTTTCAAGAGGCGAACACGCCTCTCGGCGATGGAGAGCGAACGAACGGAGCGCCTGGCGCGGGTCATCGCAGCGGCGGAATATGCATGGAGCGACCGCGCAGATGCGCGCGATTGGCTGACCAAAGCGCACCCAGAGCTTGGGAAGCGGACACCTCTCGAATCGGCTATGACCGAGTTGGGAGCGCGCCAGGTTGAAGATTTGCTGGATCGGCTCTTTTACGGCACTCCCGCCTGAATGACGTGAGCGTGATGCGCGCCTTCCGAATCGCAGACCGACGTTTTGCCATTTTTGACGGGCGCGGGAACCGCGCCGCTTTGTTTGCCGGGGGCGCGCGGCTTGTCGGCGGGCGATGGAACTCCCCAGGTCGGCCAGTCATCTATGCAGCCGAGACGTTCGCCGGCGCCGTTCTTGAGATCCTGGTCCACAGCAATCTTGGCCGGGTGCCGAAGTCCCATGCTGTCGTTGAAATCACTATCGCCGAGGATGTCCAGGTCGAAGCGATTACCACGGAGACAGTGCCGCGATGGGACGCCGAAGACCAGGTAGCGAGCCGTTCCTATGGAGACCGATGGCTGGAGGAGCGGCGTACAGCCGTCCTGCTCGTGCCGAGTTTTGTAACCCGAGGGCGAGAGCGCAATGTTCTGCTAAATCCGGAGCATCCCCACTTTGCGAGAATCACCACGACCGATCCCGAGGAGGTGGCTTGGGATCAGAAGTTGTTTGCTCGCAAAGGATAGTGCGCAGAACGCCCGCCGATAAAGGATCAAGCGTTTGAAGCGCTCATTGACGGGCGCGGGGCCCCGCGCGGCTGCCGCCGCGCGACCCGCTTAGGCGCAACGCCGAACCGGGGACCCCATGAGCCCCAGTCCGGCGTCGCACCACGCGGGAACCGCGCCGCTTTGTTTGCCCGGGGGCGGGGCGTCCTGCGGAATTTCGAAGCCTTTCGCGCCTATTTTGCCCACCGTGCAAACGGCGCGACCCCGCGTGGCGAATTAGTGGCCGGCGCGGGTGCTCTCGGGCGCCAAATACTTCCCGAACCAGGCGAGCGAGCGGCGCAGGATGTCTTCCTGATCTTTGGGATCCGCGATGGCGTGGCCCTGGTTGGCATACACAACCAGCGTCGCCGGCACGTGCATGGCGCGCAGCGCGTGCCAGTATTCAAACGACTGCGGCGCCGGGCATTCCTCGTCGCGCTCGCCGACCACGATCAGGGCCGGGGTATGGTCATGGGTGATGAAGTTGATCGCCGAGCTCTTGGCGTACGCCGCCGGGTCCAGGTACACCGACGCGCCGAAGAAGGGGATCATCCACTGGTCAATTTGGTTTTCGCCGTAATAACTCTCCCAGTCCGACAGGCCGGCGCCCGCCACCACCGCCTTGAAGCGGTTGGTCTGGGTGGGGGCAAACATGCTCATGAACCCGCCGTAGCTCCAGCCGGTCATGCCCAGGCGGTTGTCGTCAATTGGCGCCAGCGTCTCGACCTTGTCAATGCCTTTCAGAATGTCGTCCAGATCGCCGTAGCCCATCTTCCCCGCACCCTGGTCCTGCCGCACGAAGGCCTCGCCCTCGCCGGTGCTGCCGCGCGGGTTCGGCAACAGCACGAAGTAGCCGAATTGCGAAAAGATCGTGGGCCGCCCGCCCCACGACGGCTGGTTGGCCGAGGTCGGGCCGCCGTGAACCGAGACGATCAGCGGATACTTGCGGTGCGGGTCAAAGTTTGCCGGGTACAGCAGCCAGCCCTGCACCAGAAACGCACCGTTGCGCCATTGCACCGAACGCGCCTGTCCCCAGCTCGGCTTCAGGCCGGCATTGAGCGACGTGACCGCCGGCGGCGGCTGGCTTCCCAAGACTCCGGAATAGACCTCGGGCGCGTGCTCGAACGAACTGCACGCATACGCGATGCGGTGCGGCTCGCTCTGCGACACCGAGACGCCGCGCGCGCTTCCCGGCACGGTGAACAGCACCCCGGCCGAGTGCACGGCGTCACCGTTGACCGAGTATTTCGCCACCTCTTCGTGGCCCAGGTTTTCCTGGGTGAACAGGAGCTCGTGCGGGTTCAAGAACGTGAACTGATGCAGCGTAACGGGAATGCCGGGCGTGGTATCGACCGGCGCACCACCGCTCGCAGCAACCCGGTAGAGGTCGCCGGAGTCAACGCCGCGGTCGCTCATCAATCCGCCCACGAAGTAGATGTCGCGGCCATCGGGCGAAAAGGTGGGCTGCTGCATCTGCATGCCATGCAGCGAACCGGCAACGCTCGCGGGGTCGACCACGACGGTGGGCTGGGCGCCGGGCTGGTTCGTTTGAACGTACAGCTTGGCCGTCCACCAGTTGTCATCCCCGGGGGGCGGAGCGGCGGTGAAAACGAGGCGCCGGCCATGCGGCGAGAAGTTGAACTCGTAGGCATACAAGCCTGGCGGAGTCAGCGTCTGTAGAGCGCCGGAGGCGATGGCCACCGTGGCAACTTGTTCGGGCCGCTCATCATTGCCGCCGATCACGCCCACCCGGGGATTGCTCGACGCGGTGGCCTGGGCCAGCCGAGTGGCGCCGGCCATATAAAGGAAGCCGACCGCCTTGCCGTCGGGCGCCCATTGCAGATCGCTGGCAAAGCCCTGGAGCCCGGCGACTTTGCGCGGCGCCGCGCCGGCGTTGGCGCTCACCAGCCAGATGGCGCCGGCGATGGGCCGGGTGTTGGACGGGTCGACGCGGCAGCGCGTCATCACCGCCAGCGAACTGGAGTCAGGCGCCCAGCGCAGCGTGGTGACCCCGCAGCCGCCGGGGACCGTCACCGGATGCGCACCGCTGGCATTCCAGTGCCCCACCATCAAGGCGCCGGAAACCATCCAGGCCAGGTGCTGGCCATCGGGCGAGAGGGCGACGTCCCCGACACGCTTGACGGCGGCGCCCTGCGCCAAGACCTGATCGATGCGCGCAGTGTCGGCCCCGCCAGGGGACTGAGTAACACCAGCCGCCGGCAGCAAAAGCAAGGACAGGGCCGTAGCGGCGGCGAGCGGGAAAGCGAAGCGAAAACGGGGGTTGCGGTGTTGGGTCATTTTCCGGGTCCTCTCCAGGTCCTATTGGCGCGCCGCCGCGCACAGACGGCGCGGACGCGCAAGGCGCGTAAGTATCATTTTACGATACATGCGCCCACGGCAGAAACGTGGGCGGCGCGCAGGCCGTCCGCGTCGGCGCGCACCGCGCCGGATGCGGTGGCGCATTGGTCGGGGAGCCACCGCATCTGGCCGATGCGGTCGGCGGGAACTTCGACTAAGTGTTGCAAGTTGAAGCCGGAGGCGGTGCGCAGCGCCAGCGTTACTTGTAAGCTGCTCCCAAGTCCGCGATTGCGGTACGTCGTTTCTTGCAATGCCACCGCGATGCCCCAGCCGCGCAGCGCGCTTCCGAGCGCCTTGTATCGGGCCGCGGTGAACACCGAGCCCGTGCCGCCGCGCGTGGCCGTTTCTTGAAACAGCAACATCACGCAGTTGCCCAGCCGATCGCAATCGGGCGTCTGCACCACGGCGATGCCGTTCCCGGTGTCACCGTCGAAGCTGGAGGCGCGGCTGTGCTCGAATGCGGCCCGGGCGCCGGCCGCGCCCAGTCGCGGCGCCAGCGCGGCCAACAGCAGCGGGCGCAGCGCAGCGTATTCGCTGGGCGCGAGGCTGGCGACGCCCCAATGCGATTGGTCGCGGGGGATCGGGAAGGTCGGCTGGCCGTTGTCCGCTACGGGCGCCATCGTGCCGTTTTCATCCAGCACGCGATAGTCCTCGCCCCCGTCGGCCACGTAAGACGTACCGTTGTAGTGAAATCGAGCGATCGTGCCTGTCATGGCACTCATGTTCCAAAAGAAAAAAAGTTCAGGCGCGCCCTTTGGATCAGCCGTCGTGACCATTCCATACCCGCCGGCATCGAGTGCCTGGTAGCCGCCGCCGGGCTTGGGATAGAGCAGCACCATGGGGCAGTTTCCGGTGGCGCCGCAGCGACTGGTTCCGCTGAATAGGAAGCCATCGCCCAGCGTACCCAACTGGATCCGCGTGGCGGCGACGTCGGCGAGGGTTCTGGATTCGGTCTCGTCCTCGGATTCGCGCGGCAGCGCAGGATCGAGCCGCGCATATTCGGCGAGCGAGACCGCGCTGCGCAATGTGATCACCGAATCAAGCAGCGGAAAGGTAGGCCCTGCCTGTGCCCCGAGGGTCGCAGCCAACCAGGCAAATCCGATCACCGTAGCCAAGCGCGTGACCATTGGCGCAAACAGGAATACCCTTGCTGAACATCCCATTCTTTCCTACCGTACACGAAGTTGGCCGCGGCGGCGTGCGCATTTTCGCGAGGCGTATAGCAAGTTCATCCAGGCGCATTCCTTCGAAGAAAACATTGACGGGCGCAGGGCCCCGCGCGGCTGCCGCCGCGCGACCCGCTTAGGCGCAACGCCGAACCGGGGACCCCATGAGCCCCAGTCCGGCGTTGCGCCACGCGGGAACCGCGCCGCTTTGTTTGCCGGGGGCGTCCGACTGCCACTGGCAGTCGGACCCCTGCGGAATTACGACCACCCCCGCGTTAAGATGCGGCCGATTTGGTGCGGATTAGTTGGATGATTTCGGGATGGGAGACGGGCTGATTCTTGTCCTGGCGGGAGAAGATGCGTTCGCCATTGAGGATAACGTTGAGGGAGCCGGGCGCCCCGGCACGTACCGGAACTTGGACGCCGAACTCCTTCTCCAGGCTCGCTTTGAGGCTCACGGCCTCAGCTTTGATGCCGGCTCAAAAGAAGCAGCGCTTAATCTCGAGGCTTACGGCGTTGGTGCCCATAATCGCAGTATATCCGCGCACTGCGATTGGCCCCAAGTGGTTATGATGGAGTGTAAGGAGACCCAATGAAGAAGCTTATTTGTGTGGTGGGGATGACGGTGACCTGTACCCCGAAAGCTGAGCCGGTTTAAAGTAGAGGCTCCCGGAAAGGGGAGCAGATGAGGAAGAGCCGATTTACGGAAGAACAGATCATTGGGATTCTGAAACAGGGCGAGGCCGGGGCGAAGACCTCGGAGC
>DATNFK010000026.1:0-2321 GCA_035606395.1 Terriglobales bacterium | reverse complement strand
CGCGAAGCACCGAGCGCCGCGTTAGAATGGCCATCTCTGTCTCCTTGCCCGCACCCGCCGCCAAACCGGCGCCGGCGCGGCCTGGTTACCTTCTCAATTATTTTAGCCGATCTTGGCCGATTGGGGCGGGTTGCACAGGCTAAGTGATTGACATCTTTCAAGCGGACCCTCGAAGGTCTTCACTACACGGGGGATGGCGGGGCGGTCTGAGCGGCGCTGATTTTGGGCTCCGGTTGGGCGGGCAGGACGAATTTGAGCTTATCGAGCAGGAGCGCGAGTTCGGGTTCTGGTTCGGTGTAGCGGGTCAGCAGCAGCTCTCGGCCGTCGGTCGTTGGGATATGCAGATCAATCATCTGCACGGCGGCGAACTTTTCGATGGCGCTGCGCGGCGTGAGGCCAGGCGCGAGGGCATGGAGGCGCCGGCCGAGTGTGACATGGAGGCAATAGGCGAGGAAGGCGATGAAGATATGCGCCTCGATGCGCGCTGCATCTTGGTGAAAGATCGGCCGGATGGCGAGGTCGCCTTTGAGGTTCCTGAACGCCTGCTCGACGCTAACAAGCTGGAGGTACAAGCCCCACAGCCGCGCCGGATCATCGTCGGTGAGATTGGTGCGCAAGAGATACCGGCCCTCGCGCCGCCGGGCGTGGCGCAGCTTCGCGCGATCGAGGCGATAGCTGAGTGCGGCGCTGTCCGCAGCGACCTCGATTGCGATTAGACGCCAAGCCGTCCGGGCTTGCTTGCGCGCGGCACCGAGCCGCATCAGCAACTCTTCGCGACTGAGCTTCATGCCGGCCAACTGCTTGAGCCGTCCCCACAACCATTTCAGCTGGCGACGGCGTATCGCCCGTTCCTTGGCAACCCGGTCGGTGCTTTGGGCGAAGACATAGAGCTCGCCGTCCTGTGGCAGCAGCTTGACTTGTACGCCCGGCCGGGCGTCGTGCCAGGGCTTGTCGACAAGCCCCTTCTCCAGCCGGGTCAGACGCCCCTTCGGCGTGCCGACCAGATACTGCACCGGCGGATCGGCAGCGCGCATCTCGGCCAGCACTGCTTCGGTCGGCACCCCTCGGTCCATCAGCCAGATCCGGCGCGCTTTGCCGTATTGCGCCACGATGCGGGCGAGAAAGTCCTTGAGAGTGGTGTTGTCCGCGGTATTGCCCGGCAGCACCTCGTAGGCGAGCGGCAGCCCTTCCGGCGTCACGACCAGTGCAATGATCACTTGCACGCAGTCGCCGCGGTGGTCACGCGAATACCCGTGCCGACGCTTGTCGCCTTCCGGAAACGGCGGATCGCTCTCGAAATAGGTACTGGTCAAGTCGTAGAGCAGGACGTCGAACGAAACGTTGAACAGGTCGCGCCAACGCCCGACCAGATGGTCGAACAGCGCTTGTTTGTGTTCGAGCAGCCGATCGTGACAGCGGTAGAGCTTGTGGATCTCCGCCAGTCCGACATCCTCGCCCAGCAGGTCGGCCATGGCGCTGCCCTCGAACCATTGGCGATGCAAGCGCCACTCGCTACCCGGCGCCAGCAGCCGGTAGGTCGCCAAGAGCAACAGCACCTGGTGCCAACGCGTCCCCTTGCGGCTCGGGCCGAGCCGCTCGGCCCAGAACCGGTCGAGCGCCAGTTCGCGCCACAGGTTCACCGCCAGCCAGCACCCGCCCCACTGCCGCGGCCGGCACAACCGCAACTCGGCAAGTTTCAGCCGGACGACCGCGGCGTCGGGCAGCACCCCCTCGCAGCGGTCTTCCGGGAACAGCGACAGCGGGCGCGGCGCCGCCGCTCCTTCCTCGAGGACGGCGATCGACTTGCGCCAAGCCAGCTCCTGCGAATCGTTGATCTCGCCCAGGTACAGCAGCGGCCGCTGCACCACACGGCCTCCGCCTACCCGGCGATTCTCCACGATGCTCCAGTAACGGTGCTCTTTGCCGTCCTTCTTGCGCTTGGTGTGACGGAGAAACATGACGCCGCGCATGATACCCGCGGTCGCCACCCAGAAAATGGCCTAGGTCTTCACTACAGCCGTTTCTCGCCAATTTCTACCGAGCGGCTCCTTTTCCCTCAATTACTTGCTGGATCCAAAATCGAAAACCTCGCCGCCAATCGGTCAAGTCAGGCTAGTCACTGCAAGGCGCGCCCGACCACGTAAAAAATTCCCTGAGCCGGCGCATCCGTTTGACGCTGTGCCCCGTAATTGCGATCAGTGTTCCGTAGTCCGCCGGGGAGATCGAGATAGAGCCGATCATGTCGCTCCGGACGGTAATTTGGGCCGTCCTCATCACCGCCGCGTCCGTACCGGCGGGGGGGCGCCGTTTGTCCCTGAGTC
>DATNFK010000025.1:0-82297 GCA_035606395.1 Terriglobales bacterium | reverse complement strand
GCCCCAGCGCGGCTACCGCCGCGCGCCCCGCGAGGGCCGCGCCGCATATTTGCCGGGGGCGTCCGACCGCCGCCAGCAATCGGCCCCCTTCGGGATGACGACCACCCTAGCCCAAGAGTGACGCCGAGGGCCCAAATCGCGGCCTTGCGCGCCGAGTTCGCCCCGCGGCGCAAACGGCGCGCCCCCCGCATGATGAACATCGCATTGATAGGAGAGAGCCGATTGAGCGTATACTACGGCCCGTATGCCGCGACTTCGCTCGTCCCTCCCGACTCTTGCACTGACCGTTATTTTGCTGCCCCTGGCCGGCGGCGCGCAAACCTTTAACGCAGCGCAGTGGACCGGTCTGCGATACCGGCTCATAGGGCCTTTTCGCGGCGGCAGAGTCACCGCTGTCACTGGCGTGCCGTCGCAGCCGAATACCTTCTACTTCGGATCGACCGGCGGCGGCGTGTGGAAGACCACCGATGCGGGCCACGACTGGGTGAACGTCTCGGACGGTTTTTTTTCGGTGAGCTCGATGGGCGCGCTGGCGGTGGCCGACTCCGACCCGAACACCATATACGCCGGCACCGGTTCGTCGAAAATCCGCAGCAACGTGTCGATCGGCCGCGGCGTTTACAAGTCGGCCGACGCCGGGAAAACATGGACCTTCGCGGGTCTGCGCGACGTAGGACAGATCGCGAGCGTGGTGATAGATCCCCACGACGCGAATCTCGTCTACGTGGCGGCGCAAGGCGATCCGTTCAAAGACACTCCGGATCGCGGCGTGTACCGCTCGAAGGATGGCGGACAGAACTGGAGCAAGGTGTTCTATAAGTCTCCGGCGCTTGGCGTGGCGGCGCTGGCGATGGACCCGGCCAACTCGAAAGTGCTGTATGCCTGCCTCTGGTACGGACGGCGGAAACCGTGGACCATCATTAGCGGATCGGAAGCGAGCGAGGGCGCCGGCATTTACAAATCCACCGACGGCGGCGACACATGGAACAAGCTGGGCGGTGGGTTGCCCGATCAACTGTTCGGGCGCAGCAACGTGGCTATTTCGGCCGCGAACCCGCAGCGCGTCTATGCGCTGATCGAAGCCAAACCGGGGTCGGGATTGTACCGCTCTGAAGACGCGGGCGCGACCTGGACGTTGATCAACGGCTCCGATGCGATCATTACGCGCCCCTTCTACTACGACACGCTGGGCGTGGACCCGAACAACGCCGACATCGTTTACGTCGGAGATGAGACATGGTTCCGTTCCACCGACGGCGGCAAGACGTTCCAAACCCGCCAGGTGCCGCACGGCGACAACCACGCGGTCTGGATCAACCCCAAGAACTCGCTCGACATGATTCAGTCCAACGACGGCGGCGCCAACGTTTCACTCGACGGCGGCAATACCTGGAGCACCGAAGCCAATCAGCCGACCGCGGAAATTTATCAGGTCGCACTCGACGATCAGTATCCGTACCGCGTTTACGGAGCGCAACAGGACGACGACACGGTGATTATTCCGAGCTTGCCGCTGTCTGACGGGCAGGCGTTTCGGCTGGGTCCGGGCTGCGAGACTGGCCCGATTATTCCGAGCCAGGCCAATCCGCAAGTGGTGTATGGCGGCTGCAAGGGTCAATTCAGCCGGCTCAATCTCAACACCAATAACGAGCAGCAATACTGGGTCGGCGCCGAATCGCTCTACGGCAACGGCGGCGACACGCTGATCTATCGCTTCCAGCGCGTCTCGCCCATGGAGGTATCGCCGAAAGCGCCTTACTACGTTTATTACGGTTCGCAGTTCCTGCACCGTTCGCCCGACGGCGGCGTCACCTGGCAGACGATCAGCCCGGATTTGACCGCGCATCCTCCCGGAACACAGGGGCCGAGCGGCGAGCCGATCACGCGCGACGCCACCGGCGAAGAGGTATACAGCACGCTCTACACCATTCGCGAATCGCCCTTGCAGGCCGGCTTGATCTGGACCGGTTCCAACGACGGTTTGATTTATGTGACGCGCGACGATGGCAAGACCTGGAAGAACGTCACTCCCGCCGGGCTTGAGCCCGAAGGCCGCGTGCAAAACATTGAACCCAGCCCGCACCGCCCCGGCACCGCGTATGCCGCGATTTACCGGTATTTGCTGGGCGATTACGCTCCTTATATTTACCGCACCGACGACTACGGCGCGCACTGGACCCGCCTGACCGATGGCCACAACGGCATCGCGGCGGATGAGCCCACGCGCGTGGTCCGCGAAGATCCGGTGCGCCCCGGGTTGCTCTACGCCGGCACTGAGTTCGGCATGTATATCTCCTTCGACAACGGCGGGCATTGGCAGTCGTTCCAGCTCAACTTGCCGGTGACGCCGGTGACCGATATCAAGCTGGGGCACGGCGATCTCGTGCTCTCGACCCAGGGGCGATCGGATTGGATCCTCGACAACCTGGGCCCCATCCGTCAGTGGGCGGCGGCGCCCGCCGCCTCGGCTGATGCCAATATTTTGTTTACGCCCCGCGAGGCGGTTCGCGGCCCCTCGCGCGGCGGCTTTGGCGGCCGCGGCGCCGCCGGTCCGCAGTACCCGACGCCGGGCGCGATGATCGGCTACAAATTAGCCGCGACGGCGAGTGCGCCTTTGCAGCTTGAAATACTTGATGCCCAGGGCAAGGTGATCCGCACCTTCTCGAGCAATGCGCCGGAGGCGCCCGCCGGTGGACGCGGCGGTAGTCGCGGGCGGGGCGGCGCCGTGACCCGGCTTTCCGCTTCCGCCGGGATGCACCGGGTTACCTGGGACCTGCGCTATCCCGGCCCGTGGGAAAGCGCCTCCGTGCCGGAAGGTGGCCAGGGACCGATGGCGGTGCCGGGCAAGTATTCGGTGCGCCTCTCCAGCGGAAGCTGGACCTCGACGCAGCCGTTGGTCGTGACCGAGGATCCGCGCATCACGGCGGACGGCGTCACCACCGCCGACTTGCAGGAGCAGTTCGAGCACAACCTCAAGGTGCGCGATCTGGTGAGCCAGGTGAATAAGCTCGTGGCGAGCGTGCGCGCGGCGGAGAAGAATCCGCCCGCCGCAATGGATCCCGCCAAATTGAAAAGCTTGGCTGACGCGCTGATTACGCCCTCGATTCGCTACAGCCAGCCCGAGCTCCAAACCCAGATCACGTACCTGTACTCGATGACCAACACCGCCGACCAGAAAATCGGCCGCGACGCCATCACACGGTACGCGCAACTTAAGAAGGAACTCGACCAACGCGAAGCCGAAGCCGCAGCTTTAGGACTCGGGCATTAGCGGGAACGCCAAACCAGGAAAAGCCGTGAGCACTTGCCTGTCCATGGTGTAGAGCGGCGCACGCAACTCCTGCGCGAGCGCCACGAACTCCAAATCGTACGCAGTACAGCCTGACCTAGACAGCTCAAGTACGGCGGAGGTCGAGACAGTATCGAACCGTGCGCCCAAGCGACGCCTTGCTTTGCTCATGGCGGTCAACGCATCCGCCAATGCCATGCCGTCACGCCTGATTTTGCCGAGCAGGAAGTTTCTAAATTCAGAAATCCAAAGCGGTGGCGCTCGCCATTCCGGCTCTTCGACGGCTAGCTTTATCGCGGCTTCGCCATACATCCCGCCAGTGCAAAAATAGGCGATCACGTTGGTGTCAACTACGATCACTTCCTACCTTCGATTTTATAGGCCTGGACTTGCTCGGGCGTCGTTTCGAAGCCCGAACCGCGTAGATGTTGGTGAAACGCTCGCACCTCGGCAACCTCCTGATTGATGTTCCGTGGCGCCTCACACGCGGCTTGCCGCAGGCTGAGAATGATTTCCTGATTCAAGCTCCGGCCATTATTCTTTGCTTTTGCTACCAACCGCTGATGAATATCGTCTGGTATGTTTTTAATGGTAATGGATGCCATGCAACCACTTTACAACCGTTTCGGTTGCGCGGGTAACCCAAGCAAGGCTGGCACAGTACATCGAACCAGGGAGTAGATCAACCCATGCTGCAGGATTTGCGATTTGCTTTGCGTCAATTGCGCCGCTCGCCGGGCTTCGCCGTTACCGCAGTCCTGGTGCTGGCCTTGGGCATCGGCGCCAATACCGCCATCTTCAGTTGGGTTGATGCCGAGTTGCTGCGGGCGTTGCCGTATCAGCAGCCCAACCAACTGGTGGTGATTAACGAGTACGCGAACGGCCGCACCGTCTCCGATACCTACCCCGATTTCCTCGATTTCCGCCAGCAGAACGCAAGCGGCAGCGGCGTCTTCAGTTCCATGGCCTGGTTCCAGCAACATGGCTTTAATCTGAGCGGCGCCGGCCAGCCGGAGCAGGCCAGCGGCGCCGATGTGTCCGCGAATTTCTTTGCCACGCTCGGCGTCCGCCCCGCCCTGGGGCGCGATTTCACTGCCTCGGCCGACACCGCCAATGCCTCCGCCGAA
This sequence comes from Terriglobales bacterium, assembly GCA_035606395.1. Lineage (GTDB taxonomy): Bacteria > Acidobacteriota > Terriglobia > Terriglobales > SCQP01 > SCQP01. The sequence goes on along the minus strand of DATNFK010000025.1, from coordinate 77,881 downwards.
GCCGTGCTCGCCTATCCGCTGTGGCAGCGTCAGTTTGGCGGATCCGCCGCCGCGCTGGGAACGGTGATCCGCCTCGATGACCGGGCCTACACCATCGTCGGCGTGTTGCCGATGGGGTTCAAGGACTACAACCAGACCGACGTTTTTGTGCCCGCGGGCTTGTTCCTGAAAGACATCAACGACCGCGGCTCGCACAGCGACAGCGACATTGTCGCCCGACTCAAGCCCGGCGCCACGTTGGCCATGGCCGTGACGCAGCAGCGCCTGGCCATGCAGCGCCTGGCGCAGGCCTATCCCGAGACCAACGAGAATGAAGGCGCGGTGGTGCGGCCCATCCGCGAACTCTTCGTCGGCGGCGACGCGCCCATGCTCTGGCTTCTTTTGGCGGCGGTGGGTTTGGTGCTGCTGATCGCGTGCGCCAATGTTGCCAATCTAATGCTGATCCGAACTACGGCGCGCCAGCAGGAATGGGCGATTCGCGCCGCGCTCGGCGCTGGTCGCGGGCGGCTGCTGCGGCAAATGATCACCGAAAGCGTCGCGCTCGCCGCCTTGGGGGGCGTAGCCGGACTCGCCCTCGCCCAGTGGGCGCTGCAGGGATTGCGGCAACTCACCATTGGCGGCAACGCCGCGCCCGAGTTGCGACTTAGCCTGCCCGTGCTCGCCTTCACCGTGGCGGTGACTCTGGCCACGGCGCTGCTGTTCGGCCTGGCGCCGGCCCGCGAGGTTATCAACAGCGGATTGAAGAAGGCAACCAGTTCCGCGCGCGACTATCTGGTGATTGCCGAAGTCGCCCTGGCTTTAATGTTGACCCTCGCCGCCGGGTTGACCCTGAAAAGCTTCAGCCAATTAACCAGGATCAACCCGGGCTTTCGTCCCGAGCAAACGCTGAAACTTGACGCATCGCTCGCGGGGCCGCGCTACGCAACCGACGCTGCGCTTGCCGCCTTCGAGCGCGGCGCCCTCGCCCGTCTCCAGGCTCTGCCGGGCGTGACCGCGGTAGGATTGGGGACGAATCTACCCATGACCGACAGTCACGATCGCTCCGACGTAACCATCGCCGATCGTCCCGACGTGCCTCATGGACACGCTCCCCATCCCGATCTGCACAGCATCAGTCCCGGCTATCTGGCCGCTCTCGGGCTGCCCCTTCTCTCCGGGCGTAATGTAGCAGCCGGCGACCAGGCCGGCGCACCGCTGGTCGCGCTGGTGAACGCCAGTTTCGCCCGTCAGTTTTGGCCGGGGCAAAGCGCCCTCGGCCGCCAGTTCTGGCGCGGACACCCCAGCGCGGACAATCACCGCCTGGTCACCATCGTCGGCGTGGTGGGTGACACCAAACAATACGGACTTCAAGCCCCCGTGCGCCTCGAAGTGTACTATCCCTTCGAGCAAGCGCCGCCCGACTCGCCCACTTTTGTGCTGCGCACCCGGCTTGCTCCGCTCAGCCTCGCCAATGAGGCCACGCAGGCATTGCACGCCCAGGATGCGACCGTCCCCGTGATCCATGTCAAGACCATGAACGCCGTCGTCGCCGCCTCGGTGTCAAATCCGCACGCGACCCTGCTGCTGCTCGCCATTTTCGGAGGCCTGGCGCTGCTGCTCTCGGCCGTGGGCATCTACGGCGTCATCAGTTACAGCACCCAGCAGCGCACCCAGGAGATCGGCTTGCGCATGGCGCTCGGCGCGGACGCTTCGAATATCGCCAAACTCGTCGGCGGCCAAAGCCTGCGCTTGATCGCCATCGGCATCGCCGTCGGCCTCGCCGCCGCGCTGGCCTTCTCACGCGTACTGTCCACCTATCTCTTCGGCGTCTCCGCCACCGACCCCGAGGTCTTTGCCGCTGTGACCGTCATACTTGTCGCGGTGGGCCTTGCCGCCAGCCTGCCGCCGATGCTCCGCGCCACCCGCGTAGCGCCACAGCAAGCGCTAAAACAGCAATAGCGTGCCGGCTACTGCTTCTCCTTCTTGAAGATGGCTTTGGGGACGAGCACGTGAACCCCTACGTTCTGGTCCACTAGCTCGGTCACGTGGACATCGCCCGCCACGCTGCACAGCATGTAGGCATCTTCCTTGGTCATGCCTTTGGTGGCGGCCAGGAAGTTGATCATCTCCTCCGCCGCCTGGGTCGTGGCCGCGACCAGGTCCTTGTTGAAGCCCATGCTGATGTACTCGGTCGGAGTCTCGGCGCGCGGCCATTTCTGCTGCGTATTCTTGATGACCTGAAACTGGAAGGTTCCTTCCAGCGACGTCTCGAGCGCCGTAATATCCATTTCCCCGTCGCCCTGCCCCGCATGTCCGTCGCCCGCGTAGAAGAGAGCGCCGGGTGCAAACACTGGAAAATAAACCGTTGTGCCGGCGACCAGATCTTTGTTATCCATGTTGCCGCCCATGAGATCGGGCGGCGTCGAGCTGTGCTTGCCATCGGCCAGCGGCGGCGCCACCCCCATGCTGCCAAAAAACGGGTGCATCGGCAGGTCAATGCCGGGGGCGAAATGCGCCGTCATCGTCTTCCAGTCGAGCGGAATGATCTTGGTCTGGTGCTCGCCGGGAAAGAACTGGGGCAGGAAGCCGCTGCGCGGGCCAAACGAGTTGTAAGCGTAGTTGATGCGCCCCTTGATGCGGAGAATGTGGACCGCGAGCGTATCGCCGGGCTCGGCCCCGGTGATAAAAATCGGGCCGGTCAGGATGTGCCCCCCGGGCCCGCGCACCTCCCGCGGCACGTTGGCGTAAACCTCCTTCAGCGCAGGCTCGATTTGATCGTCCGGCACGCCGGCGCGCGCCAGGCCGGTCGGGCTGTTGGTGAGCAGCGTGTCCATCGTAACCGTGGCGCCATCCTTGACCGTCAGCACCGGCGTCGCTCCGGCCCAGTAATTGCCCCAGGAAACAGTTTTCGAGTTCACGGCAAGATGCTGCGCCGGCAGCATCGCAACCAACGCCAGCGCGATAAGCAGAGTCTTTAGCATGGAACTCAGCTTAGCCGAGGCCCGTATAATCAGGCAAGCGCCCGTTGCGACCACTTATGAAGACCTTTTGGACGGAACTGTCTTTTGGATTGCGTTTGATCGCGCGCGCGCCGGGGACAAGCGCCATCGCCATTGTCGCGCTGGGTTTGGGCATCGGCGCCAATACCGCCATTTTCAGCGTGGCCAACGGCTTGTTGCTGCATCCGCTCCCCTACAGCAATCTTGATCGCGTGGTGTCGGTGCTCGAGGTCGCGCCCCACCGCCCGCCCTCACAAACCAATAGCGTCTCCAACTACAACTATCTAACCTGGCGGCAGCAGGCGCACTCGTTTTCCGAGATGGGCGCCTTCAGTGGCGATGAAATGAATCTGGGCGGCGCGGGCACCCCCGCCATGGTCCAGGGGTTTCTGGTCTCGACCAACTTTTTCAAAATCCTGCCCTCGACCCCGATCCGGGGGCGCACTTTCCTTCCAGAAGAAGGACAGCCCGGCCACGACCGCGAGGTCATCCTCAGCCAGGCGCTGTGGCAGCAGCAGTTTAACGGCAACCCCGCGATCGTCGGCCAAACCATCCAACTCGACCAGATGGCCTACACCGTGGTCGGCATCATGGGCAAGGATGCCGTCTATCCGCAGACCGCCGCCCTCTGGATGCCCATGGCCATCACGCCGCAAGCTCAGGACGATCGCAGCAACCACACCTTGCGCGTTGTCGCCACGCTGCGGCCGAACGCCACCCTCGCCGAGGCCAGCGCCGAGATGAACGCCATCGCCGCGCGCGTGGATGCACGCTACCCCGACACCAACCGCGACTGGAGGGTGGCCGTCCAGGGCCTGGCCCAGCAGACGGTGGGCAGCGAGACCTATCAATACGTGCTCATGCTGCTCGTGGCGGTTGGCTTCGTGCTGCTCATCGCCTGCGCCAACGTCGCCAATCTGCAATTTGCGCGGGCCATGGGCCGGAGCCAGGAGTTGGCGATTCGCACCGCGCTCGGCGCCGGCCGCTGGCGCTTGATCCGCCAGTTGCTCACCGAGAATCTGCTGCTCGGCCTCGGCGGCGGCATTTTTGGCATCGGCTTCGCCTGGTACTCGATCCGGCTCATTCTCGCCTACATGCCCGCCGATGTCGCCCAGTTCATCGGCGGCTGGGACAAGATTTCGCTCGACGGCACCGCGCTCGGGTTCACCTTCGTCGTCGCCATCGCCGCCGGCCTGCTCAGCGGATTGTTTCCCGCCTTTCATGCCTCCCGTCCCGACCTCAACTCGACGTTGAAGGACGCGGGGCGCGGCTCGACCACCGGGCGCGGACGTCAGCGCCTGCGCGGCGCGCTCGTCGTGGTCCAGGTGTCGCTGGCGCTCATCCTGCTGGTGGGCGCCGGCCTCATGGCGCTCGGCTTCCGCTCGCTGTTGAACGCCAGCAATGGCTACGACCCGGGCGCGGTATTGACCATGCAGATGAATTTCCCCGGCACCGACTTTTACAAAAGCAGCGTCAATCGCGGCATTTTCTACGACCAGGCGATGCAGCGCCTGGCCGCCATCCCCGGCGTCGTTGCCGTGGCCAGTGCCGCCAGCGTTCCGCTCGGCAACAACTACTCGCGCACCCGCTTCAGCATCGAAGGCCGCCCGCCGGCGGAGTCGAGCGCCGAGCCAGCATTGCTACAGTTTGTCAGCCCCGGCTATTTCGACCTGCTCCACGTTCCGATGGTAAGCGGCAGGGATTTCAGCCTCTCCGACGGACCCTCGAACCAGCCCGTGGCGCTGGTCAGCCGCCAGTTTGCCGCCCATTATTTTCCCGGCGAGAACCCGATCGGCCAGCATATCCAGCGCGGCAGCGCGCCCGGCAACGGCGCCTGGCTAACCATCGTCGGTGTCGTCGGCGACATTCAGTACGACTGGTCGGATCGCGCACCGGAGCCAACGATCTACTTTTGCACCCGCCAATCGCCGCAGCAGTCCACTTACTTCCTCCTGCGCGGCGGCGGCGGACGCGTATCGAACTTTGGCGTGTCCGCGCGCCAGGCCGTGGCCGGCGTCAACCGCGAGCAGCCGCTGTTCAACTTGAAAACCTTGGCCGACGTAATTCATGAGTCCACCATCGGCCTCGCCTACGTCGCCGTGATGATGACCGTCGCCGGCCTGCTGGCGCTGGCGCTGGCGGCGATTGGCGTCTACGGCGTGATGTCGTACCTGGTCAGCGAGCGCATTCATGAGTTCGGTATCCGCATGGCCATGGGCGCGAGCCAGGGCCGGATCCTGACGCTGGTCATGCGGCGGGGCGCGGCACTGCTCGCGCTCGGCCTGGCGGTGGGCTTGCCCCTCGCTTACCTGATGGCGCACGCCTTGCAGAGCCTGATCTTTGGCATCAGCGCCGGCGATTTCTCGACCTTTGCCGGCGTCAGCCTGCTGCTGGCGATCATGGCCGCCATCGCCTGCTACATCCCCGCCCGCGCCGCCACCCGCGTCGACCCGCTGACGGCACTGCGCGAGTAGCGCTTATTGTTGACATCCGACAACAAGCATGCCACCCTTGGTGTTGAGGTTCGACACCAATGGCGCCCACTCCCGACATTCGACTGGGATTGCTGCAAGGCACCCTCGATCTGCTGATCCTGCGCACCCTGCTTCATGAACCCCGTCACGGTTGGTCCATCGCCGAGCGGATTCAACAGGTTTCGTCTGATTTGTTGCAGGTCAACCAGGGATCGTTGTATCCGGCGCTGCACCGGCTGGAGCGGCAGCGCTGGGTGAAGGCGGAGTGGGGTATTTCGGAATTGGGACGCCGGGCGCGCTTCTATCGCCTGACCGCCGCCGGCCGGCGCCAGCTCGAGATTGAAACCGGAAACTGGAACAAGATTGCCGCGGCTATCGGCTGCGTGCTGGAGGGCGCATGAAGCCGGCCAACTGGAAGCAAACCCAGGAAGAGATCGCCCACCATCTCGAGCTCGAAGCCCGCAAGCGCGGCGACCGGCAGCGCGCCGAGGCCGCCTTTGGCGGCGTCGACCGCGTGCTCGAGGAGTGCCGCGACCAGGGGCGCCTGACCTGGCTTTACGATATTGGCCGCGATCTCAAGTTCGGACTCCGGCGCTTGCGCCGCACCCCGATGTTTGCGCTGACCGCCGTCGCTACGCTGGCCCTGGGGATTGGCGCCAATACCGCGCTGTTCACCTTGGTCAACGCCGTCCTGCTGCGGCCGCTCCCGGTGCCCCATCCCGAACAGTTGGTGATGCTCGGCAACCCCGATTTCAACGGCTTCGAAGTGGGCACCGCTGACCATGACGTGGATGGCCTCGCCTACACGCAGTACTGGCGCTTGCGCAACCAGAACCAGGTTTTCTCCGGCGTGCTGGCGGCAGCGGCGGAGGAGGCGACCATCCGCGTCCCGACCACCCCCGGCGCCGATCCCGAAACCGGGCCCATCGCCGCCATTGAAATGGTTTCCGCCAACTATTTTGACGTCCTGGAGTTGCGCCCCGAACGCGGCCGGTTCTTTGACCCGGCCGAGGACACGCCCGCGGCCATGCCGCAAGTCGTCATCAGCGACGGATTTTGGCGGAGCCAGTACCACGGCGACGCCGGCGTGGTGGGGCGGGCCCTACGCATCAGGCGCCAGGTGTTCACCATCGTTGGAGTAGCGCCATCCGGCTTCGCCGGCACCTCGGTTGGCCAGGTGCCAGATGTTTACGTTCCGCTGCAGTTGCAGCAGCTCGTGCTGCCCGGACGCGATTATCTCCACGATCCGCCGAATCCACGGCGGTCGGTATGGCTGCTGGGACTGGGCCGGCTCCGGCCCGGCGTGACCGTCGCCCAGGCGAGCGCCAACTGCAATTTGATTTTTTCAGAGTCGGTGCGCGAGCAGGCGGCGCAGGCCGTCACCGCCCAACAGCGTGCATCGCTGCTCACCCAGCGCCTGCCGGTGGGCGCTGGGGGACGCGGCGCCTCCTCCCTGCGAACGCAATTCGCCAAGCCCTTGTGGATTCTTTTTGCCCTGGTCGGCATAGTCCTGCTCGCGGTCGCGGTAAATCTGGGCGGTATGCTGCTCGCCCAGGCCGCCTCCCGCGAGCGCGAGTTTGCCATGCGCCTGGCGTTGGGAGCGAAGCGCTCGCGATTGCTCCGGCAGTTACTGACCGAGAGCCTCATGCTCGCCGCCGCCGGCGGCGTCGCCGGCTTTTTCCTGGCGCGGTTGGGCGAGCGCGCGCTGGTTTCCCTGGTGGCGACTCCCGGCTCCGGCTTGTCGTTGGCGCTGGGCAATGACCCGCGGGTGCTTGGCTTTACCGCGGTACTGTGCCTGCTGGTCGGCATTGGCTTCGGCATGACTCCGGCTCTGCGCCTGGCGCGCACCCAATTGACGGTGAAGACCGAACATCGCCGCGTGCCTGCCGCCAATGCATTGGTCGTGGCGCAGGTCGCGCTCTCGATCGTTCTTGTCACCGGCGCGGCGCTGTTTGTGCGCTCGCTCGATCAGTTGCACCAGGTAAAGCTGGGTTACAACCCGGCCAACCTGATGACCTTCAATGTCAATGCCGTTTCCGGAGGCGCCTCCCCGGCGGTTGCGGTCGACATGTACCAGAGAATCGCCGACGCCGTCGGCCGCTTGCCCGGCGTGCATGGCGCGACCTTTTCCGAGAATGGGCTGTTCAGCGGCCGCGAAAGCAATGACGAACTTACAGTCGAAGGCTACACCGGCCCCGAGTCGCCATCCTCGCAAATGGACAAAGTTGCGCCCGGCTATTTCGCCGAGCTCGGCATTCCGGTCCTGCTCGGCCGCGAGTTCACCAGCACCGACCGCAGCCGTCCGGTGATGCCTATCATCGTGGATCAGGCCTTCGTGAATCATTACTTCCAACATCGCAACCCCTTGGGCCAGCGGGTGGTCGTGCACTTTAGCGACGGACCGTTGCCCACAGAAGTGGTGGGTGTCACGGCCGTGGCGCACCAGCAAAGCTTGCGCGAAAAGCCCAACGTCCCGCGCCTCTATTTCGATATCTTCAGCCCGCGCTCGCTCGCGGATCTTCTCGACGCCAATTTTGAGGTCCGTGTTGCCGGCCCCGCTTCGCTGGACCGCGCCATGGTCCGCCAGACAGTCGCGCAAGTGGTGGGACCCGTCGCGCGGGTAAATGATTTCAGTTCGGTTGAGGCCGCGATCGAATCAACGCTGGGCCCCGACCTCCTGCTGGTCAAGCTGACCGGCTTTTTCGGCGTGCTCGCGCTCGGACTGGCGGCCATGGGCTTATACGCGATGCTGTCGTACGCCGTGGCGCGCCGCCGCGGCGAGATCGGTATCCGCATGGCGCTCGGCGCCCGCGCCGCGACGGTGCGCATGATGGTGCTGCGCGAAGCCATGACCCTGGTCGTCTTCGGCGTGGCCATCGGCGCCGCCATCAGCCTGATCGAAAGCCGCGCCATCGCTTCCCTGCTCTACGATCTGTCTCCCGACGACCCCACCAGCCTGGCCGCCGCCGCGTTGCTGCTCGCGGTCGTCGGACTGTTCGCCGCCTACCTCCCCGCCCGCCAGGCCAGTCGCGTGGACCCGCTGCCAAGCCTGCGGGAAAGCGCCCAGTAGGCGGCGCACGGCCGCTTCGCCCCCCGCCAGTGCGACAAAGCAAGCCATCAGGCCGAGCATCATGCGTTGGCTGACGAGAGAGCTCGTGATGAGCTCGTCCAAACTCACGAATCCATCAGTTGGCAGATCGGGGTCGGTGGCCTGAAGCCGGGCGAGCGCCGGGCTTTCCTCCACCAACGGATCCGTTTGGCTCACCCGCAGCATCAACACGCTGCTACGCAGGTTGCAAGCACTCGAATCGGAATCGTGAGTTTGACCTTCATCGTTGACGCGTCCGGACGCATTCAGTGGCCGGGGCTGGTGGCGCCGTTTTTCTGGCGGCGGAAGTCGGCCATGGCTTGGTAGAGGGCTTCGCGGACTCGGTTCATGGCGCCGACTGGGCGGTGGGCGGCGAGTGAGTGCCAGGGGTTGAACTCGAGGTTTTCGCAGCGTTCGTTCATGGCCGCGGTGTTGTTTTGTTGGGCGGGAATTTCAATGCGCGCGACCGGGGTGAAGGGCGAGTCGCGCTCGCTCCAGTTCACGGTCGTATCTTCGAGCGGCATGTTCTTTCCCATGACCTGCGGCTGCACCATGAAGTCGAAGCAGTCGCCGCCCCTGGCGGCCTGATTCGCCAACTCGAGGCGGAGGTAGTCGGGGTCGCGGTTATTGGCCGGGGGCAGCGGCTTGTTCAAGGGGCAGGGCTTGACCGAGTATTTAACGAACTGGTTGGGGCCGAGCGCGTAGGCGGACGCGCTCCAGTAGCGGATGGTCGCGAGGCTGGCGGGCCGCGGCTTTTCGGTTTGGGCGGCGAGATAGAGTTCGCGCAGGTGCCATCCGGATGGATGCCAGAGGCTGGGCATGAAGTAACTCATGATGCCGGGTCCGCCCAAGGCCTGGCTGAAGGCTTGGTACTCCGCCAGCGTGCGGATGAAAAACGTGGGGTTGTTCATCAGGATGAAATCTTGGGCGGGGTCGTCGGTCTCTCCATTTAGCAGCTTCGGGCCGGGAACATCGAGCAGCTTGATGGCCAACCCGCGAGCGTCGCGGCCGGAATCGGAGTTGACGCCGGGCTTGCCGCTGGAAAATCGCATGATGGCGTCGAAGCTGTGGGGCTGGGCGAAGACGCCCTGGGCAAAACGGTCTTGCACGGTGCCGACATTGAATTTCGCCAGCACGCATCCGTGGCTCTTGGAGTGAACATCGCGCAGATACGTGGTCGGCTTGGCGCCGGGGTCGTCCTTGTAATCAGCGGGATGGGCCATCTGCTCGGCGCGCGAGGTAAGTGACAGTTGGATGGCGGAATCGATGATCTGGGTGGTGTAATAGGGTTCGTCCGGCGTGGTGTATTCCGCCATGGACGCGCCAGCGGGCGCCATGTCATGGCGCCACAGAATCGTGGCGGCAATGGCCTGTATCACCAGCAGAGCGCCGAGGACCGCGGCCGACCGAAGGAGAATTTTATGGAACATAGACGGAGCAGGAGTGATCGTTGGGGTCGTCGCGATGCACTTTTAGGTATTCGATAATTGCCATGCGCTGATGGGGAGTGAATTCGGGGCCGATGACGCCGTGGGCGGGCGGGCTTCCCGGCGCCCAGGGACGATAGCCGGCGCGGAATTCGTGGCCGGTGTTGAAGTTGCCGGGGATGGAGGTGTCGTAGCGGAAGCTGCCCTTGGCTGAATCGTTGGTCACCAAGCCGACGCGAACCGGATCGAAGTCGCGATCGCCGAGATAGAACACCTTGTCGCGCTCGTACACCGGCGAGAGCAACTCATAGAGGTTGGGGACGGAGCCGTTGTGAAGATACGGCGCCGTTGCCCAAACGCCCGCGAGCGGCCGCGCCTTGTACTGAACGCCTTCCTGGGGCGTGTCGAGTTGGTCGAATCCGTTCCACTCCGCTTGCTGCGCCGGTGTGAGGCCAAGATCGGCGTAAGCACGCGGGCGGATGAAGGCAATGAGGTCGGTCAGGCCGGCGGCGGTGGAGACGCGGGACAGATCGAGAGTGCCGATTTTTTGGGCCACGTAGGCGTCGCGACCCTCGGTTTGCAACTTCGCCTGGTCGGCCTGAGCGCGGCGATACTCCGGTGAAGCCGGGGCCGATGTTCGTAACGTGGCCGCGTCAAAGGCGAGCTGGCGGTCGTAGTTGGGCGACCAGGTTTGAGCAAGCTGGGCGCGGATGGCATCGGCGGTGAGGCCGCTTCGAGTGAGATCGAAGCGGTGCTGCGTGAAATTGAGAGCGGCCTGCGGATCGGTGCCGATATCGTCGGCGGCGAGGGTGTGCATCGTCCAGTCGGGGTCGTCGGCGGATTTGCCGGGCGAGTCGAACGCCTTTTGGAGCGGCGAGGCGAGGTGGGGACCGTGGCAGGTCTCGCAGACGGCGTGAAATATCACCGCGCCCTCCTGCGCCAAGGGAACGTTGATGGGACCGAAGAGATCCTCGGGCCAGCAGGGCGGACGGAGCTTGCGCAGGGTGGTTTCGATGACGCGCAGGTTGGGAACAATGGTCGAGACAAGATAGCGCTCGGAGGCGGGAACCGGGCGGCCGTAGGCGTCGAGCAAGTCAATCGTGGCACCGGTGCCGAGCGATTCACCGATGTTGCGCGCCATCGGCTGGCGGACGCTGGCGGTGTACTGCACCCAGTCGAATTTCCAGATGTCCCACAGCGGCGGATAACTCACCGGCGCATTGGCCACCTGGTAGTTGCGCGGGTCGAGGTGGGTGGCGAAGACGGTGTTGGCGATGCGCCCCAGCGCATCGGTGCGGCCGAAACCCTCCTCGACCGGGTAGAGGTGCTTGGATTGATCAATGCTCGCCTGGGAAAACAGAGCCGAAATCACCCGCCAAAGCTGGTGATGCAGTTGGCCGCGCGCGGCGGAGGTGTTGCCGCTGGTGAGAACGGCGGCGCTGAAGCGGCGGAATTTAAAGGGATCGAAGTAAGTTGCGGCGAGCGAAGCCAGCAGGTCGGTGGGAAAACGCCCCAGGCGAGTGGAGGTCAGATCGTGCATGGCCGGACCACCATCAATGCGCACCGCGGTGCGCGCGCCGTTGTGCATGATGTCGAGCTCGCCGGTATGGCAGAGCGCGCAGGTCATGTCCGTCATCCGTTGGCCGGTCGCCGCGTCCCAATGCCAGGTCAGGCCGACGGCGATGCGGTCGTTCTCGGGAACGGGAATGAAGCCGTACGCGCGCATGTACTTGGCGGCGGCGAAGCGATCGGTGCTCCAGGGGCGTTCAAGATGGAGCAGCCAGTCGTAGGGAATGTTGCGGAGCGCGACGCCCTGCGGGGTAAAGCTATAGGTCTCGCGGTCGGGCGCATTGGGCGCGGTGCCCCAGCCCTGGTCGAGGTAGCGGGTCTGCTCGATGGCGGCCGCGGGCGCGACCTGGCGCTCGATGTACATGAACACGGCGCAGTAGCCCACGATCAGCAGCAGCGCCAGCGCGACCGCGCCATAGAGGATCCGGAGCGCAATGCGAATGACGCGCGTCATGGGTTTCGCGAGAACGCCGGCGGCAGTCCGGGGATCTCCATGCGGCAGCTCACGACTCTGCCGGTGCCGCCCAGGGTGATGAAGGCGGTGCGCCGGTCGGGTCCGCCGAAGCAGAGATTTGAGGGCAGCGGATCGGGCACGCCGATGTCCACCGGTATGAATTCAATGACCTCTCCCTTGGGTGAGACGACGGTGAGGCCGCCACGGGAGAGCGGATTCTGGCCTTCGGGCATGATGGTGATGGCGTACAGGTTGCCGCGTTCATCCATAGCCATGGAATCGAGCCCGCCGCAGCCGGGAATGGCGGCGGTAAGAAGATGGCAGCCGTCGATGCTGTGCGGGTTGGGTTTGACGACGCCGGGGCCCTGGAGATCCCAGTAAACGATCCAGCGGTTGTAGGTCTCGGCGACATAGAGGCGGTCGCCGGCGGGCGAGAGCAGAATACCGTTGGGAGCGGAGCGCTCTGGTATGACCAGCTTCGCCTGCCGCGCGCCGGGCGCGAGGTAGTACACGCCGGTGATGTCGCGGACGATGCCCTGGCCGCTCGCCTGGAGCTTGCCCCAGTCGGTGAACCAAATACCTCCGGCGGCATCGAAGACGAGGTCGTCGGGGCTGCGCATGCCGGAACACAGGAGACTGACGGCGCCGGTTGTGAGATCAACCTTCTCGAGAAATCCGGAAGTATAGTCGGCAGCGGCAAGGCTGGGGACGTTGAGGGTCCAGTTGGCGTCGGCGTAGGCGAGGGGCACGGAGACGAACTGCATGCCGCCGTTATTGCAGATGTAGAGCGCGCCGTCGGGACCGAGCGCGGCGCCGTTGGGACCGTTGCCGAACCCGGGCTGGCGCAGGTCGATCTGCGAGGCGACGGTCCAGGGCTGCCCGTCGGCCGCGCCGGGGCGCAGGCGGGTGAGCCGCCCGGCCTGTACCTCGACAATGGCGAGGCTGCCGTCGGGGAGCGCGACCGGGCCCTCGGGATATTGCAGGCCGCGGGCGACCTCGACGAACTCTGACTGGCGCAAAGACATAAATCGACTCACTCGGGAAAAAGCCCGAGTGAGCGGATTGTACCGCAAAGCTGCTCCACGGCGGGCAGCGAACGGCAGGTGGCGAGCGCCACCGTCTCGGCCGAGGCCATGGTCATGTAGGGGTTGTAGGCGGGAACGGTTGCGAGCAGGGCGCGCGCTTCGGAGACGCGGCCGAGGCGGGCGAGGGCTTCGGCCGCGAAGATTTGATTAAAAACAAAACCGGGCTGCATCTCGACCGCGCGCTGGCCGTGGAGGGCGGCTTCCTCGAGATATTCGGAGCCGAGGCGGAGGCAGGCGATGGCGAGGAATTCGTGCCAGAAGGCGGCGGAAGGATGATCGGGAGCGTCGCCGATGAGGCGATGGAGAATGGTGCGGGCCTCAGCGCGCTCGCGTTCGGCGCCGGCGCAGGCGTAGGCAAAGGCGAGATAGCCCCAGGCAACCAGGTCGAAGGGCGCAACGCGCACCGCCCGCTTGAGGCAGTGCACGGCTTTCTCGTACTGACTGGTGTGCAGCCATACGAGAGCCGCGCACTCGAGCACGCTGGGGTCTTCGGGAGCGAGTTTGCAGGCGAGAGCGGCTGATTCCAGCGCCTCGCGCCGGTCAGCGTCGAGATCGCCCGACATGCAGTTATTGATGATGGTAATAAGGTAGACGCCCAGATAGCCGCGGGCGGCGGCGTACTGTGGGTCGAGTTCGGTGGCGCGGCGCAGTAGTTCCAAAGCCTGAGCGACGCCGGCCAGGCTGAACTCGTAATTCCAGAGATGGTAGGCCTTGCGCACCAGGCCGAAGGCGTCGAGGCTGTCGGTGGGAGTGCGGTGGGCGAACTCGGTGGTGGCGCGAATGATCTCGCCGCCGAGCGCGGCGACGACGGCTTTCGAGATGTCTTCCTGGACGGCGAAGATATCGGTGAGACGGCGGTCGTAGTTGTGGGTCCAGAGGGCGCGCCGGCTGTGGGTGTCGGCGAGTTCGACGCTGACGCGGACGCGCTCGCCGGCGCGGCGCAGGGTGCCGCTGACAACATAACGAGTGTCCAGTGCGCTGGCGGCGGCGAGGGGATCGGCATCGGGCTCATGAGGGCGGAGGCTGGCGACCAGGGGGGCCAGGCGCAAGCCCGGCACTCCGGTGAGCGCGCCTTGAATTTCGGCGGCGAGGCCGGCGGCGAGATACTGATCGTCCTCCGCGGGTGAGAGGCTGCGGAAAGCGAGCACGGCAATGGAGGCCGCCTCGGAACCCAGCGCCGGCGGGGTCGGGGCCGCGATAACCACGGGCCGCGCCAGGGTGGGCTGTTGGCCGAGCGCGGCGACCAAATCGTTGACGCTGGCGAATCGGCCGGCAGGGTCTTTGGCCAAGGCGCGGCTGGTGACCGCTTCCAACCACTCGGGCAAATGAGGATGCACGGAGCGCAGCGGCGAGGGGTCGGAGGTTTGTATCGCGACCAGGAGGGTAGCGAAATTACCGGCCTGGAAGGGCGGGCGGCCGGCCACCATTTCATAAAGGATGGCGCCGAAGGAGAACACGTCGGCGCGTTGATCCACCGCTTCGCCGCGCGCCTGCTCGGGCGCCATGTAGGTGAGCGTCCCCACCATGGCGTCGCCGAAGAGCGACATGGCGGCGGCGCGGGTTTGGGCGTCGTCGCGCGTGCCAGGGCCAGCGAACTTGGCCAAACCGAAATCGAGAATCTTAATATGGTCGCCATCGCCGACAATGATGTTGGCGGGCTTCAAGTCACGATGGACGATGCCGGCGGCGTGAGCGGCGGCGAGCGCGGCTCCGATATTGCGGGCGAGGCTGAGCGCGCGTTCCACCGGCAAGCCGCTCTCGGGAATGACCATGCTCAGCGGAGTGCCGGGCGCATATTCCATGACGATGCATTCGAATGTGCCACTGGCGGTGCCGTGGGTCAGGATGTCGTAGACGGTGACAATGCCAGGATGATGAAGCGCGCCGGCCAGGCGGGCCTCGCGCAGGAAGGCGGCTTGGAGCATGGGACTGGCGGCGTCGGGGCGGACCACCTTGATGGCCACGTCGCGCTCGAGGCGCAGATCGCGGGCCTTGTAGACCACGCCCATGCCCCCGGCTCCCAGTTGTTCGCTGATGCGGTAGTGCCCGATGGTTTCGCCGAGCATGAGTTCCCTCAGGATGTGACCCAACGAGTTTAGCAGTAGGAAATAGCGGAATGACGTACAATTCCGGGCAGATGCCGCAAACCCCGATAACAGCCCCGGTGGGAGTTGACGAAGTGCTGGCGGCGGAGCGGCGCGCATTACGCGCACCCGGCGACAATACGCCGCTGGCGGCGCTGTGCCTCTCGGGCGGCGGCATACGCTCGGCGACGTTTGGGCTGGGCGTATTGCAAGGGTTGGCCGAGCATGAGCTGCTGACGGGCTTTGACTATCTCTCGACTGTCTCGGGCGGCGGTTACATTGGCGGCTGGCTGACGGCGTGGATGCGGCGCGCCGGCGGGCTGGCGCCGGTCGTTGATGCGCTGCGTCCGGACGCGGCCGCGCCCGCGCCGGGCACGCCCGACCCGATTGAGCATTTGCGGGAGTACAACAACTATCTGACGCCGCGGCTGGGAGCGCTGTCGGCTGACACATGGACGCTGGCGTTCACCTATCTGCGGAACGTGTTTCTCAACTGGCTGGTGTTTGTCCCGCTGCTGGTGCTGGCATTGATGGGACCGCGATTGATCCTGGCATTCGCGGTACGGCTGAAGCAGGTTCCGGCGCTGGCGATCACGGCATTGCCGCTGCCGGCGGTAGGACTTCTGACAATGTGCATGTGGAACACGCTGCGTTATTTGCCCGGCGTGGGGGGTGTGAATCATCGCACCCGCGATTTTGTCGTTTACGTTTTGATGCCACTGGTGTTGTCGGTGGGCTTGTTCACCAGCTTTGAGTCGGTGAACTTGCTGCCCTTGCCAAT
This sequence comes from Terriglobales bacterium, assembly GCA_035606395.1. Lineage (GTDB taxonomy): Bacteria > Acidobacteriota > Terriglobia > Terriglobales > SCQP01 > SCQP01. The sequence continues at coordinate 61,941 of DATNFK010000025.1, read as the reverse complement.
GGCGATGATTGGCGCGCTGCTTCCCTGCGGATTGGCGTGGGCGGGTTATCGGATCACTATGCCGCGCACGCTGCGGCGCGAGCGCCACAATCGGCAGGTGATGCGGGCGCTGGCGGGAGCGGCGCTGCCGCTGGGGCTGGGCCTGGGAGCGGCCGCGTACTGGATGCAGTCGCGGGTGGTGGGCGACAATTGGCCGGTGTTTGTGACCGCGGGTCCGCCCATGGTTCTGTTGGGATTCTGCTTGGCCGGCGCGGTATTTGTGGGCTTATCGAGCCACGCGTTGGGCACCGAGGATCGGGAATGGCTGGCGCGCGCGGGCGCGTACATCATGATGGTCGGCGTGATCTGGTGGGTCGCCTGCGCCTTGGTGCTGCTGGCGCCGGACTGGATATTGCCGCACCCATGGCAGCAGTGGGGCCTTTCGTTGTTGGCGGGCGCGAGCGCCTGGGCGAGTTCCCAGCTCGGCTTCAAAGCGCCGGCGACGGCGCGCGCGGCGGATAAACCGGCGCAGAAATCCGGCTCGGCCCGCACGCGCGACTGGCTGTTGAAGCTGGCGCCGACGGTGTTTCTGGTCTTGTTGGGACTGGGGCTGGTTATTCTGACCAACTGGCTGCTGACGGAAACCGGCACCGCGCCGGCGCCCTGGAACGACGGCCGGGCTGTGGTGACAGGCACGCGATGGACCGGAGTGGTGGGATTTTCTCTGGCGTTTTGGGCGCTGGCCTGGTTTATGGCGCGCTTCATCAACATCAACAAGTTTTCGCTGCAGGGGATGTACCGCGACCGGTTGATACGGGCCTATCTCGGGGCGTCGAACCCGAAGCGCAACGCCAATCTGTTCACCGGATTTTCGACCAGCGACGATTGCGCGCTCGCGTGCCTCGATCCGGCGATGCGGCCGTTGCACGTGGTCAACCTGACGCTGAATTTGGTGGCCGAGGAGCGGTTGGCGTGGCAGCAGCGCAAGGCGGAGTCGTTTACGGCGACGGCGCTGCACTGCGGCAGCGCACAGGTGGGGTATCGCCCGGCCGCGGAGTACGGAGGTGAGGGCGGCATGACGCTGGGCACGGCGGTGGCGATCTCGGGCGCGGCGGCGAGTCCGAACATGGGCTACCACTCCTCACCGCTGGTTGGCTTCATCATGACCTTGTTCAACGTGCGACTGGGGGCGTGGCTGGGCAATCCCGGCACGGCGGGCGCCAAGACCTGGACGCATGCCGGCCCGCGCTCGGCGACGCGCGCGCTGTTGCGCGAGGCGCTGGGCCAGACGACCGACCAAAGCGATTTCGTCTACCTTTCCGATGGCGGCCATTTTGAAAACCTCGGGCTGTATGAAATGATTCGACGGCGCTGCCGCCGCATTATGGTGATGGATGCCGGCTGTGACGCCGACTTTACCTACGAGGATCTGGGCAACGCGCTGCGCAAAATCCGGATTGATCTGCGGGTGCCGATTCGTTTCAGCGATGAAAGCCAGGCGGCGCTGCGGGCGCGCTCGCAACGATGGGCGACGGCGACCATACAGTATTCACTGCTGGACCCGAGCCTGGCGGATGGCGAGTTGATTTATTTGAAGCCAATGCTGCTCGGCACCGAGCCGCCGGACGTGCTGAGCTACGCGGCGTCGCACCCGACGTTTCCGCACCAGGGCACGGATGACCAATGGTTCGATGAATCCCAGACCGAGAGTTACCGCATGCTGGGTATCCGCACCGTGGCGGAGTTGTGCCGGCAGTGGCAGGGGTGGGAGAAGGCGGGTGCAGCCGGCATGGTAGGATGAGCGGAATATGCCGCTTGCCCCTGGAAGTCTGCTGGGCCACTATCAAATTGTCAGCTTGTTGGGCACGGGCGGCATGGGCGAGGTGTACCGCGCCCGCGACGCACGGCTGAACCGCGATGTCGCGATCAAGGTTTTGACCAGCGCCGGAGCGGCGGATCCTGAGTTGCTGCGCCGCATGAAGCAGGAAGCGCAGACGGTCGCCGCGCTCAACCATCCCAACCTGCTGGCGATCTTCGATGCCGGGCAGATCGACGACGCGCCGTTCCTGGTGATGGAACTTCTGGAAGGCGAGACGCTGCGGATGCGCTTGCAGCAGGGGCGGATTTCGCAGCGTCGCGCGATCACCTGGACACGGCAAATCGCACAAGGCCTGGCGGCCGCGCACGAAGGCGGCGTGGTGCACCGCGATCTGAAGCCGGAAAATATCTTCATCACGCAGGACGAGCGCGCCAAGATACTCGACTTCGGATTGGCCAAAGCGGTGGTGGAGAGCGACGGCGAGGCGGCGACGATGGTGGCCAGCGCGGCGACCATGCCGGGCATGATCCTGGGGACGGTCGGCTATATGGCGCCGGAGCAAGTGCGGGGCGAGCCGGCGACCGCGCAGAGCGACATTTTCGCGTTGGGCGCGATTCTGTACGAAATGCTGACCGGCACGCGGGCTTTCGGCGCGGCCTCGAGCGTCGAGGTAATGAGCGCGATTCTGCGCGACGAACCGCCTGAAATAGTGTTGGATGGCGCGCCGCTGCCGCCAGCGCTCGATCGTATTGTTCGGCGCTGCCTGGAGAAGGAACGTAGGATGCGCTTCCAGTCGGCGACCGATCTGGATTTCGCGCTGGCGGCGCTGGATGAGACGACAAGTTCGCGGCGGGTTTCCGCGTTGCCGGCGCCGGCCCGCGGCCGAAGTTGGATATGGGGCCTGGCGGCCGTGATCGCGGCGCTGGTGGCGGGCGCGGGGCTGACGCTGTGGCTGCGTCCCGCGGCCGGACTGCCGGCGCACATCGAGTTTGAGCCCTTCGCGCCGGAGGTCGCTCCCCAGGATGCGGGTTACTGGTCGCCCGACGGCAGCGCGGTCGCCTATTCGGCGAATCCCGCACCCGGCGCACGCCCGCAGGCATTCCTGCGCTATCTCAACAATCTGACGCCCACCCAACTGACTCATGGCGAATTTGGCGCCGACGTGGTGGGATGGTCGGCCGACAGCCAGAACATATTCTTCGATGACGTCCTGGAGAGCGGCGCGCAGCGCATCTGGAGCGTGGCGGTTGTCGGCGGCGCGCCGCAACTGCTATACACCTTTCCCGGCGCCGGCGACATCCGCGCGGTTGCGGTCCAAGGCCAGCATTGGGCGGTGCTTCGCCAGGGCAGCGACAAGCGTTATGACGTGCTGACGGCGGAGCAGTTGCAAGGGCCGTGGAAGCCGTACGCGCCGGCGCCCTTCGCGGCGGACACGATTGTGAATACGCCGGAAATGAAGTTCTCCCCCGACGGACACAAAATCCTGCTCACCATGAACAGCGAGCGCGGGCGCGAGGAGGCATGGCTGCTTCCCTATCCCGCCGACGCGGCACACCCGCCCACGCTGGTGTTGGACGCGCTGCCGCGGCACGTAGGCAGCCCAAACTTCACCTGGATGCCTGACAGCCGCCACGTTATCGTCTCCACGCCGCCGGCGGTGAAGTACTCCGCGCAGCTTTGGTGGGCGGACACGGGCAGTTCCGCCATTCGCCAGCTCACCAACGGCATCAACGGGTATCGATTTCCCGAAATGTCGCCGGACGGGACCAAGCTGCTGGTCACCTACTCGACCGGCGATTTCGATATCGTTGCCGCAAGCCTTGCCAATGGCGTGGTCGCGCCACTCATCGCGGGCGCGAGCAACGACGACCAGCCCGATTGGGCGCTAAAGTCGCCGTCCATGGCGTTTGTCAGCGATCGCAGCGGAGCGCCCGCCATCTGGATGCACACGGAAAGCGCCAGCGGCGGTAGCGATCGCCTGCTGACGGGGGGAGCGATTCTGACCGCGCCGGCGCTATCGCCGAATGCCGATCGGGTGATCTATAGCAACTTCAATTCCGGGGGAAACGCGATTAAGCTGATGATCTCTTCGGCCAGCGGCGGGCGGCCAGTGGCGCTGACGGCAGGCAATTACGGGTTGGAGGTTGCCGCCGCCTGGTCTCCGGACGGCAATCAGTCCGTGTTCCTCGCGGTGCGCGCTCAAATCGCGAAGTTGATGATTGCTCCAACCAGCGGCAACGCTCCCGCTACGCTGCTGCGCGACAATGTAAACGCTATCGTGCCGGCGTGGTCGCCGGATGGAAAATGGATCGCCTATCAGGCGAGCGACAGCAGCCTGCGCATCGTCTCGCCGGATGGGAAGACCGAGCATAATCTGGGCAAGGTAGACACGCCCGCGCTGGCATTCTCCGCCGACAGCAAGCTGTTGTATGGGATGAACTCGACGCCCGACCATAACTACCTATTCGCCCTCGATTGGGCCACCGGGGCGCAGCACAGGATCGGCGATGTGGGAACGAATTTCACGCCCGCGGTTTCTTCGACTCCGTCGCTGCGGTTCACGCTGACGCCGGACGGCAAGAGCCTGACGTTTAGCACCGCTCACATGAAGCACAGCCTGTGGCTGCTGCGCAATTTTCTGGAACCGTAGGCGGGCTAGTGGCCGCCGCCGGCGCTTAGGCGTTTGAAGTAGGCGGCGACGGCGTCTTCGTAGCCGGGGGGCGGAGGAGTTGGGGATTGGCCGCGGACCTGGCCGCCTTGCGAGGAGTCGAGCTTTTGGCGGATCTGCAGCTCGAGGGTGTCGACGCTGCGCAACAATTCCTCGTGCATCTCGGCCACCATGGCGGGGTTGCCGGGAAAGCGGCTGGGATCGAGGTTGCGGGTTTGCGCGATCAGTTGCTGGAACTCGGCTTCGTAACTGGCGTCGGGCGGGAGGGTCTGGCGCAGACGATTGAGAGTGGCGAGATCCTGCTCGATCTCGCGCTGGGTGTCGGCGGGGTTGGGTCCGGCTTGCGGGGCGACGGCCTCGCCGACAATGTGCGTGTTACCGAGGTCATAGCCGCCGTTTCCGTAGCGATCGCCGGCGCCGCCGCGGGCGTTGCCGACGGCTCCGTCACGAATGTTGCCGACGCCGCCTGTGTTGCCGACATTGCCGGCGTTGCGATTGTTGCCGAGGGCGCCGTTGGCGTTGCCGTTGCCGTTGCCGTTGCGCCCGCCGTTGGCGCCGCCGCGTCCATTGTTTGCGTTGGCATTCTGGTTGGCGTTGCCGGGCTGGGTGCCAGCGCCGCCGCGAGCCAACTGCCGGCGCAAGCGATCAATTTGGTCGATGGCGGCGGAGAGTTGGGCATTGCTGGTGGCGCCGGCGGTTGGTCCGAGCGACTGCTGGGCCTGGCGCACGTTTTGGCCGAGTTGGCGCAAGTCGTTGGTGAGCGCGGTCTCGTTTGAGTCGCTGAAGTTGCCGTTGCGCAACCAGTCGGCGCTGCGCTGCAGCCGGGTGGAAAGATCGCTGGAATCGGCGCCGTCGAGCGCCTGGCGCAGCTTGGAACTGGCGGTGGGCTGGGCTGAGTTCAAATCGCGGGCGGCGTTGCGCATGGACTGTTCAAGCCGGTCGAGTTTATCGGAATCCTGCTGGCGGTTGGCGATGAGTTGATTCAGCTCGGCGTCCGACGCAGGTTTCTTGCTGGCGATCATTTGCCTGATCTGGTCGGCTTGCTGTTTTTGGGAGGCGGCGAGCTGGTCGGCCTGCGAAGCCATGTCGGCGAGACGGGTCGCGGCACTCTGCCGCTGCAGCGAGCTCAGAGCGTCGCGGGCCTGGCGCAGAGCGTCGGCAGCCTGGCGGGCGCTGGCGGGGCTTCCGTTTTGCGCGGCTCGCTGCATGGCCTCCTCGGCCTGGCGCATACGGTTGGCGGCGGTTTGCGCGGCCGATTGGGAACTCGACTGCCCTGAGGATTGCGAGGACGGTTGTCCTTGCGATGACGATGATTGCTGGGCTTGCGATGACGGGGATTGGGACGATGAGGACTGGCCCGATTGACCGGACTGACCCGATTGCCGGCCTTGCGACGATTGCTGGCCAGACTGGGCCATTTGCTGCATTTGCTGTTGCAATTGCTCGGCCTGGCGGCGGAGCAAATCCTGCTGCCACTTCTGCTCGGCGGTTTGGGTGCCGTTGTTGTTGTGCTGCTGGGCGAGCTGCTGCTGGCGCTGGGCAAGGTCGTCGAGCTTCTTCAACGTGTCGTCAATCTGCTGGGCTTTCTGCTCGGAGCTTGACGCCTGCTGCTGAGTTTCGTACTGATTCTTCTGGGTGTCGAGTTCGAGATCAAAGAGGCTGGCGAGATCGCGCGCGGCGCCGCCGCCTCCGCCACCACCGCCGCCGCGGGCGCCGAAGGCAACCTGAATTTGGCGGAATGTAGCATCGGCACGGAGGAGATATTGCAGCGCCTTTTCCTCATTGGGGATGGCGGCCGACCACTTCTTGTTTTGCAGGCTCTGGGACGAAGGCGCCATGGCGGTCGCGGCGGAGACCATGTCCTTTTGAAAATCGCTAAAGGCCTGATTTTCGTCGGTGAGCTCGCGGGAGTCCATGCGGCCGGCGAGCGAAAGCGCCTGATCGTGAAGAGTTGATTGCGACTGGCTCAGGAGCTTGGCGGTATCGGCGGCGAGTTGGGCGCTGGCAGTCTTGTCGTTCTGTTGGCGGAAGGTGGCAGCGATGATCTCCTTTTCGCGGTCGGCGATTTGGGCCGATTGATTGCCGGCGCCTCCGCCACCGCCGCCGCCGCCCGATTGTTGCGATTGAGAGAATTCGCGCTCGAAGGGGTCGGCCTGGATGAAGAACATGTCGGAGCGGGATTGGGTATTACCATCCTGCGCGGAAGCGTAGACGCTGACCAGGTCGCCGGGCTGGGCCTTGAAGTCTTCGAACGAGATCACGGTGTGGCCGTCGGCCTGTTTTGCGCCTGGGTGGGAGAGCATGTTCACCGTCTTTTCGGGGCCGCCGTTGACGGAGTAATGCAGGGCCATATTTCTGAGGCCGAACTCGTCGCTGGCCTGTGCGGCCACGGTGACCTCTTCGATGGGCGAGGCGCGGTAGTCGCGCTGCGGACGAACGATGGCGACCTGCGGGGGCGCGGGCGGAGGCGCGGCGATGAAGAAGTCCTCGGAGAGGCGCGTGGGCTGGGAGTCAATTTGGGCGGCGACGTGGTAAACGCCGTCCTTCTGCATGTCGATGGTGCCGCGATAGCTGTGGGGTCCGAGCGGAGTGAGCGCGACGGTTTGCCCGGAATCGAGTTGCAGCGTGCCGGAAGGAAGCGGCTGATCGGTGGTGAGAGTCAGGTCAGCTTTGGTTCCGGCTACGGCGTGCAGGTCGCCGGCGTGGGGATCGGTCTTGGCGGGAAGTCCGGTCCAGGAGGGGTAATGGTAGGTGACGGCGATCGAGCGCACGACAGGAAGATCGCGAACGCGAATGTGATACGTGGGCGAACGCATGGCGCCGGCGACGACGTAATAGTCAACATCTTCGGGAAGGCCGGCGAAGAGGTACTGGAAGCCGGGGCGGCCGGGATTCATCGGCGCCGCCTCCCATTTAGCCGCGCTTTGATAACGGGCGAAGATGCGGGGCGAGGCGAGACCCTGGAGGATAGCGGTGATGGCCTGGTCGCCATGGCGGCGCACGGTAATATTGCCAGGCCGCACGGTGAGTGAGTAGAGCGGCGCGGCGTTGGCGCGCTGACCGGCATAGAGGAGGCGCGCGCCGTAGCCCCAGTATCCGGGGGCCACAAAAAGCAGTACGAGAGCCGCCAGAGAGACACCGGCGGCGGCGCTGAGCGCCAACAGGCGCGACCGCGGAACGAATTGTTCGACCGGGGCGGCGTGGTCGAGCGTGTCGGCGGCCAACAGCTCGGCGAAGGGATGGTCGGGGCCGGCGGTGGCAAAGGTGGTGAGGCGCTGTTCGAAGCCGGCGTGGTCGCGTTCGGCGCGGGCGATGGCGGCGGCACGGGTGAGGCTGCGCCATTGTCGAATCGCGGCGAAGGTGGTGAGGCCCACGGCGGCCAGCAGCACCACTCGGGCGACGAGCAAACTGGTGCCGGAGAAGGCGTACAGGTTGGTAATGGCGATGGCGGCGACGGAAACGACGAGGGCAGTGGCGAGGATCACGGCACCGGCACGAGCGCGCACCTGGGCACGCATCAGGCGCTGAACGTTAGTTAGATACTCGTCGAGAGATTGGCGCGAGTTCATGACAACTCCTCCTCGCGGTGGACAGCGAGGTAGCGGCTGGCGACGATGGATTCGACGACGGCCGCGACCAGTAATAAGAGCATTATGTACCACCACAGGCTGACCGGGATGGGGGCCGCCGCGGCAGCGCCAGGGGATGACTGCGGCGACACATTGCCGGAGTGCCAGAGCGCCAGGGTTTCGGTGGGAATGGCGGCGAGATCGGATTCACGGCGGTCGGGGTTCACGGCAACGAGACGCTGCGAACGGTTGGCCAGCGTGAGCAGGTAGAAACCCTGGTCGGGAGACTGAATCGGCCAGATGCCGGCAGCGGCCTGGCGCTGACCACGGGGATTGACGAGCTGGACAATCGGACTGGTGTCGGCGCGGTCGGCGAGGGTGTGGGTGGTCTCGCGAATGAAGGCGACAAAGTTTGGGTTCAGCGGCAGGTCGTTGGTGAGATTGTCGAAGCCGGAGGCGAAGAGAACAATGTGCCCCTGGCCGACATCCTTGGTCAGCAAGAGCGGGGTTTGATCGTCAAGCGTGGCGAGCACGCGAGCGCCGGCGGCGCTCACTTGGGCGGCGTAAAAGAAGCGCGAAGTTTGCCAACCAGGGTAGGCGGTGGTGGCGGGCTGAGTGGCGAAGTTTTCGGATCCGCGCAAACTGAAAAACGGCAGATTCTGTGTGGCGGGCGAGGCGGCGATCAGAAGCCCTCCGCCATTTGTTACGAACGCGGTCAGCGCGCTGGTGAAGTTGGCGGGCAACGAGGGCAGTCCAGATAGAACGACGAGAGAGTAATTGGAGAGATTGGTGCCGGCGGCGGAGCCCAGGCTGACGGAGTTGACGAGGAAGGCGGGATTGTCGGCGGTGAGAGCGGTGGTGAAGTAGAGAGGCGAGCGCGCATCGCCGGCGGAATGGACGAAGAGCACACGCTCGGGATCGGTGCGCTGGATGGCGAAGTAGCCGGCGTTGTCACTGGCGAGCGCATCGCCTGGGATTGGCGCAAGGCGAATTTCGCCGCGCGTCCATCCATAGGGAACGACGACCGAATCGAAGACGGCGGTGGCGCGTCCGGAGGCTGGAACATGCACGGTTTGGGTGGCGAAGGTCTGACCGTTGAGGAGGAGACTGACCGAGGCGGTGGCAGATGGAGTGCTAAAGCCGGCGACTGTGGCTTCGATGCGCGCCGGCTTGGTCTCGCGGGGCGAACCCCAGAGGCGATCGGGCGCGTGAATCGAGGCGATGGTCCAATTGGCGGCAGGGGCGCCGACGGTGTGCAGGTTCAGCGAGACGTTGGAAGGAAGGGCGAGATCGGCGAAATTGGCGGGCAGGTTGGAGGCCTGCATATCACTGTAGAGATGCACCGTGAGGGGCAGGGGACTCTCGGCGGCGAGGGCGCGGATGCCGCGGGCGAGGAGGCCAAAGTCGGCGTGACCAAAACCCGGGGTGACGCCGCCGATAGCCGCCTTGAGAGCGTCTGCGTCACTGGTGGGACGGGTGAGGATTTCGAGCCGGTCGCCGAGGGCCGCCACCTGCCCCGGGGCGGACGAGACGGTACGCAGGGTGGCGAGCGCCTGCCGCTGCGCGTCGGCAAGACGGGTTCCGGCCTGCATGCTAAAGGAATGGTCAATCACGTAGAGGTGGCGCTGCTGGGAAAGGGCGCGGCCGGCGGGGCGGAGGATGTAGGGATTGGCAAACGCGAAGGCGAGCAGGGCCAGGAGCGCCAGACGGAGGGCGAGGAGCCAGAGATAGCGCAGGCGGCGATGCCGCATCGAGCTCTGGGTGCGCGCCTCGAAAAACATGAGCGAACTAAACGGCTTGGGCGTGGTGGTCTGACGACGCAGTAGGTGGAGATAGAGTGGCGCACCCAGGGCGACGAGAGAGGCGAGGAAAAATGGCGCGAAAAAGCCCATGGCCGGTTAGTTGCGTCCTTGTCGAAGGGTGAGGTACTCGCGCAGGGCGAGGTCGAGCGGACGATCGGTGGGCAGCAGGAAGTAGTCGAGACCGGCGCCCTGGGCGCGCTGCTTGAGCTCAGCGAGGTGGGCGTCGAGCTTGGAGCGGTATTCGTGGCGGGCGTAGTCGGGCGTGGCCTCCATGCGCTCGCCGGTTTCGAGATCAACCAGAACCGCGGCGTCTCCGAGGTCAGGCGCGAACTCGGCCGGCGCCAAGAGATGGAAGAGCACCACTTCATTGCCATGAAAACGCAGCGGCTCGATGGTGCGGATGATGAGCTCGGGCGGGGCGTAGAAGTCGGAGATCATGACGGCCAGGCCGCGGCGGTGGAGAAACTCCTGGAAATGCGCCATGGGCAGCGCATAGTCGGTGCGGGCGCTGGGGGTGGCGCGTTCGAGCGCGCCGAGAACGCGCTGGAGCTGGCCGGTGCGGGTCGAGGGGCGGATGAAGTCGCGGATATGGTCGTCGAAGACGATGAGGCCGGCGGCGTCGCGCTGGCTGCGCACGGCGAGATAGGTGAGCGATGCGGCAAGATAGCGGGCGTACTCGAGCTTGTTGCCGAAGCCCATGGAGGCGCTGGCGTCGAGAAGCAGCGTCAACTGGGAGTTGGTTTCGCCGCGGTAGCGCTTGAGGTAGGCGCGCTCGGTGCGGGCAAATACGTTCCAGTCGACGTGGCGCAGGTCGTCGCCGGGCGAGTAGGCACGGTACTCGGCGAACTCCTGGCTGAAGCCGAAATCAGGGGAGCGATGCAAGCCGGCGACAAAGCCATCCACGACGGTGCGCGCGATGAGCTCGAGGTTGCCGATCGAGGCCAGCACGGCCGGATCAAGCAGCGCGTTCGGATTGGCGGAGACAGCCATGGTTAATGAGATGAACCGGCGGTACGGGGAGCGCTCGCGGCCAGCAGGCGGCGCAGGATCTCATCGGAATCGATGCGTTCGCTTTCGGCGTGGAAGTTGAGCAGGATGCGGTGGCGCAGCACCGGCGCGGCGAGGGCGCGGATGTCTTCGTAGCTCACGTGGTAGCGCTGGCGCGAAAGCGCGCGCGCCTTGGCGCCGAGCACGATGAACTGGGCGGCGCGCACGGAAGCGCCGAAGCTGACGTACTTCTTCACGAAGTCGGGCGCGACGCCGGTTTGATGGCGGGTCGAACGGACCAGGTCCACCACGTACCGGTTCAGCTCGTCGGCGATGGGAACCATGCGGATGAGTTGCTGAAAGCCAACGATCTCAGCCGCGTCGGTCACCGGCTTGACGGCGACGGCGCGGGTGGCGGTGGTGAGATCCACAACCTTGACCTCGTCGTCGGCGCTGAGGTAGTCGAGGATGATGTTGAAGAGAAAACGGTCGAGCTGGGCTTCCGGCAACGGATACGTGCCTTCGAGCTCGATCGGGTTCTGGGTGGCGAGCACGAAAAACGGGGCAGGCAGCGGATAGTTGTGTCCGCGCACGGTACAGGAGCGCTCCTGCATGGCTTCGAGCAGGGCGGACTGGGTTTTGGGCGGGGTGCGGTTGATCTCGTCGGCGAGCAGGATGTTGCCGAAGATGGGGCCCTCGACAAACGTCCAGCGGCGGTGGCCGGTGGTGGGGTCCTCCTCGATGATGTCGGTGCCGGTGATATCGCTGGGCATGAGATCGGGGGTGAACTGGATGCGGCGAAAGGCGAGACCCAGGGTGTCGGCGATGGTGCGCACCATGAGGGTCTTGGCGGTGCCGGGAAGGCCGGTGATGAGGGAATGGCCACCGACGAAGAGGGCGATCAGGATCTGGTCGAGAGCTTCATCCTGCCCGACGATGACCTGACGGACCTGGGCGATGATCTGTTCGCGAACCTGGTGGAAGCGGTCAATCTGCGGTTTGAGGTTTTCCATAATGGTCTATTTCTTCATGATTTCGGCCAGCAAATCCTGGGCCGGCCGGAAGTCGTGGGCGGCGACCAGGGATTCGATGACGTGATCTTTAGCTTGGTCGAGCTGGTGATTGGCGTAGTAAGCGCGGGCAAGATCGTACTCGGCACCGGCCTTATCGAGAGGGTGAAGGGCGAGGACGGAGTTGAACTCGAGGACCGCCTCCTGATTGCGGTTGAGTTGGAGATCGAGGTCGCCGAGGCGGCGGTGGTTGTCAGCAACCATGGGGTAGATGTAATTGATGCGTTCGAGAGTGGCGGCGGCGGCAGGCGCCGGTTCAAGCGCGGCGAGTTGCAGAAGCAGCGCGGGTTCGCGGCCGCCGCGGTCCTGATAGTCGGTTAGGGTGGAAATGACGTGGGCGGTGTCGTTCCTGGCGGCATAAGCGGCGGCCAGGAAGCCGTACGCGTTGGCGTCGTAGATATAGTCGGGGTAGAGCGCGCGCACGGCCTCGCCGAGGCGGATGATTTCGCCGGCGTCGGCTTTGGCCTCAGCAGCGGCGGCGAGCGCTTTCAACTGGATGCGCCACTGGTTGAAGTTGCCGGGAACGGGGCCGAGATCCTGCGCGAGCCAGGTGTTGAACTCGGTGTCGAAGGCGAGCGGCGTCAGGCTCAGCGCCTGATTGATGACGGCGCTGGTGGTAGTCGGCTGGGCGAAATCGTGCACCATTTCGACCAGCTTGGCGGCGCCCAATTTTTTCTCGATGAAGTCACAGATGCGCCCGGCCTGGTAATACGACACGATCACCTGATTGGGATAGGTGGGATGCATGAAGCCCTGGTCGAGTGAGGCCACGGGCAGAAGTTTTTTCGCACTGATGGCGACCAGCACATCGGGTGTGATGCGGTCGCCCCACTCGGGATTGGCTTCGGTCTCCTCGTGAACGGCGAGCCCTTCGGCGAACCAGCGGGGTACGAGGTGTTGGGTAGCGGTGAGAACGTAAACGTGGTCCAACTCGTGCCACAGGGTATCGGCCCAGTTGAAGTCGCCGGGCGGGCGGGCGGAGGGGCTGTCCATGGCGACCACCTCGCCGAAGGTCACGCCGAGCGCACCCAGTCCAGGCAGGCCGATGGAGCGAACGGCGAAATCGTCGTGATTGGGGTAGGCATCGATCTGGACGGGGCCGGGGAGGGTCATGCCGTACTTGGCGCTGTAGGCGGCGAGAGCGCGCGCGGTGATGCGCTCGAAGTAAGGCGCCAGCAGGGCGGATTCCTTCTTGTCGAGTTTGAGCGTAATGGCGCCGTTGGGGGTTTGGTCGTGAATGTAATCGAAATTTTTATTGCTGTCGAGCAGCCGCAACGTGTTCACGGTGGCGATATCGCGGTAGCCGTTGTTGTAGGCGAGTTCGAGTTCCGGCGCGGCATCCTGCCCGAGGCGCATTTGATCAATGCCCAAGGCCGAGTGCGCCGACCAGAGCTGGGGATCGAGCTCGGTGGCTTTGCGGTAATAGGCCAATGCCTCCTCATAGCGGCGGTGCAGCACGAGCTGGTCGGCGATGATCTCCTGGGCGCGTCCGTAGTGAGGATTGACGGCGGCGATGCGCGCCAGCCATGGGGATGGAACGGCGGTGTTGGGGGTGGCGAGAACGTCGATCGAAGCATGGATGGCCATGGCGTCGAGGGCGTCGGGATCGGAGGCTAGCGCGGCATCGGCGGCGCGCGCCGCCGCCACGGGGTCGGAATCCTCGAGTTCCAGCGTCGCGAGCAGGGTTTGGGCTTCGGCGAGGTGGGGATTGAGGGTCAGAGCGTGGTGGGTGTATTCGAGGGCCTTGCCGTCAAATCCGTCGGCGGAAACAAGCGCCAGGCCGAGGTAGGCGTCGGCGTCGGCGGGATCGCGAGCGAGCGCTTCCTGGAACAGCGCCGCGGCATCGGTGTCATTGAAACGCTCTTGCAACAGGCGTCCCCAGCGGACGCGATACAGCGGGTTGCCATCGTTGCGGGCAACGGCGGCGCGGAAGGCGGTGTTAGCGGCATCGTATTGACCAAGTCCCCAATCGCCTTCGGCCTGGAGGTAAAGATCGTCGCTTTGGGCGAGAGTCTGGTAGCAGGCCTGGGCTTGCGAGACTTGTCCGTGCAGGCGAAGCGCGGCGCAGGAATTGGGGGTAGGCGGGGCGGCCGCGGCCAGAATCAGGGCAGCGGCGAGCATGCCGATCATTGATCCAACTCCTTCTGGACTTTGGTCAGCTCCAATAGAAGAGCGGTGACCTGGGTCTTAAAGTCGGAGTCGGACATGGCGTCGCGCTGGTAGTTGAGAGCGTCAATCTTTCGCTCGAGATCCTCTTTTTGGGCGAGCAGCGCCCGCTTGGCGGGGTCCGCGTACTGCTGTTGGGCAGCACCGAAGCGCACCAGGGTCAGCGAGGCGAGCAGCTTGTCGTCATTGGAGATGGGATGCTCGGTGGCGAGGCGCTGCTGCGAGGTGTAGAAATCGGCGGTGTGGCGCTGGGCGTACTGAAACGCCTCTTCGGCGCTGATGGCCTGGTTCTTGTCGAGGTCGGCAGAAGGATCCTGGAGCGCGGCGACGAGGTAACGGGCAAATACGGTGGCGTTTTTTTCAGTACCCGATTTCGTGGCCAGGATCAGACCGCGACCAGGATGCGCGAGGGCGGTGGCGGCGCCGCCGCTGGCGCTCGAGGTGTCAACAATCAACTGGCGCCGGCTGGGGATCTTGTTGCAGAGCGCGGCGAGGTCGCCGGCGGAGATGTCAGGGCCCAGCAAATTGAACTTGTACTCGACGCCATCAAAGGTGCCATGGCCGATAAGAATGAGCACGAAATCGTTGTCGGGCCTGGCGGCGGCGGCGATCTGATCGAGGGTTTGGCTGAGTTTGGCGCGGGTGGCGTCGGCGCCGATGAGGGTGGTGACACGGGCAGAGGGTCCGGACTGGCGGAAGAGCTTATCAAGCGCCTGGGCGTTGGCGTTGAATCGCTGGGTGTAATCGGATTCACCACCGAGTCCGGCCACGGTGACGAAATACGTTTGGGCATGCAGCACGGGCGCGGCAAGGAGTAGCAGCAGGCAAGCGAGGCGCTTCATACCACACCCCACTTTCTCCGCAGGAACCACTCAGCCAACGGCAGCAGCAATAAAAGCAGGAAGTTGAGCGGCAAATTCCAGAGGGGCAGGTTTTGTTGGGTGGCAATGCCCGCGTTCGAGTACGGAATGGCGGCGGCCAACTCTGCCGCCTGCGCGGGCTGCCAGTATTCGCCGCCGGTCTGGCGGGCGAGGCGCTGAAGGAGATCGCGGTTCTGTTCAGTGTGGAAGTTTTCGGCGACGCCGTCGAAGCGTTCGAAGCTGACGGTGGTTTGGCCGAATCCTGGGGCGTTAATGGTCGCCAGGTAGGGGCCGGGCAGCGATGCGTTGAAGTCGGCGGAGAACTCGCCGGGGTTTTGGGGCGAGGCTTGCAGCGGCGCGTCCACCGCCGTGCCGTTGGGCTGCTGGATGTGAGCGGTGAGAGCGGGCACGGCTACGGCCGGATTATATTCAGCATCGCGGACGTCGGCGGTGAGATGGGCGGCGCCGCTGTCGTAAAGCACGGAGGGGCTGATGCGCGCGGCGAGCTGGCCGGGGGTCGGAGCGGCGAGCCAACGAACCAATTGATTCCAGAACAGGTCGTGGCTGGGATCACCCAGGGGAAGATTCATTTGCCAGCGCCAGGTGCCGCTCGTGGCAAGGACGGCGGTGCGTCCGCGGCCGTAGTTCTCGACGGTGAGCAAGGGCAGGGTGCGACCGTCGGGCGCGAGAATGTCGGCGAGCACGGTGGCACCCGGCTTGGGTGTGCCTGCGTCCTGGTAATCCATCAAGAAGGGCAGGCCGCGCCACTTGCGCGCATTGGCGGCGGGATCGTCAACGAGGCGGGTGACGATGCTGGAACCGCCGAAGGAGGTCAGTGCGGCGGTGGCGTTTTTTCGGCCATTGTTGCTGTCAGGCCCGAGATCGGCGCGAACAAACGTGCCCTTGTGGGAAGGCAACGTGAGCGGGAGCAGGGGCGCCATGGAGGAGTCGGCCCAACCACCATCGGCGAGCGAGTACTGGCCGCCGAGAAAGAGAATGCCGCCGCCGCGACGCTCGGCGAAGGCCTGGATCAGATCCTGTTGCAGGGGAGTGAAGTAGGCGGCCTCGACCGAGCCGATGATCAGGGCCTGGTAGCGAAACAGGTCCTGGGCGCGGGTGGGAAAGCCGTCGGCCAATTCGGCGGGATCGCTGATTCCCTGGCGATAGATCTTGTTTTGGGTGGCGCGGACCATGGAGACGAGTTGGACCTGCGCATCCTTGGCCTCGGCGCGGCGGATGAACTTATACTCCCAACGCGGCTCACCCTCGATATAGAGCACGCGCTGCGAGCGGGTGACGACATTGAGCAAGCGGCTCTGCGTGTTGTCGGCGCGGTTGGATTCGCCGGGCAGGGGAGAGAGGTCGAAAGCGATGGTTTTCGGCGCGGCGGGTCCGGCGTTGAACATGACGGGGACGGTCGCGGTTTGGCCATCGGGCGGCAGCGTAATGGGCTGGGAAGCGAGAACCGCATTGCCGGAGCGCACGGTGAGGGTGGCGTGTTGGGAGGCGAAGCCGTTCTGGCGCACGCGCACCGTGGCTTGGACGCGGGACTTGGCGAGGGCCTCGGCGGGGAGCTCAACATCGTCGAGCGAGACGTCACGGGGCGGCTGGAGCGAGCCGAAGCCGACGGTGTGAATGGGGATGTGGCGAGCGGCGAGGGCGGCCATGGTGGCGGCATCGACACCGGCGTCGGCGCCGTCACTGAGGAGGACCACCGCGCCGAGCGGCAGGCTCCCGGTCTGGTCGAGCAACTGGCGCAAACTGTCTTGAATACGCGTGGCGGGGGCGGCGGGTTTGATTTGGCTGAGGCCGCCGGCGTCGGCGACGCGCGCGATTTTCGAGTCGAAACTAAAGACGCGAGTCTGGTACTTGCGCCGCAGCGCCGGTAGCAGGCTGGATTGCAGGCTGTTGAGAGCTGCCTGCTCGCGGGTGGGGCCGGAGTCGGCTGCGGCGTTGGGGAGGGCCATGCTGCGGGAGTCGTCCACCAGCACGGCGACGATGTTTTGTTCGGGCTGGAGTTCGGAGACGGCCAGAGCGGGCTGCCACAGCAAAAGCAGGATCACGGCAACGACAGCGGACTGCAATCCCCAGACGGCGGCAGTGCGCGAATTCCAGCGGCGGCGCAACAGCCAGATCAGGGCGGCGGCGAATGCGGCGATGAGAACGAGGAGCAGCCAGGCGGGCCAGGCGGCGAGGAGGACGAAGTGTCCGCGGGCGTAGGCGGCGGGGGGATAGCGGAACAGAAGCTGAAACATGGGCGCTGCTGATTTAGCGATGCATTCAATTAATGCGTCATGGAATACATGACGTAGTTGACGCCGATGCGGAAGGCCATGCCGGCGAACTTCTCCGGGTACTGCGGACTGTCGGCCCATTCCCACGCGTCGCCGAGGTGCATGTTGTGGCAGATGGCGACCATGACGCGCCCGTCGTCGTCGCGGATGGCGCGCCACTTGGGGACGTAGCCATCCTTCTCGTAGGTGCGGCCAGTGTTAACGAACTGCTCGCCGGGGACCTGGAATTTGTCGTCGAGGTTATAGAGAACGTGGAAGATCTCGTCGTTATCGGGGAGGTCAACCACGGGGCGGTTGGGGAAGACCATGCGCATGCCGAGCATGAAGTTGTCCCAGTCGGCGGTGCCGTGGAAGTCGTCCACCATGAGGAAGCCGCCTTTGAGGAGGTAGTCGTGGAGCTTTTGGGCCTGGGGCGGGGTGAAAGTCCAGCTCTGGACTTGGACGGCGTAGAGGAATGGATAGTTGAAAACGTCGTCGGTCGAGAGCGAGACGGGCTGTTCGTAGGAACGGGCGTTGATGCGGGTGAGACGCTTGAGGGCGTCCAGGAAGGTACGGTCGGCCTTGGGGTAATCGGTGGACCAGAGGCCGCGCCGGCCGCGGCGGAATCCATAACCATAGCCGCCGAAGCCGCCGGAGCTGCCAACGGCGGGATCGTATTGCAGGCGGGACCAGGCGAATTCGGCCCGTTCATTGGTGGGCGCCGGTTGATAGCGCCCGTAGCCCTGGTAACCGCCGAATTGCACGGCGAATGCGGCGACGGCGACGCAGAGAAGCACGATGGCCAACTTCATGGAGGCACGTCCTTAGCGGAGACGACTTCTAAAGGAAGCGTAGCAGATGCGGCATGACGATGACGGCAGTTGCCGAGTTGGTGGCCGCAATACGGGTTTGGTTGGAGGCGTCAATGATTGGCGCGGGGCTCCGCGCGGCTGTCGCCGCGCGACCCGCTTAGCGCGGCGCCGGAATGGGGACCCCTGAGCCCCAATCCGGCGTCGCGCGGCATTGCCGCAGCGGCGAAAAGAGGGCGCGAAATGTCCACTTTTTGACCGGATTTTCTAGTGGCGCGTGGGTCGGTGCTTTCACACGCGTGAGCTTGCCCGCTACGCTGTACCGGTTCAGTCTTGACGCATTCGCCGACGAACGGGGTGGCGTGGCTTTGCCCGGGAGTTGTCTCGGTGAGACAACTCACGCGGTTAGTTGTATCAGCGAGACAAATAAGACGATTTAAGTCGCGCTCTGGATTGGGGTTAGTTGTTTGGGTGGTGTGCTGGGTGGGACAATTTGCCGCGGCACGCTCGCCAACGCAATTCGCGCTCGGGAGGGCAGGGCCCGGCGCGGCGAGTTGCGGGCGCGCGGCCGTCGGGGGCGGCACTCGCTGCGGGCGGGATCCGGGCGTCGCATATTCGCGCATAGAGAGTCTGATGCGGAGTGGAGATTGGCATTACGTCTCTTGATCGTGTCATTTTGGCTGCTGGAAACACAATTGATTCGCGCGGGGCCCCGCGCGGCTGTCGCCGCGCGACCCGCTTTGGGGCGGCGCCGGCGGGGGTGAGGGCCGCATTCTCGTTGTTGTAGCTGTTAGGCGCAGAGCCACCCTGGGAGCCCGCAGTCCCAAGATAACGCCGCGCTTTTTTGTGTATCAGTCAGGCGGCGTGTTTTTCCTGGTCGCGGAGGTTCTTTTTTTCCTCGTCGCTCAGGTCACCGCTGGACTCGATTTTCAACTCCTCGTGTTTGACCTCGTCGCTGACAGATTGGGCGGATTGGACCGAGCGTTTTCCGACCCGGACAGAGTCGGTGACGATGGGTGTCTTTTCCGCCGTAATGCGTTCTTCGGTGAGGGGGATGCGCACATCCGCGCCGGATGCCTCCGGTGGTTGGGAGGCGGTTGCATCGGCGGCGACGGGGAGGTGTTCGACTACGATCTCCTCGCGGCTGACAGGGACTTCGAGACGCTGCTGCTCGGTCACAACTTCTTTGCGGATTCTGACCTCGCCGCGCTGGATGCGTTCCTTGTGAACGCGCAGCAGCTCGCCGTGGAGCTCGATTACCTTTTCGTCGGCATCGTTTTCCAGTTCGTTTTCAGCAACGGGCCCGCCGGCCGGTTCTGGCGGGGCCTGGGCCGACACGGTGGTCGGTTCGATCTCGCCGCCGGAGTCGCGCAAAAGGTTGCGGGCTTCGCTCGAGAGTTCAGGGTTGGTTTTGACGGTAACGACGACGGCGTCTTTTTCCTGCTTGAAGTGCCGCTCCAGGAAATTGACCTGATCCTGGGGTATGTCGGCATCGAGCAAGGCTGATCGCAGGTCGCCGGGGTTGGTGTACTCCGGATCGCCGGCATTCTCGAAGAGAGCGCCATGGCCGCCGGGGCTGGCGGGAATGCCGGATTTCGCCAATTGATCGGCGAGCCGGGCTTCTGATTTCGGTTTGTGGGCGGCGACGCCGATTTGGGCAAAGCCGGCGTGGCGCAGTTGGGCCACAGCTTTTTGGGCCTGGTTGTAGTTGTGAAACAGACCCGCGATGATTCCACGCTGTTGCATGGCAAAAAACCTCCGAGAAGATGGAGATGCGCAAAAACAATGTCTCGCAATTGAGGCTCGCCTTTGTTCGCTCCACGCCGCAGCGACTCCCCACCCCGCAACCCAAAGCGGTTGCGGGAGCCCGGTCCGCGATGCAACGCCGCTGCCGTACTGCTTGTGCAGGCACCGGGGAAGAAACCGGCACGGGGCCGAGGGTCGGGAGCGGCGCCGGCGAAGATGGCGAAGGGCGGAGGCAAAAATCCTGGTCCGCCTCATTTTTGATTTCATTGCCAGCCTGACTGAAGAGCAGGCTTGCTCGCTGCATCATCGGCTTTACGGGATAACGCCGGGCGCATCGCTGGACCACGGCGTTCGCTGAAGGCGCACGCCGCTAGCTAGTGAACCCATTGCGCCGCGTGCCACAGTGCTGTTAGGCGCGGGCGAACATTGCAGTCAGAATGCCGGCTACCGCCAGAGCTGCCGTTGGCGAGGCGCGGCCGAGGCGCTTGACCAGGCGGGCGCGATCGACGGCGCGAAGTTGATCGAGCGCAACTTGGCCGCGCTTGCCGCCAAAGCTGATCGGCGCGCGGGTGGGGTAGTTGCGCAACCGCGATGTCAAAGGAGCGACCAAGACCGTATCGAGGTTGGCATTCATCTCGTTTGGCGAGACGACAAGACAGGGACGGGTCTTGCGCATCTCCGCTCCCAAGGCCGGATCCAAAGCGATCAGCCATACCTCATCGCGGCTCACCATTCCCATTCCTCGCGATCAAAGCGTGTCGAGGGCCACGATTCGATGGTCTCGCCGCTGGGATGTTCCGCGCGGGCACGTTGGAATTGCTCCGCCCAGCCCTGCCGCGGCGTGACTGCGGGACTGACCAGCAGGCCGCGGGGCGTGACCGTCAACAGTACCGCCTGATCCGAGGCCGCATCCAGTCGGCATTGCTGAATCACCGACTTGGGTATGCGAATGCCGCGCGAATTGCCGATGGCGACCAGCGACGCCTGAGCTGCCTTCATCTCCATTCCTCCGTAGGTACATTATACCTACTCAGGATTGGGGACATTTCAGGCTGCCCACGATTGGCGTCACAGCGCTCGATCTTGGCTACCGCGTCGCCACCGGCCCTGTGCGCAACTTCGCTCTAGGCACCCGAATTCACGGTCAGGTTCAACGTAAGCGTCTGCACCAGTGAACCTGACGTGGCCTTGACAGTCACGGTGCCGCTCGACGAGGCCGGAGGAGGTGGGGGCGGGGGCGGCGTAACCACCGTGCCGGCGCTGCCGCCGCAGGCGCTAGCCGCGAGAAGCATGAGCGCAAGACACACCGCCCTGAGCGGCGGCATCCCGCGGCGGCGGACCCGGATTCCCGCCGACAATAGCCCGAATCCCAGGAGGGCAAGCCAGGGCCACGAGGGCAACTGCGCGGTGGCTGGAATTGTCACCATCACCTGTACCGGTTGCGCTCCGCTCAGGATCGAAAAGTTAACGGCGCTGGGGCTGACGGTGCAGGCGTATCCGAGCTGCGCGGCGCAGGTCAGCGCGGTGCTACCCTGAAAGCCGTTCGCCGGAGCGAGACTCAACGCATAGACGGCCGTCTGCCCGGCGGTCACGGTTGCCGCCGTCGAACTGGCGGTGAGCGACACGCTCTGCCGTTGGATGGTGATGGTCGCGGTTGCCTGCGGGCTGCCCCCGTACGTGTGTACCACCGCCGTGATGGTGGATTGGGAATTGCCGGCCAACCCGCTCAGGCTGACGTTGGCACTAGCCGTCCCAATCGGCGGATAAAAAGCGCCGGGCGTAACCGAACAGGAGACCGGGGCGTTGCAAGAGAGGCTCAGGGGAGAGGTGCTGTTCGACGAAATCGTGAGCGGGTCCTGCATGGTATCCACGCCGCCATTCAGCGCGTACTGGGTCTGCCCCAGGGTGAGCGTAATGAATGGCGCCGCCGCGACGAAGTTGACCCCCGGAACAGGCTGGCCCTGCACCGTGACGTTGATGCTGCCGGGGGAGAACACATAGCCGCCGCCAAACGGCACTACCCCATACGAACCGTTGGGCAGGTTGAGCGTAAAATCGCCATTGCCATCGGTGATCGCGGATCCGGTAGATGTCTGCCCGGAGTTGAAGTTGACATCGACGCCGGCGATTCCCCGTGCGTTGCTGTCGACAATGCGGCCGGAAACGGCGGCTCCCGGAACGGCTTCGAAGGTCACTTCCCTGACGTTGCCCTGCACCTGCCTATATATCGCGGCGGGCGCAAAGCCGGAGCCGTCCAGACTGGGCTCGATTAAATAATCCCCATAGGCCACATTCGTGAAATAGAAGTTCCCATGGGCATCGCTGGTCGCGGTGGCCACAACACTCCCGCCCGGAGCAGACGCCGGATCCGAAACGAGCGTGGCCGTCACGCCCGGCACCCCCGCCGCGCCTCGCAGAACCTGGCCGGATATGATCGCGGTTGTTACCTCGAAGTTGGTTCCGCTTGCATCGACTGAGCGCAGGTCCACGCGTTTGGAAGCGGGGCTGAAGGCATCGTCCATTGCGGGTGGAACGGCGGGGAAATGCGGGGTGATCGTATAGACACCGGCCGGCAAGGTGAAGCTGTAGTTCCCCTTCGCATCGGTAGTAAACCATGGGGCAGCGGGATTGTTGTAGAAGGGAAAATTGTCAACGAAGATGCCGCTGACGCCATTGCCGCTACCGTCGGTGATACGACCCGAAACGGTGCGTGCGGGCAGCGCCGTGAAATTCACGCCGGTAGCCTTCAGCGCCGTATACGCGACGACACCCCAGCTTGGCTGCGTAAGGTAACCTGGTTGCGCGAGCTGGACAATATAGCCGTCGGCATTCACAGCGGGCGTAATGAGGAATTGGTATTGCCCCAGGGAATCGGTTGTGGTTTGATACTGTCCGATGGTGCCGTTGCCGTACATGGTCATCTTGGCGCCGGCGAGCGGCCCGGACGGCGTTGTCACGGTGCCAGAAATTTCAACTTGCTGGGCAGAGCCGCTGAAATTCAGGCTGCCGAGATCGGCGCCCACCACGGTTATGGGAAGCGGGTCCGGCGCGAAGGAATAACCGGCAGCGGCGGCATTTAGGTTAACGGTTTGCGGCGCGAAGCCGGATATGCTGTAATTCCCGTCCTTGCCTGAAACCGCCGAGCTGAGGCCCGCGGCAATGGTCACGCCCGCCAGGGCGCCGGCGCCGGTCGTAACTTGGCCGCTGAGACTGAATACCGGCTGGGTCGCGGTCGCCGAAAAGCCACCCGCAGGGAATACTTGGCCGACTGCGGAAGCAGGCGGAATCGTGACCACCTGATTGGCGGGCTGGAAGCTAAAGCCCGGCGCCGACGCTGTGAGCGCATAGCTGCCCGCCTTGGATTCGAAAATCTTGAAGTTACCGCCGGCATCGGTATAGGCCACGGTGTCGGCGGAGGAGATCTTCACCCCGGAAAGCCCGGCGCCGTTTTGCGTCACCGAACCCGACAATTCATAAACGCCCCACGGCATGCCGGAAAAATCCATGTCGCCGACGTCCGCATCACTCACGTTCACCCAAGGCTCCGCCTCGCTGATCAGCTCATCGTCGATATACATCTGTACCAGGTACCCTGGCATTGAGCTGGCAACGAAATAGTAGCCGGCGGGCAATCCGCTCAGGCGATAACGGCCATTGGCGTCGGAGGTCGTGGTTTGGCCGCCAGCTTGCAGGGTGACGCCCGGCAGGCCGCCCAGGATGGTGCAGCAAGTCGAGCTGCCCCATGGCCAAGATTCCTCAATCGTGCCCGAAATGGAGTAGGTGGGGACCGAAAAGTCGATCCCGCTGAGCCCGCTACCGCTGAGCTGTACCGTCCGCGACCCCGGCTCGACATCATACGCCGCATCCGCCGCGGTCAGCGTGTAGTTTCCGGGCGCCAAACCATGGAAGCTGTAATTCCCCTGTCCATCCGTGGTGGCGGAGGCGTTCCCGTCGTTGATGATGACGCCGGCGAGACCCTGGCCGTTCAAGGTGACGGAACCGGAGAGGGAAGCCACCGGCGCCGTCGCCGGCGCCATCGCTAGGAAATTGACCCCGGCTACGGGCGCGCCGGACACCGTAACCGGCATGGCATTGGGAGCAAAAGTAAAATTGGATGACGCTGGAGCGACGGTATAGCTGCCGTTCGCCAGGCCCGCGAGCGTATACCGGCCATCGCCGGCGGTCGTGGCGCTGATGCCACCGGCGGAAACCTGCAATCCCGCAATCCCGTTTCCGGCTTGGTCGGCCACTTGGCCGCCGATGGTGTAGCTCAGCGGCGCACTGACCTGCAAGACGCTGGTGACGAGGTCCTCGTCCAAGGGGTCTCCGAAATTCTGGGGATAGAATTGGCGGCTGTCGGTCCAGCCGACGAGGACGGTGCCGCCGGCGGCGCTCAGCATGGCGTAATCGCCGTACTGGTTGGGGTTGTAGTACTGGTTCTCCAGCGAATTCTCGTCATTGTAGTCAATGGACGGATTCGCGAGCTGAGCCGAGACCTGAGAGACTGGCACATTGGGCGAAAAGCTCGCCCCTCCATCGCTCGATTGCGCGTAATAAATTTGAGTGCGAATCTGGTAGCCAGGGTCGTTGCGGGTGTCGTACCAGGAGACATGGACCAAGCCGTTGCCGGGGTCGACGGCACACCAGGGAAAGAAGTGGGAGGCGCCGTCTTCGGCATCGTCGTTGACTTGCAGGGGCGGGCTCCAGGTACCGCCGCTGTCGCCTGACTTCACCATGTACACATTGATGGCAGGGCCCGCAGTTTTGCCAGTTGGATAGTCGGCATAGACAACGTAAATCGAGCCGGAGTAGGGCGAACCGCTGTCATCGACGGCAATCGAGGCGAAGGTGTTGATTCCGCGCTGGTCCTGGGCCGGGATCAGAGTATTAAAGGAATTCAGCGACAGACCACCCGCTGCGATGGTAGCGGGGAGAGCCCAAGTCTGGCCGCCATCGCTGGATTTGGTAAACACAACTGTGTCCCCGCCTTGGGGACCACCGGGGATACCAGCAATGCGCGTCCAGATGGCATAGACGGTCCCAGCCGGTCCGACGGCAACGTCCCCGCCAATGTCCATACCCGCTTGCGCGTCGGTTTCGAGAACGACGGGGTTCCAGTGCGTACCGTCGTCCGACCACGAAACCGTCTCGGTATTGTTGGTATCCCAGATGGCGTAGATGCGGTTGGTATGGGAATTAGCGCCGCTCGAGCGATCCACCGTCATCATCGGCTTGTCGTCGAAGTATTGTGGCTGGCCGAAATGGTTGACGATGGGATTGGCATTCCAAGTGAAGCCGCCGTCGGTGCTCTTGGCCAGCACGATCATCGAATCCATCGCCGGTGCGCCATGGTAAACATCCGGCTTGATCAGCATGTAACTCGCATACGCGTTGCCGTTGGCGTCCCAGGCTACGGACGGATCGGAGCCGTAGATTTCGGCGGTGGAGCCGGCGAGAGCGGGCGGGAGCGGAGCACAGGTATAATTCCAGGTCTTGCCGCCATCCTGGGAGGCGAACAAGTCCTGGGTACTGTTGCCGCCGCAGTTCGGATCCGCCAGGAACGTATTGGTCGCGGCAAGCATGCGCTGCGGATTGGTGGAATCGACAGCAACCGCCACTTCCCCCTGATAGTTGCTGAGGCCGCCGGCAGGCACAACATTGCCGGCATTGCTCACCGCGGCCAGGCTCCTCGGGGCCGGCGTTTCCTGGCGCGGCGGGGTCACCTTCTGCGGGCGCGCGCCCGCGCTCGCATGGAGCTTGACCCAATCCAGATGGGCCAGCCAAACTTCGGGCCGGACCGGTACGCTGACGAAGTTCCGCCGACGCCAGGTTTGGAAGGCCTGGAGCGGGTCCGTGGCGGAGTGAGCGTCGTACTGCGGCGCTTGCAACCAGGCGCCTGATTTCACTGGGACATGCTGACCCGCGGCTAACTGAGCTAGCGCCGCAAAACACGCCGCTACGACAAACGGGGCGCGCAGCCCAAGAGCGCGGGAGAGACGCAGCGAAATTCGGGCCTGGGTTTTTACCGGTGGCCTATACGAACCCTTCGCGGAGAAGCCATGAGTTTTATAGGCCGCCATGGATTTTCGTTTCAGGCAGGAGTGTATTGGGCCTCAGTTGAAGTGTCAAGCCAAATCAGATCGCACAGCCCGGTTGAGACCGACACAGTCGTCGAGTCCATTTCTTGCAGGTTAGCTCAGTATGTATTAGCGTTATCTGAATCCATGAAGCCATCCCGGGCATTGTGCCTATCATTTTGTACAGCGTCAGGTAACTAATGACGGGCGCAACCGCACCCGAATACCGGGAATGGCGGTCTACACTAAGGAATGCAGCGGCGGGCGTTTTTGAAACTTTCCTCGGTGGCGGCGGCGAGCACGGCGGTGGCGGCGCGGGTGGGGCCGGGGCTGGCGCAGGCGGGGCCGAAGCCAGATTTCACCTTGACCATTGCGCCGATCACGGTGGAGCTGGCGCCCAACCACATCATCAGCACGATCGGGTATAACGGAACGGCGCCGGGGCCGCTGCTGCGCATGAAGGAGGGGGCGCCGGTGACGGTGGAGGTGATCAACCAGACCGACGTGCCGGAGCAGGTGCATTGGCACGGGCTGGAGATTCCGGCCGAGGTCGATGGCGCCGAGGAGGAGGGCACGCCGGCGGTGCCGCCGCAGGGACGGCGGAGTTACCGGTTCACGCCGCGCCCGGCGGGGACGCGGTGGTACCACACGCACACCATGGCGATGAGCGATCTGCACCGGGGCGGCTACACCGGGCAGTTCGGGTTCCTGGTAATCGAAGGGGCGTCGAACCCGGCGCAGGCGGGGCATTTCGACCAGGAGTTGTTTCTGGCGCTGCGCGACTGGGAGCCGTTCTACACCAGCCAGATGGTGGACACCGACGATTTGGATCCGACGCTGCCGCAGCCGGAAAAGCCGGCGGTGCTTGATACGCGTCCGAACGGACTGGAGATCGGAGCGGGGATTTATTCAATCAACGACAAGGCGCTGGGGGCGGGCGAGCCGATCCGGGTGAAGCCCGGCGACCGGCTGCTGCTACATCTGCTCAACGCCAGCGCGATCGAGATACGGCACCTGGCGCTGCCCGGACACGAGTTCCATGTGATTGCGCTCGACGGCAACCCGGTGCCCACGCCGCAGGCGGTGGAGGTATTGCTGTTGGGCCCGGGTGAGCGCATTGACTGCTATGTCGAGATGAACCAGCCGGGGGTATGGATCATGGGCGACCCGACCGACGACATCCGCAACGCGGGGCTGGGAGTGATTGTCGAGTATGCCGGGCAGAATATGCAGCCGACCTGGACGGCGCCACGCAAACTGGCCTGGGATTACACGATTTTCGGCAAGCCGGGGGCGGCGCCGGCGGCAGCGCCGGCGAACGTGATGGACATGGTGTTCGAAAAAATTCCGCGCGGCGCGGGGCGGTTCAATTCGTTCACGGTAAACGGCAAGCCGTATCCGCACGACCAGGAATTTGTGATGAAAGCCGGGCAGCGCCACCGGCTGG
The DNA here is from genome assembly GCA_035606395.1 of Terriglobales bacterium. Lineage (GTDB taxonomy): Bacteria > Acidobacteriota > Terriglobia > Terriglobales > SCQP01 > SCQP01. Next base: position 34,669 of record DATNFK010000025.1, on the reverse strand, counting down.
TGTTCCACAATCGCACTGACGATTCGCATCCGCTGCATTTGCACCGGCATGTTTTCGAGCTGGCGGAGATTTACGGCAAGCCGACGGCGGGAGTGATGAAAGACACGGTGGTGGTGCCGATCTACGGGCGAGCGGCGGTGGACTTCACCGCCGATCAGCCAGGGCCGAGCCTGTTTCACTGCCATATCCAGATGCATATGGACTACGGGTTCAAGGCGCTCCTGCGGGCCTAGCCGGCGGCACCTTTTTTGGGGGATTGACCCGTCGAGCAGCGGGCGCGACGATCCAAGGGTGAATGCGCCTGCTCTTCTCGTGCTGGGTTTGGCTTGCCTTTTCGCGGCTGGGTGTGAGCAGCCGTATCGGGTTTTCGCGGTGCAGGTGGCGGCGGCGCCGAATGGGCCGGCGGGGATGGCGACGGCGCCCGTAGGTTTGAAGGGGAAAACCGGGACGCTGGAGGGCGAAAGGGGGCTGGCGGGCAGGCGGACGCAGTGGGATTTGAACGAGGCGGGAGTGGCGACGTTAGGCACTCTGCCGGGGATCACGCCGGCCCTGGTGGGGGCAATGATTGCGGGACGGCCCTACCGCGCCAAGCGCGAACTCCTGACCCGGCGCATCCTGACAACGTCCGAGTACGGGCGCTGGAAGGCGTACCTTGTGGTCCACCACGGGCAGAATCGTTAATTGGCGCGGGGCCTCGCGCGGCTGTCGCCGCGCGACCCGTTTAGGCGGCGTGGCGCTCGTTGCGGCTGGCGCGGCGGCGATGCTCTTCCCAACGTTTACGGGCGGCTTCGGAGATGCGGGCGCGACCGGCGGGGCTGAGGCGATTGCTCTTGGTGCCGCTGACGAGCTCCTCGATGATGCGGATGGCTTCGGTCAGACGGGCCTGTTCCTGCTTGAGCTCCGCCAGGGATTTTTGCAATTGATTGGAGTTGGCAATCATGGTGACCTCTCAATGACTACTCTGCCTTAGAGGCTGGAAACCGGCAAAAGGATTACAGCCATTTTCTCACAAGACTTATGGGTCGGCCGATCACACCCATTTTGGCCTCAGTGTTTGATCACTGGCGGGCCGACCGGTTTGGGAGTGGCGGCGTCCGGGGCGGCAATTCCGCCGGGCACGACGACGCCATACTCGATTTTGGATTTGAGCAAGGCACGCAGCCGGGCCTTGATTTGGTCGAACTCAGACGTAGTGATGATGTAATCGGGGCGCGGGGGCAGGATGGTGGCAATTTCTTTCTCAGTGAGTGCGACACGGTCAGGGGTTTGCGGATGGGAGGCAAACATGCGGCTGACGATGCCGGGGCGAATTTTGTCATCCTGTTCGATGATCTCGAAGGCGCGGGCGAGGCCCTGGGGATCATAGCCGGACTTCCAGAGATACTGAGTGCCCAGCCAATCAGCCTCCTGCTCGTCGCCGCGGGTAAAGCGCTGGTACTGGAGCGGGATGGCGACGTTAGCGGCCTCCTCGGCGCCGAGACCGGCGATACCGGGGCCGGCGAGGATGACGGCGGGGATGGCGGCGATTTGCATGAGCTCGCCCTTGGTGGCTTGCCGGGTACCGTGGCGGGCGGCGACATGGGCGATTTCATGGGCCATGGCCCCGGCCAATTCGTCCTCTTCGTTGGAAGCGAGGATGATGCCGGAGTTCACGAAAAAGAAACCACCGGGGAGGGCGAAGGCATTGACGGTGTCATCCTGCAACACATGGACGGTGAAGGGCACCTTGGCGTCGGAGTTGCGAACCAGATTCTGGGCGAGACGGTTGATGTACTCATTGACCACTGGGTCAGTGACCACGGTGGAACTCTCCAGGACCTGGTTGGCCAGGCTCTGGCCCAGGGCAATCTCTTTCGACTGGCTGTAGAAATCGAGGCCTTTGCCGACGTCGCGATGGCCGATGAGGGCGACGTTGTCCTCCGATTTCAGCTTTTTGGCCGTGGTCTTGTCGGCGGTGGGGACGCCCTCGACGGTGGCATCGGGGTCGGCGGGGGCCGCAGTCTGGGCCTTTTGCTGCGCGGCGGCGGTGGCGGCGAGGAGAACGATGCCGAAGAAAACCGGGAGAAATTTCGAAAAAAGCCTAGAAGGCACGCTTCACCTGCCCTGTTAGACGTCTGACTTCGTTTTCTCGTTACACTTGCTGGCGCGGGCACTACTTGCCAATACAAAATGTAGAGAAGATTACTCCCAGTATATCCTCTACCGTGGTCTGGCCGGTGATGGCGTCGAGTTCCTGGAGCAATTCGTAAAGGTCAACGAGCACGGCCTCGTGCGGAAACTTTGCGTTCACCGCGAGCCGGGCGCGATCCAGAGCTTCGCGGGCGAGGGAAAGATGCTGGGCGTGGCGGGCGTTGGTGATGAACTCGGCTTGCGCACTCGATTCGGGGCGCAAACGGCGGGTGACAGCCTGGCGGAGTTCGTCCGTACCGCTGCCGGTGAGGGCGGAGACGGCGATCATGCCGTGATGCATTTCCGTGGGCATGGCCACATCGCTTTTATTGGCGACGAGGAGAGCCTGAGGCAGGTTGGCGGCGTGCCGCAGGAGTTCGCGGTCGCCGGCCTCGAGAGGCTGGGAGCCATCGAAGACGGCGAGCACGAGGTCGGCATCGGCGATGGCCTGCCACGATCGTTCGATACCCAACCGTTCGGCTTCGCCGCTGGGGTTGCGAATTCCGGCGGTGTCGAGCAGGCGGACCGGAATGCCCTCCCAATCGAGCGATTCGGAAATGAGATCGCGCGTGGTGCCGGCTTCAGCGGTGACGATGGCGCGTCCCTGGCCGAGCAGGCGATTGAACAGGCTGGATTTGCCGACGTTGGGGCGGCCGACGATGGCCATGAGGATGCCGGCTTGCACGGTGCGGCCGAAACGAAAGCTGGCCAGCAAGTTGTCAATTTGAGCTTGTAAGGAATCAAGAGAGCGCAATAGATCCTTGCCATCCACCACGGTGACATCGTCGTCGGCGAAATCAATGCCGGCCTCAAGCCGGGCGATGATCTCGGTGGCACCGTGATGCAAGGGGCGAAGGGCATGGGCTACGGAGCCGGACATTTGGCGGGCCGCGGTGCGGGCCTGAAACAGCGTATGGGCGTCGATGAGGTCGCGAACGGCTTCGGCCTGGGTGAGGTCGAGCCGTCCGTTGAGAAAAGCGCGGCGGGAGAATTCGCCGGGCTCGGCGAGGCGGGCGCCACGGAGGAGCGCCGCATCAAGGAGCGCGGCGAGGAGGACGGGGGAACCGTGGGCGGTCAGCTCGACGACGTCTTCACCGGTGGCGGAGTGGGGGGCGGCGAAGAAGACGGCGATGAGTTGGTCGAGCAACTCGCCATCGGCGTCGCGAAAATCGGCGAGAGTGGCATGTCGGGGCGCGAGAGAGGCGCCGCCGAGGAGGTCGCGGGCGACAGGCAGCGCGCGCGGGCCAGAGAGACGGATGATGCCGAGGCCGCCGCGTCCGGCAGGGGTGGAGAGGGCGGCAATGGTAGCGACATCCGACAAATTGAAGGGGCGAGGCGATAACGGGGCCATTGCGTCGTCATCGGCCGGGCGCGAATGCTCACGTATGTCCCTATACGCTGCGCTTCGCGCCCGACCTCTTCCTAGCACTGACCCCATTCTCGCCTCTTCCAAGCATTGCTCTCGGCAGGGGTCCGCCGTTCTGATTTACGACCACCCCAATGCCCAATGCGGCATTGGGGGCCCGGTTCGCAGACCTGGCCCCCATCTCGCATCGCTCAGCGAACTACTCTAGACCTTACAATTATGCAGCATGAAACGAGTGTTATTGGCGGATGAGGGCGCGCTGGCGCGGCGGATGGGGACGGCGTATCTCGAGGATTTGGGCTGCGAAGTGGAGGCGGTGAGCGACGGTGAGGCGGCGCTGGCGGCGATCGAACGCCGGGCGCCCGAGTTGATTTTGGCGGCGGCCAAACTGCCGGGCATTGGCGGCGTGGAGTTGTGCCGGCGGGTCAAGGCGCACAGCGAGTGGCGGGCAATTCCCTTCCTCATTCTTACCGGCGCGCTGGACGCGGCGCCGCCCACGGGCGGCGAGGCGGGGGATCCGGACGGCGGGCTGCGCAAGCCGTTGTCGTCGGCGGGGCTGGAGCCATGGCTGCGGCGGATTGAGGGCAAAACGCCGCAGGAATTACTGGTGCTGGCGGTGCATGAAGCAGCGCGCGGACCGAATAGCGAATAATAGACGGAATGTATAACGAACTGGATAAGGCTTATACCCCGCAGGCGATCGAGCCGAAGTGGGCGACGGCGTGGGTGGAGGCGCAACTCTTCAGGGCCAAGGCGGAGAAAGCGGCCGCCGGGAACTGGTCACTGGTAATTCCTCCGCCGAATGTGACGGGCTCGCTGCACATGGGCCACATGCTGGAGCACACACTGATTGACATCATGGTGCGCTGGCAGCGGATGCAGGGCAAGAACGTGCTCTGGCTGCCGGGCACGGATCACGCCGGCATCGCGACCCAAATGGTGGTGGAGCGGGAGCTGGCGCGGGAGGGCAAAACGCGCCAGGCGATGGGGCGCGAGGCTTTCGTGGAGGCGGTTTGGGCGTGGAAGCGGCAGAGCGGCGATCGGATCAAGGAGCAAATGACGAGGCTGGGCGCGAGCTGCGACTGGTCGCGCGCGCGCTTCACGCTGGACGAGGGGCTGTCGCGGGCGGTGCGCGAGGTTTTCGTAACGCTGTACGAACAGGGGCTCATCTATCGCGGGCGTTACATCGTCAATTGGTGTCCACGCTGCCAGACGGCGGTGAGCGATCTGGAGGTGACGCACGAGGCGGTCGAGGGGAAGCTGTACTCGGTGCGGTACGCCATTGCCGGCGAGGACGGAAAATTTCTGACCGTCGCGACAACGCGGCCGGAGACGATTCTGGCCGATGTGGCGGTGGCAGTAAATCCGCGGGACGAGCGCTACCAGCACCTGATCGGGCGCGAGGTGGAGGTGCCGCTCACCAAACGCCTGGTGAAGGTCATTGCCGATGAGATCGCGCAGCCGGAGTTCGGCACGGGCGCGGTCAAGATCACGCCGGGCCACGACGCCAATGATTTTGCGGCTGGAAAACGGCACGGATTGGAACAGCTCATCGTGATCGATGAGCGCGGGCAAATGACGCACGATGCGGGCGCTTATGCCGGCCTGGACCGATTCGCGGCGCGGCCGCGAGTGGTCGAGGATCTGGAGCGGCTGGGGTTGTTGGCGGGCATCGCCGCGCACCCGATGTCGGTGGGGCAGTGCCAGCGCTGCGCCACGGTGATCGAGCCGCGGATATCGAACCAGTGGTTCGTTAAGATCGCGCCACTCGCTGAGAAGGCGGTGGCGGTGGTGGAGCGAGGCGAAATTCGCTTCACACCGGAAAACAATCAGCGCATTTACAACGAGTGGATGGCGAACATCCACGACTGGTGCATTTCGCGCCAGCTCTGGTGGGGGCACCAGATACCGGCGTGGTACTGCGAGCGCTGCCAGGAGGTGATCGTGGCGCGCGGGGCGCCGGACAAATGCCCTTGCGGGGGCGCGGTGCGCCAGGATGCGGATGTGCTGGACACGTGGTTCAGCAGCGGCCTATGGCCCTTCTCGACGCTGGGGTGGCCGGAGAAGACGCCGGAGTTGGAGGCGTTTTATCCGACCTCGCTGCTGATCACCGGCTTCGACATTTTATTTTTCTGGGTGGCGCGGATGATCATGCTGGGCACGCACTTCATGGGCGAGGTGCCGTTCCGCGAGGTGTACATTCACGCCCTGGTGCGCGACGCCGACAAGCAGAAGATGTCGAAGACCAAGGGGAACGTAATTGATCCGCTGGTGGTCACCGAAAAGTACGGCACCGACGCGGTGCGCTTTACGCTTGCCGCCATGGCGGCGCCAGGAACCGACATTGCCTTGTCGGAAGAACGGATGCAGGGCTACGCCGCCTTCGCCAATAAGATTTGGAACGCGGCACGGTTCATCTTTTTGCAGCTGGAGCGGGCCGGGATTGCGCCGGGCGCGCAGCCGCGGCCGGAAAGCGTGGTGGACCGGTGGATCTTTTCGCGGCTGGAGGCAGTGGCGACGGCGATGGACCAGAGCCTCAGGGAATATCGCTTCCACGAGGCGGCGGATTTGCTGTACCAGTTTTTCTGGCGCGAGTTCTGCGACTGGTACCTGGAGCTATCGAAGCTGGGCGAGCCCAGCGGCAGTCTGTGGGCTGCGTTCGAGCGGGCGCTGCGGTTGCTGCATCCGGTAATGCCGTTCGTGACCGAGGAGCTATGGCACCGTTTGTACGCGGGCGAGGCGCCGGAGGCGAGCATTGCGCTGGCGGCATTTCCCTCGCCGGGGGGCCAACGGGACATGGAAGCGGAGGCGGAGATCGGACGCTTGCAGGAGGTCGTGACCGCGCTGCGCAAGTTGCGCGCCGACGCGAAGCTTGCTCCCAAGCAAACGGCGGGACTCAAGGTGGCGGGCCAGGGCGGGAAGCTGGAGTGGACGATGGTCGAGGCGCTGGCGCGGGTGAGCGCTCTCGAGCGGGTGGAGACGATTGCGGCCAACGCTCCGTTGCGCGCGACGGCGGGCGGGTATGAATTGCAGCTCGATTTGGGCGGGGCGTTCGATGCCGGCGCGGAGCGGGACCGCCTGCGGAAAGAGGCTACGGTGCTGACGCAGGGCGTGGCGAACCTGCGCGCCAAGCTGGAGAGCGCGTCGTTCAAGAGCAAGGCACCGCCGGCCGTGGTGGAAGAGACGGAACGGCTGCTGGCCGAGCGGCAGCGGCAATTAACGCAAGCCCAGGCGGCGCTCGATGGACTGACCGGTAGTGGGTCGGCTGGGTAATTGGCGCGGCAAACGGCGCGCCTTGTGTGCCGCATCCAAAGTAGTGGAGGCTTTATGCGGCATTTCTTTTTCAGTTGCGTAGGCGCATTGGCTTTTCTGGTTGTGTCGTCGGCGGCGCAATCGGTGCACATCAATTACAACAAGGGATTCGACTTTCGGCAGGTCCATACGTTTTCATGGGGTCAGGTGCAGACGCGGAACTCAGAGTGGAATGACGAGGCGCGCCTGGATATAGACAACGCATTGCGGGCGCGTGGCCTGACCGAGGTTCCCAGCGGCGGCGACCTTGAAATCTCGGTGATGAGCACAACCAAGGTACGCCGTCAGCTCGAGACGTTTTACAACAACGGCTGGGGCATGGGCTGGGGTTGGCGGGGATGGCGCGGCGGCCCCTGGTTCGCGGAAACCGTGCCTGTCCGGTATCCGGAAAACACATTGGTGATTGATTTTTTCAATCCTCAAAACAAGGAACTGGTCTGGCGCGGCACCGCGACGCAGGCGCTCAGTAATGGCAATCCCGGCAGAAACGACCAGAGGCTCAACGACGCCGTCAAGAAGCTGCTCGGCAAATTCCCGCCAAAGAGATAGTGCGGATTTAGTGCTGACTGCTAACGGCGGGTTGTTTTTTGCCGTCCATGACGCGGGTTTGTTGGTAGGTGTAGCGGATGCGGTGGATTACGGTGATATTGCTGAGGACGGCGATCACCCACAGGCAGGGCGCCATGCGGTTGAAGAGGGCGCCGATGATGACCAGCACGATGCGCTCGGGGCGCTCCATGAAGCCGACCTTGCAACTCGGGATCGTGTTCTCGGCGCGGGCGCGGGCGTAGCTGACCATGACCGAGCCGGTCATCACGACCGCGACCAGGACCACATAAAATTCGCGATTGATGCGGGCGTAGTAGACGAGCAATCCGAAATAGAGGGCGAGGTCGGAGTAGCGGTCGAGGACGGAGTCGAAGAAGCCGCCGAAGTGACTGACGGTATTGGTATAGCGGGCGACGCGGCCGTCCACCATGTCGAAGATGCCCGCGGCGATGATGACGAAGCCGGCGCTGAGAAAGTGGCCGTAGCCGAACAGGGCGGCGGCGATGATGTTGATCACCAGCCCGATAAAAGTCAGAACATTGGGATTGATCCTGGTCAGCGCGAGGGAGCGGACAATCCAGTCGAGAACAACTTTGCAGCTAGCGCCGATGGCCCGGGTATAGGTCATTGCGCGGCTTCGTCCTCTTCGAGATCGTAAATGGTCTTGAGGGTGCGAACCTCGAACTCCTTGGCGCCGCCGGGGGTCTGAATTTTGACCTCGTCGCCGGGGCGTTTGCCGAGGATGCCCTTGCCAATGGGCGAGGAGGTGGAAATCAGCCCTTTGGCCACATCCGCCTCTTCGCTGGTGACGAGGCGGTACTCGATATCCTCATCCTTATCGAGATCGCGGAGGATGACAACGGAGCCGTACGCGGCGCGGTCGCGGGGGATGTTGTTGAGGTTGACCAGGCTGAGCTCGGCCAGACGTTTGCGCAGTTGGCCCAAGCGGGCATTGACGAACTCCTGCCGCTGCTTGGCCATGTGGTACTCGGCATTCTCGCTCAGGTCGCCCAGCGCGACGGCGCGTTTGAGCTCGGCGGGAAGCTCGATGGTGAGCTCGCGCTCGAACTGCTGTATTTCCTTTTCCAGCTTTTCTTTGATGTTTAAAGACATGAGCGAAACCAAGACTGCCGGGGCGGCGCTTGAAGAGCCCCCCGCCATTTTGGCATACTAGTACGTAGAGGCGGTCGGTGTCATGGATGGAAGCCAAACGTTCCGTGTCGGCGAGAAGGTGGTGTACCCCAATCATGGGGTGGGCGTTATCGAGACGATTGCCAACCGTGTGATCTCGAGCCCGGCGGGCGGGGGCGAGCAGCAGTACTACCAACTCAAAATTGAAGCCAGCAATTTGCGGGTGATGGTGCCCTTCACCAACGTCGAAAGCGTTGGGATGCGGCGGGTGACGGATGCGCGGGCGATGGTGCCCATACTGACCTACCTGCGGAATAGCGAACGGGTGGAGTGCGCCTCGGACTGGAAGTGGCGCTTCAAGGAAAATTCGGACAAGATGCGCAATGGAGCGCTGGCACAAGTGGCGGAGGTGCTCAAGAGCCTGGTGCAGCTCCATCAGGCGAAGCCGCTTTCGTACCGGGAGAAAAAGATGCTGGACCGGGCGGCGCTGCTGCTGGTCGGGGAGATGGCGAGCGCGGAGAATCTATCGCTGGAGCGCGCGCTGGAGTTGCTGCAACAGACGCTGGCCGCGGCCGAGCTGGTACTGCCGCCGTTTGACGAGGAAGCGAGCTGAGTCGCGACCGGCTGTGCGCGTTTAGCGATGGTGTCATCGCGATCCTGATTACAGTCATGGTGCTGGAGCTGAAGGTTCCCGAGGGCGCTGATTTCGGCGCGCTGCGGGCGGACGGACCAGTGCTACTGGCCTACCTGCTCAGCTTTATTTACCTGGGAATCTACTGGAACAACCATCATCACTTTTTCCACCTGGTGCCGCGTGTGAACGGCGCGGTATTGTGGGCCAACCTGCATTTGCTGTTTTGGCTGTCGCTGGTGCCGTTCGTAACCGAGTGGGTGGGCCGGAATTTGTTCGCACCGGCGCCCACGGCGATTTATGGCGTGGTGCTCTTGATGGCGGCGGTGGCGTGGACGATTATGCAAACCGTCGTGCTGCGCAGCCAGGAGACCAACTCGGCGCTGGCGCGGGCCCTGGGGCGGGATTGGAAGGGAAAGACGTCGCCGGCGCTGTACGTCGCCGGGATTTTGTTGACGTTCGTTCATCCGGCGCTGGCGTATGGGCTGTACGCCCTGGTGGCCGCGCTGTGGCTGGTTCCCGACCGGCGGATTGAGAAAAGCGCGCGCTAGGGCTTACTGATGGGCGAGGCGGGTGCGGACGGCGTCGAGCTGCTTTTCGATTTCGGCGGTGCGCTGGGCGTCGGCGCCGGGGTTGTGCTTGAGATCGTCGAGGGCTTGCCGCCAACTCGCTTCCGCCTGCCGCAATTTACCGTCGCGATCGTAGGCTTGCGCCAGGTGATCGAGCACCAGGGGATCATGGCGATTCAGCAGCGAGGCGCGCTGCAGTGCGCTTTCAGCTTCGGGTATACGGTTGAGCTTGAAATAGACCCAGCCCAGGGTGTCGAGGTAGGCGCCATTGCCGGCGTCGCGCGCCAGCGCGCGCTGGATGTATGCGAGCGCCTCGGGCAAACGCGTGCCCTGCTGGGCGAGGAGGTAGGCCATTGAATTCAGAGTGTCGGCGTCATTGGGCGCGAGAACCAGCGCCTTTTTGAAGCTGGCTTCGGCGGCGGCGTAGTCGTGCTGGGCGGAGGCGATGGCGCCCATGCGGCTTTGCGCCCGGGCGTGCTCCTCGGGAGTGGAGGCGAGAGCGTCGGCATGGGCCGCGGCTTCCTGCGCGAGGGAGTACTGGCGGGCATTTTCCTGAATTTGACTGATGGCGAGGTAGAGGCTGGCGTCATCCGCGGCATGGGGAGCGTCACCGTGGATTTTGGGTTGGAGCCAGGCAACGGCGCCGCGAGCATCGCCGGAAGAGGCGAGCAGATTGGCGTAGGTTACATCGAGCGATGGCGAGTCGGGCTGGCCGGCAAGAGCGGCGCGCGCGGCGGCGAGGGCGCGGGGGTAATCACGCTGATCGCCATACAACTCGATACTGAGCGCGCGAGCGCGATCGGCATGCGCGGCGCCCAACGCCTGGAGCTGCGCAATGGTAGCCTCGGCGCCGGTATAGTCGGCGGTGCGAATTTCGAGCGAGGCGAGATGGTCGAGGAAAATCGCCTGGGTGCCGGGCGTGGACTTACGATCGATCAGCGCCTTGAGTTCGTCCACAGCAGGCTGATAGCGGCCCTGGCTCTCGTCAAGCAGGGCGTGGGCGTAAGCGACTTCCATATCCTGCTTACCGTCGGTTGCGGGCAGCAGGCGGGAGGCGGTGGCGAGACTCTTCGCGGCGGCGTCGAATTGGCCGAGCTGCATTTGTATTTGGCCGGTGCGGAGCGCGGCTTGGCCGTCATCGGGTGACAGAGTTTCGAGTTCCTGAAAAGCAGTCAAGGCCTTGGCGTAATCACCGCCATCCATGAGGGCCTGGGCAAGGGCGCGCTGCAAGTCGGGATCGCCGGGCTGGGCCGCGACGGCCTGGCCGTAGGCCTTGGCGGCCTGGTCGTAGCGGTGCTGGCCACGGAAGGCGTCGCCCAGGGTGGCGTAGACCATGCCGCTGCGCGCATCGGGAGGGAGGGAGGCGATCTCCTGTTGGGCCTGGTCGAGGCGGCCTTCGCCGGCCAGGGACTGCACCAGGCTGGCCAGGGCGTCCATATTGGTGGGCGCAATGGCGAGAGCGGAACGGAACTGCTGTTCGGCCAGGCCGGGTTGGCCTTCGGCACCATAAAGCTTGCCCAAAATCACTGTGGGGTCGGGGTTGGCGGGCTCGAGCTGCTGCAGGGTTTTGTATTCGGCGATGGCCTCGGCGGCGAGCGCGGGTGCGATCGGCTGGTGCTCGCGACTGAGTTCGCGGAGATAAATTTCGCCCAGGGTTTGGTGGGCGTCGAGATTATCAGAATGATCCTTGATCACGGACCTGACCAGCGTAATGGCGTCGGTGTTGCGCCCGATGCGGCTGAGCAGGTCGGCCATCTGGCAGGCCACGTAGGGCGAATCCGGATTGGCGGCCATGGCGGCGGTGAAGTGCTCGAGAGCTTGCTGAATGTAGGCGCTGCCTCCCTTATTCTCGGCCTGGAGCTCGGCGAATTTGCCCAGCTCGAACTCGAGGTAGCCTTTCGCGGCGGGCGTCAGCGGCGGGTCTGCCGGCGGCGTTTGCGCGGGCGCCAAGGTCAACAGGAAAGGTACGCAGAAAAACGCGCAGGCAGAGCGCAGGAATTTCAAGGACATCTTGTCCCTATTTAAACACAGCATTGATTGGCACGGGCCCCTGCGCGGCGCCGCGACTGGACGGCGGGGCTGATAGGATGGGAAAGAACCCCGATGATGTCGAAATCGTCCATTGAAGCGCCGGCGCAGGGAATTCCCTCGGTGCTGGAACGCATCTTGTCGAGCCGCAAAAGAGCGGTGGCCGAGGCGCGCGCGCGGGTGCCGGAAGCAGATTTGCGGCGGCGGGCGGCGCTGCGGGAGGCGCGCGATTTCAAGGCCGCGCTGCGGGGGCGGCGACGGATGCCGGCGGTGATTGCGGAGCTTAAGCGGCGATCGCCCTCGGCCGGGCGGCTGCGTGAAGACTTTGACGTGGCGGCGCTTGCCGCCGAGTATGAGGCCGGAGGGGCGGCGGCGCTTTCGGTCTTGACCGAAGAAGAAAATTTCGAAGGGCGGCTGGAATATTTGCAAGTGGCGCGGGCGGCCACACGGCTGCCGATATTGCGCAAGGATTTTATTTTTTGTCCGTACCAGATTTGGGAGGCGGCGGCCGCGGGAGCGGATGCGGTGCTGCTCATCGCGGCGATGCTGGATGACGCGAGCCTACAGGAATTGCGCGGCGTAGCCGAGGAAGCCGGACTGGCGGCGCTGTGCGAAGTGCACGACGAGAACGAACTGCGGCGGGTGGGCGACGCGGCGCTGATCGGAATCAACAGCCGCGATTTGCATTCGCTACGCGTGGACCTCGGGCGTGGGCTGGCGCTGGGGAGCCGGATGCGGGCGGGCGCGGTCGCGGTGGCGGAGAGTGGATTGCGCACGAACGCGGATTTGGAGCGGGCGCGGGAAGCAGGTTTTCACGCCGTGCTGGTGGGCGAGCATTTAATGCGGCAGCGGCACCCGGGCCAGGAGCTGACGCGCATGCTGGGCGGATTCGTCAAAATTTGCGGCTTGGCCAATGCGGGCGACGCGGAAGCGGCGATGCGCGCGGGCGCCGACGCGGTGGGGTTTGTGTTCGCACCGGCGTCACCGCGGCGCATTGCGCCGAATACGGCGCGGGCAACGATCACGGCGCTGCCGAAGAGGGCGATCAAGGTCGGTGTATTCGCCGGGGTTGCGGCGGAGGAAGTGGCCACCATCGCCGCCGATTGCGGGCTGGACGCGGTGCAGCTCCATGGCGAGTACTCGCCCGAGGAAGGACTTCGTCTGGCGCAACTTGTTAAAGTATGGCGCGCGGTGGCGATGCCGGGGGGCGAAGGAGAGCTCGCCGCCTGGGCGGGGTTTGCCGAGCGGGCGGTGCTCGATTCAGCGGCTGTCGGCGGTACCGGGCGAAGTTTCGACTGGCGCAAGACCGCCGCGTGCGGGCGGTTGCCGCTGCTGCTGGCGGGCGGGCTGAATCCGGAGAACGTGGCGCGGGCAATCGGCGAGGCGCGCGGCATTATGGGAGTGGACGTGGCTTCGGGAGTGGAGAGCGCGCCGGGAAGGAAGGATCACGCCGCCATCGAGAGATTTGTGAGTCAGGCGCGGGCGGCGTTTCAGGAGGCAAAGGAATGAAAGCTGAAGCCGCGTCCGCCGGTCGCTTTGGAGCCTACGGCGGGCGCTATGTTCCCGAGACGCTGGTCTATCCGCTGGAAGAGCTGGCATCGGCGTACGCGGCGGCCAAGGCCGACGCGGAGTTCCAGCGCGAGCTGGCGGATCTTTTACGCAACTTCGCCGGCCGGCCGACGCCGTTGACACTGGCGCGGCGGCTGACGGCGGAGCTGGGCGGAGCGCGCGTGTATTTGAAGCGGGAGGACCTGCTGCACACGGGCGCGCACAAGATCAATAACTGCCTGGGCCAGGCGCTGCTGGCTCGCCGTATGGGCAAGCGGCGCATTATCGCCGAGACCGGCGCCGGGCAGCACGGGGTGGCGACGGCCACGGTCTGCGCCCTTTTTGGGCTGGAATGCATCGTGTACATGGGCTCCGAAGACATGGCGCGGCAGGCCTTGAACGTGGCGCGGATGCGCTTGCTAGGGGCGGAAGTCAGGGCGGTCGAGTGCGGCAGCCGCACGCTGAAAGACGCCATCAACGAGGCAATGCGCGACTGGGTCGCGCATTGCGACACCACCCATTACCTGCTTGGCTCGGTGCTGGGGGCCGATCCCTATCCGACGATGGTGCGGGACTTTCACGCCTGCATTGGGCAGGAGGCGCGAGCCCAAATCATGGCCGCCGAGGGGCGGCTGCCACAGGCACTGATCGCCTGCGTGGGCGGAGGCTCGAATGCCATTGGACTGTTCCACGCCTTTATCGAGGATCGCGCGGTCCAGCTAATCGGCGTGGAAGCGGGCGGCAAGGGCGATGAACTAGGGTTGCACGCGGCTCGGTTTCAACTCGGCGGGGGCGGGGGCTCGCCGGGCGTACTGCAAGGGACTTTTTCCTACGTTCTACAGGATGCCGCCGGGCAGATTGCGGCGACGCATTCGATTTCGGCGGGACTTGATTACCCCTCGATCGGACCCGAGCATGCAGATTTGCACGACAAGGGCCGCGCGGAGTATGTCGCGGTGCGCGATGAGGACGCGCTCGCAGCCTGCCAGAAGCTGGCACAACTGGAGGGCATCATCCCGGCGCTGGAGTCGGCGCACGCAGTGGCGGAAGCGTTGCGACGGGTGCCGAAGATGGCGCGCGACGCGGCGGTCATTGTGAATGTTTCAGGACGCGGTGACAAGGATATGGAAATACTGACGCGGGAGCTGAAGCTATGAGCTCACGGTTTCCCGGAATTTTCGCCCGGGCGAAGGCGCAGGGGCGGTGCGCGCTGATTCCGTATATCACGGTGGGGGATCCATCGCTGGACGATACGGTTGCGATTGCGCTGGAGTTGGCGCGCGCGGGCGCGGACATTGTCGAGCTGGGGGTGCCGTTCAGCGACCCGGTGGCGGACGGGCCGGTGATACAGGCGGCGAGCGAGCGTTCGCTGGCGCGCGGCACGCGACTGGCGGACGTTCTGTCGGTGGCGCGGAAGATACGGCGGCAATCGGAAGTGGGCCTGCTGCTGTTCAGCTATTACAATCCGATCTTGAAGTACGGCCTGAGCGCCTTTGCGCGCGAGGCGGCGGCGGCAGGATGCGACGGCGCGCTGGTGACCGATCTGATTCCCGAGGAATCGCTTCCCTACCGCGCGGCGGCGCGGGATGCGGGATTGGACACGGTCTTTTTGGCGGCGCCGACCTCGCCCGACGCGCGGCTGCAGGCGATTGCCGGCGCCAGCACGGGATTCATTTATGCCGTTTCGCGGCTGGGCGTGACCGGAGCGCGGGCGGAGGTGGCCTCGGGCGCGGAGGAGCTGGTGCAAAGACTGCGGCAGCAATCACCGCTGCCGGTGGCGCTGGGATTCGGCCTGTCGCGCGCGGAACAGGTGCGGCAGGTGGCCAACTTCGCCGACGGCGCGGTGGTGGGCACGGCGCTGGTGGCCGCGATTGCGAACGCGCCGCCGGGCGGCAGCGCCGCAGCGGCGGGCGAATTTTTGCGCAGCATTGACCCGGCAGCGAGCCTCAAACATGAACATCGCTGAGTGGCGTGAGCGGATTGACGCGATCGACCGGCAATTGGTCGAACTGCTCAACCAGCGCTGCCAGTGCGCGCGGGAAATCGGGCGGCTGAAGAAGGAACTCGCCTTGCCGATTTATGAGCCCAATCGGGAAACGGCTGTGCTGGAGAATGCGCAACAGGCGAACCAGGGGCCGCTCAGCCCCATGGCGCTGCGGCGCGTCTTCGAGCGCGTCATTGACGAGATGCGCGCGGCGCAAAAGGAGCTGCCATGATCGTTGCCATGTTGCCGGGCGCGAGCGAACAAGAGATTGAGGCGGCCATCGGCCACTTGATCGGCCTTGGCTTTGACGTGCACCGCGAAACCGGGTTGGAACGCACGGTGCTCGCCTGCTTGGGCATGCCGGCGGGGTTGGGTCCGCGCGAGGCCCATGCGATCGAGGATTTGAACGGGGTGGCATCGGTGCACAGGATCACTCTTCCCTACCGACTGTCGGCGCGACGCGGGAGCGGCACAGGAACGCGGGGGTTGGCGGTGGTCGAGGAGCCTCCGGCGGGATGCCTGGTGCGGGCGCCGGGCATGAGCCTGGAGGAGTTATTGATCGAAGCCGATCGACGGCTCGCATCACAATCCCCGGGAGAAACAGTGACGCTGTGCGAGGCGGCGACACGGACATCGCTCGACATAGCATCGCTGGTGCAATTGAAGGAGATGACACATCTGGCGGTGTTTGCCGACGTGCGCGGGTTGGCACGGCGGCTGCGGGCGCCGCTGGCGCGGGCGGCGGCTGCGGCCGGGGCGGATGGGATAATCATGCAGAACGCCGTGGAATGGGCGCCGGAGTTGTCTGCCTTGGGAAAAGAGAGGCAAGAATGAATCATCAGGTTGCGATAAGGCTGTGCAAGACAATTGCTCTTGCCACTTTCTTGAGTTTGTGCACTGCAAGACCTGTGCGTGGGCAAACCAATACCATCGCCAAGCCCAATCGGGCGCTCCCGGCCGCCAAATCTTGCCCGAGTTGTTGCACGATGCCGGTGAGCGAGCGTACAGAAGAAGAAGGTTGCTATGTGCTTGCGAATAACTCGCTGGATACTTTGCCGCCGGGCCCTCTATATTGGCACTTGTATAAGTATCCGAATATAGAGGCGGCGTCTCAAGCAAAGAAAACATCGACCGAGACCGTTACCATGTCATTTGGTACGGCTTGGCTGTTCAACATTGCGCCGTCGGATTGGCGGCCTTCCAGCGGAGAACGCGTTGCAGTGATTGGGCCGCTTCCCGTTCCACCGGCCAGAAGGTATTTTGCCCGCTATATGGAAAGCGTTGAGGCTTCAACCGTAACCGGCACCCCAGTCCACACGCATCCGGGTCCCGAGGCTTGGTATTTGCTGAATGGCGCACAATGCCTGCGGACACCAAACAAGACCTTCGTGATCCATGCGGGTGAAACAGGCTTCGTTCCCGGTGGCGAACCGATGGTTCTGAAGCCTGCCGGTACCGGAGCACGCCACTCGATAGTTTTGGTATTGCACGATGCTTCTCAGCCGTGGCGAACTAAAACGGTCGCGTGGAAGCCTCAGACGCAATGCCCAGAATGATTGAGCGGCATTGATAGGCGCGGGGCCTCGCGCGGCTGTCGCCGCGCGACCCGCTTAGGCGCGGGGCCGCGCACGGCGGGCGGCGGCACGGGCGGATGGAATCGTCATGCAGAACGCCGCGGAATGGGCACCGGTGTTGTCTGCCTTGCATTACAATGGTCGGCGGCGGAGCTAACGGATACACCCATGAAACGAAACCTCACTCTTTCACTGATCGCTGGATGCCTGGCGCTGGCGCCGGTCATGGCGCAAGCACCGAATCTTTCAGACATGAACTCACGGCTGCGGGCGGCGGAGACGTCGGGATCGCAGGTCATGTGGTGGATCCACGAAGTGACCGACGTGTATGGTCCGCGGCTCACCGGATCGCCAGGGCTGAAAGCGGCGCAGGACTTTGCGGTGCGCACGCTGACCAAGTGGGGATTTTCGAACGTTCATCTTGAACCCTGGAATTTCAACCATCCCGGCTGGCAGAACTACGATCTCGAGGCGAACGTCGTAACGCCGTTTCAGCAGCCATTGAACGTGCGCGCGGTGTCGTGGACGCCGGGCACGAAGGGCGTGGTGCAGGCGCCGGTGGTGGTGATTGAACCGCCGATGCCGCCGGCGGCTGGACGCGGCGGCCGTGGATTCGGAGGCGGTTGCGGAGCTCCGCCATCGCCGACAGAACTGGCGGCGATCGCGCAGGCGGGATCATCACCGGCGCCGATGCCGCCCGAGGCGGCACCGTCGCAGGAGCCGGTGACGCAGGAAGCGCTGGACGCTTACCTGGCTTCGATAAAAGCCAAGGTGCGGGGAGCGATTGTGTTTGACGGTCCGCACGTCGAAGTTTTCGAGCCGTTCGTAACGGCGCCGTTGCGGCGTCCGGACGAATGCTATGAACAGACCGCCGGCGGCGGACGCGGCGCGGGAGCGCCCGCGGGCGGACGCGGGGGAGCCCCGGCGCGGACGGGTTTGACGGCGGCCGAGATCAATAACCAGGTGAACAAGTTCCTGGTTGATAACGGCGCCCTGGTGAAGGTGACCGACGCCGGCCGCGACTACGGCATCATCGTGCAGCAACAGACCGCCGGCTACAACCAGAACCCGGATGCGCCGAACCCGCCGACGTTGATCATGTCGAACGAGGACTATGGGCGCATTTTCCGGACGGAGACGATTGACAAAATACCGGTGACGCTGCGCGTCAATATCCACAATGAGTTTTATCCGGCCGGCAGCACGGTTTACAACGTAGTCGGCGAGTTGCCGGGCAGCGACAAGGCGGATGAGGTGGTGATGGCGGGCGGACACTTCGATTCGTGGAATCCGGCGACCGGGGCTACCGATAACGCCGCCGGCGGGGCGGTGGCGGTGGAGGCGGCGCGGCTGCTGCATTCGCTGGGGGTGAAGCCGCACCGGACGATTCGGGTGGCGCTGTGGAGCGGCGAGGAGGAGGGGCTGTACGGCTCCATCGCATATGTCGCGCAACATTTTGGTTCGGCCGAGAACCCGAAGCCGGAATGGTACAAGCTGGACGCGTACCTGAATCTGGACGATGGCACCGGCAAGCCGCGGGCGGCGAGCGTTTTTGGTCCGCCGCAAGCGGCGGCGATGGTGCAAGACGCGATGGACCAATTCAAGGACTGGGGCTTTCATCACGTCAACCCGACGCTGCGCCGGCAAACCGGCGGCACCGACAGCACGTCGTTCAACAACGCCGGACTGCCGGGGGTCGGGTATCAGCAGGATCCATTCGATTACAACACGTACACCCACCACACCAACTTCGATACCTACGAGCGCATTTACGAACCCGACATGCGGGAGGCGGCGGTGGAAGAAGCGCTGACGCTGTATGCGCTGGCAGACGCACCGACGATGGTTCCGCGGTGTTCGGCGGCGACCATGCCGCCGCCTCCGGCAGGACGTGGAGGGCGGCCGAGCACGCTGCCGACCACGCCGGTGGCGCAGTTCACGTTGCCGGCGGGGGTTACCGCGCCGGAACGTCCGGACCCGTGCCAGGCGGCGCCGCCGGCGCAGGCCGCGCCAGTGAAGTGGTAAGAGCCTAAAAAACCTGCAGGTCGCGTGAGGCAACGACGGCGCCATGATAGCTCTGGCGCAGGCGGGCGAGGAGCGCGTCTTCGGAAGCGCCTTCCCCCATTTGGTGATAAAGCACCAGAAGTTTGGGATGGGCGCGGGTAGCGATAGGACCCAGTTCATCGGTCGACGTGTGGAAGGCCGCCATGTATTTGCGCCACGCGGGGGTCATCGTACCGCCGGGATTGTACACCTCGTAAAACAACAGGTCGCAGCCGTTACAGGCATCGGCGGCGGCATAGGTGGGGGCGGTGTCGCCGCTGAAGACGATGACGCGATCAGCGGTCTGGAAGCGGTAGCCGAGCGCCTCTTTCCAGGAGCCATGGCGAACGCTGAAGGCGGTGACGGCTATGTTGGCATCCTTGAAGATGGCGCCGGCATTAATTTCGTGGACGTTCATTTGATAGCCGGTGGGGGCGGCGTGCTCAAGACCCTGGGTTCGCACGGCGATATCCTCGGACCACGCGGCTTCGATATTTCTGGCCATCGCCGACAATCCCGCCGGGCCGTAGGCCTCGATCGGCGTTTTGCGGCCGAGCACCCAGGGGGTGAACATGAGGTCGGGCAGGCCGAGGGTGTGATCGGAATGAAGATGGGTGATGAAGAGGTGATCGAGATCGGTGACCATCAGGTGGGCGGCGGCGGCGCGGCGCACCACGCCGGGGCCGGCGTCCACCAGGTAGACTTCGCCGTTGACGACGACGGCGACGGCAGGTCCGGATCGGTCGGGGTTGGCGTTGGGATTGCCGGAACCGAGCATGATGACGCGGGTCTGAGCGGCGCAGCTAGCCGCCAGCAGGCTGACAAGGATTAAGGCACGCCACGACATGACGGGATTGTAGTACAGTGGGCGGGTCGGAGGAACTTCTTTTATGCCTCGAAGCGTCAACAAGAGTCTGAGTTTGGCGTTGTTTTGCCTGGTCGCGTTCGTGTACTGTTCGCAGGCGCCGAAGCCAGACCCGCGCCTGGCCAATGCCTTCCGCAATCCGCCCCAGAACAACTGGGTGTACGTGCACTTGCAGGGCACGCCCTCCGACATTGGCTATCAGAACGGGTATTTGCTGGCCACCGAAATTTCCGACCTGAAACAGGTGGACATGGTCGAGGAACAACACAACGACAAGAAGGATTGGAACTGGCTGCGGCAACAGGCGCAGACGGTGATGTGGCCGAAGATCGAGCCCGAATACCAGCAGGAAATGCAGGGCATCGCCGACGGGGTGACCGCGCGCGGCGGAAAGCTCGACGTGTGGGACGTGGTCGCCATGAACGCGATGCTGGAGTGGAGCTACTACGTCGAACAATGGAACAAGGATCATGGCGCCAAGGGGACGCAGACGGCGCTGCTCGATAACGAGGGCGACCATTGCAGCGCCTTCGTCGCCACCGGCAAGTGGACGCGCGACGGCAAGATCGTAATGGCGCACAACGATTGGACCAGTTATCTGGACGGCGCGCGGTGGAACATCATCTACGACATCCAACCGTCGAACGGCCAGCACTTCATGATGGACGGGCTGCCGGGCGTGATCCATAGCGCCGACGACTTCGGCGTGAACGCCAGCGGAATCATGATCACCGAGACGACGATCAGCGACTTCCATGGCTATGATTTCAACGGCGTACCGGAATTCGTGCGGGCTCGCAAGGCGATGCAGTATGCGACCTCGATTGATGAATTCGCCAAGATCATGGAAGCCGGCAATAACGGCGGCTACGCCAATGACTGGCTGGTGGCGGACCGGAAGACCAACGAGATCGCCTCGCTCGAACTGGGGCTTAAGAACGTCACGCTGGATCGCAGCAAGAACGGGTACTTCGTGAGCTCGAATTTCCCCATCAACCCCAAGTTGACCAAAGAGGAGACGACCTTCAATGTGCACGACCTGGGCGCCAGCGCCAATGCGCGGCACGTGCGCTGGCTGCAGCTCATGGCGCAGTACAAGGGCAAGATTGACGTTGCCGCGGCGCAGAAGTTTGAAGCCGACCACTACGACACGTTTTTGAAGAAGGACAACGCGCCGAGCGAGCGAACGCTATGCGGGCACCACGATCTCTCGCCGCGCGGCGAAACGCCGTACAACGATTCGGGCGCGGTGCAAAACAAGGCGATTGATTCCGACATGGCGGCGAAGATGGAGTTCACCGCGGCTTCGGGCCATGCTTGCGGGATGAACTTCAACTCGGCGGCGTGGCTGGCGGCGCATCCGCAGTTTGCCTGGCAGAAATCGGTTCTGAAAGACATGGATGCCTTCCCCTGGACCACGATCACCGCCGGGGAGGCAAAGAGCGGTCAGTAGGCTGAACTGGGGGTTGCTCCAGCGCAGGCCGCGAAAACGAGAGAAACCGTGGCCTGAGCTGCAAAGGAACGCGCCATTTTCCAGAGCCAATGCGGCCAGATGCGCATCGGGGGAAGCACAACGGCAATGGCCAAAGTCGTACGCACATCATGATGATGTTTTGTTGACATCATGATGTCAACAAAGGGCGGTGAACTTTTTTTTGACGGTGGCGGGGCGGGATTAGAAATTCGCGAGCGGAGTTTTGTTGCGGTGGTGGTCGAGCTCGCCCACGAGTTGATCGGGGCGGATGTTCATCGTGATCACGGCCACTTGACGGTCGTTGTCATCGTTGAGAGCAACGATGAGCATGTCGAGATTGTGGCCGTCGGGGCGGACGTAGATCAGGCTTTGCTGGCCGCTTTCGCATTCGGTGCTCTTCACCATGCGGTGCCATGACGGATCGAGCACGGGACCGACAGTCGTTTCAAGGTCGAGCGCGCGGGGGGCGGAGAACAATGCCAGATGGAAGCCGCTGACGCCGTGGGGATGGGCCACGCGTCCCATGAAACTCACCATTCCGAGCAGATGAGGATGCAACGGCTGCGAGTGAAGGGCGGCGCCAATCTCGCGGACGACGTCGTTAAAGGGTTGGCTGGCGTTGAGACCCAGGGGCAGCGTCAGAGAGGCGGCGAGCGCGAGGACGACGGCGGCGCGGCGCATGTTAGTGGCCCGCCTTGGAGTTGATTTCAATGCCGGGAATGCCGAGGTGGCCGCCGAGCGAGACCAGATCGGCGGGTTCGATGCGGCCGACGATATTGACCAGATCGAGTTCGTCGGACTGCAGCGATATCACCACCAGGCCGAGAATGTTTCCATCGTCGCCGGTGTGGAGATAGACCTCATCGCTCTCGTTGTCGCGCTTGGAGCGCGCGCTGACAATGCGGCTAAAACCGGAGTGCGTCAACTGGTCGCGGAGCGGGGCGAGGTCGGCGGGAGTGACGGGGTTGTTGTTGTGATGAAACTCGTAGCTCTTGACGTAAATACCCTTGAGGCGCGAGAGCAGATCGCGGTCGCGGCGATTGACGGGGTGGTCGTTTCCGTAGTCGCTTTTTTCGATGAAGGCCAATCCCATTTTGAGCACGGCGCCGTCGAGGGAAACATCGTTGACTGCATCGGCCTTGGCGGCCAGGCCGGGAATGTCGAGCTTGAGTGGCGATTGCTGCGCGGCGAGCGGGACGAGCAAGGCGGCGGCGATCAGGATGGATTGTATTCGCATTGACATTTGCCTCTACTGGCCTATACGCGGCACCGGGGCGGTGCGAATGCGTTGCTGAATGCGGCTCAAATCGGCGCTGGCCAGATTGAGGGCGGAGATGATGCGAGCGGCGCTGGCGCGGGCCTCGCGCTGTTGGACTTGTTGGCGCGTGTACCGAACGATTACGCCGGCGGCGAGCAGGACGCAGGCGGCGAGGGCCAGCCAGGCAAAGTAGGGGCGTTTGGCAACCGGCCGCGCGCGCAGGCGAGCCAGGACGGGGGCGGCGAGATCGCGCGGGGGCGCTTGCGGCCGCAGAGCCCGGCGCAGGGCTTGTTCCAATTCCTGATCGGATTTCACGACACCACCTCCATCAACTCCGCGCGCGTGCGCAGGGTTTGCAGCGCTCGCTGCAGGCGACTCTTTATTGTATTGACGTTTTCACCGAGCATACGGGCGATCTCCATCGGGTCCATGTCTTCCTGATAGCGGAGCGTGACGGCGATGCGCTGGTCGGGCGGCAGTTCGGCGACGCATGCCTGCAGGCGCTGGTCGCGCCAGGGATCGGAATCGGCGGCGGGCGCGATCGGCTCGGGAGCGCTTTCGAGCCCGACGCGGGGACGGAGCCGGGCGCGGCGCAATTGATCAATGGCGCGCCGGGTGGTCACCTGACGCAGCCAGAACAGGACGTGGCGGTCGGACTCGAGCTCGCCGAGATGCTGGAAAAGCTCGCAGAAGACATCCTGGGCCAACTCCTCGGCCACCTCGCGGTGGGCCACGATGCGCCAAGCCAGGCTGAAGACCATGGCCTGATGCGCGCGAACGAGCGCTGTGAAGGCTTCATCGTCTACGATCCGGGGGTCGGCGGTCATGCTGTTCAGATACAGGATACGCGCGGGCATGTCCGGCCGAATGCATGAGGATTTATACTGATTGCTATGCATGCCATTACACGTTTGACCCTGGTTGGACTTATGGGTGTCGGGTTAGCCGTTGCGCAACAGGCCAAGCCGCAATCGAAGAAGCCGCCGGCCAGCCCTCCGGCCGAGGCGAGCACCACCATCAATGGACAAGCGGTGACGATCAAGTACTCGTCGCCGTCGGTGAAAGGGCGGCAGATTTTTGGCCCGGGCGGGTTGCTATCGCACGACCCGACGTACCCGGTTTGGCGGGCGGGCGCCAATTCGGCGACTGCGTTTCACACCGGCACCGACCTCATGGTCGGCGATTTGAACGTGCCCAAAGGTGATTACACGTTGTACGTTTTGGTCTCCGATCCGGATCACTGGCAGTTGATCGTCAACAAGCAAACCGGGCAGTGGGGCCTCACCTACGATGCCAAGCAGGATCTGGGACGGGTGCCGATGACGATGAGTGTTCCGGCGGCGCCGGTCGAGCATTTGCATTATGCGCTCAGCCCGACCAGCTTAACGCTTTCCTGGGACAAGCACGTTGCCTCAGTGACGCTGAGCGCGAGCCGATAATGATAGGCGCTTAATGCGCCAGGACGGGTAGCTCGACGTTTGACGGGTAACGCGCGGAGCGGTAGATGCGCTGCGTGGCGGCGACGTAGTCGCCGGCGCGGGCCTGGAAAATGTTGGGCACGAACGTTTGCGGGTTGCGGTCGATGACCGGGAACCAGGTGCTTTGCACCTGCACCATGATGTGATGGCCGGCCAGGAAGCAATGGTCGTTGGTGTGCAGATCGATGCGGTAGGGCTCGACCTGTCCGGGCACGATGGCTTCGGGCTTTTCGAAGGAATGGCGGAAGCGGCCCCGGAACACCTCATCCGCAACCATGAGCTGATAGCCGGACATGGCCGGTTGAGCGGCGTCCTGATCGGGATAGACGTCGACTAATTTTGCAACCCAATCGCTGTCGCTGCCGGACGTTGAGGCGAATAAATTGGCGACAATGTCGCCGGCGACGCAGACATCCTGGTCAAGAGGCGGCGTGGACCAGTGGGCGACATCGGGGCGTGAATCAACGAAGCGTTGATCTTCGACCAGCCAGGTGTACCAGTGGCTTCCGGGTCCGTAGGTCTCTTCGATCGGGCGGTGGCGGTAGGGCACGGGGCGTGCGGGATCAGAGCGATATTGATCAAACGCGGTGGAGGCTACGTCGGCGGGCGGAGTCGAAACGAGTTTCGCGCCGGGAGCGAAATAGAATTTTTCGCGCGTGACGCCGGCCACGGGAGGCCAGGCGGCGGTTGGAACCCACTTATTGGAGCCGGTTTGAAATGTCAGGGCCTTAGTGAAGGGGAGCTTGCCTTTATCCTTCAGCCAGTACGCGAACCATGGCGCCTGCACCTGGGCGCGGAAATATTCGCTGGTGGGGGAGCCGAATTGAATCGCGCCGAGGTGATCGCCGGCGCCGTTGCCCCAGCCGCCGTGGTTCCAGGGTCCGGCGACGAGATAGTTGAAATGGTGCGTGTCGTGGGCCTGGAGCAGTTGGTAAATCTTGATTGGACCGTAGAAGTCTTCCTGGTCCCACCATCCGGCGACGTTGAGATTGGGGACGGTGAGAGTTAGGTTTTCGAGGTAACGCGGAAAGGCCTGCTTCTTCCAGAACTCGTCGTAGTTGGGATGGGCAACGAAGTCGTTCCAGGTGGGGAGTGAACCGTGGAGGTACTTGGCGTTGACGTTGGTGAGCGGTCCGAGGTTTAGATACCAGTCATAGGTGTCGTACTGGTCGAAATGAAAGGTGTAGTTGGTTTTGCCGGTCTCCATTTCGGCGGCGTACTCGAAGCCGTAGCTGAGGCGGAAGGCGCCGTTGTGATGAAAGTCGTCGCCGAGGAACATGTCGGCGGGCGAGGCTTGCTCGGAGGCGGCCTTGAGCGCGGGGTGGGGCTCGAGCAGCGCCATGGTGGTGAGCCATCCGCCATAGGAGATGCCGAGCAGGCCGGCACGTCCATTGTTGTTAGGGACGTTCTTGAGCAGCCAGGCGATGGTGTCGTAGGTGTCGGTGCCTTCGTCGATTGAATTGGCAACCTTGCGATCGCGGGGCGGGCGCTGCATTACGAACTGGCCCTCGGAGCCGTAGCGGCCGCGGATGTCTTGCATGACGAAGATGTAGCCTTCGGTGAGCATGTCGCGGTAGGCGTTGAGCTGGCGGCTGTATCCCTGGGCGTCGTCGTTGGTGCCATAGGGGGTGCGGGTGATGAGGAACGGGAGCGGAGCGGCGGCGTCCTTGGGCGAGTAGATTTCGGTGTGCAGCTTGACGCCGTCGCGCATGGGGATCATGACATCGCGCTTGAGGTAGTTGGTGGTTTGCGCGGGCAGGAGACAGGCCAAGGCGAGCAGCGCGGCGGGGAAATAGAGCAGGCGTGGCGGCATGGGCCCATTATGCTCGAAGTGAGTTACACTGACGCCGAGGAATGGCGTTATGAAACTCGCAAAACTGTTGGGACTGGGTCTTTTTGTGACTATGGCTGCGCTGGCTTTGGGGGCGCAGCAGCGGCCGATCGGGTTGGACGACATCATGGCCTGGAAAGGCACGGCGGGAACGGCGGTGTCGAACAATGGCGCCTGGTTCGGCTATAGACTGACGTCGCTCGAGGGCGACGGGCAGGTCGTGTTTCGCGAGAGTCATGGCGATAAGCAGTACACGTTTAACATCGGCGAAGCGCCGGTGCCACCGTACGGCGGCGGTGGAGGCGGGCGCGGGGGCGGGGCGGCGGCCAATTTGGCGTTTTCGAGTGACGGGCATTACGCGGCGTTCCTGGCATATCCGACACACGCGGCGCAGGCGGCGCTGCGACGGCAACGGAAGCCAATCGAGACGCACGCGGGGCTCGTGGACCTGGCGACCGGCAAGGAAGTGAATTTTGCGCGGGTACGGCGCTTTGCTTTTTCGGGGGACAACCCGGCATGGGTCGCAATGCAGAAGCTGCCGCCGGCGCCGGCGAATGCCGGCGCCGGTGGGGGCGCCGCGGGGCGCGGCGGACGCGGTGGCGCGGCGAACACCGAAAGCGACCCGGAGGGGACGGATTTGATTTTGCGCGAGCTGGCGAGCGGGCAGGAGGCGAACCTTGGCAGCGTGGGGGAATTCAGCTTCAATCGCGCCGGGCGGTACCTCGCCTGGACGATTGCCGCGACCGACAAGGCCGGCAACGGCGTGCAGTACCGCGACCTGACGACGGGCAGCACGCGCTCGCTCGATTCCGACGACCAGGCCATTTATCGCCACTTAACCTGGAATGAGACAGGAACCGCGCTGGCGGCGCTCAAAGGTACGCAGGATCGCGCCTGGCAAGAAAAGGTCTATAGCGTGATTGGCTTTACGCATTTCGACGGCGAGGCAGCGCCGCGGGAGGTAGTCTTTGATCCGGCGAAGGCGACCGGCTTTCCCGAGGGGATGAGCGTCAGCCCCAACCGCGCTCCAGCGTGGAGCGATGACTTGCAATCGTTTAGTTTCGGCATTCGCGCGCTAAAGCCGCGCGAGCCGGGCGCGAACGCCGCAGATGATGCGGCGGCGCCGGCGCCGGCCGACGACCCCGCCGACAAGGTGAACCTGGTGATTTGGAATTACCAGGACCCGCGGCTGCAGTCGGAGCAGATCGTGGAGGCGAGCCAGGACGAAAACTTCAGCTACCTGGCGGAGTACCGTTTGGACAGCGGGAAGTTCATCCGGCTGGCCGACGATACGGTGCGCGAGGTGACGATAGCACCGCACCAGCGCTTCGCGGTGGGGCGGTCGGTCGCTCCCTACGAATTAATGTCGCACCTGGATGGACAACGTTTCACGGATTTGTACACGATCGATCTGGCCAGCGGGGAGCGCAAGCTCGCCATACAAAAATGCCGGTATCCGGATGGCGTCTCGCCCGACGGGACGAGGTTTGCCTACTACCAGGACGGCAATTACTGGGACTACGACATGGCCAGCGGAACCTCGCGCAATTTGACAGCGGGGGTGGCGACATCGTTTATCAACCACGAGGACGATCACAACGTGGTCAATCCGCCGGAGCCGATGCTGGGCTGGACGAGCGACAGCCGCAACCTGCTGCTCTCCGACGGTTGGGACATCTGGCGGGTACCGGTCGCGGCGGGGGCGGCAGCGAACTTGACCGGCGACGGGAAGCAGCAGCAAATCCGTTACCGGCAGCCCATGATTCTCGATGAGGATCAACATGGCTACAACCTCTCGAAGCCGCTGTATCTGGAAGCGTACGGCGAATGGACCAAGAAAAATGGATTGGCGTTGATTACCCCGGGCCAGCCGGGCGCTCACCGCATTATGTTCGACGAAGCCGCCTACGGCGGACTGGTGAAGGCCAAGAAGGCGGACGATTATTTCTTCACCCGGCAAACCTATCAGGATGCGCCGGACTATTACGTCGCCGACGCCACGTTGACCAACCCGCGGCGGCTGACGCAATTGGGAGATCAGCAGAAGCCGTTTCTCTGGTCGAGCGGCACCATCCTGGTGAATTACACCAGCGCCAAGGGGGACAAACTGCAAGGGGCGCTGCATTTGCCGGCCGATTACCAAAAGGGCAAGCAGTACCCGACGATTGTTTACTATTACGAAAAAATGTCGCAGAACGCGTTCGAGTACGCGCGGCCGACCGGCAATGGCTTCAGCATTTCGGCGTACAACAGCAATGGCTACGCGGTTTTTGATCCCGATATTACCTACAAGGTCAATGACCCGGGAATGTCGGCTGTTTGGTGCCTGGTGCCGGCGGTGAAGGCGGCGATCGCGACGGGGGTTGTGGACGCGAAGCACGTCGGCATCCACGGGCATTCCTGGGGCGGATATCAGACCGCCTTCACGGTGACGCAGACCGATATGTTCGCCGCCGCCATCGCCGGGGCGCCGCTGACCGACATGATCAGCATGTACGACCTGGTGTACAAGAACTCGGGCGTGACCAACGGCGAGATTTTCGAAGCCTCGCAGGGCCGGTTCAGCAGCGGTCCGTGGGACAACTGGGAGGCGTACACGCGCAACAGCCCGGTGGCGCAGGTGAAAAACGTGCACACTCCGCTGTTGATTCTCTCCGACGACACCGACGGGGCGGTGGATTTCACCCAGGGTATGGAGTACTTCAACGCGCTGCGGCGGTTGGGGAAACCGGTCGTGTTACTGGAGTATCCGGGCGAAAACCACAGCCTGGCGCGGCGCGCCAACCAGAAAGACTACACCGTGCGCATGAAGGAGTTTTTCGACCATTACCTGAAAGACGCGCCGATGCCGGTGTGGTACGGCAAAGGCATTCCGCACATCGCCATGGCCGATTACCTCAACTCGCTTCAGGAAAAGCCCAAGGCGGCGGCGACGGTGGCGGCGCCGGCCGGAGTTAAAAACCATTAGTTTTTGGGTTTGTTGAGATCCCGCGACAGGATGAGTTTAAGGGTGACGCGGTCGGAACTATTGGTGAGGCCGTAGCCGACGCCGGCCTCGACGCTCACTCCTTTGATGGGGTGATCGGCCACCAGCCAGGTCTCGTGGAACTGGGTATTGGTCGGCACAAATTGATGGAGGGGGCCGAAGTCGTCGTACTCCTCAACCGCCATGGCCCAGGTGGGCGAAAAGTTGTAGGCGAGGCGGGTGGCGGGTACGAACTCGAGATTCGAAAGGCCGCCTTTGTACTTGGTGTCAACGATGGGATTAATGACGATGTCCCATGGCTTGAGATGCCAGCCGAAGATGGGGCGCACCTCGGAGGTGTAGCGCGAAGTGTCCCAGCGGTTGGCGTTGACACTGAACTCGAAGTTGACGCCGTAAAAAAAGCGGCGATCGGCGGCGTGCGGGCTTACGAAAAGCGTGCGCAACTTGAAGCCGTTCAAGCCGAAGCCAGTGGCGCGATCATCGCTGTAGAGCGGCATGTAAAGGCCGGCTTCGAACCATGGCGTGACGCCGTAAGCCCACTCGGGGACGCCATTCCAGGAATGGTTGGCGGTGACGGCGCCGGCGAAGGCGGGGATGGCAATGCCGTCGGGGGTGAAGTTGTTATGCAGGGTCAAATTAAAAACGCCAACCGGCGCAATGCCCGCGTCGTAGACCTGAATTTCATCGGTCTGGGCGGCGGCGGGCCGGGGCAGGAAGAGCGCGCATGCCAGCATCGCCGACAGGAAGCAGTATTTCGCCATATGTCTCACTGGCCTAGAATAGTAACATTCTTAAAGGGCGTTCAGGAAGTTCACCAGGCGCTGGCACTGCCTGCGGATTAAGGTCCATGCGGAAACGGACATCATAAAAGTTGCCCAACTACGCGGCGCGGGAGCCGCGACGTTTGCGCTAGCGCTAAAAAAAAAACCGCCCGCCCCGGAGGGGGCGGGCGAGAGGGTTACTAAAAGCGCCGCGGTTACTTGGCGGCCGCTTTGGTCATGTTCTCGGCGGCGCCTTTCAGGCGGTTGGCGTCGAGCGGCGGGGCAGTGGCGGCTTGCCTGGTGAGTTCGGAGGCCAGGGCGTCAACTTTCGCCGCCGCCTCGCGGCGTTGGCCTGCCGGAGCGTCTTCGACCGCCTTCATGGCGGCGTTTAACGCGTCGGCGCGATCGCTGGTCAGGGACTTATCGCGCACCAGTTGATCAATGTAGGCGCGGGCGACGACGAAGCTGGCGGGCCAGTAATAGTGTCCCTGATCCTGAACGTTCAGGTCGCCGGGCATGCCGCTGCCTTCCCAGCGCGCGGTTTTGGCGGCGTCGATTTCGTTCTGCGACAGGTACTCGCTGGGCTTCAACTGGAACACATCGAAGCCGCGGGCGATTTCCGATCCGTAGAGATAGCCGTTGTACCAGTACACCGACCAGTAGCCGCCGATGACCATGTGGTCGGCGGAGATGGGTCCGCGGTCGAAGTAGGCGATCTCCTTGGCGTGTTTGCCGTCGGTGAAATCAAACACCGTCGCGCCGCCCTGATAGAAGGCCTGGGACATGATGTCGCGGCCGGGCACAGGAATGAGCGCGCCGTTATGGGCAACGCAATTCTCGGCGTCGGTCTGCC
Organism: Terriglobales bacterium; assembly: GCA_035606395.1. Taxonomy (GTDB): domain Bacteria; phylum Acidobacteriota; class Terriglobia; order Terriglobales; family SCQP01; genus SCQP01. The sequence goes on along the minus strand of DATNFK010000025.1, from coordinate 4,259 downwards.
AGGCGGGCATCTTGTAGTAGCCCTGGAATTTTAGATGGCGTTCGGCACCGGTGCCGACGATATCGAAGATGGCATCGCCGCCCCAGTTGGGCGGATCCTCAGGCCGGCAGCGCGGCTGGGTTCCGCCGCCCCATTCATCGGAGAACAGCACCTTGCTGCCGTCGTTGCTGAACGTCGCCGAATGCCAAAAGGAGAAGGCCGGGTCGGCCATATCGTCAAGCCGCTTGGGATGAACCGGGTCGCTGATGTCGAGCAGGATGCCGTTGCCGGCGCAAGCCCCGCCGGCGAGACCAAGCCAGGGATAGGCGGTGATGTCATGGCAGCCGACGGTGGGGCGAGCCATGGGCTCGCCGGAGCCCTGGGCGCGGCCGGAGATGCTGTCAATGACGCCGGTGTTGGCGTCAGCGAAGATGTAGGCGTGGTTAACTACCGCCGCTTTATCCGGGTGCGAGAGCGGCACCTTAATTACATCAATGCCGTAGCTCGAGGTGTGGGGATCGTCGGGGCCGCCGCTGTCGCAGCCAGGCATTTCCTGGGCGGAGCGCACGCCGGCGGTACCGGAGACGTAGATGTAGAGATTCTCCTTGTCCTTGGGCGAGGTCACCAGGGTATGGGTGTGCGAACCGCGGCAGGTCTGGACATCGGCGACCTGGACGGGCTTGAGCGGGTTGGAGATATCGAAGATGCGCACGCCGTACATGCGGGCCGGATCGGGGGGCGGGGCGACGCGCGGTCCGCGAGCGGCGCCGGGAACGCGCGCGACCACGGGGCGGGGCGGGGGCTGAGCGCAGTCGAGGCGGCCGTAACTCTCGACCGACATAAAAGCCAAGTTACCCCAAATGGAGACGTCACCCTGGCCGCCGGGGCAGCTCACGATGGTCTGTAGCTTGGGATGGGCGGGGTCATTCAGGTTATAGAAGATCAAGCCGTGGAAATTACCCTGGATGGCGAGTTTGCCGTTCTTGCCGAAGGCGAGATCGGAGTTGGCGTAATCGAGGCTGCGTCCGGTGGGGCTGGGATTGGGGTCGAACATGCCCTCGGGTTGATGGAGGGTGGTGACGAGTTCCATGTTCTCGGCAGCCTCGCCGGCGTCGTTGAGACCGGCCTTGAGGCATTCGCGCGGATCGGGTTTGTGGACGGGGGCGGCGGCACCTCGTCCGCCGGTGGCAAATGCCGCGACGGGAAGGACGGGCGGGGTGGTGGGCGCGGTGTATTCGCCGGCCGGCCAACAGCCGGGAGCCTGATCGGTGGCGCCCGCTTGCTGGGCCACAAGGGCGAGCGGCGCACAGAGAGCGAAGGCAATAACAGCAGCGTAGCGCGGGTTCATTCGTTTGAGTAGAGTCATAGAGTTCATTGAGCACGCCTCCCCAGCATTCCATTCATACGGTCAATTTCCATGCGCTGATCGGTGTCAACACCGATCAGAAAGTCGGCAATATTGATTTCCTTACCGCCGCCCTGGGCACGCAAGTCGGCGACCATGTTGAGCGCGCCGGTGTGGTGTTGGATCATTCCGGTCAGGAACAGCTTGTCGAAGGCAGGCCCTTTGGCGGCGGCCAGCGCTTTCATTTGCGCCGGGGTCAGCATGCCGGGCATGGGGGCCATGGTGGCGGAGCCCATCATCATGCCGCCGTCGGGCATGTCCATGGGAACGGGCTGGCCACGGGCCTTGAGCCACTCCTTCATCATTTTCATTTCGTCACGCTGCGCCAACTGGATTTTGTCGCCGAGCATGCGGAGTTGGCGGTTTGTGCTGTGGCTGGGAATCATGGCGACCATGGTGAGCGCCTGGGCATGGTGATGAATCATGCCCTGCATGAACTCGACATCGGCGGGGGTGAAGGCGGGATCGTGAAATGCCGGCACCTTGGCCATGGTCCTGGAGGCGGTGCCGGGCGCGCCCGGCTGCACCACGGCGACGGGCTTGGCCTGCGCGGCGAGCCCGACGGAGAGCGCGAACATCGCGGCGATGAGTAAGAGCGGGCGTCGTCTCGGCATGGTGGATATTCTCGTAGGCAGCTTACTACATCTGGGTGAGCAGGCGAAGAAGCCGGTACTGAAATTCCGTTCCGCGATCGAAACTGGCGACGCCGATCCGCTCGTCGCGTCCGTGGGCGCGGACGTCGTTCTCGTCAATTTGAACGCCGCTGACGGCGTAGGTAGGCAGGCCGGCGGCGTTGGTGTATTTGCCGTCGCTGGCGCCGGTGGCCATATCGGGGATCACGGGCAGGCCCGACCACATTTGTTTGGCGAGTTGGCTGATTGGGCCCATCACATCGGGACTTAACTCCACCGGGCGCGCGGGCGCGCCGCCGGGCGCTTCGTCAAACATTTGTCCATCGTCGCGCACGTAGCGGATTTTGATCTTAGGATCGGCAACGATGGACTGGAGCTGCTTTTGGATATCGAGGGCGGGGTGGCCGGGCATGATGCGGCAGTTGACGATGGCTTCGGCGTTTTGCGGAAGCGCGTTGTTGGCATCGCCGGCGGAGAGACGGGTGGCGACACAGGTGGTGCGCATGGTGGCGTTTAACTCCGGATCCTTCGAGAGGCGGGCGATGGCAGAGGGGTCGGGCGGGGTGGCGAGGATGGCTCTCTCGTCGGCGGCGCGCTGTCCCGATTCGAGCTTGGCGCGGGCGGTGAAAAATCCACGCGTGACCGAGTTCAGCTCGAACGGAAACTGGTACTGCTGAATGCGGTGGAGCGCGTTGGCCAGGTGATAGATGGCATTGTCGGGCACGGGCAGCGAGCTATGGCCGCCGGGATTGGTGGTTGAGAGCTGGAAGTCGGCGTACAGTTTTTCGGAGGCGTCGACCGCCAGGAACATGGGTTTGCCGTTGATGGAGTCGACACCGCCTCCATCCGCATTGAGCACGAAGGCGGCGTTGATCAGGTCGCGCCGGTTGTGGACGAGCCAATCGACGCCATTATCGGATCCGCCTTCCTCGGCGGCGGTGAGGGCGAGAATGATGTCGCGGTCGCCATGGTAGCCCTCGCGCTTGAGCCGGATCAGGGCGGCCATGAAGTTGGCATCGCCGTCTTTCATATCCTGGGTGCCGCGTCCATAAAAGTAGCCGTCCTTAGTAATGAGCTGGAAGGGATCCGTGGTCCAATCCACGCGGCGGGCCTCGACTACGTCGAGGTGGCCGATGAGGAGAATGGGCTGGCGCTGGCCGGAGCCGCGGAGGCGAGCGACCATGTTTTGCTTCTTGGGATTGGCGCCAACCAGCACTACATCAGCGGGGGCAAAGCCGGCGTCGAGCAGGCGCTGGCGCATGGCGGTGGCGGCGACGGTCGTCCCCATGGCGTCGGTGCTATTAATATTGACCAGTTGCTGCAGGATTTGCTCGGCGAGCGGCGCGTTGGCCGGGACTTGGGCCGAGGCAGCGGTCGCGGCAGCGAGTGCGAATCCGAGCAAGAAGGCAGGTAAGGGTCTCATGGAGACTGAGGATAGCAGGAGATGGCGGTGCTTGGGACGCCCACGGCACGAAACTCTCACGGCATGGCCACAGGCGGAACGCGATCGGCGAGACGGAGGCTCACCGGGAACACGCGGTTTGAAGCGCGGCAACAAATAGCCGCGGCTGCGGCATCTGGTGCGGTATGGCATCTGAAACAACCCGCGACCACGAAGAAATTCGGAACTGGGCCAAGATCCACAATGCGATCCCGGCTGTGGTCAGCCGCACCGGGGCAATGCTGCGATTCGAGTTCTCGCCGCCATCAGCTTCGGGGCTGGAGGAAGTGGATTGGGACAGCTTCTTCCGCGTGTTCGATGAAAAAGGGTTGAAGCTGGTTTACGACGATAAGCCGGGTAGCAGATTTCATAAATTCATCTACCCGGAAACGGAAGCCGCGCGTTCACGGGGTAAACGCACAATGTCGGCGTCGCCGCGCAAGAGGCAGATGCAGGTTGGAACGGGACGAGCCAAATCGAAGACATCGGGATCTTCGCACGCGACGATACGCGGCAAGGCCGGCTCGAAGGCGAAATCGGCTAAATCCAAAACGAAGACTTCCATCCGGACTGGTACGAAGGGCCGCAAAGCGGCGTGAAAGAGTTCGCAGTGCGGTTGCACACTGCGCCCGGCGTGGGGATGCCATTCCGGCGGCGGCGTTGCTTGTCAATGAAAGTGAGACACCTGGGCTGGAAGTTTAGAGAGCTTTTGCCTCCTGAACCGGCGGGTTGATCCAGACCTGCCGGGGCAGTTGGGGCGGACGTGGGGGCCGCCGCACGAAACGTTCGGGATGGGTCTGGA
>DATNFK010000024.1:0-16750 GCA_035606395.1 Terriglobales bacterium | reverse complement strand
TTGCCGGCCACCGCCCCGCTGTCGGACGCCGCGGCGCCCTCCAGCCGCTGCAGCGTCGCCGTGTCCCGCTCCAGCGTCGCTTCCGTGACCAGCTCTTGGGCCTGTGCGCTATTGAGCCGCGATTCCGCCTCGGCGCGCTGCGCTAATAATTCCGGCGCCTCCAGCTCAGCCAGTAGTTGCCCCTGCCGCACCGCGCTGCCGCGGTCGGCGTAAAGATGGCGCACGAAGCCTTGAACCCGCGCCATCAACACCACCTCCTGGTAGCCGCGCAGCTCGGCGGGAATATTGACCTCGAGCCGCGGCCGGCCGCCATGCACCGCTGCCAGCTCGACCGCGCGCACCAGCGCCGGCGGCGGCGGGTCGGCCGCCGGACGGCAAGCGCTGAGGCCCAACACCATCGCCAGCCCGATTCCGGTGGCGCTGAGTCTATACGACATCGGTTTTCCGTCCCGTGGCGTGCAGCCGCAATCGCGTAAATACCGCAGGCGTCACCAACACCGTAACGAATGTGGACGCCACTAAGCCGCCGATCACCGCCTGTCCCAGCGGCGCGCTTTGCGCTCCCCCGCTTTCCCAAGCCAACGCCATCGGCACCATGCCGGCGATCATCGCCGCCGCTGTCATGAGAATTGGCCGCAGCCGGCGCTCGACCGCACTGCGCGCCGCCGCCAGCGCCGCCGCCGGGCGCGCCTCTCGTGTAGAGCTTTCTCCCAACAACCCGCGGCGTTCCTGCTCGGCGAACGTCACCAGCAAAATTGAATTCGCGACCGATATGCCGATCGCCATCGTCATCCCAAGGTACGACTGAATGTTCAGCGTTGATCCGAATCCGTGCAGCATCGCCAGCGCGCCCACGATGACACCCGGCGCCGGTGACAGCGCCGCCACGGCAAGCTGCCACGATTCGTACGCCGCCGTCAGCATCAGCAAAATCAGCACAATCGCCAGCCCCAGTCCGGTTTGCAAGCCCGCCAGCGTGCTGCGCATGGGCGGCACCTGTCCGGTAAGCGATACCCTCGTGCCCCGCGGCGGCGCCGGAAGTGTCGCCACCACCCGCTCCACCGCCCGTGCCGCTTCCCCCAAGCTGCTGTGTTCAAAGTTGGCGGTCAGGCTTATCATGCGCATATCGTTGTCATGGTCGAGTTCGCCCCTCACCGTGCCTTCGTGGACCTCGGCGATGTCTCCCATCAATACCGGCTTGGCCGACGGTCCGCCCGGCGCTCCGGGATAATCGGCCGACTGCGCCACCGGAATCGATTGCACCTCCCCGAGCGATGCCAGCGAAGAAGGTGGCAGCAAAATCTGCACTTGGTACGTCAGCCCCGTATTCGGATCCTGCCAGAAATCGCGCGCAATAAACCGGCTCGAGGCGGTGGCTTCGGTGAGCGTCCGGCCGATCTGGTTTATGGTCACGCCGGCATCCGCCGCCCGCTGCCGATCCACATCCACCAGCACCGCCGGGGTGTCGAACGATTGCCCATACTGCAAATCGCGCAGCTCCGGAATCCGTGCCAGTGCCTGCCGCACGCGCTCGGCGTAGGTGTGGTCGGCTTCGATATCGAGCCCTGCAATCTCCACCGCGATCGGCGTCGCCGAGCCCAGATTGAGCACCTGCCCCACGATGTCGCCGGCCTCGAACGATATCGTGGCGTCCGGCATCGCCTTCGCGAAATCTGCGCGCAGTCGTTCCCGTAGCTCCGCCAACCCCACCGGGGCGTGGTCGCGCAGCACTACCTGCAGTACCATCTCGTGCGATCCGCTGGTCCAAACATAGATGTTGTTGACCGGATAGGCGCGCGGCTGGGTTCCCACAAATCCCAGCGTGGTTGCGACGTTGTCCGCCCCGGCCGCGGCTTGCACCAGCTTTAGTGCTTGGCGATAGCGGTCTTCACTGCGTTCCAATCGCGTGCCCGCCGGGGCGCGCACCCGCATTTGGAACTGCCCCGCTGTGGATTGCGGAAAAATGTCCGTCCCAATCGTGTTGCCCGCCAGAAATGCCAGGCCCAGCGCGACGGCGAGATAGCCTGGCGCCGCCCAGCGGCGCCCTGCCACCGCTGCCGCCGCCCCCGCCACCGCGCTGCGGAAGCGAAGCCACCCGTGGCCAGATCCGGCTGCGTGCAGCCCGCTCGCGGTGTTCCGGTTCCAACGCTCCGCCAACACCGGCAGCAGCGTCAGCGACAGCCCCAGTGACGCCGCCATCGCCAGCGCCACCGCTAGGCTCAGCGGAACAAACAGCGAACGGCTGATGCCCGTCATTAACAGAGCCGGCAGAAACACCGTCACCACGGCCAACATGGCCAGCACCTTGGGGCCGAGAATTTCCGTGGAAGCGTTGAGCACCGCCAACCCGGCCGGCCCGCCCCGCCCCAAATGAAGATGGATGTTCTCCACCGACACTGTCGCCTCGTCCACCAGGATCCCGGTCGCCAGCGCCAGCCCGCCCACGGTCATTAGATTCAAGCTCTGCCCGCACAGCCAAAGCCCGGCGATGGCGGCCAGTAGCGAGGTGGGGATGGTGATCACCACAATCAGCGCGCTCCGTCCCTCGCGTAGAAAAGCCCAGATCAGCAGAGCGGTCAGTCCCGCGCCCAGCAGCCCTTCGATGACCAGACTCCGCAGCGCCTCGCGCACAAACACCGATTGGTCAAAGGCGAACTCGACCTTTACGTCCGCGGGTACCTGCTGCCGCATCAGTGGCAGCGCCGCCCGCACCGCGTTGACCACCCGCACCGTCGAGGCGCCGGCGTGTTTCGTTACGGGAATGTAAATCACCCGCCGGCCGTCGAGCTCGGCGTAGCCGCTGACCACATCCGCCTGGTCTTCCACCGTGGCCAGGTCGCGCAGCAGAACCGGGCCCCGGCTCGGCGCGGCCGCCATCACCGGAATCGCCAGCAAATCGCGGTAGGCGGGGACGACCGAATTCAAGTGAACCACCGTCATGGCGTCCCCGATCCGCACATTGCCCGACGGCAGCACGACGTTGGACTGCGTAATCGCGCGCACCACATCGTCCGGCGCCAGGCGGTATGACGCCAGCCGCTGCGGATCGAGGTTGACCACAACGCTGCGCGGGTTGCCGCCGATCGGCGGCGGTGCCGACACCCCCGCAATACTGCTGAACAGCGGCCGCACCCGCGTCTGCGCAAAATCGTCGAGCTCATGCTGGGCCCGCTGCGGGCTCGACAAGATCACGTCGCCCACCGGTATGCTGCCCGCGTCGTAGCGCATCACGAAGGGCGGCACCGTGCCGGTCGGCATGTACGCCAGCGCGCGTGCAATGTACGCGCCGGTTTCCGCCGCCGCCTGGCTCATGTCCGTGCCCGGATGGAAGGTCAGCTTGATCAGCGAGAAATTCTGTACCGCGCGCGATTCCTCGTGCTCCACGCCGGAAATGAAGAGAAAGTTGGCTTCGTAGTAGTTGACGATGTAGCCCTCCATCTCGGCCGGCGCCATTCCGCCAAAGGGCTGTACTACATAGATCACCGGCACATCCAACGTGGGAAAAATGTCGATCGGCATCCGCGCTAGAGCCAGCACTCCCGCGCCCAGCAGCGTGCACACTAGTACCGAAATCGTGACCGGATGGCGCAGCGCGAAGCGAATCAACCCCATGTCAGTGCCCGGCCTCGTCCAGCCACGGCGTCAGGTCGCCACGCGCGAATGCCATTTCCAGTCGGCTCCGCCAGAGCTTCAGCCCGGCGAGCGCCGCGTCCGCCTCGGCCTGGGCTAAGAGTTGTTCCGCGTTGGCCAGGTCCACCACTCCGCTCAAGCCCGCCTGGTACCGCACCCGCGCTTGCGATTCCCCCGCCCGCGCGGCTGTGAGTTCAATCGGCGCCTGGTCCGCAATGGTTTCGGCCGCGCGCAGGTCGGCCTCCGCCTGCGCTTGCGACGCGGTAAGCGCCCCGCTGATGCGCACCAGCCGCGCCTGTTGCTGCGCCAGGTCGGCGCGCGCCGCCGCGGTCTGCGCCCGCACTACGCGCATGCGTGTGAATGAAAAATCGAAGCCTGCCCCCACCGCCCAATTGCCCGCCGTGTCCGGCCCAAGGCCTGACCAGCCCGTGCCGAATTTTCCCGCCGCCAGCACCCCGCTGCCCCGTCCGTAAAAACTGGCCTGCACGAACGTCCGCGGCAGCGCTCCCTTTTCCACCGCGCTGATGTGAAACCGCGAAGCCGCAATCGTCGCTTGCTGCGCCGCGATTTCTGGATGCACAACCGTCCCGGCTGCCGCCGGCTCGCTGCGCGGCGCTGGCGGCGGCGCCACCAGTTCCGGAGCCGGCGCCCCACTCCCGGTCGCCTCCACCAGCGCGGCTTGCAGTCCGGCCCGGTCGCGCTCCGCCTCCGCCTGCCGGATGCGCGCTGCCGCCAGCTCCGCATCCACCCGCGATCCGTCCGCCCCCGGGCGCAGTTGCTGCTCCACCAGGGTGTGAATAATGTGTGCCATCGTCTGCCAGCGCGCCACGTCGGCTCCCGCCACGCGTTCCCGCTCTTGCGCCGCAAGCAGGCTCAGAAAAAGATCGGCCGCGTGCGCGCCCACCTGCAGCCGCGTCAGCTCCGTTCGCTCCCCGGCGGCCCGGGCCAGCGACTGTGTGAAATGAAGCTCGTCGCTGCGCCGTCCGAAGTCGGCCACCTCCCAGGCGAAATACGCTCCGGTGGCGCTGGTAAACGTGCTCGCTCCCAGCCGGTAATCGCTCGCTGGCACGGTGCCGCTGATGGAGGGTAGCGGGCTTGCGAAAGACAATCCCAGCGTCGCATTGTCCGTCGCGCGATCGAACTGGCCGGCCACACCCACCACAGGTCCGTTGCTAATCGCCGTCGCTTGCACCGCCGCTTCCGCTTGCGCCGCCGCCGCCCGCGCCTCCAGCACACTCGGATAATGCAGCCATGCCGATTCGACCACCGCTCGCGCGCTCCACGCGGGCGGGCTCGTTGCCGGGGTCTGAGCGAGCGCGCTATGGAACCCGAGGACACACACCACGGGCACCGCAGCCCGCATAACGCGTGCGACGTACATTAACTTGCTGATACGAATATCCCATCAGCCAAGTTACATAGTTCGTCGTGGATTTATCGCCCACACGCCGCATTTTCCAAGGCCGCGTTCCGTCCGCGGGATCAAAGCATGACATCGGCTCTTCGGAACTAACCAGGCCAGCACAACGCTAATCGCCAGCGGAAAGCGCGATATCCCTTCCCGTGCATCACTAGCCAGGTTGCGATCGGACCAATCGCCGCCGGCGCCTGTGCGGCGGCCAGCGGAATTGTGCCGGTTCCATTGGCCGCCCCGGCCTCCCCGGTAGCGACGTCGCAGCGGTTGTGCTATGTGTGTTATGTTTGGGATATGGCGGCGGTTTCCATAGCCGAACAGGTGCGGCAGTATGCGGCCAAGCGGTGGGTTGAACCGGCGCGCAGGCGCGGCATCGAGCACTGCGAAATAACCGCTGGCGTCGTACATAAGGCCTTGGGCCTGACGAACCGCGTTCCAGGCGTTTGCCAGGCGCTTTCCTCGCGGATTTTTCTCCGCCAAAATCGCCTGGTGCTCACGGCGCGCACCGGACCTCCGGGCGGCCAGAGCACGACGGTAGTCTTTTCCTACCGCTTGCTGCCGCGAGAGCAGAGCCTGCCCGGCGCTTCCAATGACACGCCCTCCCTCTGGGATCTTTATGGTGTGGCTGCCGCCGATTTTGCGCGCGCAGGCGGCGGGGAAGCTTTCTTGCGCAACGAGCGTCGCTCATGGAGCCCGCGGCCAACCCGGCGGGAGCCCCCATCACGCTGATGCTGCGCGTCTATTGGGATTCGATGCTGTTCATTTACTGGCTCGAAGGGCACCCAGAGTTCGGCCCCGTCATGCGCGAGATTTTTGGCGGCATGCAACGCCGCGGCGATCGCCTTTGTACCTCGATTGTGACTGTGGGTGAGGTGCTGGCCGGACTGACCGCTCGCCAGGCGGCGATCAAAACCTATTTCCGCGGCTCCGAGCTTGATGTATTGCCGTTCTCCTTCGCGGCCGCCGAAGGTTTTGCCGATCTTCGCCGCGGTTACCGCCTACCATCGCCCGATTGCATTCATTTGGCGACGGCGGCCGATGCGGGCGTTGATGTCTTTCTGACAAACGACAAGCGTCTGACCAAATTAAACCTGCCCGGCATCGGCATCATCTCGGGCCTGAATTCCGGGTTGACCTAACGTCGAGCCGCAACCCGCAGCGCTTCCCAGGATGGCGTTCCGCCACCGGGATTGAACCGCGATAGAGTCGCCATTTGTAATTGCTTCCCGAACCGCGCCACAAATGCTCCAAGCTCGCGACGCGGAATGATCACGATTGCATTGGCGGGCGGCGCCGTCTCCGGAAACGCCGTCAATTCGCCCTGCAAATAGTACTGGGCGCTATACACCAGGCCGCGATCGAGCCGCCACGTATACAGCGGCACGTTGCCGCACGCGCGCGGCAAGCCTTCCGAACACTGCGCCCCAAGCGCCATCGCCAGCGGCCGCCCGCTATCCGCCAGGTCAATCGCTTCACTCATATGACCCTGCGTCAGCGCCCCCACGCCTACAGCCACCAAAATGCAGTTTGCCACCACCAGTGCCACCGCCCGCCGCCGCAACGCTAACAGCAACAGCACCGCAACCGCGGCAACGATGAGTATCCGCGTAAACGGATCCGCCAGCATCGCCCGCGGCTGCCACACCGGCGCCCAGCGCAGCGCCGCCGGAATCAGCCCCGCCAGGACCGCGCTAATTGCCAGCGGCCAGCGTGCCATCCGCTCCCAGCTTTCCGCCGCGCAGACCGCGACCAGCCCAATCGCCGCCGGCACCGCCGGCAATATATACCCCGGCAGCTTCGACTGCGATATCGAGAAAAACACCACCGGCACCGCGCACCAGAAAGCCAGGTACGCCTTGAGCGGAACATCCGCCGCCCGCCAGGCCGGCCCCCAACCTAATCGCCGCCAGCGCCGGCATACGGCGGCCAGCGGCAGCCCCAGCCACCCAGTCCACGGAAACACCGTCAGCAGCAGTACCGGCCCATAAAACCAAAAGGCCTGCGGATGCTCGAACCGTCCCGTCGCAAAGCGCTCAACGTTGTGCTGCCAAAAAAAGACCTTAATAAAGGATGGATTGCGCACCGCGACGGCAACGTACCAGGGCCCTGCCGCCGCCGCGAACCAAGCCACCGTCGCCACCAGGCGCGGGAACTCCCATCGCCGCTGCGTCGCCCGGTACGCCACCCAAATCATTACTGCCAGCACCACCGCCACCGGACCCTTCGCCAGTGCCGCCAAACCCAGAAAAACCCCTGACCATGCCGATTCCAAATACAGCGCCATCAACCCAAAGCTCAACATGCAGGTCAGCGGCAAGTCGGTCGTCGCCGCGCGCCCGAACCCAATCACGAACGCCGACGTCAGCCCCATGAAACCAGCCAACACCCCCGCCCGCTCCGAATGGCATCGCCTCAGAAACCACCACAGCCCGCCGCACAGCGCCACCGCCAGCAGCGCGTTCGGCAACCGCTCACCGCCGTGCAGCCAATCGCTTGCCGCCCCCAGCCAATAAAAAAGCACCGGCTTCTCGAACCACGGCTGCCCCCACAGCCGCGGCGTAATAAAGTCATGCGTCCGCAGCATGGCCCGTGCAATCGCCGCATAACGCGGTTCATCCGGCCCCAGAAAACCGAAGCTGTTCAACCCGCCCAGCAGCGTCACCCACGCCAGCGCGCACCATCCGGCAATGGCTCCGGCTCTCTTCAATACAGCGAATCCTCCCCCGCCGGACGTGCCTTCCACCGCCGGTGCACCCACAGCCACTGCTCCGGGTACCGCCGCACCCACCTCTCGATCACCTGCGTAAACGCCGCCGTGTTGGCGGCAATGTCGCGATCCTCGTCCGCGCTCCTTATCAACTCCAGTGCCGGCTCAAAGCGCAAAACATACTGGCGCTCGCTCTCCTCCCAAACCGTGAATCCTGGCACCACCGCCGCGCCCGTCCGCAGCGCAATCTTCGCCGGCCCGATCGCGGTGCACGCGCTCTTCCCGAAAAACGGTACAAACACCCCTTGCGGCGGATACGTGTTCTGATCCAGCAAAATTCCCACCGTCTCGTTCGCCGCCATCGCCGCCAGCAGCCCACGCGCAAAATCCCCCTTGGGGATCGGCTGGTTCCCGTGCATCCCGCGGTATCGGTTCACCAGCCCGTTCAACGGACGGTTATCCAGCGGCCGCACCACATACTTCATCGGAAATCCGGCAAGACTGTGTCCAAAGCTCGACAACTCCCACGCCCCCAAATGCGCCGTCAAAACCAGTACGCCGCGCCCTCGCCCCCGTGCTTCTAAATAATGTTCCAGCCCCTCGGTGCGCATCAGTCCCGGCAGCGCCTGGGCGCGATCGCGCGGAAAAAGGCAAAACTCCGCCATCTGCCGTCCCAGGTTGCGGTAGAGTTCGCGAACGATCCGCTCCCGCTCGCTGCCCTCCATCTCGGGAAACGCAATCTCAAGATTCCGCCGCGCCACCCGCACCAGCCGCCGGTGCCCCCAGTAAAATCCCGCGGCAATGGCCCGCCCAACGCCGCGCGCGGCGCGGCGGGGAAGGCTGCCCATCGCCGCCAGCGCCGCCCGCACCGGCAGGTACTCTAATTGCTCGCGCGCTGACATAAAGTGGTGACTTAGAATACAATGGCCTTATGCGCCCACTGCTGTTAATCGCGCTTTTCGCCGGTGCTTTAGCCGCGCAGCAAGCCGCCGCGCCGGCTACTGCCGCGAGCGATGTTCCGGCCTATCACGCCACTCCCGCCAAGGCCGCCGCTCTGCCCCCGACTCTGCCTCCAAAGACCTTTAACGATCCCCGCGTCCAGGCCGCCTACGCCATGGCCGCCAAGGTCCGCGGCGTGCTCTACCAGCAGCCCTGCTACTGCCACTGCGATAAAGAAATCGGCCACCATAGCCTGCTCGATTGCTTTGCCGGTGATCACGCCTCGATCTGCGAGACCTGCATGATGGAGGGCGTCTATGCCTACCAGCAAACCAAGGCCGGCAAAACCCCCGGTCAAATCCGCGCCGCCATCGAGCGCGGAGAGTGGAAGAACGTCAACCTCAACGACTTGCTTTCCGAGCGAGTGTATTAGTGACCCTCTCGCTCGACGATCTCCAGCGCGAGTACGATCAGCTCGCCCAGAAAACGCGCGACGTACGGGTGTATCTTTGACCCGCCGCACCTAACCAAAGAGCTCGCCACGCTCGACCAACAGGCGGCTGAACCCAATTTCTGGAGCGACCCCGCCCGCTCCCAAACCGTCAACCGCGCCCGTAAGCGCGTGCAGGAATTTCTCGACGACGACCAGAAGCTTGCCCGCCACGTCGAGGACCTCGCCACTCTCATCGAACTCGGCCGCGAGGGCGAAACCGTTGACGCGGACATCCGTCGCGAGCTCGACACCCTGCGCTCCGAGCTCGAAGAGATCGAAACCCGCACCCTCCTCGGCGGCGAGAACGACGTGCTCAACGCCATTCTGACCATCCACCCCGGCGCCGGCGGCACCGAAAGTCAGGATTGGGCCGAGATGCTCCTGCGCATGTACACCCGCTGGGCCGAGCGCCGCCGCTTCAAAGTCACCGTCAACGACCGCCAGGAAGGCGAGGAAGCCGGCATTAAGAGCGCCACCATCACCGTCGAGGGCGAGTACGCCTACGGCCTGCTGCAATCGGAGACCGGCGTCCACCGCCTCGTCCGCATCTCGCCCTTCGACCAGGCCAAGCGCCGTCACACCTCCTTCGCCAGCGTCTTCGTCAGCCCTGAAATCGACGATCGCATCGAGATCAACATCCGCGACGAGGATTTGCGCATCGACACCTTCCGCGCCGGCGGCAAGGGTGGCCAGCACGTCAACATGACCGACTCCGCCGTGCGCATCGTACATCTCCCCACCAACATCGTGGTGCAATGCCAGAACGAGCGCTCCCAGCACAAGAACAAGGATATGGCGATGAAGATCCTGCGCTCCCGCCTCTACGAATTTGAAATGGAGAAGAAGCGCGCCGCCGCCCGCAAAGTCGAGGACGCGAAACTCGACATTGATTTCGGCAGCCAGATTCGCAGCTACGTCCTCCAGCCCTACCAAATGTGCAAGGACACCCGCACCAAACTCGAAATCGGCGACGTCAACCGCGTGCTCGATGGCGATCTCGACGCGCTGCTCCAGGCCTGGCTGGTCCTGCGGCGGAAGAGCTAATTCCCATGCGCGGCAAAAAACAAAAGCGCGGCCGCAACCCTGAGCGCAAGCCCGGACGCAAGCACGATCGCCACCCCCCCGAAAAAAAACGCGCGCCGCTCGCGCGCCTTCCAGCTCGTCCGCCGGTCAAATCAAAATCGCAGCAGATCGAAGGCCGCATCTCCCTCCACCGCGACGGCTACGGCTTCGTCAGCCGCCCCTCGGGCGGCCCCGACATCTTCATCCCGCCGCCCTACATCGGCGGCGCCATGCAGGGCGACACCGTCACCGTCCGCATCACCTCCGCTCGCGGCGACCGTATCGAAGGCGCGGTGGTCAATGTCGTCCGCCGTGTCCAGACCTCGATCGTCGGCACCTTCCACGAGCACCCCCGCGGCAACTACGTCCAGGCCATAGACGAGCGCGTCCGCGAACGCATCTTCATCGCCCCCGGCGATGAAATCCCCTCCGCACCCCTCAGCCGCGACCGCGTCGGCCCCCGTGTCGAGGTTGACTATAACTCGCCCGACGGCCTCATCGTTGACGTCGAACTGACCTCCTTTCCCGGCGCCGGCGTCACCCCGCGCGGCAAAGTAATCGAGGTGCTCGGTCGCCGCGACGATTTCGGCGTTGACGTCGAGATCATCATTCGCAAGCACCATCTCCGCCACCATTTCCCGCCCGAAGTCGTTGCCCAGGCGACCGCCGTCCCCGCTACAATTCCCGCCGGCGAAGTCGCCCGCCGCCGCGACTTCCGCTCGCTCCCGATTGTCACCATTGACGGCGAATCCGCCCGCGACTTCGACGACGCCGTGCTAGTCAACCGCCTCCCCAACGGCAACTTCGAGCTGCAGGTCCACATCGCCGACGTCAGTTATTACGTTCGCCCCGGCTCGCCCATTGATCGCGAAGCCGAACTGCGCGGCACCTCGGTCTATTTTCCCGACCGCGCCATCCCCATGCTGCCGATCGAGCTCTCCAGCGGATTGTGCAGCCTCCGCCCCAATGAGGACCGCTTGGTAATGTCGTGCCTGATGGAGATCGACCCCCAGGGCGAAATCGTCGGCCATGAGCTCATGCCCGGCGTCATCCGTTCCTCGGCTCGCCTGACCTACACGCAAGTCAACGCTGAAATCGAAAAGTACCCGCTCATGGTTGCCCTCCAGGCCGCCCTCTACGACAAGCGCCAGCGCCGCGGCTCGATTGACTTCGATCTCCCCGAACCCGAAATCTCCTTCGACGAGCACGGCCTCATGCGCTCGATCGTCAAGAGTGAACGCAACATCGCCCACCGCTTGATCGAAGAGTTCATGCTCGCCGCCGCCGAAACCGTCGCCCGCCATCTCGAAGCCGCCGGCGTGCCCTCGGTGTACCGCATTCACGAGCAGCCTGACTTAAAGAAGGTGGCCGAATTCGAGCAAGTCGCGGCGACCTTCGGCTACTCGCTCGGCACCGGACCGCTCCCCATCCAGCGCATGCGCGTGCGCGGAAAAGTGGTCGAGGTCCCCAACCCCGCCAAGTTCAAGATCAGCCCTCGCAATTACCAGCGCCTCGCCGCCAAAATCGCCGGCACGCCTTCCGAGCGCATGCTCAGCTTCCTCATGCTGCGTTCACTCAAGCAGGCCCGCTACTCCGCTCACAACGTCGGCCACTTCGCCCTGGCCACGCGCAGCTACACCCATTTCACCAGCCCCATCCGCCGCTACCCCGACCTGATGGTGCACCGCATTCTCAAAGCCGTGCTCGAAAAGCGCCCCCCCAATCCCGAGCTCGCCAGCGAGGAAGCGATCGAGCCCGTCGCCCGCCAATCGAGCGAGAGCGAACGCGCCGCCGACGACGCCGAACGCGAGTTAATGGACTGGAAGAAAGTCCGCTTCATGGAAATCCGCCTCGGCGAAGAGTTCGAGGCTCTGGTCATTCACGTCAACCGGCAAGGCTTCTTCATCGAGCTCGACGACCTGTTCATCGAAGGCTTCGTTCCCGCCGCCACTCTCGCCGACGACGATTACCGCTACCTCGATGCCACCAAGGAGTGGGTCGCGCAACGCTCCAAGCGCCGCTACAAACTCGGCGGCCGCCTGCGCGTCCTGGTCGAACGCATAGACCCCGTCCGCCAGCAAATCCACTTCTCGCCGCTCCCCTAACGAGGGCCGCACATATCAGTGCGGCAGCGGTAGTTGCGTCAATGCGCGGTCGAAATGAATTCGCGCCCCGCCCTGCGCGCGGATGGTTGCGGCGATGATGGCTCCCGAAACCGAATCGCTGCCATCGATGGTCACGTCGGCGTTCGGCGCGTAGAGCACCAGCGCGGTTTGGTCGCCGCTCGCCAGGTTGATCGCGCCGGTGCCCGGGTAAAGTACGACCAATTGCGAGGGCGCGCCTTGGTTCTCCACCGCGCCGCGACTCAATTCCATTACCTGCTTCGTGCCCTTATCCCCGCCGCCGGCGATGGTAATGACCACCGGCCCGGACGCCACGTGCAAGCGGCTGTCCCCGCGCAGGCGCAATGTGTTGAAAGTGTAACTGCCGGCCGAAAGATCGACAATAACGCCGCCATCGGTCTCCATATCGCCGTAATTGCCGGGCGCCAGCGCCAGCCGGCGGCCATGCCCACCGTGGATGTCCTGGTCGTTCGTCGACGCCGTGGCGGCGGCGGGGGCAGGGAAGTCCAGTGCTCCGGCAAGCGCCACGATGCCGCCTGTTATTGCGCTATGGCCGCTTGCTTCGAGCGACGTCACGGTACTCGTGCCGTGGTCGTCGCGATCATGGTCGCCGTCGCCCTGGTCGCAGTCCCCGGTGGTGTTTCCGTTCGGATCGTTCAGCACGCCATACACCGTGGCGTCGCCGTCGAGCCGGACATTGCCGTTGGCGCCAATGTTCCCGCTGCTGCGATCGCGCCCGAGCGGATAGGCGCCCAGGGCGGAATCGTAACTGTCAACCGTCGCATGGCCGTCGAGACGAAGCACCCCGCAGCCATGACCGGTGGCGAACAATCCCCAGCCCAGCCCCAGGTTGACGCTGAAACTTTGTGTCGCCGATGCCGGTTGATAGTTGGGAAACGCGGTGCCGCCTGCGCTGGCGACAATCGTGATCGTGCCCGGGCTGGCGATCGTTAGGCTGCAAGCGTTGTTCTGGTCGCAACTCACGATCGCCGGGCCGCTGACCGTGTAGCTCACCGGCAAACCCGCGCTCGAAACCGCATGCAGCGAAAGCGTGAGCGCGCTGCCCGTGAACAGTTGATTGGCGATCGGCGGCGCGAGAATGCTCTGCGGCGCGGGCAGGATCGTCACCACTCCCGGCACATAGCTGATGGCGTAATTCGGATCTGCCGCTCCACCGCAGGCGCTGGCGAACATTCCGACGCTTGTGGCGGCGGTAACACCGGTGGAGCAGGACGCCGAAGGCGCCAGGTTGGCCGGCGAATCGCCGTTGACGAAACCGCTATACGAGGCCGCAATCGGTTGCGGAGTGGCGCCGAAGTACATCGTCTGGCTGCTGGCCGTGATGGTCAGCGGCGCGGGCTTGACGGTAAGCGCAAAAGTGGCGCTCGCCGGCTGGTGATTGTCGTCGCCGCTCAGCGAGGCAACAATGGTGAAGTTCCCGGCGGGTACGACTGTTGCCGCCGTCACCGTGCTGGCGCCGATCGTGTAAACGATCGCAGCGCCGTCCGATCCGGAGGCGTTGAGCACGCCCTGCAGGTTGCTGCCGTAAGTCATCGTCGCCGAATTCGGCGTCCAGGTTACCCTCGCCGCGGCCCGCGCGATGGTATCGCTGATCGTCCCCGTGGCCGCGGCATAATTGCCGGTCGTGTCCGTGAACGTCCAGGTGTCGGTATAAACGCCGGCATTGGTGTGCGTTGTGCCGCTCAGATCGAGACCCGCGAGCGGCGCGTTGTTCACCCCGGTAACGCCGCCTGTTGCAGTGTGAGCGGTGCCGTCGAAGGTAACGCTGTAAGGTGTGACGCTAACGACGGCGTTGGCTTTGCTCACCACGTCGTTCACCGAGCCGCTGCTATTGACGTAATTGCCGGTCGCGTCGGTGAATGTCCAGGTGTCGGTATAAACGCCGGCGCTGGTGTGCGTCGTGCCGCTCAGGTCGAGACCGGCGAGCGGCGCGTTGTTCACCCCGGTAACGCCGCCTGTGGCGGTGTGAGCGGTGCCGTCGAAGGTAACGCTGTAAGGTGTGACGCTAACGACGGCGTTAGCTTTGCTCACTACGTCGTTCACCGAACCGCTGGTATTGATGTAATTGCCGGTCGTGTCCGTGAACGTCCAGGCGTCGGTGTAAGCGCCGGCGCTGGTGTGCGTTGTGCCGCTCAGATCGAGACCGCCCAGGGCGGAATGGTTTACGCCGGTGGCGCCGCCCGTGGCGGTATGCGCGGCGCCATCGAAGGTGACGGTGTACGGCGTGACCGTGACCGTCGGCGTCGCTTTGCTCAAAGCGTCGTTGACCGTGCCGCTCGAGTTGGTGTAATTGCCGGTCGTATCGGTGAATGTCCAGGTATCGGTGTAGGCGCCCGCATTGGTGTGGGTGGTGGCGCTGAGGTCGAGTCCGCCGAGGACGGTGCTGTTAACGCCGGTGACGCTGCCCGTGGCTGTGTGAGGGGTGCCGTCGAAGGTCAGATTATATGGTGCAACCGTGACCGTAGCTGCGGCTCTGGTAATGGTGTCGGTGATCGTTCCGCTCGCGCCGGAGTAGTTTCCGTTCGGATCGCTGAAGCTCCAGGCGTCGCTATACACGCCGGCATTCGTGTGGCTTGTGGCCGACAAGTTCAGCCCCGCGAGCGTCCCTCCGCCCACGCCCGACGCGCTGCCCGTGGCTGCGTGGGCCGTGCCGTCGAAAGTCAGCGTGTAGCCTGAAACACTGACGGTCGGTGTCGCCTTCAAAATAATGAAGGTTCCGCTGGCCGATCCCTGATAGTTGGTGTCGGCGACGCTTGCCGTTACCAGCGGGTAGGTGCCGGCGTTGATTTCCGTCGCATTGGCGCTCCAGGTCACCGCGAGCCCCAATGGGCTCGTCACCGCGGTCGGCATTTGCTGCGCGGCGTTGTACGTTGTCGTGAGGCTGCTGAGCGTCACTGTTGCTTGCGCCTTTACCGCGATGACCGAATCGGTGACCGAAGGCGCTGCGTTGAATTGCGTATTGCCCGCCTGTGTGTACTGCACCGTACAGGTGCCCGTGCCGCTGGTCATGGAAATTTGCGCGCTCGCGGTTCCCCCGCCAGAGCACGCCCCGGTGGCGGCGATGGCGACCGGCAAGTTGGAACTCGCGATCGCGCCCACCGTGAACGACGTGCCGTAGACTGCGCTGGCCGGTGCCGCCTGGGTCACGGTGATGGTTTGGTTGGCGTTCTGCGTCTGCCCGGTGATGGCGATGCTCGAACCGCCATTCTGTTCGTTATCGGTCAATTGGAGCGTGCCGCTGTCGCCGGGGAAGCTGCTGGGTGTGAACTTGAGAGTGACGGTGCAACGGCCGCCCGGGGCGATTACCGCCGTGGTGCAATTGTTCGTTTGGCTGAGGAAGCCACTGGTGCTGGACAGGCTGACCGCCTGGATACTGAGCGAATCGGTGCTCGAACTGTTGGTGATCGTAACCTGCCCCGTGGAGGTCTGATTCAACTGCGCCGACAGCGTGTCGCCGTTGGGATTGAAGCTGGCGGCGGGGAATCCGCCCGTGCCGCTGACGTAAACGAGGTGCGGACTGTCCGGCGCGTTGTCGTTGATCACCAGGATGGCCGAGGCCGGGCCCTCCGCCGTCGGCGTGAATTGGACGTTGACGAGCGTGCTGCCACTCTGCGCCAGCACGTGGGTGCTCGCCACGCTAAACGCTGGCGAGCCGATCCACTGCATCGAATTGATCACCAGCGGCGTTCCATGCGCAATGAAATTGTCTTCGGCCACCACAAAACTCGTCGTGCAGGTGGTGCAGTTGAGGGCTGCGTTCCCGGCATTTAACTGGTCCGCGACCCCGTTGAAGCCCGATCCCAGATCCAGCAGGCTGACAATCGAAGTGAAAGCCGTTGAGGTGGTCGAGCTGCCGTTGAACAAGGTGGTCGTCTGTGCGTAGCTCGTTGGATTTACGTTATCTCCGGCGACGCTGGCCGATGCCGCCTGGCCGGCGGCCGGCAATTCGGCGCCGTCTGAAAAATTATAAAAATCCTGGCCGGCGGTGGCGCTGCCGAAATGCTGTGTGGAAACCGGCGTGTTGAAAATCTCCGCTTGGCCGTCCAGGTTGAAAAATCCGCCGCCCAGTCCGTCCGCGTTCCCGCCGCCGCTCGAACCTGCGCCGCCCACCGCGGCGTTGCCGCTCAAACTGTCGCTGCCCAATCGCAGGTGGCCAACCTGATTGAAAATGACGCCCCCCATGCCGGCGCCGCCGCCGCCCCCGCCCGAGGTGCTGCCATTGCCGGCTCCAAGACCGCCGCTGCCCGGAGTGTTCGCGCCCGCGCCGCCGCCGGCGCCGAAGCCGCCATTGCCGCCGCTCTCAAAATCGCTGCCGCCCCCGCCCCCGAATCCGCCGCTGCCTCCGCCCACGCCCGAGCCGC
>DATNFK010000023.1:0-34972 GCA_035606395.1 Terriglobales bacterium | reverse complement strand
CTGGGGGCGGAGCGAGTCGAACCACGAGGCCCGCTACTACTCTCTCACCCGCGCCGGGGCCAAGCGCCTGGCGGCGGAGGCGCGGCGCTGGCGCCAACTGGCGGGCATCATGGAACGATTGCTGGGAGAGGAGGCCTGAAGCCATGCGTAGATTTTGGATGCGCTGGCGGGAGATGTTCTGGCATCGTTCGAAAAACGAGCGCGACGCGGCCCGCGAGATTCAGGCCCATCTTGATTTAATCGCCGAGGATTTGGTCCAGCGCGGCATGGCTCCCGCCGCGGCGCGGCGCCAGGCGGCGATTCAATTGGGCGGAGTGGAGCAGGTCCGCGAGCGCCACCGCGGCGCGCGCGGCTTTGCCGCCGTTGAGGAGTGGTCGCGGGACGCCTGGCATGCCGCGCGCAGCTTGCGCCGCGCGCCCGCCTTCACGCTGACCGCGATCGCCACCCTCGCGCTCGGCATCGGCGCCACCACAGCCATCTACAGCGTGGTGCAATCGGTGCTGCTCGATCCGCTGCATTTCCCCCAACCGCGGCAGTTGGTGTCGCTGCGACTGACCGCGCCCGGCAACGACATGTCGGCGGTATCGGGCTCCCTGCCCTTTTCCGCTTCCCTGTTCGTCACTGCCAGCGAGCACTCGACCAGTTTCAGCTCCATGGGCATATGGGTGCCCGACTCGTCGGTGGTGACGGGCGATGGGCAGCCGGAGCAGGTTCGCACGGTGCTGGTGAGCGACGGCGTGCTGCAAGCATTGGCTGTTCCGCCGCTGCTTGGCCGCTGGCTGAATGCGAGCGACCAGATTCCGCACACGCCCGGCGCGGTCATGTTGAGCTATGGATACTGGCGGCAGCGCTACGGCGGGGCCAGCGACATTGTGGGCCGCAAGATTCTCCTCGATAACGTCGCGCGGCCGATTGCCGGCGTCATGCCGGCCGGTTTTCGGCTGGTATCGGCGGACTTCGACGTGCTCGTGCCGGTCGCGATTGACCGCGGCAAATTGATTCTGGCCGGATTCGAGTACTACGGCATTGGGAGGCTGAAGCCAGGCGTCAGCGTGGCGGCCGCCGACCAGGACATGGGGCGAATGGTCGGGCTCTGGATGGATAGCTGGACCAACGGCGCCGGCTCAGATCCCCACTTCTATCTGCGTTGGCGCATTACGCCCGCCTTCGAGCCACTCCAGGACGAGGTGGTCGGCGGCATGGCGCCGGCGCTCTGGGCCGTGCTTGGAACCATCGCCCTGGTGCTGCTGATGGCGTGTGTCAATGTGATGAACCTGTTTCTGGCACGCGCCGAATCGCGCCGGCGTGAGCTGGCGGTGCGCGCGGCGCTGGGTTCGGGCCGTGGAAGGATCGTGCGCTCGGTGCTGGTGGAGAGCGCCTGGCTCGCGGCGGCCGGCGGAGCCGCCGGGCTGGGCGTTGCCTACGGCGTGCTGCGCCTGCTGGCCGCGTTGGTGCCGGCTAGCATGGCGCGGCTGGGCGAGACCTCGCTCGATGGCCGCTCGGCGCTGGTTTGCGCCATCCTCGCAATGCTATGCGCGCTGGCGTGCGGGCTGGCGCCCGCACTGCGGTTGGCGCGCACGCCCGCCTCGCTGGCTTCCGCCACGGCCGAGCGCACCGGAACCGCCAGCCAGCGGCAGCGTCGCCGCCGCGACCTGCTCATTGCCGCACAGGTGGCACTGGCGCTGGTGCTGCTGTTCAGCGCCGGCCTCCTACTGCGCTCGTTCTCCGCGCTGCAGTCGGTGAAGTTGGGGTACCAGTCGCCGGCCACGCTGCAGACCTTTGCCATGCTCAACCGCTCCGCCGGAACCGACGACAAGAAACTGCTGGCCACCGAACACGCCATCGCCGATCGCATTGCCGCCGTCCCCGGCGTGCGCGCGGTTTCCTTCGCGGGCGACGTCCCCATGCTTGGCGAAGGCCACGATTGGGATGAGATCTACACCGAGCACGGCACCCTGCAACCAACCGGTTCGCTGCCGATGCGCTTGTATATTCACGCCGCACCCAACTTTTTCGCCGCCATGGGAATTCCTATGCTGGCGGGCCGCGATATGTCATGGGCCGATATTCAACAGAATCGCCCGGTGGTCGTAATCTCGCAGGCGCTGGCGCGCGACCTGTGGGGCAGCGCGCAAGCCGCACTGGGGCAGCGGCTGCGGGAGTTTCCGCGCCAGCCGTGGTTTGACATTGTGGGCGTGGCTGGTGACGTACGCTTCGACGGCCCGCGCAAGCCGGCGACGCCGACCGTATACTGGCCGCCCGAGCCCGCGAACGGCACCCAGAACCTGAGCTATGCGTTCTACACGGTACGCTCCGATCGAGCGGGATCAAGCAGCCTCATGCGCGATTTGACCCAGGCGGTGCACGCGGTGGACGCCAATGCGCCGTTGGCTAAACCTCGGACCATGGAGGATCTGGCGGCGCGAACCCTCGCCGTTTCCTCGTTTGCCATGGTGATGCTGCTGCTCGCCGGGGGCATGGCGCTGCTGCTGGGCATCGTCGGCATATACGGCGTCATCGCCTATGATGTGGCGCGGCGGCGCCGGGAGATCGGCATCCGCCTCGCACTCGGCTCGCGGCCGCGCGCGGTACAAGGTTTGTTTGTGCGGCAGGCACTGCGCGTGGCGCTGCTGGGCGCGTGCGCCGGCGGGTTGCTGGCGATTCCGTTAACCCTCAGCTTGCGTTCGCTTTTATACGGCGTCAAGCCGCTGGACGCGCCCACCCTGCTTGCGACCGTAGCTCTGTTGGCCGCCGCCGTGGCGGCGGCTGCCTACTTCCCCGCCCTGCGTGGCTCCGCCATTTCGCCCGCCGAGACTTTGGCCGCCGAGTAGCGCGCGCCGTTCCAGGCGGCGCATACGATAGAATGCGGGATGGCACAATTGCGCCAAGTGGGACGATTTGAGGTACTCGAGCCGCTCGGCTCGGGCGGCATGGGCGAGGTGTTTAAAGCGCGTGACCAGCGCCTGAACCGATTGGTCGCGCTCAAATTCCTGCCCGACACCGCGCTCGGCCCCGCGCGCGACCGCTTCGAACGCGAGGCGCTCGCCATCGCCGCTCTCAATCATCCACACATCTGCACCTTGTACGAAGTGGGAAGCGACGAGGGACGCCCCTACCTGGTACTCGAACTGCTCGAGGGCGAAACCCTGCGCGCCCGTCTGAAGCGCGGCCCGGTCGCGACCGAACAGTGGCTCGACTGGTCGGCCCAGGTCGCGGACGCACTCGACGCCGCACACCGCAAGGGCGTCATCCACCGCGACCTCAAGCCCGACAACATTTGGATCAGCCCCGGCGGGCACGTGAAGGTACTTGATTTCGGCCTGGCGCGGCTCGAAACAGAACCAGCTCTGTCCGCCGATGCGCGAACCATGAGCCAGCCGCTTACCTCGCCGGGTGTGACCATGGGCACCATCCCCTACATGTCGCCGGAGCAAGCACGCGGCGAAACGCTCGACGCCCGCAGCGATTTGTTCAGTTTGGGTTCGGTGCTCTACGAAATGGCGACCGGCCGCGCCGCCTTCACCTCCCGCACGCCGGCCGAGTGCATGGCCGCCATCCTCAAGGAGCAGCCGCCGCGCGCCACCCAGTTGCGCCCCGACCTCCCGCCAAGACTTGAGGAAGTCACCAGCCGGTGCCTCGAAAAAGACCCCGATCTGCGCTACCAATCCGCCGCCGACCTGCGCAGCGAGCTCAAGCGGCTCAAGCGTGAGAGCGGCTCCGTCGCCGCGCTGCCGGCCATGGCGCCGCCCCACCGCCGCTATGGCCTGATCGCGGCCACCTCGGCGATCCTGGTGGCCCTGGCAGTGGGGGTGGCGTGGTGGAATGCGAGGTCGCACTCCGTCGCGGCCACCCCGCAGCTTCAATACCGCCAGCTCACTTTCAACGGCAACGTCGTGGACGCCGTCATCTCTCCCGACGGCAAATTCCTGGCCCACGTGGACACGGGCACCGCCGGCACCTCATTGCATTTGCTCTCGATCGGCAACGGCGGTACGGGCGGCAGCGATGCGCAGATCATGCCTCCCGCCGAGGGCTGCTGCCAATCCCCGTCATTTTCACCAGACGGAAGTCAAATTTATTTCCTGGAAAATCGCAGACTCATGGCGATTCCGCTCTTGGGTGGCACTGCCCGGACGATTGTGGTATCCGCCTGCTCTGGCGCCGGTTTTTCGCCGGATGGCAGCCACATGGCGTATGTAGTTGATCGTGGCGCAATCATTGACTTGGTGCTGGCCCACTCCGATGGTTCGCAAGCTCACACAGTGCATACCGCCGCGAATGGCTCCGGGTATCTGTCGCAATGTTGGGGAAACCCCGGCCAGCCGACCCACTCGCCGAGCTGGTCGCCTGACGGAACCGAAATCGCAGTAATCCTTGCAGGCCAGGGCCAGACTGAAGCGGTGGAAGTTGTTAGCGCCCAGGACGGCCGGGCGGTCGACCTGAATGTCCCCGGTTCGGGCCAGGACGATGATCTCAGCTGGCTGCCCGATGGCAGCGGAATCATCTTCACTCACTCCATTCCCGCCGGCGCGGCCAGCCAGGTTTGGGAGGTGTCTTATCCCGGTGGAAAAATCACCCAACTCACGACCGACTTGCAGGGATATAGTAGCGCCAGCATGTCCCAGCACGGTCAATTGGCGCTGGTTCATGCCGCGCCCCAGTACTCCGTCTGGACACAAGCTGCGCCCGCCGGCGCTTTTAGGCAGTTGCCGGGCGGCGGCGCCACACTCGACGGCGTGAACGGATTGGCTTGGACCCCGCAAAGCTCACTGGTAAGCCTGCGCAGTTTGGGGGGCGCCCCCCAGCTCTGGGCCGAGAACTACGACGGCAGCTCGGCACATGTCCTTACCGCGAGCGGATTGCCCTCCGGCTTTCTGGCCCTTTACGGCACCGCCCCCGACGGCTCGATCCTTTTGAATGGCGCCAACGGAAGTAATGAAATCTTCGTGGTTCCTGCCGACGGTACGGGAATCGCGCCCCTGTTCCAACCCGGTCCGGGCGCACAAGTATTGTTTCCAGCGGTAGTCGCGGGTGGGCAGATCGCCTATCTTTACGCCGATGCCAAGAACAACCAAACCCTGTGGGCGATGCCGCTGCACGGCGGGGCTGCCCATCAAATTTCATCTCAGTTCGTGTACGTCGATGGCAATCCCGCTTCGCCCGACGGAACGCAAATTTTTGCGATCGTGCGCGGCGCCGTTCCGACCAGTCACGTGCCAGCGATCTTTCACTTGCAAGGCGCCGGCGCCACCGTCACCCCGATCGGCCTCGATTTCAAAACCATGCCGCCTCCCTACGGATGGACCGCCGACGGGCGAGGCATCGTGTATGTGAAGAACCAGGGGACGACCGACAATTTGTGGGCCTATCCAATCGCCGGCGGCGCCCCCTACGCGCTCACTCACTTCGACGATCTGCGCATCGCCAACTTTGCGATTGCGCGCGACGGCCGCATGGCGATCAGCCGAGGTTCGCCCAACAGTGATGCTGTGGTGGCCACGGGGCTGGCCGGGCACTGAGTGTTTTTGGTGAGACGGCTGGGACTCGAACCCAGAACCCTTGCCTTAAAAGGGCAATGCTCTACCATTGAGCTACCGTCCCACGGATGAGCGCAACCACCTTGCGCAGCAAGAAGCGGACCAGCCAATTTTCTCACGGTTACCATGTCCGCGCCAGCCTTCGGCCCTTCGATTGCAATCTTACCTACTGTTGATATAAGTCAACGGAGCAAAACTGTGCAATCAACTTTCATGGTCACTGTTCTCGGCGCGGCTCTGGGAATCACTGCGATGGCCCAAACACCCGCCGCCTCCCCTACCCCGTCTACGAATTCGCAGGCTACGGCAAGCCCGGCTGCGAATGCGCAGCCGGCAAAGGCTCCTTCGGCCATGGCCGGAGTCATGTTTCTCGGCATCAATTCGCCCGACGTGGCGCTGACGCCGGGTCAACATTTCGAGCGCTTTGCGGCCTCGATGGTTGCGCCCGGAACGTTTGCCCTGCCTTTGGCCTCGACCGTCTGGGCCATGGAAGCCACCACCCACCGCGGCTACCCTTCCGGCTGGCGCGGATATCAAGACGTCTACCGGACCCGGTTCGAAGATAAAATCGACAGCAAATTCCTGACCGATTTTGCTTTTCCAACTGTTTTTCACCAGGAGGAGCGCTATGAACCCCTCGGTCCTGGCTCATCCGTCGGCAGCCGCATCACACATGCGCTGATGCATCAAATTCAAACCCGCAGCGACGACCACTCCCACATGGAGTTCAACTTCGAAGCACTGCCCGCTACCATGACCGGCGCCGTTATATCCAATATCTGGCAACCCGCCACCGAGCGCACCACCGGCAAGATCGTCGAGCGTTTTGGCTTTGGCGTGATGTTTAACGTGGTCGCCAACCTGGCCACGGAATTCCAGCCCGAAATCGTCAGCCACCTTCACTTCTAGACCGCGCAGGGCTCACGCGCTGGCCGCCGGCGCCAGCGCGCGGCCACAGCCACCGCAGTAGCTCGCGCCAGCCAGGCTGCGGGCGCCGCACGCGGCGCAGACCGCCCGCACCTGGGCGCCGCAGCGCGTGCAGTAGGCAAGCGTGGGCGCCACATGGGTGCCGCACTGTCCGCAGGGCACGCGCCGATGATCGCGCACCACGATGGCCAGCAAATACAAGATGAAACCCAACTCATAGGGGCAAATGACAATCGTCACTGTCGCCCACAAGCCCGCGTTCAGGCCCCGCAACTCGGCGTCGTAATACACCCAGCCGCCGCCGAGAAACTGGGCCGCGAGGCCCGCGGCGCACATCATGCCGACGAGCGTGGCCACCATAAAGTCCTGCGGCAGCATGAGCGGCGCAAACCAGCCATAGGTAAACGCCAAACCCACAAACGTAAAGGCCGTCGCACCGCCCAACAGGAACAATCCAGCGGTAAGCGTCGACCATCGCGGCAAAACCCGAATGCCGAGCGCGACGCAAGCCGCCAGATACTCAAGCGCGGGCAGTAGGCCCAGGAGAAACTGCGGGTCGTGGCGTTGGAAGGCCATCCAAACCGCGTAGCCGCCCAAGCCGATAAATGCAGGAAGTCCTACGCGTAAAGCAGCGGGGGCGAGTTTTGGTTTCGGCGCCGCCAGGGTGTTATCCATAAAAGTCCTCTTCATTGCCGCCGATCGTGGCGGATGGCCACATGCCTAACGTCCAGGCCACTAGCACGACCAGAGCGACCGGAATCGCGTTCAATCCAACAAAAGCCGCGCTGCGCGAAGTCGTGACGTGCAACGCAGTCAAGAATCCGGCGAAATCCCAACTCAACCGGAACGAGACAAGCATCCATAGCAAACTGACGCTGCTGACGCCGGCCAGCAATCTCAGCGCGTTCCGGCGCTGCCGCAGCGTGGCGGCGCGCTGGCGCACCAGTTGCCGGGTGCGTTGGGCGAGGCCTGGGCTTGGCGACACGCGGTACTCGCGGACGCGGCGGATGGCTTCGGTCCATCTCTCTTGTGTCTGCTGACAATCAGCACAGCGGGCGAGATGCTCGGCGGCGGCGAGCGGGTTCGTGGGCTCGGCACTCATGAGCAGGTTGCGGAATTCGGTGCAGTTCATGGCGCCACTCCCGCCCGCCCGAGCTCCGCGTGCATGTGAGTGAGACCGCGGTACAGGCGCGATTTCACCGTAGAAACCGGCACATTGCTCACGCGGGCGATTTCCTCCAAGCTCAAATCCTCTTGAAAGCGTAGCGCCAACACCTCGCGGTAAATGGGAGCAAGGGTTGCCATCGCGCCGTCCAACGCGCGCTGACGTTCGCTCCTCAGCGCCTCCTCAAACGGTGAGCGAGCGTGGCCATCGGGTAGGTCGCGCGGCATTTCTTCATCGTCCTCGGCGGCGGTGAGCGACAGCTCTGGCCGCCGGCGGACGCGGTCCAAAAACAGATTGCGCGCCACCGCAAAGAGCCAGGGCTCGAAACGAAAGCGCGGGTCGAATTGGTGGCCCCGCTCCAGCACGCGCAGCCAAGTTTCCTGGAATAAGTCTTCAGCCGTGGCATGATTGCCGGTCAACGTGATCAGATAACGCAGCAGCCGATACTGATATTTCTCGATCAGTTCGTCCAGCAGGCGCGGGTTGCGGGCCCGGAGGCCGCGCGCCAGGGCCCTGGAATCATCCGCCGCCGATATCATCATGGTGAGAACCAATTCCATGCTATCGGCATTACGATCCAGCCGCCGAAAAAGACGCATGTCCGCTTTACATATTCGCCTCGGCGGCTTCGGAAACGATTTGCTCGGCGACCTTCATGGCGACGGTTTCGGCCGAATCGACCTGCATGCCCGGGCGCCCGGCGGCGGAGGAGTAGGGCGTGCCCAGCGCGTTCGCGCCAAACTCGGTGGCCGTCATTCTCGGATGAAATACGCTCACCACGATACCTTCGGTTTTCAGTTCCTCGCGCGCGGTCAGGGTTAAGGCGTTGAGGGCGTACTTGGTGGAGGCATAGGCCGCCAGCCCCGGATAGTAGTTCTTCGACACCATCGAGCCGATGTTGAGGATCATGCCCTTATGCCGCCGCTTCATAATCGGGATCACGGCTTGCATGGCATCGAGCGCGGCGAAGACGTTGAGCTCCATGATGGCGCGGTAATCGGCCAATTTGATCTCGCCCACCGGCGCCCGCAACCCCTGGCCGGCATTATTGATCCACAGGTCGATCCGCCCGTGGCGCTTCATGGTGGCGTCTACAAGCTTCTGAATACCGTCGCTGCTGGTTATATCCGCCGGCACCGCCATGGCGTCCGGGATACGCGCCGCCGCTTCACTCAACGCGCGGCCGGAGCGGGCCGCAAGGATTAGCTTGGCGCCCTCAGTGCCCAGGCGCTCCGCAATGGCCAAACCTATACCCCTTGAGGCGCCGGTAATCACAGTTACGGAATCGCGAATCTTCATGGACTAATTATAGAAGTGAGGCTGAAGCTACCCGATGCGATATAGTGTCGGTGAGTGGAGTCTGCCCGCATGGAGATTTCGATATGCGAAGAACAATATTGGTGTTGGTAGCGGCGCTCACGGCGCTTTTATATACAACACCGGCGCGCGTGAAGGCGCAAACGCCCACAGCCGCCTACCCGACCATGGCGCCGCTGGCGCAATATTTAATCCCCAACGAAGCCGATGAAGTCGCGCTCGCCCGTAGCGCCGCGCCCGCTTCCATTTCTTCTAAGGCGGAAGTCATGGTGCTGCGCCATGACGGTTATGCCGCGGTGGCCAAGGGCAGCAATGGTTTTCTGTGTCTGGTTGAGCGTTCCTGGGGCGCCGCGACCAGCGACCCGAATTTCTGGGACCCAAAAACCCGGGGGCCGATTTGTTTCAATCCCGCCTCCGCCCGCAGCTTCGCGCCCATTTATCTAATGAAAACCAAATTGGCACTGGCCGGAAAGTCGAAGGCGGATATCGCACGGCAAACCGGCATGGCACTCGACAACAAGCAACTGCCGACGCTGGAGCCCGGGGCGATGTGTTACATGCTTTCCCGGCGCCAGCACCTTAACGATGGCGCCGCCAGCAACTGGCATCCGCATCTCATGTTCTTCGTTTCCGGAGATGCCGCCAAGTCGTGGGGCGCCGACCTCCCCGGCTCGCCGGTCATTTCCTCGCCCGACCCGGAAGAGCGGGCCACTATCCTGATGGTGGTGGTCGGCAAGTGGTCGGACGGCGGCACTGCCTACCAGGCGCCGGCACGCTAGCGTTCAGAACCAGGTTTTTTGTTTGTAGGCCAGATAGGTGGCGCCGAACTTGGCCTCGAGCACCTGCTCTTCTTTGCGCGTTCGCAGCACCTGCATCGGGATGAGAACCACGAAAACGAGCAGCAACCATGGGCGTTGCGCCCAAATGATCCCGCCGGCAATCATGAGCCCGCCAAAAACGTAAATTGGATTGCGGATGCGCCCGTAGATGCCCGTTGTCACCAGCGTGCTCGCCTTCGCTTGAATGCTAAAAGCCGCGCCTAGCTGAAGGCGCGCCATTATAAACAGAACAAAAGCCGGCAACGCAATGGCGAGCCCGGCAATATGCCAAGCCGTCCACGGCTGGCCCGCGGAATAGCGGATTACGATCAGGGCGGCAACGAATGCGAGGGCCAGCGTGCCAATGTTCAGCTTCATGGTTAGAGTCTCCTAACCTGCCAACGATAGCACCGCTTCCTGAAGAGCTATGAAATTAATTGGCTTGGTAATGTGCTTCTCAAACCCGGCGGCCAAGCTGCGTTCAACGTCGTTTTCCTGCCCGAATCCGCTTAGCGCCATGCCACGGATCCGGGTGGTGGCGCGCAATTGACGCATCACGTCCAAGCCGCTACCATCGGGCAGGCCCAAATCGCACAGCAGCACGTCGAAATTGCCGCTGGCGCCCAAAGCGATTGCCTCACGCACGCTACCCGCCACCTGCACCGAACAACCAAGCCCTTGCAGAAGGCGCGCCATCACGTCGCGCGTATCAATGTGATCTTCAACCAGGAGCACCCGCGTGCCGGTGACGCTCGCTTGGGCTTCGTTTTTCCCTTTTCGCCGCGCTTGTTCCGGCTCCGTCGTGGCCGGCAGTTCCAGGGTAAACGTCGCGCCCTGGTCGATGCCGGGACTGGAAGCCCGAATTTTTCCATTATGGATTTCGGCCAGCGTGCTGGATATGGCCAATCCCAAGCCCAGGCCACCGTACTGACCGCCGCGGCCGGCTTGTTCGAAGGATTGGAACAGACGGGGTAGCGCCTCCGGAGCGATCCCGACACCGTTGTCGCTGATCTCGATCCGGATCGTCTTGCCCTCCGCATCGTTGGACGAACGCACAGTAATCTGGCCGCCTCGCGGCGTAAACTTGACCGCGTTCGACAACAGGTTCAGCAAAATCTGCTGCACACGACCAGGGTCTCCCCACGTCTTGTGCTGTGCCGCGCGCAATCCCAGTACCAATTCCTGTTCCTGCGCCTCCATGCCGGCATGAATCATGGTCATGGAGCTGCGCACGGCTTGGTGCAGGTCCACCACCTCATAATGCAATTGCAGTTTGCCATTGGCAATGCGGGAAATATCAAGCAAATCATCCACCAGCCGCGCCTCCGTCTCCACGTTGCGGCGCACCATCGCCAGGCGCGGGGCCAGCGAGCCCGGAAGCGTTCCCGAGGCTTCGAGGTAACTTAACTCGGCGAGAACGGGAGTTAACGGCGTTCGCAACTCGTGCGAGAGGCGCATCAGGAAGTGATCTTTGGCGTGGTTGGCGCTTTCCGCCTCATCCTTGGCGGCCTTCAGTTCGCGGAGAATCTGCTTTTGCTGCGTCACGTCGCGAGCAATCTTCGAAGCTGCGACCAACTCGCCCGCGGCATTGCGCACAGGTGAAATCGTGACTGAGACATCGACCAGGCGGCCTTCCTTGGTGATGCGCACCGTCTCGAAGTGATCAATCCGTTCGCCGCGGCGCAGGCGCGCCAGAATTTGCGGCTCCTCGTCCTGGTGATCAGGCGGAATGATGACGTTAATCGGCCGGCCCACGACTTCCTCGGCTTTCCAACCGAAGATCCGTTCCGCCCCGACGTTCCAGGTCCGGATGATCCCATCGAGGTTCTTGCTGACGACCGCGTCGTCGGTAGACTCCACAATGGCTGCCAGCCGCGCCTGAAGAAGTTCAGGTTCGTTCCGTTGCCGTAATCCTTCGATTTCCGCCCGCAATGCGGCGTTTTCCGCCAGCAGTTCTTCTATATTCACATCTGCCCGATCTTTGGAAAAAGAGAACAGTAAGCGGAAGTGGTAATGCACCACGCCGCCGTGGACAGCAGTTTAGAAGTGGCTTGCCACCTAATGTAGCAGATTAAGACAGCGTGTCGGTATAATTTCAGCCCTGAGGTGCCAAAAGTGGGCTATACACGCCGCGAGGCCATGAAGGACCTGTGCAGTTGGCCGCTCTATGCGGCGGCGACGCGCCAGTTACGGCGGGGCGCAGCGCTGCCCGATAAGGATTTGTTTCCATTTACCGGTGTGTACCTGAATGCCGCCTATACCCACCCCATGGGGCGGCATGCATCGGCGGCGGGTGAGGCTCATCTGGCCAGCCGTTTGCATGACGCCAGCCGCGCTTGGCCTGGCGACAATCCGAGAAACGCCGCAGTACGGATGTTTGCCCCCCTGATCAACGCCAATCCCAGCGAGATCGCTGTCGTGCCCAGCACCATGGAGGGTGAAAATCTGGTTGGCGCCGCCGTCGGGCTCGGCCCGCAAGCCGGGGTTGTCACCGACGCATTGCACTATGACGCGTCGCTCGCCATGTACGCCGCGATGCATCAATTGCGCGGCGTTCCGGTGGCGGTGGCACCGGTCCGCCATAACCGCATCGAGTTGGCCGATATGGATCGTTTGATTGCCGCGAACACGCGCCTGGTGGCGGTATCGCTGGTGTCGAGCGCCACTGGATTCGAGCACGACCTCAAAGCGCTGTGCGCGCTGGCTCACGCCAAGGGCGCCCTGGTGTATGCCGACATTATCCAGGCCGCGGGCGCGGTTCCCATTGATGTGAAGGCGAGCGGAGTCGACTTCTGCTGCTGCGGAACTTACAAGTGGCTGATGGGTGATTTCGGGACCGCCTTTCTTTACGTCCGCCCCGACCGGCTGAGTACGCTCCAGAGAGTCGAATTCGGGTGGCGGCAGTTCGGCCCGGGCGAGAAGCTGGGAACGAGCACCATCAGTCATTTTGAAGTGAGCACGCCGGCCTGGGGCGCGCTGGCCATCGCGGCGGCATCCATCGGCTACGTTCGCGATTTGGGCGTGGAGACGATCCAGCGCCACCGCCAGCCCTTGTTAGACGCCCTGCAGCGGGAGTTGCCCAAGCGCGGCTTTACCTCTATGACGCCGCCTGAATCGCGCGGCCCGACCGTAGCCTTCTCCCATCCCGACGCCGAGGCGCGCTTCAGCGCCAAGTTGAAACAGGCCGGCGTCACGATTACCATCGGACAGAATTCAATTCGGGTTTCGCCCTCCGTTTATAACGATATGGACGATATCGAGCGCCTATTGCAGGTACTGCGGTGAGGCGCTTCCCTGCCCTTGCTTTGGTTCTCGTCGTCTTCTCGTGCCTCTGGGCCCAGACGGCGGACCTGTCGCGCCTGGGGGGCGCCTTGTTACTCAGCGGCAACGCCTATGAATACGACCGGCAATTGGCGGACGGCATCGGTCCGCGGCTGACCGGATCGACAAACTATGGGCGCGCCGCCGATTGGGCGGTGGCTCAGTTCACGGCGCTGGGGTTAAGCAGCATCGCACGAGAGCCATGGAACATTCCCACCACCTGGGAGCCCGCAGGCCCAGCGACGGCGCACATGATCGCCCCGCGCGAGCAAACCCTCCACCTCATCAGTGAAGGCTGGAGCCCGTCGACGGGCCCGGCCGGGGTGCGGGGCCAGGTCTTTTACTTGAACGACGTTCGTCCGGAGGCGGTGCGGGCGGCGGCCGCCCGGATCGCCAACACAATTGTACTGGTGGACGAGGCATCGCTCGCGCCCGGCTTCGCCCAGGGCGAGGGCACGCTCTACGACGGGCTGCGGATGGTGGGCGAGGAGGGCGCTCGCGGCATTATTTTCGGTGTGGGCGCGAGCAACGATGCCGCCAACATGTTTGGTGACGGCGGTCTGACGGGCACCGTGGCCAATATACCTGCCGGCAATCTGGGTTTGGAAGACACCCTGCTCATCCAGCGCCTGCTGCGCGCCGGGCCGGTCGAGGTCGAGTTCAGCTTTCAAAACCGCATACGGCGCAATGTCGCTGTTGATAATGTCGTCGCTGAAATACCGGGCCGCGACGGCACCGGCGATTTCGTTCTGATCGGCGCCCACCTCGATTCCTGGCAGCCCGGCACCGGGGCGCAAGACGATGGCACCGGCGTGGCGGCCGTGGTTGCGATCGCGCGCGCGGTGCGGGAGCTGGGGCTCAAGCCGCGCCGGAGCCTTCGTTTCGTTCTCTTTGGCGGCGAGGAGGAAGGCATGCTGGGCTCGGCCCAGTACGCGCGACGGCATGCCGCTGAACTTGCCCACTGCGCCGGCGTGTTCATCACCGACAACGGCGCAGTACCGCCGGATGGCTGGTATACGCTGGGCCGCGCCGATGACGATCAGGCGCTGGCGACGATCTCTCCGCTGCTCGACGGACTGGGCGCGGGCGAACGCAGTCACGAGGGCCGTTTTGCCTTCAGCGCCGACGACGCTCCGTTTCTAGTCCGAGGCGTGCCGACATTCATGCTCAAAGCGCCGATGACGAGTTACCTGCGCATTCACCACCAGCCCGGCGATACCTTTGACAAGGTCAATGAACGGGATCTGAATCTGGGCGTGGCTGTGGTCGGGGTCACTGCCTACGCGTTCGCAGACATGCCGACACGAAGCAGGCAACTCACACTGGCCGAAGTGGCATCCGAGCTGAAATCGCTCGCCATTTATGGCCAATATAAGGATTTGGATGCGCACCACGTATTCGATGAGTAAGGGACGCGGGCTAATGCTGCTGATGGCGACCCTGGGCGGTGGGGTGTTACTGGGCACGGCGCAACAGGCGGCGACGCCAACGCAAGCGATCTCGCGCGACGACCGGGCGCGCGCCCACACGATGCTGGCGGCGGTGTATGAGGACGTCAACAAACGTTACTACGACGCCAGCTTTCACGGCGTGGATCTGGCCACGCGGTATAAGAAATATGACGAGGAGTTGGACACAACGCCCACGCTGGGCAGTTCGTTCCGGGTGATCGCGGCCTTTGTTTCCGGGCTCAAGGATAGCCACACGTATTTCCTGCCGCCGCCGCGTTCCTATAGCTTCTTTTATGGATTTCGCCTGGGCATGATTGGCGACCATTGCTTTATTACCGAGGTGCGGCCCGGCAGCGACGCGGCAAACAAAGTGCATGCCGGCGATGAGGTGGTGCGCCTGGATGGCTACACGATTGACCGCAAGGACTATTCGGACCTGAGCTATTCCATTAACCTGCTGCAGCCGCAACCGCAGTTGCGTCTGTCGCTGGTTGATCCCGCCGGTGCGACGCGCGAGGTCACGGTCATGACCAAATACGTCGAACATTCGCGCCTTACAGTCGTCGGCCCGGAGCTCTACAACCAGGCGATGCTCGAAGGCGATGAAATGGATCAGCTCTATCGGCAGCGCTATTACAAGACGCCCGAGGTCTTCGCCTGGCGCCTGATGTCGTTCAACGTCGATCCGACCGTGATAGACGCCATGTATGACAAGGCGCACGGCAGTCCGGCCATCGTGTTGGATTTGCGTGGTAACGGCGGCGGATCGGTGGACACGTTGAAAGAGCTGCTCCACCTGTTCGTGCAAAAGAAAACGAAGATTGGCGATATTGTAGGCCGTAGGAGCACTCACGAGCTGACGGTTTCGCCCGACGGCAAGGGCTACCGCGGCAAGTTGTTTGTGCTGGTGGACGGCGGGTCGGCGTCGGCTTCGGAGCTGTTTGCCCGTACCGTGCAGCTCGAGCATCTGGGAACGGTGATGGGCGACACGAGCGCCGGGGCAGTGATGGAATCGCAGATTTTTCCGCACGCGACCGGGGCTGACACGATCACAATTTATGCCGACGCGGTCGCGGTCAATAATATCGTCATGAGCGATGGCAAGAGTTTGGAGGGCGCCGGTATAACTCCCGACATCATAGCCATCCCGACTCCCGCCGACATGGCGGCGGGACGCGACACTGTGTTGGCGCAGGCCATCAGCCTGGCGGGGGGTAAAGCCGACCCCGAGGCATTACAGCAGGCGTTTGCCTACCCCTGGCCCCCGTATAACCCATCCCATTGAGGGGCGGGGAAGCCGTCTAAGGCTATTTACTTACTGCATACGTGGCAAAAGATGCGACGGCCGGGGCACGTCCGGAGCTATGCTCAAGCTGAGGAGTAGCTCATGAAACCTCGACAACATTTTTGGGTCGTCGCCTCGATCATCGCCGCCACAGGTTGGGCTATGGCGCAAACGGCGCCGGCACCCCGAAGTCAGGACATTCCCGCGCCCACCACTGCTGCCGCGCCGGCGACGGCGCACGCTCCAGTTGGCGACAGCAATCTGGTGCCCGCGCAGACGCCAATCGAACTGCAACTCGAAACCCACCTCAGCACACGCGACAACAAGTATGGCGATGGGTTTGCGGCGCGCGTGGTGAAGTCGGTCTATTATCAGGGCCGCGAGGTCATTCCCAGCGGATCCATTCTCGAAGGCCACGTGCTGCGAGTGCGGGATGCACGCCCGATGGTGTCGGATTCGGAGCTTCTCTTGCAGCCCGATTTGCTCTCCACTCCCAACGGTCAGCGCTATACGGTGAGTGCCGAGGTGATACAAGGCGACCCGGTCGGCGAAAGCAAAGTTGATAAGGAAGGCGTGCTGCGCGAGCCGCGCGGCGTCATGACAACCGATATTCATCATGCCGAAATCGGAGCCGGATCAGGCATGATCGGCGGGGCCCTATTAGCCGGCGGCGAGGGCGCGGTGGCCGGGGCCGGCGTCGGGGCGGCGGTGGCAGCCGGGATTTGGCTGGCGCGGCATCGTCATCTGGAGCTGAACCCGGGCAGCAAGCTCACCGTACGCCTTGATCGTCCGCTCGAGCTGAAGGTGCCCTAACAGGTCCGCTAACGGTAGCGAACCCTGCTCTCTGGAGTTTCCGGCGCTTTGGGCACGACCGTGATGCCGCTTTCGTCGCGGTGGAAGCCGCGCGCAAAGTCGCTTTCCGGATCCAGTCCCACAGTGATGCCGGGCGGGATGTGGGCGTTCTTATCCACAATTGCGCGATGCAGGCGTGCGCCGCGGCCAATCACGACGTTGTCCATGACGATGCATTCGGTCACCTCCGCCCGTTCGTCGACCACGACATTGTGGCCGAAAACAGAGTCCTTCACGCGCCCGCCGGCGATGATGCATCCGCCCGAGATGAGCGATTGCAGCGCCTCGCCCCGGCGTTGATCCTCATCGAAGACGAACTTGGCCGGAGGCTGGTTGAAGTTGGCGCTCATGATCGGCCACGACCAGTTAAAAAGGTTTAATTCCGGCGTGACGCTGCGCAGGTCCATGTTGGCGTCGAAGTAGGCGGGGATGGTGCCGACGTCGCGCCAGTAGGGGCGCTCATGGCCGTAGCCATGGTGCACCGGCAGGCGATTACTAAAAAAATCGTAGGCGTAAACGCGGCGCGAGCCCACGAGCGCGGGGAGAATCGACATGCCAAAGTCATGGGGGCCGGGGCGGCTCGCGTCTTCCAGCAGCGCGTCCATGAGAACGCCGGTGTCGAAGATGTAATTGCCCATCGAGGCCAGCGCCATGTCGGGGCTTCCTGAAATTCGCGGCGCGTCGGCGGGTTGCGGCTTTTCGACGAAACGTTGGATGCGTCCACCGCCATCCGCCTCGGCAATGCCATAACTGGCGCTGGTCTCGGCGTCCACCGGCATGCAGGCGACGGTGGCTTCGGAATCGTGGTCGAAATGGAAATCGACCATTTGCCGGATGTTCATTTTGTAGATGTGATCGGCGCCGAATACGGCGACCGCATCGGCGCCGTACTGCTCGATCAGGTTGAGATTCTGGTAGATGGCATCGGCGGTGCCGCGGTACCAGAGATTGCCCAACTGCATCTGCGCCGGAACAATGGTGGCGAACGAATCCTGAATGCCGCCGACGAACCACCAGGCACGCTGGATATGGCTGATCAGAGATTGCGCCTTGTACTGGGTCATCACGTAAATTGCGGTGATGCCGCTGTTGACCAAATTGCTGAGGACAAAGTCGATGATGCGATAGCGTCCGCCGAAGGGCACGGCAGGTTTGGAGCGGTACTTGGTCAGCGGCTGGAGGCGTTCCCCGCGTCCGCCGGCAAGAACAATTGCAAGCACACGACGGTGGCCGGGGAGAATCATGCTGCCAAATTAGTACCTGAGCAATTGTAGCGTTTTATTGGCGCGGGCCCCTGCGCGGCTACCGCCGCGCGCCCCGCTTACGCGCAGCGCCAGCATGGGGACCCCTGAGCCCCATGCCAGCGCTGCGCGGCTTTGGCACGGGCCCCTGCGCGGCTACCGCCGCGCGCCCCGCTTACGCGCAGCGCTAGCATGGGGACCCCTGAGCCCCATGCCAGCGCTGCGCGGCATTGGCACCGGCCCCTGCGCGGCTACCGCCTTGGACTAGTGGCCGTGCAGGCCGGTGGCGAGAACGACATCCTGGTTGGGAGCGATCCGGCTGACGGCGAGGCGACCGTCGGCGGCAAACGCGTAGCTGCCGATTTTCAAATCATTGAAATGGGTCAAGGCGGTAGGCGTGCCACCGGCCACGGGTTGCTTCCAAACGTTGTCGGCGGAGCCGGCCCCGTAAATGTAAGCGATGGCGCTGCCGTCCGCCGTCCATTCCCATTTGGGGTGCATGGAGGTGCGATCGAATCCTGGCACGGGGGTGGTGCGCGGCGGGTTGGCGTCTATATGGAGTACGACCGGGTCATGGGAGCCGCCAGGACCACGAATGATGCCGAACATGCGGGTGCCGTCGGGCGATACGGCACCACCGAAGGCGAACATGAAACCGGACCAGAGTTCGCGGGGAGGGCCGCCGGCGAGAGGCACCGACCACATGGTCTGGTCGCCGGCCTTGGAGACGTCCATGTACGTCACCTGGGCTCCGCCGCGGGCCAGGGCGGGGCCGCCCTCCTGGGCGCCAGGTGCTGCAGTAACGAGAAGTACGGCGCCGGTGCCGTCGGCGTTGAAGCGTGAAATATTGGTATTGTCGGCGAGCACAATTTGTCCGTTGGGCGCCACCTTTGGATCGTAGGCGCCAGCGGGGAGATCGGCAGCGAGCAAGCGGGGGTTCGCGCCGTCGGCGTCCTCGCTCCAGAGCTGCAATTTGGTGCCGAGTTGATGAATGCTGACCAGGCCGCCCTGCGGCGTCCAGGCCAATCCGGCGGCGCCGTCGAGATCGGCGCCCCCACCCGGCAGTTGACGGAACTCGCCGCCCGGCTTGGCCTGAATCCAGATCGAGGCTTGCGGCGCAGCGTGAACCATGGCCAACTCGCCGGCAGCGGCACCGCTGCCGGCCAGGCTCACCGCTGCGTAGCCCTGGAGGTCGTTGGTGAGGCGGGTGAGGCGGCCGGCGGGATAGGACATCTCGAAGACTTGCAGCGGATCATTTTCATGCAACTTGCCGGTGAAGATGAGTCCGCTGCCGTCGGGCAGCCAATTGAGGTCAGTGGTGGGAATATCATCAAAGCCGGGGCCGATGGTAAGCATGGCGCCGGTTTGCGCGTCCACCATTGCAATCTGAAAATCGCCCGACACGGCGGATCGGACCAGGGCGATGCGGCGTCCATCCGGGGACCAGGCTGCGGAGTGGGTGGGTTGGTCCAGCGTGTTAACCCAGCATTGCGAGGGAAAGCCGAAGCCGGGAGCGGAGTGGGCGATCTCGCGAGGTTGCGAGCCGTCCGCGCGCGCCGTCCAAAGGTGGATGACGGGCGAAGTTGAGCCAAGATAGGCAATTTGCGAACCGTCCGGCGAGAAGGCAGCGCCGCTGCATGTGGTTTCGCCGGCCACGGTGCGCACCGAGCCGCCCAGGACCGGCACTGCCTTGAGCACGCGAGCATCGAGAAAATAGACTTGGCCGCCGTCGGGCGAAAATGACGGGGACTGGCAGCAGCCAGGGGCGGGAGGCATAATTTCGACGTCGCTGCCGCTTGCGACCGATAGCAAGTGCAACGATGTGCCCTGGGGGGTATTGTCGACGTGGGCGAGAAACTTGCCGTCAGGCGAGAGCACGGCGTCAACGATATGGCCGCTGAAGGTGAGTTGGCGGAACGCGAGCTGAGGCGGCGGCGAGGGGCGCGCGGCGAACCAGGCAATACCAGCAACGACAGCCACGGTGGCGCATACCGCGGCAGCAGCGAGCGGCCAGCGCCGACGGGGGCGCGCGGCGGGTGCCGCCGCAATGGAGGTCGAGCCCGACTCGCGCTTGAGGCGTTTGAGTTCGCCGCGCAGGTCGGCGGCAGACTGGTAGCGCAGGTCAGGATCCTTCTCCAGGCAGCGCTCGGCGACCTCTTCAATTTTGGGCGGCAGACCGGGGCGAACGCCAGTCAGCTTGGGCGGCTGGGTATTCAGTACCGCCGCGATGGAATCAGCGGCGTTGGTGGCGGGGAAGGCGGGGCGCCCCGCGGCCATTTCGTAGAAGACCGAGCCGAAGCTGAAAAGGTCGGAGCGAACATCGAGAGGCTCGCCACGGGCCTGCTCGGGCGACATATAAGGCACCGTTCCCATGGTCTGGCCGGGGGAGGTGAGCAGCGTGGCGTCGCTTCCGGCTGGGTTGCCGGCGTCGCTTTCCAGGCGTGCCAGGCCGAAATCGAGCACCTTGAGGTGGCCGCCGGAGGCGACCCAAATGTTATCGGGTTTGAGATCGCGGTGGAGGATGCCTTTGGCATGCGCGGCGGCGAGGGCGTCGGCGATTTGAAGCGACCAATCGAGAATCTGGTCGGGATCGAGAAGGGCGCGATGGATGCGGGACCTGAGAGTCTCGCCTTCGAGCAGTTCGAGCACAAGGTATGGGCGCCCGGAATCATCGCCGACTTCGTACAGCGAGCAGATGTGGGGATGATTGAGCGCGGCGATGGCGAGGGCCTCGCGCTGAAAGCGGTCGCGGGCGGCGGCGGTGGCGAGCTCGGGCAGGAATTTGAGCGCGACGAAGCGGTGGAGGCGGGTGTCGCGGGCTTTGAAGACTTCGCCCATGCCGCCGGCACCGAGCTTGTCGAGGATCTCGAACGGACCAACTTGGCGCGGCATCAGCGCGAGCCTCCCAGGCCGGTGGCGACCACCACGTCGCGATTGCGCGAGCCGCGGCTGATGGCCAGGCGCCCGTCGCTAGAGTAGGCGAAAGCTTGAATGTTGAGGTCGGTGAAGTGGGTAAGCTGGCTGGGTTTGCCGCTGGCGATGGGCTGCAGCCACAGGTTGTCGGTGGTGCCGTGGCGCACGATGTAGGCGATGGATTTGCCGTCGGGGGCCCACGCGAGACGGTTCGCATTCGGATCGAGGAGCAAGGGCGCCATGGCTGGGGAGCCACCGTCCAAGCGCACGATACCGAGTTTCGCCGCGCCCGAGTGGACGGAGACCACGATGCGGGTGCCGTCGGGCGATACCGGTTGGGCGATGGCGTAAATGGTGCCGGACCAGAGCTGGCGCGGCGCCCCGCCGGCCAAGGGCACGCCCCACAGGGTTTGGTTCTTGCCATCCACCTGCATGTAGGTCACGAGCTGGCCGCCGAGGGCGACGCCGGGATTGTAGGCTGCGACGCCAGGGGGAAGGGGCATGATCTGGGCCAGACCGGTGCCGTCGGGGTTCATGCGCCACAGGATCGGAGTCGCCCCACCTTCGCCGAACACGATTTGTCCGTTGGGTGCTACGTTGACGTCGTAGGTGGTGATGGGCACGGGCCCGAGCTCATGGGCAGCACTGCCGTCGCTGTGCTCGTCCCAGAGCTGTGCCTGGGCGCCGAAGCGGCGGAGAATGATGAGGCCGCCTTGCGGGGTCCAAGCCAGACCGCGGGCGGCGCCATCCTGGCTGGCGCCGCCACCGGGCAATTGGCGGAACTCGCCCCCGGGGGTAGCCTGCACCCACACGGAGGCCTGTGGGGAGGCATGGATCATGGCCACCACGGGGGCGGCGGTGGCGGTCGCGAGGCTGGCGCTGCTGTAACCTTGCAAGTCGTTGGTCAGGCGCGACAATTTGCCGCCGGGATAGGTCAGCTCCCAGAGTTGGCTGGCGGCATTGTCGGGAATGTTTCCGGTGAATACCATGCCGCTGCCGTCCGGCAGCCAGTTGAAGTCGGTGGCGCTGGAGCTGAGCAGCGGGCCCAGGGGTTGAAGGCTTCCATTGGCGGTGGCAGCCAGCACGATTTGGGCGTCGCCGCTGGCAGAGCCCTGTTCGACGGCAATCTCGCGGCCATCGGGGGACCAGGCGGGGGCGTGGGTGGGCCCGGGAAAATCGTAGTAACACTGCGACTCGAAGCCGCCGCCGGCCGGTGCCTGGGCTAGATTCTGCGGCTGCGAGCCGTCGGGGCGAGCCATCCATAGGGCGAAGATGTTGGCGTCGCGGTGAATGAAGGCGATGCGGCTACCGTCGGGTGAGAAGCCGGCTCCGCTGCAGGCCCCGGTGGCGACGGTGCGCACGGCGCCGCCGAGCACGGGCACCGACTTGAGCTCCCGGCCTTCGAGAAAATAGACCAGGCTGCCGTCGGGGGAAAACGAGGGGGACTGGCAACAGCCGGCGGCTGGCGGCATGATCTGGGCGTCGCTGCCGTTCGTGACCGACATGAGGTGGAGGGCGGTGCCGTCGGGTGAGTCATCGACGTGGGCGAGGAACTTGCCGTCGGGCGAAAGGACGGCGTCCGCCACCTGGCCGGAGAAGGTCAACTGGCGGAAGGTGAGTTGAGGGGGCGGGGCCGGGCCGCGGCCGCGCCGAGCCCACCAGGCTAACGCGGCGGTGGCGACGACGAGGGCGAGGACGAGGGCCGGGGTTCCGAGCCTGGCGCGGGCGCGCGGCGCGGCGGGGGCGTGAGCGCCACTGGTGGGGGCGTTGGCTGGGGGTAGGGCGCTGGGGGGAGCGGAACTGGGGGCTGCGGTCGATGCAGGCGAACCAGGCATGCCGAAAGCCGAGGTGGAGGCGCTGCCGGAGGTCGAGCCGAGTTGGCGGCGCAGGCTGATGCGCAGGTCGGCGGCAGACTGGTAGCGTTGGTTGGGGTCTTTTTCCAGGCACTGCTCGATGGTGTCGTCGAGCCGGGGCGGGACCACACCTTGACCAGGGGGCCGGAGGCTGCTCGGCGGCGGCGGGGTTTGGGTGAGGATGGCGGCGCTCAAGTCGGCCGGGGTTGCGCCCTGGAAGGGCGGGCGCCCGGCGGCGCATTCGTAGAGCACGACGCCGAGGGAAAAGATATCACTGCGGGCATCGGTCGCCTGGCCGCGCGCCTGCTCGGGGGCCATGTACGCGTAGGTGCCGAGCAGCGCGCCTGGGGTGGTGAGCGGACCGGCAATCATGGTGGGGGCTTCGGTGGAACTCTCGTCCGCCGCCACCTGGGCCAGGCCGAAGTCGAGCACCTTGGCCGAGCCGCGGGCGGTGATGAAGATGTTGGCGGGCTTGAGGTCGCGGTGGAGGATGCCCTTGGCGTGGGCGGCGTGCAGGGCGTCGGCGATTTCAGCGCCCCACTGGGCCGTCTCGGCAGGGGAGACGGCGGCGCGGGAAAGGCGCTGGAACAGGCTTTCGCCCTCGAGCAGCTCCATCACCAGGAACGGGCGG
Organism: Terriglobales bacterium; assembly: GCA_035606395.1. GTDB lineage: Bacteria > Acidobacteriota > Terriglobia > Terriglobales > SCQP01 > SCQP01. Next base: position 11,661 of record DATNFK010000023.1, on the reverse strand, counting down.
CCTGCCTCCTCGCCGACTTCGTGCAGGGTGCAGATGTTGGGGTGGTTGAGGGCGGCAATGGCCAGCGCCTCGCGCTGGAAGCGCTCGCGCGCGGCGGGGCCCGCGGCCTCGGGCAGAAACTTGAGGGCGACCAGGCGATTGAGGCGGGTGTCGCGGGCCTTGAAGACCTCGCCCATGCCGCCGGCACCGAGCGGCGCGAGAATTTCGAAGGGTCCGACGCTGCGCGGCATCAGCGCGAGCCTCCCAGGCCGGTGGCGAGGACGGCGTCGCGGTTGGGCTTGCCGCGGCTGAGGGCGAGGCGGCCGTCGTGGGAATAAGCGAAGGCGGAGATGCTGAGATCGTTGAAGTGGGTAAGGGCGTAGGGGGCGGAGGCGTCGAGTGGGAACGCCCAAAGGTTGTCCACGCTGCCATGGCTGACAGTAGCGATGAAGGATTTGCCGTCGGGGGTGATGCCGTAGGGCGGCCCGGTGGGATCGCCGCGCCAGGTGCGGAACCACGACAATTTCGTTGGTGTGGCGACGCCGTCGCGGGCGACAACTGTAAAAACACCATCTCTTCCGTTGCCCTGGGCCAAGACCAAGATCGCAGTCTGGTCGGGCATCGCGAGCAGGAAGTTGGTGAAAATTCGGCCGGACCAGAGCTGGTGGCCGGGGCCCCCGGTTGTTGAGTCGACCCAGGCGTTCTGGTCGAGGGCATTTTTCGCAATATGGAGAAACGCCACGGATCGACCAGTGTCGAGAAGGGCGGGCAGTACGCCGTAGAAAGAATTGGGGGCCACGCTGGTGATCTCGCCGCCCGTTGCGGCGGCACGGTATATCTGCCACGAACCACCGGGCTGGATGCCCTCAAAAAAGATGGTGCCGTCGGGAGCGATAGTGGGATGGCCGATGACTGCGGGCATGGCGGGAAGGGGCAAGCGGCGGGCGGGGGCAGCGCCGCCCTCGATCCAGATTTGAGGCTCGCTGCCCAGGAGGCGGAAGCTGACGACTTCCCCGGAAGGCGACCAGGCGAGACCGCTGGCGCCATCCTGGTTGGCGCCGCCGCCGGGCAACTGGGCGAAGGCGCCGCCGCGGGTGGCTTGCAGCCAAACCGACGATTCGGGGGCACTGTGGACGAGGGCAAGGGCGACACCGCCCGCGGTTTGGGGCGCAACGGTTACACGATCATAGCCCTGGAGATCATGGGTGAGTTGGGTTAGCTTGCCATCGGGGTATGTGAGCTCCCAAACTTGCGAGGGCGCGGTGGGGGGCTTTCTGAGCGCCAGGATAAGCCCGCTGCCGTCGGGGAGCCATGAAAGATCGGAAACGGAAAGGCCGAGGTCGGGGCCGAAGGTCTTGAAGCGGCCGGTGTCGGGGGCGATCAACTCGATGTGGTCGGAGACGTCGGCACCGTTGCCGCTGCGATCAACGGCGATCCAGCGGCCATCGGGCGACCAGGCGGGCGCGTCGGGAAAGAGCGGGCCGCCGATCCAGCAGCGGCTGTTGTAGCCGGCCGGGCTCGGGTCGCGGAGCAGGCGGAGTTGGGAGCCGTCGGCGCGGGCGGTGTAGAGGGCGGAGCCGCCAGAGGTGGGACCGACCACGGCGATGGTCTGGCCGTCGGGGGAGAAGGCGGCGCTGGAGCAGACGTCGGGGGCAACGGTGCGGACTTCGCCGCCCAGGACGGGCACCGCCTGAAGCAGGTTGGTGGCGGCGAAGTAGATTGTATTGCCATCGGGGGAGAACGTCGGAGACTGGCAGCAGCCGGCGCCGGGCGGGACGATCTGGGTATCGCTGGCGTTGGCCACCGACATGAGGTGAAGGGAGGTGCCCTGGGTGTCGGTGTCCACGTGAACCAGGAACTTGCCATCGGGAGACACGGCCGCGTCCTGGACCTGGCCGGTGAAGGTAAGTTGGCGGAATGCGAGTTGGGCCGGCGGCAAGGCGCGCGGCCGGAGGGCGAACCAGGCAATACTAGCAACAACCACGGTGGCGCATGCCGCGGCGGCAGCAAGCGCCCAGCGCCGACGGGGGCGCGTGGCGGATACCGTGGCAACCGAGGTCGAGCCCGAATCGCGCTGGGGGCGCTCGAACTCGCCGCGCAGGCCGGAGGCTTGAGAGCCGACGCCTGAAGCCGGGGGCACGGAGCCGAGCTGCCGCCGCAGCCCAACCCGCAAATCCGCGGCCGACTGAAAACGCAGTTCCGGATTTTTTTCCAGGCACTGGGCAATAATGTCGTCGAGTCGGGTGGGGAGACCCTCGCGCACGGAGCTGGGTGGCGGCGGAGTGCGCATCAGAATGGCGGCGCTGATGTCGGCAGACGTGCGGCCTTGAAAGGGGGCTTGACCGGCCGCCATTTCGTAGAGCACCACGCCGAGGCTGAAAATGTCGCTGCGCGCGTCGGTCGGTTCGCCGCGCGCCTGCTCCGGCGACATATAGGCGTACGTACCCAGCGTGGCGCCGGGGGTGGTTAACGGGGCGCGATCGGGACCGACGGGATTGTCAGCCAGAGTCTGTGCATCCGCGTCGCTGGGGTTGGGCGCAAACTGCGCCAAGCCAAAGTCGAGCACCTTGGAGGTGCCGCGCTGTGTGATGTGGATGTTGGCCGGCTTCAGGTCGCGGTGGAGAATGCCGCGGGCATGAGCGGCTTGCAGCGCATCGGCGATTTCGGCACCCCAGGTGATGGCCTCGGTGGTGCTCACGCGCCCCGCGGCGAGGCGGGCATAGAGGGTTTCACCCTCTAATAATTCCATCACCAAGTAGGGCTGGCCCTCGCGCCCGTCTGTGCCTGGTTCGTAGCCGACCTCGTAAAGGGTGCAGATGTGGGGATGGTTCAGGGCCGCAATCGCCAGCGCCTCTCGTTGAAAGCGCTCGCGCGCGGCAGCGCCGGAACCTTCCGGCAGGAGTTTCAGCGCGACTAGACGATTGAGCCGTGGATCACGAGCCTTGTAGACGACGCCCATGCCGCCCGAGCCGAGCTTGCCCAGAATTTCAAAGGGGCCAATGGTGGTGGGAGAAGGCATTGTTGGGCTGGCTGAGATTATAGCCCGAGGAAATTGTCGAGGAACCAACGGTGAATGGTGCGATCGCTCGAGAGTTCGGGATGGAAGCTGGCAGCGAGACAACGGCCCTGGCGCAGCAGCACCGGCTCCTTGTCCATGGTGGCGACGACCTCGACCTTCGGTCCGAGGTCGCGGAATTGGGGGGCGCGGATCAGCACCGTTTCCAATTGGGATGTTTTCAATGACTCGATAAAGGCGGGGGTAACCTGGGCATGGCGGATGGAGCTGTCAATCTGGCGTCCGTAGCCGTTGCGGATGACAGTGGCATCGAGAACGCCGAGCGAGGCCTGCTCGGGCGAGGTTACGCGGGTGGCCATGAGGATGGATCCAGCGCAGGTTCCAAAGGTTGGCTGCTGGCGCACGAACTCCTGAAGCCGCTGCCAGAGTCCGTCCTGGGCCAGAAGCTTGAGCATGGCCGAGCTTTCGCCGCCGGGCAGGATGATAGCGTCGAGGCCGTCGAAGTCGGCAACGGTGCGCACCAGGCGGGTGGGGCAGCTGAGTTCGCCAACCGCGGCGGCATGGGCGGCAAAATCTCCCTGAAGCGCGAGAATACCGACCAGCACGGCTACCAACCGCGGGTCTGGAGCTGTTCTTCCAACTTGATCGCGGACGCGTTGATGCCGCGCATCGGCTCGCCCAGTTCCTCGCAGACCTCGAGCAGCACATGGGGATCGCGATAGTGGGTGGCCGCCTTGACGATGGCGCGGGCGCGCGCGGCCGGGTCTTCGCTCTTGAAAATACCGGAGCCCACGAAGACGGCCTCGGCGCCGAGTTGCATCACCAGGGCGGCGTCGGCGGGGGTGGCGATACCGCCGGCGGAGAAATTCGGCACCGGGAGTTTTCCGGTCGAGGCGACCATGCGCACCAACTCGTAGGGAGCGGCCAGCTCCTTGGCGCGGGCGTAAAGTTCCTCTTCGCCCATCACGGTCAGCGCCTTCATCTCGCGCACGATGGTGCGGATGTGGCGCACGGCGTGGACGACGTCGCCGGTTCCGGCCTCGCCCTTGGTGCGGATCATGGCCGCGCCCTCGCTGATGCGGCGCAGCGCCTCGCCTAAGTTGCGGGCGCCGCAGACGAACGGAACGGTGAAGGCGTGCTTGTCAACGTGGTGTTCCTCGTCGGCGGGGGTGAGCACCTCGCTCTCGTCAATGTAGTCGACGCCGAGGGACTCGAGGATCTGCGCCTCGACAAAGTGGCCGATGCGGCATTTGGCCATGACCGGGATGGAGGCGATGCGCATGATCTCGCGCACCTTGCGGATATTGGCCATGCGGGCCACGCCACCCTCCTTGCGAATATCGGAGGGCACGCGCTCGAGCGCCATGACCGCGACCGCGCCGGCGTCTTCGGCGATGCGCGCCTGGTCGGCATCGGTGACGTCCATAATGACGCCGCCCTTGAGCATTTCAGCCAAACCGGTCTTGAGTCGAAGCGAGGTATCCATGACAGTACTCCTTTAATCGGTCAGAAAAAACACCAGCGACACTTCGGTGTTCATGCCGCGCGCGACTTTTTGCGCGTCGTCGAGAGTTTCGGCGTAGCGGCCTTCCTTCTTGGCGCGGTTGCGTCCGGGGTGGTCATCGTAGGCGGGGCCGACAATGGGCAACTGGTGCGGGTCCTTGGTCTTCCATTCGTAGGCGAGGCGCCCGGCCCGTATTGCTTCCTGCGCGGCTTGCGGTTCCAATTTTTCAATGAACATAGGCTTGGCTTCTTAATAGATCTCGAACTGCTCCTGGTGGGTTTGGGGATCGGGCCGCACGGAAATGGCTTTGCGGGTGAGCTCTTCCATTTCGCGCAGCCGCTGGGCGCCTTGCAGCTTGAGCATCTTGGCGACTTCCGGGTTGACGCGCAACACCAGATCGTCGCGCTCGATCGAGGGCGCGACCTTCTTGATTTCGCTGTAGATTTCATTGCACACCGTGACTGGCGATTTCACCAGTCCGACGCCGGCGCAGTACGGGCAGGCGATGCCCAATGTGCGTTCGAGCGATTGCTTGACGCGCTTGCGGGTGAGGGCGACCAGGCCGAAATCGTTGAAGGCGAGGACTTTGTAGGGGGCGCGATCGGCGCGCATGGCTTCCTCGAGCGCCTGCATGACGCGCTGGCGGTTGCGGCGTTCATCCATGTCAATGAAGTCAATGACAATAATGCCGCCGAGATCGCGCAGCCGGATTTGGCGGACGATTTCCTGGATGGCGTCCACGTTGGTTTTGACGATGGTGTCCTCCAGCCGGTTGGAGCGGCCCACGTACTTGCCGGTGTTGACGTCAATGGCAACGAGCGCCTCGGTTTGATTCAGCACGATGTAGCCGCCGCTCTTGAGCCAGACCTTGCTCTTGAGAGCCTTATTGATCTCCTCTTGGATGCCGAAATGTTCGAACAGCGGCTCATCGCGGGTGTAGAGGCGGACGCGGTCCACCAAGTGGGGCATGAAATAGCTGACGAACTTGACGATGCGCTGGTACTGATCCTCCGTATCAACCCAGATGTGGGTGAACTCGTTGGAGAGTTGATCGCGCAACGTGCGCTCGACCAGATTGAGATCGTGGTGCAGCAGAGCGGGCGAGCGCACCTGGTCGAACTGCTGGCGCATTTCGTTCCACTGATTGGCGAGCAGCCGGATATCGGCCTTGAACTCCTCGTCGCTGGCGCTGGCGCCGGCGGTGCGTACAATGAAGCCGCCGGGCAGATCCTGGCTGTTCTCCAGGATGAGCCGTTTCAGCCGGGCGCGCTCCTCGTCGCTGGCAATTTTGCGCGACACGCCGATATGGTTGACGGTCGGCATGTAGACCAGAAAGCGTCCGGGCAGGGCGAGGTGGCTGGTGATGCGGGCGCCCTTCTTGCCGATTGGTTCCTTGGCGATTTGGATAAGAATTTCCTGGCCTTCACGGAGCAGGTCGCCTATTTGGCGGCTGGATTCGTTCTTGCCCATGGGAGCGCGCTGGCGCTGTTCGGAGCGTTGTTCCGGCCGCGGCTCAGAGCGCTGCTCCGGTTCGCCGCCGCGCTCGGGCGCGCGTTGGCGGTCATCGCCGCCACGGCCGCGCCGCCGGCGGCGGCCACGGCCGCCACGGCCATGATCGCGCCCGTCGCGCCGCTGTTCTCCGCCTTCGGCAGGGCTGGGGTTGGCGACTTGCATGTGGGCTTCGGAGTGGGCCCGTACCGAGGCGCTCGCGTCGCCTTCGCTATCGTCACCCTCGCCGCCTTCCCCGCCCTCGTCGTTTTCGCCGTTGTCGCCGGGTTCATCATCGACGAACGCGGCGTCGGCTTCGGTTTCAATCTCGCCATACGTGGCGGTTGCTTCGTCGGTGTCGGAGAGCTCGGCGCTGGTCTCGGACTCGGTTTCTGGTTCCGGTTCGGCCACGGTTTCAGCAATGGGCTGGTGGGCCGGCGCAGTTTCCACCTCGGGCACAGGCGCCAGCGCAGGCGGTGGCGCGTTGCGGTACTTGGAAAGCGATTCGCCGGGCAGCACGAAAGCAGATACCGGCGCCTGGGAAGGGTTCCCGTCGAATGTAGGCGTGGTCGTCGCAGCCGGCGCGGCAGTCTGAGAATGGGTTGGCAGTGTCGCGGATTGCACCGGCGCGGATTGCACCGGCGCGGGCTGCACCGGCGCGGGTGACTGCGAGCGTTCAACGTTGGGAGCGCCGCGACGGTACTTGGCCAAGGATTCGCCAGGAAGGACCAACGCTTCGACCGGCACGGCAGGGACCGGCGCGGCAGCGGCGAAGGGCTCGCCCTGGGCCTGATCGTCTTGCATGCGATTGGATTGCGGCAATGGTTCCAGATCGTCAGGACGGGCGAACTTGGTATCGGGAATACTGTTCCCGCCGCGCCCGCCACGACGGCGGTTTCGGCCACGGCCTCGATCACCGCCGCGGTCGCCACCGCGGTCATGGCCGCGGTCCCCACCGCGGTCGTGCCCACGTTCATTGCGCGGCGCGCGTTCGGCGGGTTGGCCCTCTGCCCCAGCTACGGCAATTTCGCCGGCGGCGTCAGGGGCGGCGCCGACGCCGTCATTGGTTGCACTGACGGCGTACTCGGCGGGACGTTCCAATTTCGCCACCGCGTTCTCGGCTTCGCTGACGACGCGGTCGTATTCTTCGGCATCCTCGGTGAAATCGGAAACATAGAGGAAGGCGTCGCGTTCCAGTCCGATATCGACGAATGCCGACTGCATGCCGGGCAGTACGCGAGTGACACGACCTTTATAAATGGAGCCGGCGAGTGAGTACTCCTTCTCGCGCTCGAAGTAAACTTCAGCAATTTCGCCTTCTTCGGCGAGTGCCAGCCGCGTTTCATGCGGCGTGGACGAAACGTACAATTCCTTGTTCATTCGCTCTCCTCGAGCCGGCCCAGAGCTGCCTCGGCGCGCCTGACGCGCGGGCATGGCCCCCGGCCGCAATGCCGTTAATACCTAATAAATAGCCGCCTAGTTCACGAACCGGGCCATGCGGATATTCATCACCATGCCCAGCGCCGCAAACGTAAACAGTAAGGACGATCCTCCAGAACTCATGAGCGGGAGCGGGATGCCGGTCACCGGCATCAGGCCCATCACCATACCCACATTCACCAGGACGTGGAACGCCAAAACCGCGACCACGCCCATCACCACCATCCCCGCGCTCCGGTCCGGCGCCAACTCGGCGTTGTGGAGCAGCCGCATCAAAACCGCCAGATACAGGCCCAACAACGTCAGCGCGCCCACCAAACCGTACTCTTCGGCGAAGGCGGCAAAAATAAAATCCGTATGCGGAACCGGTAAAAACTCGCCCCGCGTTTGCGAACCCTGGGCCATTCCCTGGCCCCACAATCCACCGGCGCCGATGGCAATTTCCGATTGCAACACTTGATAGCCGCTACCCAAGCGATCCGACTGGGGCTGCAAAAAGCCAACCAGCCGCTCGCGCTGATAGGGGTGCAATCCGTGCCACGCGACCGGCATCAGAAGCAGGCAGCCCAACCCCAGCAAGCCCAATTGCCGCCAGCGCATGCCACCCATCCATAATCCCACCATGGCCACCGGCAAGTAGGTGAGGGCGGTGCCCAGGTCCGGTTCCAGCAGCACCAACGCCGCCGGCAGCCCGACCAGCGCGCCGACCCGGAAAACATCTTTCCAACGAAGGCTCAGCCGCGCTTCACCACAGTACCGTGCAACCACCACAATTATAACGAGTTTTACAAATTCCGATACCTGCAAGTGAGTCCCCGCCACCGGTATCCAGCGGCGGGAGTGGAAGATCATCTTTCCCAGAACCAGAACCGCCCCCAGCGCCCCCACCGAAATCGCATAGAGCCACGGGCTGGCTTCGAGGATTAACTTGTAATCAATCTGGCTAAAGACAAGCAGCAACACCGCCCCGCCAAACAGAAAGTAGACCTGCTTGATCCAGACGCTGGCGAACTTCGTCGCCACCGTGGCGCTATGGATTTCACTCACCCCGACCGCGGCGATCAGCAGCGCCAGCCCCACCAGTATCCAATCGAAGTCGCGCAGGCGCATGGAGTAAGTTTATTGACCGGCGCTCGCGGTCACCACCGGTTTTTGCGCGGCATAGAAAGCTGCGACCACCTTGGCGGCGATTTGGGCGGCAAAGCTGCCTTCGGCCCCGCGTTGAAAGAGCACGCAGACGGCAATATCGGGGTTGACGACGGGCGAAACACCGACGAACCAGGCATTATCAATATATTGGCGGTGCGAGCCCGCGATCGAATGCAGCCCAACATTCGAGATGGTCTGCGCCGTTCCCGTCTTGCCGCCGAAATCCACCCGCTCGAGATGGGCGCTGGCGGCGGTGCCGCCGTCGTTAACGACGCCTCGCATACCGTCGGTAATGGTGGAAACGGTAGTTGGTGTGAGAGGAAAATCGAAACCCTGGGTGTCGGCCGCGCCCTGCAAGAGATGCGGCCGCGGAAAGTGGCCTCCGCTGGCGATGCCGCCCGCCATGCGCGCCAGTTGCAGCGGCGTGGTCGTGATGGCGCCCTGGCCGATGGCCACGTCGACGGTTTCGCCTTTGAACCAAGGTTGGTGGAAGCGGGCTTCCTTCCATTGCGGGCTGGGCACCAGGCCCTTGGCTTCCTGCGGGAGATCGATCCCGGTGCGCTGACCGAGCCCCAGCGCGGTCGCGTACTTGTCAATGAGGCTGATGCCCATCTCTGTCCCCAAAGTGTAAAAGTATACGTCGCAGGATTGCGTGATCGCCTGCCGGATATTAAGGACGCCGTGCTCCTGGTGGCGGGCCGAGATCCAACAATGAAACGGGTGGCCGCCGTACATATAGACGCCGGTGCAGTCCACCGTCTTGTTCTCCGCGATATTTTCCTGCAAACCGGCGACCGACATTACCAGCTTGAAAACCGAGCCCGGCGCCAGTTGGGCTTGAATCGCCTTGTCGAGCAGCGGGCGATCGGGATCATTGTTCCACTGCTGCCACTGCGCCGCGCTCAGCCCCTGGGCGAAAAGATTGGGATCGAACGTCGGCCGGCTGACCAGCGCCAGGACGCCGCCGGTGTGCGGATCAAGCGCCACGACCGCGCCAGGCCTGTCTCCGAGCGCCAACTCGGCGGCCATTTGGATGTCTTCGTTGAGCGTAAGGCGCAGATCCTGCCCGGGCGTTGGGGGCGTATCGGAAAGAGTGCCTACCACGCGCCCGTGGCTGTCAACCAGTACACGGCGCTCGCCATCATTGCCCATCAGAATATTGTTGTAATAGAGTTCGAGCCCCGACTTGCCCATCACCGCTCCGGGATGGGCTTCGCCGTTGGCGATTTGGCGGGCTATCTGGGCTTCGTCGGGCACGCCCACGTAGCCGATGAGATGGGCGGCGAAACCATTGCGGGGATAGAGGCGGCGGGTGGCGGTAACGGTTTCAAGCTCGGGAAATTGGTCGCGATGGGCGGCAATGAAGGCGACGTCGGCTGAGGTGATGTCCTGCTTGATGGGAATGGGTTGGTACACCGGCGCGCTGTGGAACCGGTGGATTTCAGATTGGAGATCAGCCACCGGAAGATGCAATCCGTCGGCGATCAGGGGCAGGTCGGCCCGCCAGCTCCGAGCGGCATCGCGCTGCAAATAGGCGGTGAACGACGGATAGTTGTCAACCAGCAAGCGGCCCCGACTGTCGTAAATTTTCCCGCGCGGCGCCGGTATGGGTTCGGTGCGAATGCGATTTTGCGCGGCCAGAAGAGCATAGTGGTCGGCGTCAAGAATTTGCAACTGCCAGAGCCCGAACGTGAGCGCCAGAAAACCGGCTACCAACAAAACGCGAATCAGCAGCAGTCGCTCCTCCGGCAGTTTGTCGTTGCGATCGAGGATGGCCATGTTTCAAATCCAGCGGCGAAACCCATCAAAGAGCCGAAACAGAACGATCGCCAACAAGCCGTTCATCAGAGCGGCGAGCAAATACACCAGGCCGCGCCAGGGGATCGGCGCCCCCAAAAGGAAACGCTGAAAACTGTAAAGCACGATGCGATTCAACTCAAACGCCGCCGCGACAATCACCAGGCGAATGCCCGGATGATCGGCGTCCATGCGCGCCCCGAAAGAAGCGTTGGTGTAACCGATTAAGGTCTTGGCGACTCCGTTGACCCCCAGCGCCAGGTGCGCCAGGCTGTCTTGCAAAAGCCCCAAAATCATACCGAGAGTTGAGGAACTGATCTGGTTGCGGCTAGTGATCGCCCAATACACGACGACCAATAGAGGCAGATCGAGGTAAACGGCGACGTGCGCCAAAACCGGCAAGTATGCTTGCGCCGCCAGCGCCAGCGCAATCAACAGGGGGAAGAACAGCGGAGGAAAACGGATGACGGCGGCTTCGGCGCGCGAAGTACTAAAAATCTGCGGCACTGCCCATCCATTGTACTGGAGGCGGAGAGGCCGACGAGGTTGGAGGTTTGGCTCCTTGAGATTTGCCCCATGCAGGAGCAAAAAGGGCTCGAAATGTGCCATTCGCTGCCTAGATTTGTGAAAGGCACTGTGATCGGAGACGGCACTACGGTGGACGAGCCCGCGATGGGATGCTGGCTCAAATGCGGGACAATTAGCGGCTTGGTCGTTGATTGGCGAAACAGTCTCAGTGGAACAATTCAATTGCCTCTCCGGCTCGGATTTCGGGCGTACAGTAGGGTGACTCGGCTGAGAGCGATCGGCTGCGAGAAAGTTCGCGAAATTGGAGTGCGCCCTATGGTTGGCAAAGAAAAAAGTGGGACGTTTCGCGATGGAATTTTGATCCGCCCGAGCCAGGTCGAGCGCCTGGCGAGCCACCGCACGCTGCCGGTTGCGGGTGGCAGCTAAGGCTGGCACGGAAAATCTCCATCGGTTAGCGACGGTTGTAAGGCTGGGTGAACCGGGAGGGAGGATCCCACGGCAAAAATCTCCCGAAATGTGCCATTTGCGGCGGATTTTCCTAGCGGCACAAAGATCGCCATTGGCACACGATCGAGCTTGCCCCCTACGCTGTACCAGTTTAAATGTGAGATTGTTTGCGGACAGAGACGGTTCGCTGTAGAACGCACCCCATCGTTGGCACAGGAAAAAACGGCGACAGATAGGGAATGGCCTTGGATGTATCGCTCGCTGCACCTGCTGCAATAGGCGCTGCGGCTGATGTCGCAGTTCTCGGAGAACT
>DATNFK010000022.1:0-111618 GCA_035606395.1 Terriglobales bacterium | reverse complement strand
GCCAAGAATCGCACCGAGATCGAAAACAGCGCCAATTCCTCCATTGTTGGGGACCTGGGCGGCGGGCAGGGATACGGCCTGATCAACGTGTTGCAAGCGTTGGGCAGCGTCCACAACTAGGGCCAAGCAGTACGTCGCAATGGCCACCCCCCAGCAGTCCATCACTCATCCGCCCGGTGCTTCGTTTATCGACTCGGTAGCTTGCGCCATGGGCGCTCTGGTCGATTTGCGCGACCTGGGCACAGGCGTGCACAGCACCCAGATCGTTGAATTGGCGATAGCGGTGGGCGCGCACTTCGGCTGGGACACCCGCCAGTTGCGCGAGCTCGAGATTAGCGCCACCCTGCACGACATTGGCAAGATCGGCATTTCCGACGACATCCTGCACAAGCGGGACAAGCTCGACCAGCAACAGCAGGATCAAATGCGGCGTCATCCGGAGTACGGCTGGGCCATCCTGCGCCAGGTGCCGGGCTTCGATCTCGTCGCGCTCTACATCCTGCACCATCATGAACGCTGGGACGGTACCGGCTATCCGGGCAAGCTGCGGGAGCACGAAATTCCGCTGGGAGCGCGCATTATCGCGGTTGTGGACGCCTTTCACGCCATGGTGAGCGACCGCCCCTATCGGCGCGGCATCGCGGCCGAGGAGGCTTGCTCGCGGCTGCGGCAGGCGGCGGGGACGCAGTTTGATCCGGAAGTGGTCGAGGCCTTCGTGGCATACGCGCAGGAGCAGTACCGGCCGGCGCTGCGGGCCCACGCGGCGTCGGCAGCCGCCATTTAGCCTAGTCGGCGAACGCCGCGGCCACGATGGAGGCCTGCTCTTGCTGATGGCGCCGCAGGGAACCGGTCGCCGGACTGGGACTGGCGGCGCGATAAATGCCGGCAAAGTGGACGCCCGTGCCCGCGAGACCTGCCAGACGCGGGGCGACGAACGTCCAGGCGCCCATATTCTCCGGCTCCTCCTGCACCCATCGAATCTGCTCGAGATTCGGAAAGCGTTGGCATGCCTCCGCGATCTCCGCCGCTGGGAACGGGTACAGCTGTTCGCAGCGGACCAGCGCGGTTGGAACGGTCTGGGGCTGCGCCTTCCGCGCTTGTTTGAGGTCGTAATAGATTTTGCCGCTACAAATTAAAACTCGGCGCACGGCCTCAGAGCGGTCGGCGGCGTCAGGCTCATCGGCTTCGGTCAGCACCGCCTGAAACCACCCCGACGTGAAGCTGGCAAACGGCGAGGCTACTTCGGGATGCCGCAACAGGCTCTTGGGCGTAAACACGATCAGGGGGCGGTGCGGCCGCTGCCGGCCCTGGCTACGCAAAAGGTGAAAGTACTGCGCCGCGGTGGTGCAGTTCGCGACCCGCCAATTATCGTCGGCCGAGAGTTCGAGAAACCGTTCGATGCGGGCACTCGAGTGTTCCGGGCCCTGGCCCTCGAAACCGTGCGGCAAGAGCAGCGTCACGCCGCTGGTGCGCGCCCACTTGGCTTCGGAGGCGGCCACGAACTGATCGATGATCGCCTGGGCGCCATTGACGAAGTCGCCGAACTGGGCCTCCCAAATCACCAGCGCGTCGGGGTGGGTCATGGAATACCCGAACTCGAAACCGAGCGCCGCTTCTTCGGACAGCAGGCTGTCGTAGATCTCAAATGGCGCCTGGCTGTCGCTTAAATGCGCCAGCGGAATGTAGGGGGCGGCATTCTCGTAATCGTAGACTACGGCGTGGCGCTGGCTGAAGGTCCCGCGGCCGCTATCCTGTCCGCTGACGCGCACGGGGGTGCCCTCGAGCGCCAGCGTGCCCAGAGCCAGCGACTCGGCCAGTGACCAGTCGAGCTTCGCCTGGCTGGCGATGGCCTGCCGCCGGCGATCGAAGAAGGTGCGCAGTTTGGGATGAAGATGGAAGCCCTCGGGCAAGGCAAGCAGGCGCTCCCCGACGCTGGTCAGCCGCTCCGCCGGCACAGCGGTGTCGACCACGGCGGCGGCGGCCGGGGCTGGCGCCGCTTGGCTCTCAGGCAGCGGCGCGGCGGCCTGCCGGCTCAACTCGTCCTTGACCGCTTGCGCCGCGGCGGTCGCGGCGGATTCATCGGCCAGCAATCCGTCGCTCACGAGCGCGGCGGCATACAGCTTTCTCACCGAAGGATGGGCTTCGATCTTACGATAGAGCACCGGCGCGGTAAGGCTGGGATCGTCGGCCTCGTTGTGGCCGTGGCGACGGTAGCAGACCATGTCCACCACCACATCCTTGCGGAATTGGTTGCGGAAGGCGAGCGCCAACTCGACCGCGCGCACCATGGCTTCGGCGTCGTCGCCATTCACGTGGAAGATCGGCGCTTGCACGGTGCGGGCGACATCGGTGCAATAGAGTGACGAGCGCGCGCCCGAGGGCGAGGTCGTGAATCCGATCTGATTGTTGACGATCAGATGCACCGTGCCGCCGGTGCGATAGCCGCCCAATTGCGAAAGATTCAGCGTCTCGGCCACCACCCCCTGGCCGGCAAAGGCGGCGTCGCCGTGGATGAGCAACGGCAACACGAGCGAGCGGCGCTCGTCGTGGCGAATGTCCTGGCGGGCGCGCGTCGCGCCTTCGACGACCGGATCAACCGCCTCGAGGTGACTGGGATTGCTGATCATCTCGATCGCAAGACGCCGTCCCGAGGGCGCTACGTGTTCTCCGGACGCGCCCAGGTGGTACTTGACGTCGCCAGAACCGTCGACGCTGTTGGGATCCATGTCCTCGAACTTAGAGAACATCTCCGCCATGCTTAGGCCCAGTGTGGTGACCAGAATGTTGAGGCGACCGCGATGCGACATGCCCAGCACGACCTCCTCGGTGCCGCCGTCGACCGCGAGCGAAAGCAGACGATCGAGCGCCGGAATCAGCGCCTCGGCGCCTTCCAATGAGAAACGCTTGTGGCCCACGAAGCGGGCATGCAGCAGGTGCTCGAACTCCTCCGCCTGGGTCAGCTTGAGCAGGACCTGACGGCGGAGATCGGCATCCGGCCGAGGCTGCGGGTCCACCTCCAGCCGTTGTTGCAGCCAGACGCGCTCTTCGGGCCGCTGCAGGTGCATGAACTCCAATGCCAGCGTGCCGCAGTAGCTCGAGCGCAGGACACGAAGAATATCGTCCAGGCGGCAACTTTGGCCGTCTCTCCCCGCCAGCGGGCAGAGAAATTCCGTGCTCAGGTCCGCCGAGCCGAGGTGGAAGTGGGCCGGGTCGAGTTCGGGGTGGGCCTCGGGAGCCCGCATCCGAAGCGGGTCAACGTTGGCCTGCAGGTGTCCGCGGACGCGGAAGGCATGGACGAGTTGGAATACCGCCGCCTGCTTGGCCACCATCTCCTCATCAAGGCTGTCGGCCGGGCTCGGCGCGGCGATTGCCGGAGTGGGTAGCCGGTCAACCGGCGCAATACCGGCTCCAAGATCCGAAAAGATCCGCTGGTAGAATTCGTCGGAGCCTCCGAGCAGCGCTTCGACCCGCGCCAGAAAGGCGCCCGACTCGGCGCCCTGCACCAGCCGGTGGTCGTAGGTGCACGAGAGGGTGCAGCTCTTGCCGATGCCGAGCGCGCGCAGCGTGGCCTCAGGCACGGCCTCGAAACCGGCGGGATAGGCGACTGCGCCGGCCGCGATGATGGCCGCTTGGCCCGCCATCAAGCGCGGCACCGAAGCGCGCGTCCCAATGGTGCCGGGATTGGTCAAGCTAAGAGTAGCGCCCTGGAGATCGTCGGGCGCGATCTTGCCCCCGCGCGCCGCTTTGATCAAGCCGTCGCAGGCGAGAAAGAACTGACCGAAATGCATCGTCTCCGCTTGCTTGACGACGGGGACGAGCAGGGTTCGTCCGCTGGCGCGCTCGACATCGACCGCCAGTCCAATATTCACGTGGGCCCGGGCAATGCGGCTGGGCGCGCCGTTGATCTCGGTATAAGCGCTGTTCAGCGAGGGGAACTCAACTGCGGCGCGCACAATCGCCCATGCCAGAAGCGGCGTCATGGAGAGCTTGGGGTACTTGGCGCTCGCCTGGCCGGAGAACCACTGATTCAGCAACTGCCGGTTGGCTTCCATGCGCGCCACCGGAAAGGTGCGCTGGGACGTGGCGGTTGGTACGCTGAGGCTGGCCGCCATATTGGCCGCCAGACGCGCCGCGCCGCCGCGCAGCGGTTCGGCCTGATCGCCCGGCAGCAGCGGTATCGCCGGGCTCGCGGCGGCAGGCTCAGCCGCGTGATGGCCATTCGAACTGGCCCCGGGTCTCGCCGAGGCGGCAAGGCGATCAAAAACCGCGCGCCAGGCCTCGGGGACGGCATTGGCATTGGCCTGGTACAAGCGCCATAGCTCTTCGCCGTAGCCCTCATTCGCGCCCAACGTTTCCAGGTACGATTTCTCCGTCATACTCTTTAAAATTATACCTGCTCACTCGGAGACGACCGCATGAAGAGCACGCGTTTATTGTGGAAATTCACGCTCGTGACGGCGTTGGCGGCAGCGGTGACGGGCCAGACGCTGCAGGCGGCGCGCATGCCGCCTGCTCCGCCGGTTGCCTGGCTGGCGTTAATCGGCGAATACGGCCGGCCCGTGGACCGCAGCTTTGTGCTCGAGCGCGGTGGCAAACTGTACTTCCGCACCCACGACCGCGAGCACTTGATCAGCACCGGCGCGAATCTCCAGATCGAAGGCGAACGCGCGACGTTTGTGCGCCGCGACGGCGCGGTAACGGAGCTCCGGGTCGGCAAGGCTGGGTATCCGCGGCTTCCCTTTAGCGACGTCGCCGGCGGAGTTTTCCGTATCCATCCGCTTCAGCCCGTGCCGCGCCTTATCGCCGCCGCCCTGCGCAAGCAGCCACCGCGCGAAAGCGGCCATGTACTTCCCGCCGACCTGGTGGAGTTGACCTCACTCGACCGTTCCATCAAGCTGGATATTCGCTACGCCACGAGGCGCAATTTCCTCAGCACGCCGGTCTATTCGCAGGCGAACGCATACCTGCAGCGTCCGGCGGCGGAGGCCGTGGTGCGGGCCAGCGCCATGCTCAAGCCATTCGGCTTCGGCCTGCTGGTCCATGACGCTTATCGGCCATGGTATGTGACAGATGTCTTCTGGCAGGCAACGCCGGTGCCGCTGCGTAAATTCGTCGCCGATCCGGCCCAAGGTTCGCGTCACAACCGCGGCTGCGCGGTGGACATCACTCTGTACGATCTCGCCACCGGAAGGGAAGTACCCATGACCGGCGTGTACGATGAGATGTCGGACCGCAGCTACGCCGATTATCCCGGCGGAACCTCGCGCCAGCGGTGGCTCCGGCAACTGCTGCGGCAGGCAATGGAGAAGGTTGGCTTCGAGGTTTATGAATTTGAATGGTGGCACTTTGATTACCAGGGTTGGCAGCGCTATCCAATTCTCAATCTTAGGTTTGAAGAAATCGGAAAAAACTGATGATGAAACTCGATCTTGACACCGCCACCCGCGGCGATTTGTGGCAACAAGTGGTGGGTGAAATGGAGCGCTACCACGACCAGATCAGCGAGGTGCGGGTTGCGCCCGTGCTTGACATTGGCTCCATTCGAGATCGCCTGTCGGCGTTCGACTTCGAGCGCGGCATGCCGCCCTCGGAGGCCGTGTGCTTCGCCGTCAACGGGATGTGGCGCGATCAGGTGCATACTCCGCACCCGCGCTACTTTGGGTTGTTCAACCCCGCGCCCACCTCGATGGGGATTGCGGGCGACGCGCTGGTGGCCGCGTTTAATCCTCAGATCGCCGCCTGGAGCCACAGCCCGTTTGCCAGCGAAGTCGAGCGCCACTTGATCCTCGCGTTGGGTCGGCGTTTCGGCTATCCCGGTGACGCCATCGATGGCGTATTCGCCTCCGGCGGTGCCGAGGCCAACCATACCGCCGTGCTGTGCGCGCTCACCCATGCCTCGCCCCGGTTTGCCCGTGAAGGTGTGCGCGCAATGGCGTCGTCGCCGCTGCTATACGTATCAGCGCTGAGTCACGACTCGGTGCTGAAGGCGGCGCGCCTTTGTGGTTTGGGAACCGATGCTGTTCGCATTGTTGCCGTCGACTCCAGGCTGCGCCTGGCGCCTGAAACCGTCGGTGCGGCGATGGAGCGCGACCGCGCGGCCGGAAACGCGCCGATCATGCTGGTCGCGACCGCCGGCAGCACGAGCGCCGGCGTGATTGACGATATTGCCGGTCTCGGCGCGATCGCTCGCCGCCACGGAGCCTGGTTTCACGTGGACGCCGCCTGGGGCGGCATGGCGGCACTGTTGCCGGAATTGTATTCCCTGCTCGACGGCATCGGCCAAGCCGATTCGATCACGTTTGACGCGCATAAATCGCTTTCAACTCCGATGGGCGCGGGCATATTTCTCACCCGCCATCCGGACATCCTGGAGCACACTTTCCGCGTGAATGCCGATTACATGCCGCGCGACGGCGCGAGCCAGGCCGGAAATATGATCGATCCGTTTGCCCACTCGATGCAGTGGTCGCGCCGCTTTACGGGCCTCAAGCTTTTCCTTTCGCTCGCGGTCGCGGGCTGGGAGGGCTACGCCGGCGCACTCCGTCATCAAGTAGCCATGGGCGAGCGTTTGTGCCGTCAGGCGCGGGCCGACGGCTGGAAGGTGGTGAACGACACGCCGCTGCCGCTGGCGCTGCTGACCGACGGTGGCGGCGTCGATGCGGCCGCGGTCGCCCAGGCGGTCGTCGCTTCTGGCGAGGCCTGGGTCTCGTCGGTGCGGCTGCCGTCGGGAGCCGCGGCCATCCGCGCCTGCATTACCAATTACCGCACCCAGCCGGCCGACGTTGACGCCCTGATCGCTAGCTTGGGTCGAGCGCGCGCAGCACTTGGAAGTGCATCCGGCGGCGCTCAACGAACCCGAGCTTAACGTAGAGGCGGATCGCGTTCGCGTTGTCGGGATGAACGTGCAGGAACGGCGTTTCGCCCCGCGCCGTAATGCGATCAATCAGCAGGCCAATAAGACCGCTCGCCAAGCCCCCTCCGGTGGCGGTGGGATGCGTGCATACGGCGCTGATTTCGGTAAAGCCCGGCACCTTGAAGCGCTCGCCGGCCATGGCCACGAGCTCACCGTCGCGGCGAATTCCGAAATACTCGCCGAGTTCATGCGTGCGCACACGGAACGGCCCCGGCTTGGTGAGCGAGGCGAGCGCCGCCATGGCCGGCGCGTCGGCCGCCGTAAGCAGTTCCGCCCGTATCGGCGGGGGCGCCGGGCGACCGGTCCAGATCATCTGCGGTATTTGCAGGGTGGCCGAACAATCCCAGCTTGCCTGCTGCCGCTCAATCGGCTTCGCGCCGATCAGGATTGCCGGCTTGCCGTCGCCCGCGATGGCCATAAGATCGCAAAAGGCGGCATCGCCGGTTGATTGCACCGCCGCGAATGGCGCCAGGGCGCGGTCGAAACAACGCGCCAGTCCCTGCACGCGGGCGCAAGTCACCTGGCGCGTTGTCAACGCTTGCCAAACTGGGTCATCGAGTGGATGCACTCGACTATCTTAGAACGTGAACACCAATCCAATGGAGGGTTGCGCTACGTGCGTCCACTTGTTGACGCGCAGTATCGGATTGTTGAAATCCGGAACCTTGAAAATCAGGCCCTGATATTCGAGCCGGGCACCAAGATGGTCAATGTGGAAATCGACACCGGCGCCGTAATTGAACGCGCCTCTCGTCTGGTTGCTCACGCCGGGCCCAGAGCGGGGCCGGAACATGACCGCGCCGCCGCCGGCCAGAATGAAGGGCTGGAAGAAATGAAATAGCCGGGGCGTGGTTATGACTTCATTCGCGATGAGCTGGTGCATATCCGCGGTGACGAAGTTGTTGGCAGCCGGCGCTCCCGCTGCGGTGGCGGGCGTGAAATAGCTTTGGCCGTTGCGGGTATAGCCGTATTCAACTTCCACCGCCTCCCAACCGTTGAAATGATAGCGATAGCCGAGCAGCAATCCGGCCGAATTCGCAGCCACGTGGTCGGTCGGGTTGTTTTCGGTGCTGCGGGTGAAAACGCCGCTTACCTGCGCCGAAAATTCAGAATGTTGCACGTCACTCGGGGACGCTGTCGACGAAGCCGCCGACGATTGCGCCCACGCTCCAGCGCTCAATCCACACACAATCAGGGCGAGCAGAACACTACGATGGGATAAATATGACATTACTATTGGAACCTCCGTACGCGGTTCGGATGCCGTGCGCACGGACGGGGCTGTTCCAGCAACGCTAGGTTATGGGGCGAAAGAGGGTGGTGGCCAGGGAGGGAATTGAACCCCCGACACGCGGATTTTCAGTCCGCTGCTCTACCAACTGAGCTACCTGGCCAACGTAAGCCGGGCCACAACCGAGGCGGTCAACTCCGGACTTGCCAGCCGCATCGCGGCTGCCTTCACGGCAAGTGTCCGGCGACCCATCAATTCTTGCACAGTTCCGATGTCCATGCCAGCCGGGCTTGCTGTTGCCTGAGCGGATGGCCCGCGCGCAGCGCTTCACCATTTACGGAAGTGCGCCGGTAATGAAGGAAAAGCGCATAAAAAGTATATCGATGTTAGTATTGATTTAATATCGAGTTGGCGCTCGACGGCGTCTAGCAAGCACGCAGGAACATGGCCAGGCCCAGGGCGAGCGGGTCGAGGAGGGATGCGACGCCGGTGAGAATGGTGACGTGGTTGCGGCCGGGCACGTTCACCAGCTTTACGCCACTGCCTACGGCGCGCAGAGCGGCGGCCATGGATTCGGCTTGCGGACCTGCCCCCGGGTAATCGAATTCCGCGTGGGCGAGAAAAAATGGGGGCGCGCCCTGGAACACGTGGCTGAGCGGCGAAGCGTCGCTCCAGCTTGATGACTCGTCGCCAAAGACGGGGCCGAGGTACTCGGCACCCATTTGCGCGTACGCCTGCAAGTCGTACACGCCGCTGATCGAAATCACACCGGCTACACTGCTCGATTGCCGGTACTCGGGATGAAGCGCGAGCAGCGAAGCAAGATGTGCGCCGGAGGAGTGGCCACCCAGAAGTACGGCATCGGGCCGGATCCCACTTTCGGGGGCGTAACGCATCACCCAGGCTACCGACGCCGCCACGTCGGCCAGGGCGGCTGGATATGGGAACTCGGGAGCAAAGCGGTGGTTCGGCAGCGCCACGGCGTAACCGAAATTCGCCAAGAGCTCGCCCAGTGCCCGATACTGGGATTTATCTCCCGCGCGCCATCCGCCACCGTGAATGAAGACGAAAAGGCGGGGATTGGGGCGATCCGGCAACACCAGATCGAGAACTTGGCGGGCGTGTTGCCCATAGGCCAAGTCGGTAAGGCAGTGGGCCATGAAGATTCCAGCTTAGCGCGTTCACTGGTGAAAATGAAAATGGGGTTGGTGCTATTGATCAACTTCGACGAAACGCAAACGACCGCGGCAGTTCAAGCCCTGGCGGAGATAGGTCTCCGCGCGCAGGCATGCCGGCCCGGGCCGCAGCTGTACCGCTGGATAAGGCTCAAGCCGATCGATATGGCTTGGGTCGTGCTGCCGATGACCGCGGTCGAGGATGCGTTCTTGTTATACCGGCTCCGGCGAGCCATTCCAGGAATTCGCATTGGCTTGCTGGTGGAGAGCGGCGTGAGCCCGAACGAGAGGCAACGTTTTCGCGCGCTCGGAGCGGGTTTGGTATTGCGCCGCGGCATCCGGCCGGCGGTGCTCGCGCTGGCGACTAAAGGCTTGCTGAGTTAATCACGCCGCCAGCTTGTGCTTCACCCACTGAGCGTCTTCGCGAACGCGTTCGCGCGTATGGTTAAACTGGAACAGGCCCGAGCGCAGTGCGTGCGAGACCGGCATCAAGCTGAGCAGACCGATGATGCCGTATCCCACGCCCACAATTAACAGCGCCCACCTCCAGCTATCGAGGCCATAGGCAATGGCGCCGGCCAGCGCCACCGTGAGCAGCATGAACGACGTGAATAAAACCAGCGCCGCCACCCCCGCCGCCATCGCCAGCGTGCGCAGCGAACGCGACTTCTCCTTCCACTCGGCGCCGGCGAGGCGCGCCAGATCGCGGCCATAATCGGCAACTTCGCGCATCAGTTCGCGCAGCATCTCAGTGGTGGTTGGCTCGGTAGTTGCCTCGACTGTCGTTCGCGTTGTTGTGGTGGTAGTCATCGTTGCAGCCTCTGGTAGTCGATTGTGTTGTACGCTTGCGCCGCGGGGATTGGATTCGGCAGATTGAAATCCGGTCCCCGAGCGGTTGACGATCCGATGCTTGCCCAGGCCACGAGCGACCAAGCCACAATCATGACCGAGAGGCCGATGATGTAGGTCCAGACCTGCAAGGTCTCGACAAGACGGTCCCGGGCCGATAGCATATAGTGATTCGATGCTCGGGCGGCGCTCAGCGTCTGTAGTGGTCACACTTTCCGGCGCAGCGCGGAAAGTACTTCCTGGGCGGCGCGCCGGCCAGATCGGATGGCGCCGTGAGTGGTTGCATGGCTGCCATCATCCATCGTCGCCTCTCCGGCGAAAAACAAGGTGCCGGCGAGGGGCGTGGCAAGGCCGCGTGCCGCTTCAATACCGCCCACGGCGGCATAACTGTATGCGCCACGAGAAAAGGGATCCGCCTGCCAATCGTGGCTGTGTGAGGCGATGAACGCCGATTCGATCGCGCCCTCGGCGCAGCCAAGTATCCGGGCCAAGTCGGCGATGCCACGCTGCGTGTCGGCCATCCCCGGCTTGACTTGGGGGCCGCCCATCCAGCCCGTGATTTGTGTCGCCCCGTCAGGAGCGGTCCACCATACGCCAAAATGTCCAGGCTGGCGAACATCGCCGAACAGAAAGCCGGCGTCCTGGTCGCGCCAGAGGCGATGACTCAGGCGGAACGTCAACCGCAGCGCGGCGCCCATGACCAGATGCGACAGTGCCGAAGCCTTCGCGGAAAGCGGCGGCTCAAAACGCGGAGATTGCGTTTGCAACAGGCTCAACGGAAGCGTGACGATGGCCCGCTCGGCGGCGATCTCGGTCGTACCCAACGGACCCAACGCGTGGATAACGACCGCTCCAGGACGCCAGCGAATCAGCTCCACGACGGTATTGGTCAAAATCGGGCCCTCGGTTCGGAGTGAATCGAGCACAGCGGCGTAGCCTTGGCGCGGCCGCCACGGAGCCGCGGTTTCGTCAGCGGCAGCGCGCTCGCGGTGCAGCGATTGAACACTGATGCGCTCCGGGTCGGCGGCTTCAAAGCCTTCGATGAAATGGATGGCGCCTGCCCGCTCGTCCGCGCCGAGATCGGACTGCTGGGCTAGAAAATCGCTAAAGGTCCGATCGGGATCGGATGGAGAAACTTTGTCAAGGCGCGCGAGCGCGCGGTTGTCGCCGATGTCGGCTGGCGGTTCGGAGTCGGTATCGGCAAACCTGGCCAGCTCCGGTGGATTGCCGTGGATGAACTCGGCGCCCAATTCAACTGGAACCGGCCATCCCGCCAGGTCCAACGTATGAACTCGACCGCCCACGCGATCGCGCGCTTCAATCAGCACCGCGTCAACCCCCGCCTCTCGCAACGACTGAAACGCCGCCATGCCGGCGACGCCGGCGCCGATGATGGCTGTCATATTTTCCCGTAAGCGCGGCGCAGTTCGGTTTTTGCGGCTTGCAGCACCTTGCGGCGCCGGGCGGGAAGGTTCTTGCCGGCGCGGTTGATGTAAAACGTCAGCATTGACATGGCGGAGCGGAATGGCTCGACTTTGCGCCGCTGGCTGGTATCGGCGCTGCGCTTCAGCGACGCGGCGACTTCCTTGGCGGTGGGGCGAAGAAAGACTCCCGGCTCGA
This sequence comes from Terriglobales bacterium, assembly GCA_035606395.1. Taxonomy (GTDB): domain Bacteria; phylum Acidobacteriota; class Terriglobia; order Terriglobales; family SCQP01; genus SCQP01. Next base: position 99,830 of record DATNFK010000022.1, on the reverse strand, counting down.
GGTCCAGCGCGTTGGACTCGCGCGTGACCCGGTTCGACCATCGCCGGTCGGGCTTCGGCTTAGTAGCGGTAGCCATGCTGAATGACAATGCCAGTGAGGGCGAGCGCGAAGGTTACGATGGCTACGATCCACAACTTTAGAAACAGCGGTACCGGGCCGTGCGCCTCACGCACCCAATTACCATATTGCTCAATGGGAGGGTAAGGGTCCGAACCATCGTAGTGCCCGTGGCGGCCGCGTCCGGCGAGAAAAATAAGTACGAAGAAGCTGACGAGCGTGAATCCCAAGAAAACCGCAAACGCCAGATTCTGAATTTCAACCAGGTGGGTAAAGTAGCCCATACGGGGTCATCGGCTAAAAGCTTGGTGTATAAGAGTTGCGATGCCGTTGGACCAAACCAGGATGGCAATACCGATGCCGGCCATGATTGCGATCAGGCGTTGCGGATGGCGCCGGGGCGCAATGGCGGCGGGTTGGTCGCGCAGCGGCATCACGTTGCCTCGATTCAGTTTGTGGAATTGCCCGTGAAGGATGGCCCAAGCCAGCACTTCGGCGCTGACCGCCATCGAGATAACGAAAAAGAACAGCCACAGTCGTAACGTCATATCGTCCTTATTGTTTGTTACCCTTCGGCTCCCTCGAGGCCGGTATGGCGCCCTGGAAGGGAATTGGAACCTTGGGCAGGGTTGGCGCGGTGCCTATGAACTGAGTGGCAATGTAGTTGGAGACGTCCCAGATCTTGGCAGACTCGAGATCGTCCTTGAAGTAAGGCATGGCGCTGCCGGTGATGCCGTTCATGATCTGGTAGTAGAGCAGGCCCCCCGACCAGGGCTGGCGCTTGAGCACGGTGAAGTTGAATGGCTTCGGATTTAGATACGGGGCCGCCACGCCTCTGCCGTCGCCGACCGGGCCATGACAGTTGATGCACTCCTGCTCATACACGAACTCGCCCTGCGCGAGTGCATTCGCGTCAGCCGGATACGGATTGGGCAGCGTAGCCCATTGCGGCGGGACGTGGGCATAAAGGTATTCGGCGTTGGCATCCTGTCCGCGAGTGTAGGCGGCAATGAGGGCCGGCTTCCAGTAATTCTGCCTTGCGACACGCGCGTCGGCCATGGTTCCGCCCAGCGATTGGACGTAGGCGATCAGTTCGCGTAGTTGGTTGTCCGAGAAAAACCCAAAGTCGGGCATGATCGAGGCCGGGCGGACGAAACGTGGGTCGTGGAAATGCGCCGCCTGCCAATCATCGGGATGCAAGCCGCCTTCCTGCGACAGGTCCGGCCCTGTGCGCTCCGAGCCGAGCAGGTGCGGGCTGTCGGCAATATAGTCGCCCGCCTGGGAAACGCGCAGCGGTTCAAAGGCCCAATCCGAGGGGCGAATGTATTGGGTATGGCAGCCGATGCAGCCGTTGCGAATGTAAAGCACGCGCCCCTGGTTTTCAATGGTCGTGCGGGCGCGGAAAATCTCGGATGGCTGGATGGGTGCGGTCATGGCCGGCAAGAACAACACCGAAAGCGAGGTTGCCGCGGCGATGATCGCGATGCCCAGTCCGACGGTGCGCGGGGTCATCATGGTTAGGAGGCGACCTCGGCGCTTTGCCGCGCGTCCCGCTCGTCGGCGGGTGCGATTGGCGGACAGGTGGTTTTGTAAAAGTTGTAGACCTGAATGGCGGCGCCGGTGACGATGAAGCAGCCCAGTATGGCGCGCAAGATGTAGTCCTGCATGAGCTCAGGCAGCACCCGGTAAACGACTTCGCCGTTGCGCCAGGCGTGGCCCTGAATCGAGCCGGCATCGTCAAGCACCAGGGTGAAGCCAATGATGCCGACCAGCATAAGCCAGTATTGAAGATGCGCCAGCCGCTCGGACCAAATGCGCCCGTGCATTTCGCGCAGCGCGCCATAGCCGGCGCCGCAGGCGATAAAGCCGGAAAAACCCAGCAAACCAAGGTGGGAATGCCCCACCACCCAGTTAGTGAAATGGGTGATGCGCTCGACCGATGGCAGCGCCAGCAGGCTGCCCTCGGTCGAGGTAAGAAAATAAAACACGGTGCCCGCAAATAGGAACTTGAGCACGATGTTGTCGGGAATCCTCCACCAGTTGCCGCGCAGCGTCATCCACTGATTGGTTAGGAAGGCATAGACCGGAATTAATAGCGCCACGCTGTTGATCTCGGCGATGAGTTTGAGCCAGGCGGGCGCCGGGGCCTCGATCAAGTGATGGGTTCCCACCTGAAGATAGAAGGCAAAATATGGCCAGAAGCCAATCATGCTGAGCAGGTGGCTATAGAGCGGCGTGTCGGCTTCGCGTGGTATCCAGAAGTAGCAGAGCCCGAGCGATAGCGGCGTGATCCAGGTGCCGAAGATATTGTGAGCGTAGAACCACGCCCATTCGGCGTCGGTCATGCCGGCGAGCGCGCCATTGGCCGGCTTCCACATGACGTTGCCGATGACATAAACCACCAATGTGGCGGCGAGCGCACCGACCACGTACCAATTCGTCACGTACAGCAACTGTTCCTTGCGACGCTTCAGCGTTTGCAGAAGGTTGTAGGTAAGCAGTAAGAGGGCGACCACGATCATGACGTCGATGACCCAGTCGTACTCGGCGTATTCATGGCTCTGGGTGTAACCCATCGAAAGCGAGATCATGCCGGTGACCACCGCCAGGTTCCACAGCCACATGGTCCAGTTGCCGAGGCGCTCGCTCCACAACTCCGCCTGGCACAGCCGGCATACGGCGTAGATGATGGCGCCCACCAGCAGCATCGAGAGAAAGCCAAATACGTTGGTGTTGACGTGGATGGGGCGAATGCGCGGGAAGATCAGGTTCTTCTGCTTAACCATTTCCGGCGCCACCAGCTCGGTCGCCGCCAGCAGGCCAACGGCGGTGGCGGCCAGGAACCAGATGGCGCCGGACAGGATGAACCGCCGTGAAGTTGAGCCCGGGCTGGAATCGATAATCTTCATTTGGCTGGGTACTGATGGCGCAGATAGGCGACCAATTGCCGTCGGTCGGATTGATCGAGGTAGAGCCGGAAGGCGTGCCAGCGCGGGCCGATGGGCGGATTGGTATTGACCTCAGGGGTGGTCATGCCATCGGAGATGGCGGTAAAAAGTTGATCGTCGCTGCGCTGGGGCACCACCAGCGCCAGGTTTGGCGGCTGCGGGTTGTACTCGGTGTTGACCGGGCTGTCGGTGGTGTGGCAAAAGCCGCACTGATCGTGGAACAGTCGGGCGCCCAGGGCGGGATCAAAATGAAAGTCGGTTGGCGTGGTGAGGTCGTCGTATCCCATGCCGTCACGGGGAACGGTGCCGGCGGGCAGCGGAACGCGCGGCGATTTCCGTGGCCCGAACGAGGAGGCAACACTCATTTCATCCTCAAAAAAGCCGATCCCGGTGTAGAGCCACCAGCAGATGAAACTGACGGCGACGAAGAGCAACAGGAGCGTCGCCGTCCCCAGGCGCTTAAGGTTGTGTTCCTGTTTCTCGTCTTCAGTCATGGTGTTTCACATCACTTCTTTAATGCCGCGCCGGATGCCATACCAGCGCCTCGAGCATGACCGGGTCCCGCATGGGGAAGACCGTCACCCGGCGCAGCACCCAGAGGTAGCACAGCCCATAGGCGCCGCAGAATCCGCAGCCGATGAGGGCCGATGTAATCAACGGCGGAAAGCTGGGCCGGTGCCACAGCGACACGTCCACCATCAGGTTTTCGGAAATCCAAAGTCCAGTGAGTGCCAGGCTGGCAATGTAGGCCAGAGTCGCCGGCCGCCGTTTCCATACCCGCGAAAGGCCAAAGCCAAAGGGCAGAAAAAAGCCCAGCGCCAAAGTAATCCAGGACAGTGTGACCCAGGGGTGCTGTTGCGAGAGCCGGATCAGAATGGTGATGTCATCCTGGCGATTGGCGTACCAGAGCACCATGAATTGCGCCCAAAACAGGTAGGCCCAGAAAATGCCGAAGGCGAACGTCAACTCGCCGTTGTCATGGAGAATATCGTCGGTGATCACATGGGCGAGCGCCAGGCGGCGACGCCAGAGAATGGCTAGTATCGAGACCAGCGCCAGCCCGCCGTACCAGTGGACGATGAAGAAGTACCAGCCGTAGATGTAGTCATACCAGCCGGGGTAAAGGGCGACATTGAGATCGAGGCCGATGATTGTCCACAAGTAGCAATAGGCGAAGACCACCACCACCCAAAGCCGCGCCAATTTCCGCTGTGCGCGTTCATCGCCAACGACGGAGACCCGCAGATAATAAACACTTAACGCGGCCAGCCCGGCAAAAATGGCGAAGTCGCGCCCGAGCAGAAAGCCGTGGCTGAGCCAGGGAAGTTTGCGCTGGGGCGGGGCCGACCACCAGGTCCAGATGGTACGGCGGGCGAGCATCAACGGTATGAACAACAGCACGCTGAGCGGCAGGGCGCCGGCCAGCGATTCGGCGATGCGCTGCAGCGGACGCGCCCAGCGCGCGTTGCAGCCGCGTGTGACCGCCGACCAGACGATGCCGTTCTGCGCCAGGCCGGTGAAGAACAAAAAATTCGCCAGGTAGTCATACCAGAGCCGGGCGTGATCGGTCAGGGAGAGCACCGCGGCGGTGACCACGCCGATCGTTAGCAGCACCCAGAGCAGCGCACGGGCATGCGGGGTGGCAGTGGCGCGAAGTTGGGCCAGTGTTTCGTCCATGGCTAAAAAGTGGGCAGCGCCAGCCGCCCGCGGGGCTGGTTCTCGATGAGCCAGACCCATTGCGCGCCCTGTTCTATGAGTTGCCGCTGCCAGTGCTCCGCCTCGATCGGCGCGCAGGCGACGAACAGCCCGAAATGATCAACCGCGAATTCCGGCCGATAGGCGGCCGGAAGCGTCAGGTGGGGCAGACGCGCATAGGCAAGAAAGCTACCCATGCAGGCGAAGGAGGCGTAGAGCACGGTCATTTCAAAGCAAATGCAAATGAAGGGCGGCCAACTCACGATCGGTTTCCCGCCCACCACCAGGGGCCAGTTGCGCGACATCCAGATGGTCATGCAAAACGCGATGGTGCCGCCGAATATGCCGCCCAGAAGGGTCCAAAGCCGCACCGGATTTTGGGTGCTATGGGGACGCAGCAGGCGCATGGTTTGCTCATCCGCAACCGGGCCATAGGCTTCGATCGCCTGGCCCGACGCCTGGGCGGCGAACGTGGCCGCGCGCCAGAGTTTCTGGTCCTCAAAACTCGCGCACACTCCGACGAAGCGGTCAGCCGGCATGCACTGTCTCCCCCGGCAATAGGTTGGCGGCGGTGAGGGTCTCGACCATGTCTCTGGCTTCGAGCACGTCGCGCTTGACTTCGGCAATGGGCAGCGAGGGCGCGAACTGGACGAAGAGCAGAAACAGCGTCATGAACCAGCCGAAACTGCCGATGACAATGCCGACTTCCACCCAGGTGAGATGCCAAAGCCCCCAACTCCCGGGGTCAAAGCTGTAGGCCAGCGTGGTCACAATGATGACCAGTCGCTCAAGAAACATGCCGATATTGACCAAGATCGAGACGACCAGCAGCCCCACCAGGCTGCGGCGCACCCGTCGAAAGAAGAAAAGCAGCGGCACCAGAACGTTGCAGACGCTCATGATCCAGAACGGCTTCCAATAATGTCCGAAGGCGCGCAGGAAGTAGGCGGTACGCTCGTAGGTGTCGCCGGAATACCAGGCGGTGAAGTACTCGCTGGCATAGCTGTAGGCGACGATGCTCGAGGTCAGGATAATCAGTTTGGCCAGTGCCTCGAGGTGGTCCATAGTGATGTGATTCTCGAAATGAAAGTAATGGCGCAACGGAATCACCAGGGTGAGCACCATGGCCAGGCCGCTGAAAATGGCGCCGGCGACGAAATAGGGGGGGAAGATCTCCTCATGCCAGCCGGGCAGCAGGGAGAGTGCGAAATCCCATGAGACCATCGTGTGCACCGAGAGCACCAGCGGCGTGGCCAGCCCGGCGAGCAAAATGTAGAGCTTGAGGAACGGCGCCTTCTGCCGCAGCGAGCCCACCCACCCCAGCGATAGCACCCCGTAGAGCGTGCGCCGCCAGCCCAGGGCGCGGTCGCGCAGCTCAGCGAAATCGGGCACCATGCCGAGATACCAAAAGATGAGACTCACGGTCAGGTAGGTCGAAATGGCAAAAATATCGAGCACGAGCGGGGAGCGGAAGTTGACCCAAATTCTTCTCTCATTGGGATAGGGGAACACCCAGTAGAAGCGCCACGCCCGCCCGAGATGCAGGATGGGGAAGAGTCCTGCCGTGGCGATCGCGAAGATGGTCATGGCCTCGGAGGCGCGCGAAAACGAAGGCCGGAACTTGGCGCGAAACAGGTACAGAATGGCGCTGATCAGTGTGCCGGAGTGGGCGATTCCGATCCAGAAGACAAAGCAGGTGATGTACATCGCCCACATCACCGGCCACGCCAGTCCGCTCACCCCCATGCCAATGTATAGCTGGCGCCCCCAGGCGGCCACGCCGATGGCCACGCACAGCAGCGAGAAGGCGAGGCCGAGCAGGAAACGCATCGAGGGCGGCGCCTCGACCGGGCGCAAGATCTCGTCCGAAACCTCGCGCAGGGTGAAGCGGGCCGGTTCGATCTCGCTGCGCAGGGGCATGGCTAATCACGCCTCGCTTTCTTCTTGAGGTAGGTCACCGCCGGATAGGTGTTTTCATCGGCAAACAGCCCATAGCCGCGGTTGTCGGCCGCCAGGCGCGCCACGCGGCTGGAGGAGTCGAGAAGGTCGCCAAAGACGATGGCGTTGGTGGGGCAGGTTTGCTGGCATGCGGTTTGGATGTCGCCGTCCCGCATTGGCCGGTGATTGGTTTCTGCATCGAGCTCGACCTGAGTAATGCGCTGCACGCAGAACGTGCATTTTTCCATGACCCCTTTGGCGCGCACCGTGACGTCGGGATTGAGCTGCTGATTGAGCGGCTCGGGCCATTGTGGCGTGTACCAGTTGAAGCGGCGGACCTTGTAGATGCAATTGTTCGAGCAGTAACGCGTGCCGACGCAGCGGTTGTAGACCTGCCCGTTCAAGCCCTCATCGGTGTGGTACGCGGCAAAGGTGGGGCAAACGTACTCGCAGGGTGCGTTGCCGCACTGCTGGCATGGAATCGGCAGGAAGCGCAGGTCGGGGTGGAGTTCGGTCGAGGGATGGTCTTTATCGCCCTCGAAGAGCTCGACCCGGATCCAGGTCATTTCACGGTGCGAAAGCGCCGAGGAGCGCCCCCAGATGGCGATATTGTTTTCGGCGTAACAGGCCGCCTGGCAGGCGTTACAGCCGATGCAACTGTCGAGATCAATGGCCATGCCCCAGCGGTGGTTCACGTAGGGATGGTGAAAATGGTAGAAACTGGCGGCGGGCGTGGTCGGCGGTTCGGGCTCCTTGGTGGTCAGCGCGAGGGCCAGCTTTTTGTCGCGCTGCAGGCGCTCGGTCTGCAGATTTGCCAGCGGCCGATTCTTGCCGCTGCCTTCGAGCGTCACCGTGACGCTCTGCGCGTGCCACAGCCCGTCGGCCGATGGCGCCGGGTTCTGCAGACGGTGCACATTATCGCCGCGCTCGTTCGCCCACATGCCGTAGTTGCTATGCCCCTGGCCGACCAGCGCTCCCACGCAGTCGCGGCGTATCCAGGTGGAGACGTACAGCGGCAGCTCAGCCGTTCCGTAGGCCGAGCGCAGCCGCACGATATCGTTGGGCTCATAACCCAACCGCTTCGCTGTGTCGGGGTGCAGTTCGCAGTAGCCGTCCCAGGCGATTTTGGACATCGGGTCGGCGATCTCCTGGGCCCAGCTTCGGTTCGCCTGGCGGCCGTCGAAGAGCTGCACGGTGGGGAAGGGAATTAACACGTACTCTCCGTCGGGGGCAGGCGCCACCGCGAGGTTAGGTGCGGCGGCCGGACTGGCGGAATTCCTCCGAGCCGGCGCGGCCGGTGGGGCAACACTCGGCGCGCCGGCAGCCAGGCCGCGCTGCAGTTCGTGATCGTTGTATGAAGCAGGCTTCTGGCCCAGAACTTCGAGCGTGGGCCTTGTGTCGTAGAGCGGAATGCGGGCTGGCTGCAAGATTCCTGGGGCATCCGCCCGCGGCGAGTAGTCGCCCCAGGACTCGAGAAAATCATGGTCGGGCAGGATGAGATCGGCGAACTGGGTCGTCTCATCCATGGTTGACGCAAAGCTCACCGTGAAGGTTGGCGCCCCGAGCGAGAGTGAGGGATGGTGGTAGAGAGGATTGGCATGGTGCAGCAGCAACAGTCGGGGCCGGTGCTGGAAGAGTTCGATCACCTCGGCTTGCGTTGCGCACCCGGTCAAGGCGTGCGGCGCGTCGGGCAGCACGGTTTGCCCGGTATTGCCCAGAGCGTCGTTGAGCTGGTTGACGGCAATCTGGCAGGCAAGCGCGGTGGGCGAGTCGTTGGCGTAGCCGGGACCGAACACCAGCGAAGGCCGATTGTCCATGAGCCGGCGGGCTGCACGCTGGATCAGATCCGGTGGGATTTCAGTTTGCTCAAGGCCGGCCGGCAGGCCGCGGTTGGTCACCAAGGCGAGCAACGCCTGGGCGAGCAGGTACTCGGTGCCGGGCCGCGCCGGCCAGTACTCGTCGGCGCTGGCGGCGGTCAGGTCGAGGCGCGGCGCGACGGCCAAAAAATAGGCCGGCGTCGGAGTGTGGGCCAGCGAGTGAATGTCGGAAAATTGATGCGCGAACTCGACATTGGAGATGTAGGTTTCGAGAAAATCGGCTCCGAAGCTGACCAGGGCGCGGGCGCGGTCCAGGCGAAAAGTTGGTACGATCGGAGTTCCGTAAGTAATCTGGAATGAGTGCCGTAGCGCGTCGTAGCTGAAGTGTTCGTAATACAGTGGCGGGGGCGCGCCGTAGCTGGTCAGCCAGCTACGAATGGCGCGGTCGAGGGTGCCGGTTTCAAGCCGCCCCAGCCAGGCGATCGATCCTTGGGCGGAAGCAGCCGCGGTCTGAAACCTCTCCAGGGCCTGGGGCCAGGAAATGGGTTCGAATTGCCCTCGCGCATTGCGCGCCATCGGCTGGCGGAAGCGGTCGGGATTGTATAGGCCCTGCACCGAGGTCTGTCCGCGCAGACAAAGCTTGCCCTGGTTGACGGGATGATCGGGATTGCCCTCGACCTTGGTGGGTCGTCCGTCGTTGACCTTGACCACAAGGCCGCAGCCCGCCGGGCACTCGCGGCATACGGAGGCGAAGAATTGGGGCCTTCCTGGTATCAGCCTGGGATCGGGCACCAGCAGAGGCAGGATTTGTTGCTGCTGGCGGCAGGCCTCGCTCGCCGTCCCGGCGATGGCGAGGGTGGAGGCCTTGATGAAATCGCGTCTCAGCATGACTTCAGTGATGGCAGGCGCCAAAGCAATCGGTGCGTGCGCTCATGGCGCGGTGACAGGTAAGGCAGGTTTCCATTCGAAACTCCACCCGCGCGCGCACCCGGTCCATCGACCCAATGCTGCCGTGGCAGGTCTGGCATTGGATTCCGGCCGCGATGTGGGGCTGGTGGGTGAAGCGCACGTAATCGGGCACCCAGAAAATGCGCTTCCAGGGAACCGGGGTCTGGGCGTTCCAGTAGACGTGCAGCTTTTGGATTTCCGGATATTGCGGAATCACAATGCGATGGCAGCCCAGGCATTTGAGCACGCTCGGCATGCCGGCGAAGGTGGAGCGGGGCGCGTCCATATGGCAGTAGGCGCACTGCACGCCGCGCTCGTAATGAATTTGATGGCTGAAGCTGATCGGCTGCTGTGGCGCCGTGCGGTAAGGCAAATCCTGGAGGAAGTACAGCCACAGGAAAACGCCGAAGAGCAGGGCGACGACTATGGCGAGGGAGCGCATTTGGGGTGCGGTTCACGCAATCGGCTGCCAGCGCGGATGAAACCGGTAAAGAGCCAGGGCGATGAGGCACCAGGCGGGAAAAAGGTAGCTGCCATCCCAGCTGAAAAACATCCACAGCGACCGATAGCTGATCAGGGCGAAGCCGAGCCATTCGAGAATGCGCGCCCCGGCCTCACTCACTCCGGCCAGCTCCACCGTCAAGCCCAAAAGTGTGATGAGGCAGGCGATGGCGGGCGCGACCAGAAGCCAGGCAAGCGAGCGGTCCGGAGTCCCGGCAAAATGCCGCACCTGGTTGGCGCCCGCCCAGACGCACCACCCGAGCGCGACCAGCGTGGCAATGATGCGATGGTGAAGTTTCATGGCGACATTTTGGGATGAGCAATCACGTTCATCAGGCCGCAGGCGATGGCGGCGACCAGAAACACGTGGTAATAGGAGCCGTTGAGCCTGAGAATGTAATTCGCCAATACCCACAACGCCAGGAACGTGGCGGCAACGATTGTGAGCAGCCGTTGGGCGGAAATCGGGTGCATGGCTTGTGGAGCCGCGATTAGGCAGCTACAAGCTTCGATGCGGGTGGAGGTTCAAGGTTGGCTCAGGCGACCCGCAGTAACACCTTGCCATGGGGATGGCCGTTCTGCACCAGATCCTGAGCATCGGGCGCTTGCCGGAAGGGAAGCACCTTGGCAATACGCAGCAGGAGTTCGCCATCGGCGGCGAGCTGGCCGAGACGATCAAGACCGGCGGCTTCATGCTTCATTGTGAATGCCACCGCGCGTACGCCGCGCTTTTCGGCCTCGGCGAGGTCGTCATTCAGACCCACGCTCGATACCAAAATGCCGCCATTGCGAACCAGTTTCCATGAGTGCTGCTGGGTCGCGCCGCCCACTAAATCAATGACGGTATCGACCGGCTCGCCGACGCCTTCATAACCCTTGTCGACGGCGGCATCAATGACCCGGTCGGCGCCAAGGCGAGTGACATACTCGCGGCCGTCGCCGAGTACGGTGCCGATGACATACGCTCCGGCGAGCTTGGCCAGTTGCACCGCGATGGAACCCACCGATCCGGCCGCGCCGTGAATCAGCACCCGCTGACCGGCGCGCACCGCGGCGCGTGTCAATATTTGATCGGCGGTCAGCCCGGGCGTGGGCAGCGCCGCCGCGGATTCAAAGCTCAATCCTTCCGGAATCAAGGCAATCGCGTGGATCGCCGCGATCGCGTATTCACTGTAGGCGCCGCGCGCGAATCCGAATACCTGTGCTCCCGGCCGGAACTTCGAGCCGGTGGGCGCCTGGGGCCCGCATGCAGCTACCTCGCCGGCGAAGTCCTGCCCTGGTGTCAGCGGCAACTGCACCCGATCGCGCAAGTAACCTTCGCGAATTTTCCAGTCCACCGGGTTGACGCCAATCTCGCGCACCTGCACCAGCAGTTCGCCCGCCTGCGGAACAGGCCGCTCGACCGCTTCGACCGCAAGTTGGTCGCTGCCGCCGAACTGGTGCAGTCTAAACGTCCGCATCCTTACTTGGATGCAGGCAGTGAGTCGCGAATACTGGCGAGCAATTTTAAAAGCTGCTCCGATTGCACAGGCTTGACGAGATGGTGGTGAAACCCAGCATCTTGCGTCCGCTCGCGGTCTTCCGCCTCTCCCCATCCGGTGGCGGCCACCAGCACGGTGCGCTCGCCGCCTTCGTGCATGCGAATGGCGCGCGCCACGTCGCATCCATCCATATCGGGTAAACCAATGTCGAGCAGCGCCACGTCGGGCGCAAATTCACTGGCAATATTACAAGCTTCGCGTCCGTTCACCGCCGTTCTGACCTCATAGCCGGCCTGCCGTAATAACACGCCCAGCCAGGAAACAACATCAGCCCCATCGTCGGCGACCAGTACCCGAAGCGTCCTTTTTGACACTTGTGGCGCGGCCATGGGGTTGATAGTAGCAGTTCTGGTATGATCAGCGGTAACGCAATTAAACAAATTTCCGGGATAGTATTTTTTGTTCGTCCGCGTTGTGCCACTTCGTCGGATTGAGCATGGAAATTGCATCTGCCGGAACGCTGATCGTGGACTTCCACTCGGAAGCCGCCGCCCACGTTTGCCCTGAGGCACGATATGTCCACTACTAAACAGGAGCTGGCCCCCGCGCCAGCAGCTCCCCCCGATTTTTCCAGTCAACTCTTAGCCGCCCTGCAAGCCGTTCGCGCCGGTAACTTCAGCGTACGCATGCCCGGTGATCGCACCGGTATGGCCGGCAAAATTGCAGACACCTTCAACGACATTGCCAGCGCCAACGAACGCATGGCTGCCGAGCTGGTGCGGGTTGGCCAGGCAGTGGGCCGCAAAGGGCAAACCCGACAGCGGGTGAAATTCCGCCCCGTCGGCGCCTGGGCGGAAATGGAAACATCGATCAATGGCCTGGTGGACGACCTGCTCTGGCCCACCAGCGCCCTGACCGGCGCCGTGCTCGCCGTGGCGCGCGGCGACTTGCAGCAGACCGTGCCGCTCGAGGTGGATGGACGCCCGCTGTCGGGAGAGTTCCTGCGCTCAGCCAACATCGTGAATACGATGATCGGCCAGTTGGTGGTGTTCACCAACGAGGTCACCCGCGTGGCGCGCGAGGTCGCGACCGAAGGCAAGCTCGGCGGCCAGGCGCACGTTAAGGGCGTCGCCGGCGTTTGGAAGGAGCTGACCGATAACGTTAACTTCATGGCCGGTAACCTCACCGCCCAGGTGCGCAACATCAGCGATGTGACCATCGCCGTCGCTTCGGGCGATTTATCGAAGAAGATCACCGCCGATGCGCGCGGCGAAATTCTTCAGTTGAAGGAAGCCATCAATACGATGGTCGACCAGTTGCGCAGCTTCGCCTCGGAAGTCACACGCGTCGCCCGCGAGGTCGGTACCGACGGCCGTCTTGGCGGCCAGGCCATCGTGCCCGGCGTGGCCGGCACCTGGAAGGATTTGACCGACTCGGTCAACTCCATGGCCAACAACCTCACCAGCCAGGTGCGCAACATCGCCGACGTGACCACCGCCGTGGCGCGCGGCGATCTCTCCCGCAAAATCACCGTCGACGCCAAGGGCGAAATTCTCGAACTGAAGAGCACCATCAACACCATGGTGGATCAGTTGAACGCGTTCGCCGGCGAAGTCACCCGCGTGGCCCGCGAGGTCGGTACTGAAGGCCGCCTCGGCGGACAGGCGCAGGTGGCCGGCGTCACCGGCGCCTGGAAGGATCTGACCGAGAACGTCAACTTCATGGCCTCGAACCTCACCGCCCAGGTGCGCAACATCGCCGAAGTGACGATCGCGGTGGCCTCGGGCGATTTATCGAAGAAGATCACCGCCGACGTGCGCGGTGAAATTTTGCAGTTGAAGGAAGCCATCAACACGATGGTCGACCAGTTGCGCAGCTTCGCCTCGGAAGTCACCCGCGTGGCCCGCGAGGTCGGTACCGAAGGCCGCCTCGGCGGCCAGGCCATCGTGCCCGGCGCCGCCGGCACCTGGAAGGATTTGACCGACTCGGTCAACTCCATGGCCAACAACCTCACCAGCCAGGTGCGCAACATCGCCGACGTGACCACCGCCGTGGCGCGCGGCGATCTCTCCCGCAAAATCACCGTCGATGTGAAGGGCGAGATTCTCGAGCTCAAGAGCACGATCAACACCATGGTGGACCAGTTGAACGCGTTCGCCGGCGAGGTCACCCGCGTGGCGCGCGAGGTCGGAACCGAAGGCCGCCTCGGCGGCCAGGCCCAGGTGGCCGGCGTCACCGGCGCCTGGAAGGACTTGACCGACAACGTCAACTTCATGGCCTCCAACCTCACCGCTCAGGTGCGTAACATCGCCGAGGTCGCGACCGCCATCGCTTCGGGCGATTTGTCGCGCAAGATCACGGTGAACGTGTCAGGCGAAATTCTCGAGCTCAAGGAAACCCTGAACACCATGGTGGACCAGCTCAACGCGTTCGCCGGCGAGGTAACGCGCGTGGCGCGCGAGGTGGGATCCGAAGGCCGGTTGGGCGGCCAGGCCGACGTGCGCGGCGTGGCCGGCACCTGGAAGGGTCTGACCGACTCGGTCAACCTGATGGCCAACAACCTCACCGGCCAGGTGCGCAACATCGCCGAGGTGACGACCGCGGTGGCGCGCGGCGACTTGTCGCGCAAGATTACGGTGAACGTCAGCGGCGAAATTTTGGAGCTCAAGGAAACCATCAACACGATGGTGGACCAGCTCCGCGCCTTCGCCGGCGAAGTGACGCGCGTGGCGCGCGAAGTCGGTTCGGAAGGCAAGCTCGGCGGCCAGGCGCAGGTTTCGGGCGTCGCCGGCACCTGGAAGGATTTGACCGACTCGGTGAACTCGATGGCCTCGAACCTCACCGCCCAGGTGCGCAACATCGCCGAGGTGGCGACCGCGGTGGCGCGCGGCGACTTGTCGCGCAAGATTACGGTGGATGTGCAGGGTGAGATCCTGGAGTTAAAGGAAACCTTGAACACCATGGTGGACCGCCTCAATGCGTTCGCCGGCGAGGTGACCCGCGTGGCGCGCGAGGTCGGTACCGAAGGCCGGTTGGGCGGCCAGGCGCAGGTCTCCGGCGTGGCCGGCACCTGGAAGGATCTGACCGACTCGGTGAACTCCATGGCCGGCAACCTTACCGCCCAGGTGCGCAACATCGCCGAGGTCGCGACCGCCATCGCTTCGGGCGACCTCTCGCGCAAGATCACGGTGAACGTGTCGGGCGAAATTCTCGAGCTCAAGGAAACCTTGAACACCATGGTGGACCAGCTCAACGCGTTCGCCGGCGAAGTCACCCGCGTGGCGCGCGAGGTGGGCTCGGAAGGCCGGCTGGGCGGCCAGGCCGATGTGCGCGGCGTGGCCGGCACCTGGAAGGATTTGACCGACTCGGTCAACACCATGGCCGGCAACCTCACCGGCCAGGTCCGCAACATCGCCGAGGTGACGACCGCCGTCGCCCGCGGCGACTTGTCGCGCAAGATCACCGTGGATGTGAAGGGCGAGATTCAGGAGCTCAAGAACACCATCAATACCATGGTGGACCAGCTCAACGCCTTCGCCAGCGAGGTCACCCGCGTGGCCCGCGAGGTGGGAACCGAAGGCAACCTCGGCGGCCAGGCGCAGGTGCCAGGCGTGGCCGGCACCTGGAAGGATTTGACCGACAACGTCAACTCCATGGCCTCGAACCTGACCGGCCAGGTCCGCAACATCGCCGACGTGGCCACCGCCATTGCCTCCGGCGATTTATCGAAGAAGATCACCGCCGAGGCGCGCGGCGAGATTCTGCTGTTAAAGGAAACCTTGAACACCATGGTGGAGCAGCTCCGCAGCTTCGCCGCCGAGGTGACCCGCGTGGCGCGCGAGGTCGGTACTGACGGGCGCTTGGGCGGCCAGGCGGTCGTGCCCGGCGTGGCCGGCACCTGGAAGGATCTGACCGACAACGTCAACCTGCTCGCCGCCAACTTGACCACCCAGGTTCGCAATATCGCCGAGGTGACCACCGCCGTCGCCCGCGGCGACTTGTCCCGCAAGATCACGGTCGACGTCAAGGGTGAAATTCTCGAGCTCAAGAACACCATCAACACCATGGTCGATCAGTTGCGCGCCTTCGCCGCCGAGGTCACCCGCGTGGCCCGCGAGGTCGGAACCGAAGGCAAGTTGGGCGGCCAGGCCGCCGTGCCCGGCGTGGCCGGCACCTGGAAGGATTTGACCGACAACGTCAACGTCATGGCCGCCAACCTGACCGAGCAGGTGCGCGGTATCGTGAAGGTCGTGACCGCGGTCGCCAACGGCGACTTGAAACAGAACCTCACCGTGAACGCCAAGGGCGAGGTGGCGGCGCTGGCCGAGACCATCAACGACATGACCGGCACGCTCGCCACCTTTGCCGAGCAGGTCACCGGCGTGGCCCGCGAAGTTGGCGTCGAGGGCCAATTGGGCGGCCAGGCCAACGTGCCCGGCGCGGCCGGCACGTGGAAGGATTTGACCGGCAACGTCAACCTGCTGGCCAACAATCTGACCACCCAGGTGCGCGCCATCGCCGAAGTCGCGACCGCGGTCACCCAGGGTGATTTGACCCGCTCCATTCAAGTTGTCGCCCGCGGCGAGGTGGCCGACCTCAAGGACAACATCAACACGATGATCACCAACCTGCGCATGACCACCGAGCGCAACCGCGAGGAGGACTGGCTCAAGACCAACCTGGCGCGGGTGACCTCGCTGTTGCAGGGCCAGCGCAACCTCTCGACCGTCGGCCGCCTGCTGCTGAGCGAGTTGACGCCGATGCTCAACGCCCAGCAGGGGCTGATTTACCGGGTCGAGCAGGACCGGCTCAGCCTGCTGGCCGGCTATGGCGACGCCCCGAACGGCGAGACCGAAACCAGCGCCCATAACCTCCGCCTCGGCGAGTCGCTGGTCGGCCAGTGCGCCGCTGAACGGCAGAGCATCCTGGTCCGCGAATCGAGTCCACAGGGGCTCGCCATCCATAGCGGTTTGATGGAGACTCCCGCCCACAACGTGGTGGTACTGCCGGTTCAGTTTGAAAACGAAGTCAAGGCGGTGATCGAGCTGGCCTCGGTCGGCAACTTCACCGACGCCCACCTGGCGTTTCTCGACCAACTCGTTGCCTCGATCGGCATCGTGCTGAACAGCATCGAGGCCACCATGAAGACCGAGGGGCTGCTGACGCAGTCCCAGCAGCTCGCGACCGAGCTGCAGTCGCAGCAGGGCGAGCTGCAGGAGAAGAACGAGCAACTGGCGCAGAAGGCGCAGCAGCTCGCCGAGCAGAACGCCGAGGTCGAGCGCAAGAACCAGCAGATTGAACACGCCCGCCGCGCCCTCGAGGAGAAGGCCGACGAGTTGGCCCTCACCTCGAAGTACAAGTCCGAGTTTCTCGCCAACATGTCCCACGAGCTGCGAACGCCGCTCAACTCCATCCTTATCCTGGGCCAGCAGTTGGGCGACAACGCCGACGGTAACCTTAGCGAAAAGCAGGTCGAGTACGCCCGCACCATCCATGGCGCCGGCACTGACCTGCTTAACCTGATCAGCGACATTCTCGACTTGTCGAAGATCGAAAGCGGCACCGTTACGGTCGAGGCCGAGGAGGTGGCTTTCGGCTCGCTGGCGCAAACCATCGAGCGCTCGTTCCGGCATGAAGCCGAGAACCGTAACCTCGCCTTCTCGGTCGAGCTCGCCCCCAACCTCACCGGCGGCATTGTCACCGACGCCAAGCGCCTGATGCAGGTGGTGAAAAATCTGCTTTCGAACGCTTTCAAGTTCACCGCCGAGGGCAGCGTCGAGGTGCACATGTACGAGGCGACGCAGGGCTGGAACCAGTCCCATCCGCAGCTCGCGCAGGCCGCCCGCGTGGTCGCCTTCGAGGTGCGCGACTCCGGCATCGGCATTCCGCCGGAGAAGCAGAAGATTATCTTCGAGGCCTTCCAGCAGGCGGATGCTTCCACCAGCCGCAAGTACGGCGGCACCGGTTTGGGTCTGGCCATCAGCCGCGAGCTGGCGCAGTTGCTGGGTGGTGAAATCCAGCTCACCAGCGCGCCCGGCGCGGGTAGCTCATTCACCCTCTACCTGCCCATGAATTTCGATGCTCCGCTGGTGCCGTCCGTCTCCGCCGGGGCGGCCGGCCAGAGCACGAACGGCACGCTCGGCCGCCGCGTGCTGCCGCACGTGCGCATGCCGGAGCGCACACCGGAGCTGATACCCGACGACCGCGACCAGATCAACGGCGAGCCGCTGTTGCTGATCGTCGAGGATGAACCCTACTACGCCCGCATCATGGCCGACCTCGCCCGCACCGGCGGCTTCCAGGTGCTGGTGGCGCCCCGCGGCGCCGACGCGCTCGAGCTGGCGCGGCGCTATCGTCCTACCGCCATCTCGCTCGACATCCACCTGCCCGACATGTCAGGGTGGAGCGTGCTCAGTCAGCTCAAGCAGGACGGCTCGACCCGCCACATCCCGGTGCAGATTCTGACCCTCGACGACGACCGCCAGCATGGCCTCGCCCGCGGCGCGTTCGGCTTTATTACCAAGCCCGCGACCGCCGAGGGCTTGTCGGCCTCGTTGCAGCGGTTGCGCGATTACGCCTTCGCCGACCGCCGCCGCCTGCTGGTGGTGGAGGACGACAAGGCCGAGCAGCTCAGCATCAACGCTCTGCTTAATCACAGCGACATCGACATCGAGACAGCGGCGACCGGCGAGGAAGCGATCACCAAGCTGCGCGAGGAGAAATTCGACTGCGTCGTGCTCGACCTGCGGCTGCCCGATATGTCGGGTTTTGAGGTGCTCGAGCGGCTAAGCCAGGAGGTAGCCACCGCCGAGCTGCCGATCGTCGTCTTCACCGGCAAGGAGCTCAGTCCGGAAGAGGACGCCCGGCTGCGCACCATCGCCCGCAGCGTTATCGTTAAGGGGGTCGAGTCGCCGGAGCGGCTTCTTGATGAAACCGCCCTCTTCCTGCATCGCGCCCTGGCTGAGCTGCCGACTGAAAAGCAGCAGATGATTGAGCGGCTGCACCGCTCCGACGACGACCTGGTGGGCAAGCCGGTACTGGTCGTCGACGACGATGTCCGCAATATCTTCGCCCTCTCCAGCGTGCTCGAGCGCCGCGGCATGAAAGTGCTCAGCGCCTCGACCGGCCGTGAAGCGCTCGATATTTTGGCCCGCACGCCCGACGTCTCCATCGTCTTGATGGACATCATGATGCCGGAGATGGATGGGTACCAGACCATGCAGCATATCCGCGAAAACCCCGCCTACCGCCGCCTGCCCATCATCGCCCTCACCGCCAAGGCGATGAAGGGCGACCGCGAGAAATGTCTCGAGGCCGGGGCGAGCGAGTACCTGGCCAAGCCCGTTAACACCGAACAGTTGCTTAGCTCGCTGCGCATGTGGTTGCACCGGTAACTCAATGAAAGCAAAAATGCAAACTTCGGCGCAGCCACTCAACGTCCTCCTCGTGGACGACCAGGCTTCCCGGCTGCTCAGCTACGAGTCGGTGCTGGCGCCGCTCGGCGAGAAGCTGATCCGCGCCAATAGCGGCGCCGAAGCGCTCGACATCCTGCTGCACACGCCGGTCGCGGTCATCCTGGTGGACGTCGTGATGCCCGAGCTCGACGGTTACGAACTCGCCCGCATGATCCGCGCCCATCCGCGTTTCAGCCAAACCGCCATCATTCTTGTCTCCGGCGTTATGACCGAGGACGTGAACCGGCTCAAGGGCTACGACTCCGGCGCGGTGGACTATATTTCGGTTCCCATCGTGCCCGAGATCTTGCGCGCCAAGGTGAGCGTGTTTTGCGACCTTTACCGCAAAACCCAGGCGCTCGAGAAATTGAACCTCGAACTCGAGTCCCGAGTGGCCGAGCGCACCGCCGAATCCGAACACGCCCGCAAGGACGCGGTCATGGCCAACCAGATTAAGGACGATTTTCTCGCAACCTTATCGCACGAACTGCGCACGCCCTTGAACGCCATCGCCGGCTGGACCCACTTGCTGCAAATTGGCGCCCTCGATGCCGACGAGCAGCGCAAGGCCGCCGAGATCATCCACCGCAACGTGCAGAACCAGGCGCGCCTGGTCAGCGACCTGCTCGACATCTCGCGCATCGTCAGCGGCAAACTGCGGCTCGAACTGCAGCCGGTGCAGCTCGAGGAGACCATCACCGCCGCCATTTCCTCCTTGCAGCCGGAAGCCGAAACCAAGCATATCGAGATCTCGACCACCATTGAGCCCACCGTCGCCCGCATCGAAGGTGACCCGGTGCGTATGCAGCAGATCGCCTTCAACCTCATCTCCAATGCGATCAAGTACGCCCCCGAAGGCGGCAAAATTGAAGTTGTCGTTCGCCCTTTCAGTTTCACCGTGAGCGACAATGGGCCCGGCATTGCCCCTGCGCTTTTGCCCCATATCTTCGAGCGATTCCGCCAAGGCGATCACTCCTCCACCCGCCTCCATCGCGGCTTGGGCCTGGGCCTGGCCATTGTGCGCAGTCTGGTCGAAGCTCACGGCGGCGAAGTGCGCGCGTGTAATCGCGATCACGGCGCCGGCGCCGAATTCACCGTCAAATTCCGCAGCGCCGGCATGCCCGCGGCCGCCGCCGCAGTACCCGCGCCAGCCGCCGTGGCATCGCTTCAGGGCTTGCGCATTCTAGTCGTGGACGATGAACCCGACGCCCGCGAAGTCGTCGCCCGTATTCTCGAAAATTCGGGCGCCGTGGTGCGCGTGGCCGCTTCAGTCGCTTTGGCCATGGAGATTTTTCGCCACGGGGATGTCGACGTCGTTCTCACCGATATCGAGATGCCGATCGAGGATGGCTACAAGCTGGTCGAATTAATCCGTGCTTCGGCCACGCCCCGGCCCGCCGTGGCGCTCACCGCCTATGCCGGCCCCCAGGATCGCGACCGTCTTCTGGCCGCGGGTTTTAAGGCTCATCTGACCAAACCAGTCCAGGCGCCTGAGCTGCTGCGTACTTTGGCAGGTGTATCTTCTACAGTTGTACGATAAACTGGTCCGAGAGCATCACCCTATGAGCGTCCTGAAGAATTCCAGCCTCCTTTTGGCCCTGGCCCTCACCGCGGGTCTTGCCGCCCAAACCCCGACGGCGGTGAGTTCCACAGCTGCCACGCCGGCGCCCAACGCTAAAAAGTCGAAAACCAATGCGAAAAAGGGAAAGGCGGCGCCCGCCGCGGCGACGGTTACGCCCACAGCGGCCCTCACCAGCGATCTTCAGCCTCCGCCCGGCACCACCGTGGTTGAGAAGGTGGTCGCGCGCGTCAACGACAAGTACATCACCTCAACTGACCTGGCCAACGCCGAGGCTGCGCTCGAAACCCAATTGCAAGAGGACGCCAAGCAGCCGGGTGCGCCACCCTTAACCGCCGAGGAGATCGCGCGGCAAAAAAAGGATCTGCTCTCGAACCTCATTGACAACCAATTGCTGGTGCAGCGCGCGGCCGATCTGGGCATGAGCGCTGAGACGGAATCGGTGCTGCAACTCGACCAGCTCCGCCAGCAGAACCATCTCGCCTCGATGGAGGATCTCCAGAAGGCGATCGAAGCGCAAGGTATGAGCTATGAGGATTATCAGCAGCAGATCAAGAATCAAATTCTACAGCGCAAGGTGATTGAGGAGGATGTCGCGCCCCGCGTCGCCCAGGCCACGCCGCAGCAAATCGCCGACTACTATAACGCTCACAAGGCGCAGTTCGTACGTGGCGACGAGGTCGGATTGAGCGAAATTTTGATCCGCACCGACAACAAGCCGGCGTCGGAAAAAGACCGGCTCAAGTCGCTCGCTGATCAGGTGCAGCAGCGCGCGGCGGCTGGCGAGGACTTTGCCAAGCTGGCCCAACGATACTCCAACGCGGAATCAGCGGCGACTGGCGGCGACATCGGGTTCCAGAAAAAGAACCAGCTCGAAACGAAGCTCGCTGATGCGTTGTTCGCTCTTCCCGTCGGTGGCGTCAGCCCGGTCGAGGAGGTGCCCAACGGCTACCTGATCCTCAAGGTCACCGCCATTCATCATGCCGGCCAGGAGTCGCTGGCCGATGCCAAAGCGGAAATTGACTATCAGCTTTACGAGCAGGCCATGCGTCCCGAATTGACCACCTACTTGGCCAAACTGCGCAGCGACGCCTTTATCACCGTGAAGCCGGGCTACGTGGACACCGGAGCCGCGCTCGACAATTCCGCGACCGATATAACCCGCTTCCAGCGCGTGCTGCCCAGCGACTTGCCCAAGCCCACCGATAAGGACAAAAAGGGCGGCCTCAACGTCGGCGGCGGAGCCGAATGACCGGAACAGCCCTGAAGACAGGGTTTGTCGCCGAACTCGCGCTTGATACCACCATCACCAGTTGCTTCCTGGTTCACCGCAAGGATGTTCGCCAAAAAAAAGACGGCGAGCCGTACCTTTCGCTAACCCTGGGCGATCGCACCGGAACCATTGACGCCAATATGTGGGACGGTGTCGCCGCCGTCCAGGATGGCTTTGACCGCGACGATGTGGTCAAGGTGCACGCCGTCGTCAAGCTCTACCGCGAGAAACCCCAACTCACCATCAATCGCCTGCGCCGGCTCGAAGCCGCCGAATTCTCGCTCGCTGACTTCCTGCCCGCCACCAGCGCCGATGTCCCGGCCATGTTCGCCGAGTTGAGGGCGCGCATCGAAGCCATGCGGAATGTCCATCTGCGGCAGCTTCTGCGAGCCATTTTTGACGATCCCGACATTGCCGAGCGCTACCAGCTCGCCCCCGCCGCCAAGGTGCTCCACCATGCCTACCTAGGTGGTTTGCTGGAACACGTCACCTCGCTCTGCCGCCTGGCCGAGCGCGTGGTCGAAAACTACCCGTACATCGATCGCGACCTGTTGATCACCGGCATTCTCCTGCATGATCTCGGCAAGATCGAAGAGCTCGCCTATCAGCGCAGCTTCAGCTACACGACCCCCGGCCAGCTGCTCGGCCACATGGTGCAGGTGCTCGATTTGCTCCATCGCAAGTTGCAGTCGCTGCCCGATTTCCCGCGGCCCTTGCAGACGCTGGTCGAGCACCTGATCATCAGCCATCACGGCAAATACGAGTTCGGCTCGCCCAAGCTGCCCATGTTCCCGGAAGCGCTGCTGCTCCATCAGCTCGACGACATGGATTCTAAAATGCAGGCCATGCATACGCAACTCGAATCCGAACCTGCCACCGGCTCGGAGTGGACCAGCTACAACCGCTCGCTGGAACGCCCGCTGCTGCGCACCGCGGAGTGGCTGAAATGACTTCGCGCTCGGGCGCCGAACTGCCGCAGCTCGAACTCGATTGCTTGCGCTCGCTGTGGGTGCTGCAACCCGCCCCGGTCGCCGCCGTGCATGCCAGCCTCGCCGAACGCGGGCGTTCGCTCGCTTATACCACCGTACTGACGGTGCTCGACCGGCTGCGGCGCAAGCAGGTGGTGGCGCGCCAACGCCAGGGTCGGGCCTACGTCTATACCGCGCTGATCACCCGCGAGGAAATGCGCGCCCGCGCCCTAGCTCGGCTGGTGGACAACTACTTCGACCAGCCCGATGAGCTGCGGCGGTACCTGCGCGTGTTGTCGCCCGCGCCGGCAGCCGAACAGCCGGTTTCCGACAGCGATCACCAGCTTCTCGATTAGCGAGTTTCGCGATGCAGCCGCACCGCCTGCCACAAATACCAGCTCGCGACGCTACGGTAGGGCCGCCATTTTTCCCCCGCTTTGGCCAGTTCCTTGGGTTTCGGCATGCGCCGCTTGCGGTAGGCGAGTTGATAGCCGAGCTGCACGCCAAAGTCGAGCGTCGGCAACACATCCGGCCGCCCGAGCCGGAACATGAGCAGCATATGCACCGTCCAGACGCCAACGCCACGCACTTCGGTCAATCGGCGAATGATAGCCTCGTCGTCTGAATTCTCAATCTCTACCCAGGCGGGCACAATCCCGAGTTGCGTCTTCACCGCCAGGTCGCGCACGGCGGCGATCTTCTGCCGCGACAATCCGGTGGCGCGCAGCGCCTCATCGCTGGCCGCCAGAAGCTGCCCTGCGGTGGGAAACTCACCGCCCCCGATCTGCGCCTTGACCCGCTCCAGAATGGCGCTGGCGGCGGTGCCGTTCAACTGTTGGTAAACGATCGAGGAGAGCAGGGAATCCATGGGATGGACGTGCCGGTCCAGGGGCAGACGAAACCGGCCCACCCGCTCGATCAGCGTCATCATGCGCTCATCGGTGGTGCGCAGGTGGCGCACCGCCGCCAAGTGGTTGAACGGGTACGGAGCGGCGGATTTCATGCCAAAATCATAGCCCATGGCCTCACTGCAGGGCAGGACCGCCATCATCACCGGCGCCTCGAGCGGCATTGGCGCGGCCGCCGCGGAGGCGCTCTCGCGCGCCGGCGTGCGACTCGTTCTCACCGGCCGCCGCGCCCGGCCGGCGGTCGAGGTTCCCAACTCGATCTACATCCGAGGCGATGTAACCGAGCCTGGCTTGGTTGAAAGCCTTTTTGCAAAGGCGCCGGAGTGCGACATCGTCGTTAACAACGCCGGCATATTGGTTGCCGGCGAGGTAGACGACATTGACCTGAACGCGGTCGCGCACATGGTGCGGGTCAATGTGGATGCGGCCTACCGCGTGGCCTATCTTGCCGCTCGTCATTTCAAGGAGATTCGCAAGGGGCACTTGGTCAATATCTCGAGCGTGCTCGGCACCAAAGTGCGCCTGACCGCAGGTGCCTACTCCGGAACCAAACATGCGATCGAAGCGTTGAGCGAGGCGCTACGCCAGGAATTGGCAGGGACCAGGGTCAAGGTCACCTGCGTTGAACCTGGCCTGGTGATGACCGAACTGCACCGTGATTTCGCGGTGCATCCGCGCGAGCAATTCGAAATACGGCAGGCCCTCGAGCCCGAGGACGTCGCGCGCGCGATTGTGTTCGCGCTGGAACAGCCCGACCACGTCAACGTGGCCCGTCTCATGCTTCTCGCCGCCGATCAGGCGATCTGATTGCTACTTATCATTCGGCGGGTTGCCGGGTTTGCCATTAGCGGCCGAGGCGGTGTCGCCCTCCCGCGTCAGGTAGGGCATGAGAGGCGTGATCTCAAAAGAAAGCTTGTCACGCGGCGATAGGATCGCCACCGCCGGCGCTTGCAGCAGCGACAACTTGTCGGTCCACGGGTCAAGTTGAATGCGCGCGCCCAGCGGCAGCGCCGGGATCTGCTTGAGATTGCGCACCTGCAGCTGCGGCGCCGAATTCAACAGCGCCTGCATCCGGTCCACCCGGCCCTTGATGACCATCTGGTTGCCGTAGTGCGGGCTGATCAGGTTGGGCACACCGGGCGCCTCACGCTGCAACGCCTCGAGGAAGAGTCCGGCCGAGGCCAGCTTGTCCTTGTACGGCGAGTTCTTTAACAACTCCAGCCCTTTCTGATCCGCTTCCGCTTCCTCCGCCGGGGTGCGCGCCACTCGTATGCGGCTGAAGCTCTGCTCGTCGGGAAACATCATGCGGTCGTCGAAGGCATAATCGGTGTTGATCCCATGGTCGAGGACGATGTGCCCCAGTTCGTGGGCGAGCACCATGGCCAGGCTGGGCTCGTCCGGCAGTACGTCAATCAAGCCCCGGCTGAGCACAATCGTGTGACCCACGGTGAACGATTCCAGCGGCGAGGTCAGCATCACCCGGCAGCGCACCTCGGGGTCGAGGGTCAGGTTGTTGGTGACTTCCAGGTTGTTAACCACTGTCTCCAGAACCTTGTCAACCGGTCCCGGCGGCGCCAGCAGGCCGGCTTGCTCCATGCGCGTGAGCACGTCGTTTTCCGCCTTCAGCTCCCAGGCCCGCTGCTGCCCGAGGGGGGTTCGATCGTGCGAGGTTTGGCTGTCATCATTCACGCCGCCGCCGGATTCGGGGTCAACTTGGATGTCGGTCAGCGAGGTTTGCCGCGGCCCGCTGCTCAACTGGTAGCCCCATAAACGGGTCTGCGCCTTGAAATCAATGTGCCCGAAAAAGCCGGTGCGCTGATCGGTTTCCTGGCTGTATATCGCCACCGGCAGCCAGAGATTGGGCCCCAGATTTTCACGCCAACTGTCGAAGTGCACATAGTGGTGATGGGGATTGGGCTCGTAGGTCCCATCGAAGCGCACAATGGAGTAGCCTTGGTCCTCCGCCCAGATTCGGCCCACAAAGCTGCCCTTGGCGATGGGCGTTCGCGGGATGACGTTGAACACCACACAGCGCACGCTGCCCAGGAACTGGCGCCCCTGATAGCTGAACATGTAGTGCTGCTGATCAAACCGCTCCCCGTCGGGCGTGATCATCGCGGCGAAGCCTAGGGGAAAGAACTTGTGCGCGATGTCGCCCCTATTGTGGTTCGAGAACATGGGTTCTTTGAACCCGTGGGCCATACTCAAACGCCCGAGAAAATACGCGTCGCTCTCCGGCACCGTGCCTTTGTCCTGGTCCGGACGCAAGGACTGAATGTACGTTTCAATCCGCGGTTGGAACGGCACCACCGAGCGCTCGAAGACTTTTTCCTGGGCGACGATGCGGTTAACAATCTGATCTTGGGCGCCCAGATCAGGTGATCCCGGGGCCGGCGTTTGGGTCAGACCCAGGGCCGGAACCAGCAGGAAAAAGGGAAGTAGGTGCTGGAGTTTCATGATGGTTTTTTATTGGGCCAACTGGAAGCTAACGTGAATGGTTGCCTTGGTCGAAATCGGCGCGCCGCTTTGCATGGCAGGGTGAAACTGCATCGCTTCGGCGGCCTGGATTGCGGCCTGGTCAAGCCCGTGCCCAAGCCCGCGCACCACACGTTCGACCTGGAGTTTGCCGTCCGCCCCGAAGACGACGGCGAGGATGACCTCACCCTCGATGCGCAACTGGCGCGCTTCGGCGGTGTAGGTGGGGTCAGGTTTGGATATGATCTCGACCGGCGTTACATGCGGCGCCTCGGGCGCCCGAGCCGCGACGGGGGCGCTTGCTTCCGCCGCCACCCCGAAACCGGAGTCGCGAACCTGGCCCGCCGGGCCGTTGCCGGTGCCCCCTCCGCTAGTGGCCGCGCCAAATCCGGCGTTTGCCACTCCGCCCATGCCCGCACGCGAGCTGCCTCGATCGGAACCGTGGCTGTCCATGGTCCCAAATCCCGCACTCGCCACCGCACCCTTCGTCGCACCGCCGACAGGGCCCGGCTCCGCCTGCGCAAAGCCCGATGCGGCAACGTTCCCGTGGTTGCTATGCGAGGGAAGGGGTGATTGCGGGTCGCCGAAGCCGGTCGTCTCTAAGCTCTTGTTGGCCACCGGGGCCACCGACTTGGGGGTGGCGAAAGAATTCAGTTGGACTGGTGCGTGGGTGGGTGCTTCCACTTTGGGTAAATCCAATTTGGCGGCTTCAGTCTTGACCACCACTGGCTTTGGCACCACGACCGGATGTACATGGATTACGGTCGGCGCGGGAAGCAAAGGCTTCGGCGCCGGCATTTCCAAACGGGTCATTTTAATTTCCGGCGGGGGTGGGGGCGCCGGGGTGGCCACCTTTGGCGGAGGTGGCGGGGTGTGGAGGGGCGGCACCACCAAATGCACCAAGTCCATCGGCGCGTGATTCGGAGGCGGCCATGCCACCGGAACCAAACTCGCGAGCTTCACTACCCCGGCAATGACAACTACTTGAATTCCTGTACTGATTGCCAGCGAAGTGCGTGCGCGCTTTCGTTGGGTGGCCGATACTTCAATCAAGCTAAAAAGTGAAGATTCTGTTGCCATACCAAAGTACACAAATGCTTATTGCTTTACCTGCAATTTAGGTTCCGCTTCGGACGGTGGAGGTAAGCCCTTTCAATTGGGTGGTGAGAAGCCGCCCGCCAACCGCATAGCTGCCTTATCCGAGCATTAATTTCTAGGGCGCATTTCCAATTCGGTTTAAGCAAGTTACCCTAGGCAAATGCCTGCGCCCGATGCCATCTACCTCCACGGCAACATCGCCACCATGGATCCTGTACGACCGAGGGCCTCGGCTCTTGCCGTCAATGGCGATACGCTGGTCGCGGTAGGCACCGATGAAGAAATCCTCGCTCTTGCCGGTCCGCGCACCGAGCGCATGGATATGAGACGGCAATGGATTCTCCCCGGTTTCCACGACGTGCATACCCATCAACTGGAATCGGGCCTGCGCCACATTCAATGCGATTTGAGTCAGGCTCGAAGCCTTGCCGACTTCCAACGCGCGGTTGAAGTCTGTGCCGCGAAGCTTGCCCCCGGCGAATGGTTGCTCGGATCGGGTTGGGACCACACATTATGGCCCGGGCAAAGGTTTCCCAGCCGTTATGATCTTGATCGATTTATCCCCGACCGCCCCGCCTTCCTGATGCGGGGAGACGTTCACGCCGCCGTCGCCAACTCGGCGGCAATACGAGTGGCCGGCGTTACGCGCCATACCCCAAATCCATCAGGCGGCAGAATTGCAACCGATGCACAGGGCGAGCCCACTGGCATGTTTTTCGAGGACGCCAAAGCCCTCATCGCTCGCGTCATCCCCCCTCTCAGCCCGAACCGCCGCCGCCAGGCATTGCGTCTCGCCATGGATGACGCGCTGCGCCACGGCGTGACTTCGATCGGCGATTACAGCGCCTGGGAAACCTTTTTGGCCTTCGAGCAAATGCAAAGCGAGGGCGAACTAAAATTGCGCGTTAATTCCTGGCTCGATTTCAACCAGCCGCTTGATACCCTGGTCAGTCAGCGTGCCCACCACCCCGCGAACGATCCCTGGCTGCACACCGGCATGTTGAAGGGGTTCATGGATGGAAGCCTGGGCTCGCGCACCGCCGCGATGCTCGAGCCCTACGCTGATGACCCCGGCAATTGTGGACTGCCGCAATATGAACAGGCCGAGTTGAACGAGATGGCCGGCGAGCGCGCCCGCGCCGGCTTCCAGTTCGGCTTCCACGCGATTGGCGACCGCGCCGTCCGCATGGCGCTCAACGCTTTCGAGGTGGCCCAGACGCCGGGACAGCGGCATCGCATCGAGCATCTTCAGGTCGTCGCTCCGGCTGATGTCGCCCGGATGCGCGCGCTCGGTGTCATTGCCTCGGTGCAGCCCAGTCACTTGCTCAGCGATGCGCGCTGGGCGGCGGACCGCATCGGCCCCGAGCGTGTGGCTCATTCCTATCCCTGGAGCACGTTTCTGAAACAGGGCATCGTTCTCGCCTTTGGCTCCGACGCTCCGGTCGAGCCCATCTCCCCCTTCCGGGGTATCTACGCCGCCGTGACCCGAGCCGGAGCCGAGGGCACAACTCATTACGGTAATCCGGCGGAGGCGCTCACCTTGGAACAGGCGCTCTATGCCTACACGATGGGGCCGGCCATTGCCGAGTTCGCCGAAGCAACGCGCGGATCGCTCAGCGTTGGCAAACTGGCCGACTTTGTGGTGCTCTCGCAAGATCTGGAACAGGTTCCGGCCCAAGCCATTCTGGAGACACAGGTACAAATGACCGTGGTCGGGGGTAATGTGATGTGGTGCGGGTCGGGACAGTGAGTGTAGTCGAGGCCGCTCACGCGCCCGCCACTCAAGTGTAGGTTGGTGTAATCTGTGAGCAAGTCCGAAGCCTGAATTTCAATAGGGGGGAACATGCGAATTACAGGTATTACAACGTTCGTAGCGCTGGCAAGCATGACATTTGCGGGAGCGCAGTCGGCGCCCGCCGTGGGCACTAAAATCAAAGCTGAACTTGAAACAAAACTTGACAGCAGCAAGTCCAAAGTGGGTGACAAGGTGGTGGCCAAGGTACTGGAAAATGTCAAGGACGGGGCCACGACGCTGATCCCTAAAAACGCTATGCTGGAAGGCCGCATTACCGAAGTTGTGGCGGCGCAAGGCAAGGCGGAGGCCGATGTGGGCGTGGTTTTTAGTCAGGTAACCGACAAGTCCCATCCTCCACTGCCGCTGCGCGCCTGTATCGTAAACGTCGTCCCGGTGGACACCAACACGGCCGGCGCCATGGCGAGTTTCTCGACCCCGGCGGAGATGAGCGGCAGTCCTAGCAATGCCAAAGGCACCATGGCCTATGTGCCGGGCGTGTACGGCAGCACCGCTATGGACAGTAATGGAACCTATATTCGCTTTAGCCTGCAAGCCACCGCGTCCGACGAAGCCCACAATTTGGGCGGGATTATCAATAGCCCTAAGGGAAATCTGAAACTGGACGACGGTACCCATATTGACGTGCAGGTACTTGCGCCGATCGCCGCCGGCGGGCAGCCGTAAACGGCCAAGTCACCGCATGGCCCGCAAATCGGGCGCAATTAGCAGCCGGGCTCCGGTCGCTGCCTTTACCTGCTCGAGCGTGACGTCGGGGGCGATCTCCTCGAGAACGAGCCCCTCGGGTGCGACGCGAATCCAGGCCATCTCGGTGACAATGAAATCAACCACGCCGGCACCGGTCAACGGCAGCCGGCAGCGGGGTAGAATTTTGGGCTGCCCGTCGCGTGTCGTGTGTTCCATGGCGATGTAGAGTTTGCGCGCGGCGGCGACCAGATCCATACCGCCGCCCATGCCTTTGATCATCTTGCCGGGAATAATCCAGTTGGCCAGGTCGCCGTTTTCGGCCACCTCCATCGCGCCCATCACCGCCATGTCGATGTGTCCGCCGCGGATCATGGCGAACGATTCGGCGCTCGAGAAAAACGATGTTCCGGGAATCTCGCTCACCGTTTCCTTCCCGGCGTTGATCAGGTCGGGATCCTCGCTGCCGGCCAGCGGGTAGGGGCCGACGCCGAGCATGCCGTTCTCCGACTGCAGCACCACTTCCACGCCGGGCGGAACAAAGTTGGCGACCAGCGTCGGCAGCCCGATGCCCAGGTTCACAAAGTAGCCGTCGCGCAACTCGCGCGCAATGCGGCGGGCGATGCGTTCGCGTTTGTCGCTCATGCACCCTCTTTGTTCGCGGCGCTCCGTACGGTGCGGCGCTCAATCGGCTTGCGGTAATTGGCTCCCTGAATCAGGCGGTGCACGTAAATCGCGGGCGTGACCACCGTCTCCGGATCAATCGCGCCGGGCTCGACCACCTGCTCGACTTCGGCGATTGTGACGCGCGCCGCCGTCGCCATGACGGGGTTGAAGTTGCGCGCCGTCTTGCGGTAGACCAAATTTCCCCAGCGGTCGCCCCGGTACGCCTTGACCAGCGCGAAATCGGCTTTCAGCCAGCGTTCCATCAAGTACGTGCGGCCCTCGAACTCGCGCGTCTCCTTACCCTCGGCTACCACCGTCGCCACCCCGGCCGGCGTGAAGAAAGCCGGAATGCCCGCGCCGGCCGCGCGAATTCGCTCGGCAAATGTGCCCTGCGGCACAAGTTCCGTCTGCAGTTGGCCGGAGCGCGCCTGGGCCTCGAAAATCGAGTTCTCACCGACATAGGTGGCGATCATCTTTTCGATTTGGCCGGCGGCGAGCAGAATGCCGATACCCTGATCGTCGATGCCGGCATTGTTGCTGATCACCGTCAGCCGGCGCGCGCCCCGCCGGTGCAGGGCCTGAATCAGGTTTTCCGGATTGCCGCACAACCCGAAGCCGCCGATCATCACCGTCGAGCCATCGGCGATATCGGCCACGGCGGCGTCGGCACTGGCCACCAGTTTGTTCATCGTCTTCAATGGTAGCGTAAGTCATGCAGCCAACCTCCACTCTGGCAGGGCGCGTGGCGCTGGTCACCGGCGCGCGCCGCGGCATCGGCCGGGCATGCGCCGATGCGCTCGAAGCCGCTGGCGCGGTGGTGGCCCGCCACCAGCGGGAAGGCGGAGATTTCCCGTTCGATCTCAGCCGGCCCGAGGCGCCACCCGCCTTGATGGCGACGGTCGTGGCCCGCCACGGAAGGCTTGACTACCTGGTCAACAATGCCGCCTTCACGCCCGCCAACCCGCTGCGTGCCGGAGCCGCGCTCAGCTTCCAGCGCGCCGACGCCGAACAGGACTTCGATCCCGTCCGTTTTGATGAAGCGATCGCCGTCAATCTGCGCGCGCCCTTGCAGTTGTCGCTGGCGGCCGCCGCGGCCGGCTGCGTCTCGATCGTCAATATCGGCAGCGGCAGCACGGAACGCGGCGACGGCAGCTCGGCTTATTTCGTGGTGAGCAAGGCGGCGATCGCTTCGCTGACCCAATATCTGGCACGCCGCCTCGCTCCCGCCGTGCGTGTCAACGCGTTACTCGCTGGCCTCATCGACACCGAACAAATCGCCTCCCGCGGGCCGGCGTTTGAGGGATTGAAACAGGAGATTATCCGCCGCACGCCAATGTCCCGCCTGGGCCGCCCAGATGAAGTTGCGGAGACAGTCATGTACCTGCTTGCCGGCAACAGCTTTATGACCGGCGCGGCAATTACGCTCGATGGCGGCTGGCACCTGTAATGAACTACTTGCTCTGGTAGTAGTACTCGGCACCACCCTAGAATTTTCACATGCGACACCTTGTCTTTGCTTTGGCGTTGCTGTGCGCCGTGCCGGCCATGCTAGCCCAAACCGCCGACACCGCCACGGTGCGCGGGCATGTTACCGACCCTTCGCAGGCGGCGGTTCCGGGCGCGCAGGTCACGGTGCGCAACTCGCAAAGCGGCGCCAGCCGCGCGGTTTCGAGTGACGTTCACGGCAACTATCAAATCGCCGGCTTGCCGGTTGCCGGGAGCTACACACTCACCGCCAGCGCGCAGGGATTCGCGCCGGCCGCCTCCGTGCCGCTGACTCTGATCGCCGGCGAAACCGCCACGGTCGACCTGCACCTCAGCCTGCCTGGCAGCCAAACCACCATGACCGTCACCGGCGTGGTGGGCGAAGTGCGCAAGGATCAGCCGCAGTTGGGCGATCATCTCGACGCAGGCCATATTGACGCCACGCCGCTTCTGGGCAATCAGATTACCGCCCTGCCGCTGCTCAACAGCGCCAATCGCCCCGCCATCAACATGGGCGATCAGTTCACCAATGAAACACTGATCACCACCAATGGATCGGGACGCCGCCAAACCGCCTTCGTGGTTGACGGCGCAACCGGCAACGATAGCTGGGGGCGCCAAACGATCTTCAGTACAATTCCGCCGGATTCAATCCAGGAGATGACGGTCTACGAAAACGCGTTCTCCTCCGAATACGGCGCCACCACCGGCGGCGTGGTCAACATCATCACGAAATCCGGAACCTCGCATCTACATGGCTTGGCCGAATATACGGTGCGCCCCAACGGACTCGCCGCGGGCTTGAGCGGCTTGACCTCGACCAGCGCCTCCAGTCACCCCACTAACGATGTTTTCAACCAGGGGGACTGGGCGGTCAACGGGCCGGTCGGAGAGCACACCCAGTTCTCGATCGCGGGCGAGGCCACCAGCCGCAAGCGAGCGTCGCCGATCATCTCGCCTTTGGCGCCCGGCAATTTCATCGGCCGCTACCGGGGGGGATTGTTATTCGCACGGGTGGACCACCAGTTCAACGATAACCAGAGCATATTCGCGCGGGTGGATGCCGATTCGTTTTACGACACCAACCCCAACGGCTCGGTCGGCGGCAACACGCTGCCCAGCACGGACCGCATCTTCAAGCGCCGCACTTATTCCGGCGTGCTGGGCGAAACCGCGGTGCTCAGCCCGACCATGGTCAACATTGCCCACTTCCAGTTCCAACTCGCCGATCCAATTGCCGAGTTTGATCCGGTCAATTTCTCGACCGCTCTGGTGGTTCCCATCGCTGGCCAGCAAACGTTCACCAGTGGCACCTCGCAGTCGGCAAAACTGCTGAACCGGCAGTATGAAGGCAACGATACGCTTGACATCAATAGCGGACGCCATGTCATTAAGTTCGGCGCCGATGCCATTGTCGCCCGCAATGGCGGCAACAGCAAAGAGTTCGGCGGCCCCAGCTTCCTTGGCACCTTCACCTTCGCCACCTGCAACAACAGCATTGCTTTCTGCGAGAGCCCGAGCTACCTCGGCAACATTGCCAATGTCACCAACTTCTCCCAGAGCTTCGGCAATGCCGCCTACACTGTCAATGACACGCTTGGGTCGCTTTTTGTTCAGGACGATTTCCACGTGACCTCGAACCTGACGGTCAATCTTGGCTTGCGCTACGAGCGCCAAACCTTTACCAATAGCGATAAGGATTTCGCCCCCCGCGTGGGCTTCAACTACAGCCCCTGGAAGGGCACCGTGGTCCGCGGCGGCTATGGCATCTACTACTCGCAGGTCATTGACAACTCCGAGGCTAATTACGCGCTGACGGGTCCGACCGGTGTGTTCACGTTCAACGCTACGCCCGGCCAGGTTGGCTTTCCCACCACCATTGCGCCCTTCTCCAGCTTTCCCGCCGGCGCCACGCCGCCGTTGCGCAGCCTCTATTTGCGTCCCGGTTTCGCCGGTTACTACAATCAGTTCTTCCCCACGTCGGTGTTGAACGGCTATCCTGCCGGTCTCTTGAATCCATATTCCGAACAATGGACGTTCGGACTCGAACACCGTTTCCAGAGCGATGCGCTCGGGCCCTGGGTGCTCTCGGCCGACTATATTGGTTCGCACACCATGCGCATTACTCGTCCTCTCGATGTGGACGCGCCCTCGACGCCTTTCGTGCCCACCGCTCAAAACCAGTGGCGTGGCGTGACCAACAACGCCAACGGGACGTTCACTTGCATTGCCACCGGCCAGACCGGCAACCTTACCGCCAGCCAGCTTTCCGCCTGCGCCGCGAACGCGGCCAATGCCGCTCGCCCGCTCTGGATCTTCGATGCCGCGCACAACATCAAGCCCGCCTACTCGGTGATTCAAACCGACGCCAATGACGGTGTCGCGTGGTACGATGCCCTGGCCGTGAACGTGAGCCATCCTTTCACCCATCATTTGCTCACCTTGATTAGTTATACCTGGTCGCACGCGCTCGACACCGTCGACCCGGACGCCACCGGCCAGAACCCGGCCGACAGTTTGATCACCGGCAATCTGGAAAAGGGCAATGCTCTATTTGATCAGCGCCACCGGTTGGTAATCAGCGGCGTCTACTCGGCCCCGTACGGCATCAGCTTGGGCGGCGTCGCCACCCTCGCCAGCGGGCTGGCCTACAACCTGACCACCGGCACCGTCAACGGCGGCGATACCGGCGCGATCACCAACCGGCCCGTGATTAACGGTGTCCAGGTGGCGCGCAATGCCGGCCGCGGAACCCCGATTTACTCGCTCGACCCCTTCGTAGAACGTCCCTTTGCCCTTGGCGACCACCTTCAGCTTCTTCTGCGGGCGGAGTCATTCGACGTCTTCAACCATCCCAACTTCGTCAACTTCAACGGCACCTACGGTAATGGACTCGCGCCGGCAACCCTCGGCCTTCCCACCTTCGGCATCACCTCGCAGTTACCGCCACGCGAAGTGCAGTTTTCGGCACGTCTCACCTTCTAGCATGCGAAATCTCTTCTTCTCTATTCTGCTTCTTGCCGCTGCGACGTCGCTGGCCACCGCGCAGGCAACAGGATCAATCTCCGGCACCGTCTCCGACGCCCAGGACCGCGCCGTTGTCGGCGCCGTGGTCACGGTAAAAAGCACCAGCTTGGCGGCGGAGCGCGCTCTCGCCACCGACGGCGGCGGCCATTTTGCGGCGGCCGGCCTCGCGCCGGGGGCTTACACCGTCACCGCGCAAGCGCCTGGCCTGAAGCTGTCCAAGCCCCAGGCGGTGACCCTCGGCGTCGGTGGCAGCGTTCGTTTGAGCTTGCGCGTGGAGGTGAGCCAGTCCGAACAGCAGGTGAGCGTCACCGCCGCCGCGGTGACCCGCGAAGGCCAGACCGTCGCCCCCGCCGTTGACAAGGACGCGCCCTCGGTCGCCAACGCCGTCGCCGGACTAACCGTTACCTACCTGCCCAACCGCGACCGCGATTTCACTCAGTTCGGCTCACTCGCCGCCGGCGCCGAGGCCACCAGTCAGGGCCTAAGCGTGGATGGACAGCGCGCCGTCGCCACCGCGGTCGAGGTGGATGGCGCCGACTTCAACGATCCGCTCGAAGGCGGCGCCCGTGGCGGCGCCGATGGTGGCTTCTTTTTTCCGCAGACCGTGGTGCAGGAATTTCAACTCGTCCATGCCGGCGCTGGCGCCGAAGTGGGTGACACCAGCGGCGGATTCATGAACGTCGCCACCAAGGCCGGCAGCGACCGCCTGCACGGGGAGCAGTTCTATATCTTCCGCCCCGCCTCACTCACTGGTAGCGATGCCTTCGGCCACTCGTTGAACGACACCCAGAACGAAGTCGGCGGTTCGATCGGCGGCGACATCATTAAGGACAAGCTATTTTTCTATGGCGGCGGCGAACAGGATTTTGTTCACGTCCCCGCCTGGGTCGCCTTCCAACCCCAGACTGCCGGAGCCGTGCCCGCCTCTCTCGCCGGCGATCAGGTGCAAGTGATTGGCCGCGACAACCCCACCGCGCTTTCGCTGCGGCTCGACGCCGCGCTCAGCCAACGCAACTCCGTCGCCGTCGAGGGCAACTACAACCGCATCCGCTACGCCAACGTCAACCCCGGCTCGACCCAGGTGTACCGCACCGCCGATAACTTCGATTCTCTCAGCGGCCAAAGCGACTGGCTGCATTTGAACCTCACCAGTACGATCGGCGCCGGCGTCGTCAATCAGGTTCTCGCGCAGTGGGCGAGCGACCGCCGCGCCCTCATGCCCAACTCCACGGCGCCGGAAAGCTTCGTCAACGGATTCGGCATTCTCGGAGGCGACGCGCTGGCGCCGCACCGCTACACCAGCGATCAGCGCGGAGTGAACGATGACATCGCCTTCGCCTGGCACGGCAATATGCTGCACTGGGGCGCGGGTTTCGCCGACGATCCCGGTCAGGAAATGCAGCAGGCCGGCCTCAACGGCCGCCTGGACTTTAATTCGTTGAGCGCTTTCCTCGCCAACCAGCCCCGGCGGTCGCGGATGACCGTCGCGCTCGCTCCTTCCGGATTGCTTTATAAGGGCAGCCTGCGCCGCGGCGATTTCTACGTTTCCGACCGCGTCGCGCTGACGGAGGCACTCACTCTCACCGCCGGCCTGCGTTGGGACGGGCAATGGAATCCGCAGCCTCCGAACCCCAACCCGGCCCTGCCCGGCAGCGGCTTCGTCCCCAATGACCTCACGCAGTGGCAGCCGAGGCTGGGCCTGGCGTGGAACCCACGTTCCTCGACCGTGCTCCGGCTCTCCTCAAGCGTGTACGATGCGCCCACCCCGGCAACCTACTTTCAGCG
This sequence comes from Terriglobales bacterium, assembly GCA_035606395.1. Taxonomy (GTDB): domain Bacteria; phylum Acidobacteriota; class Terriglobia; order Terriglobales; family SCQP01; genus SCQP01. The sequence continues at coordinate 63,230 of DATNFK010000022.1, read as the reverse complement.
CGTGTTCACCGACAACGGGCTCAACAGCACTGTCAGCGACAGCTACTTCCCGTCGCCAATTGATGGCGCCGCGGCGACCATCGTTTCCAATTTTCGCAACCCGCGTTCGCTGCAGAGCGCGGTGAGCTTCGAGCAGCAATTCGGCAAGCGGGTGGATCTCACCACCGGCTACAGCCTTGAGGAAACCTGGAATCTGGCCCGCGTCGTGGACGCCAATTTGTTACCGCCGGCCGGAAACAACAACGGCAACCCGGTATTCCCATTGGCCCGTCCACTCGCCGGCTTCGGCCAGGTGCTCCGCACCGAGTCGAGTGCCCACTCCAACTTCAACGCCTGGTTGACGACGGTGAACTTTCGTTTGCCCTACAATTTGACGCTGGCGGCCAACTACACGCTCGCCCACACCCGCGATGACGCCTCTCAAGCTGGGCCGTTCGATGTGGTTACCACGTTGAATCCTTTCAATTTAGCCGCCGAAGCCGCTTATGCCGATCAGGATATCCGCCACAACTTCAACCTCAGCGGCACCGACAACCTGCCCTGGGGGTTCAAGATCAACCCCATCTTCATTGCGCGCTCCGGCCAACCCTACACTCCCATTCTCGGTTTCGACACCCAGAACGACGGCAATGATTTCAACGACCGCGCCGGCGCCCGCAACAGCTTGCGCCAACCGGCCCTGTACGACATTGATCTGCGATTTGTGAAGGACATTACCCTCAAGGGCCGCGGCCATCACCTCGATTTGTTCGCCGACGTCTTCAACGTCGCCAACTTCGGCAACCGCAACTTTGGCCCGCAGGATTGGAACATCGTCGGCACCCCCGCCACTTTCGCGCCCTCGACCAACGCCCTCGGCGGGCCCCGCCAAATCCAATTCACCGCCCGGCTGGTCGGTTTCTAGAATTGCAATTTGCTTCTTGCTTTCTGCTATCCTTGGCGGCGGGAGAAGTTCCAAATATGCGCCGTCTACCTATTCTCACTTCGCGTCTTTTCATCGCTTTCGTGGGTTCCGTGGCGCTCGCCGCGCAGGCGCCTGCTCCGGCTCCCCAAGGCCCGCCGGTGCTGGCCAAGGTCACAAAGTCCGCTCCCGCCGACGCGCCGGACCTGACCAAGACTCCCACGCTGTTTGTCGTCGGTTACGCCCACCTCGATACGGAATGGCGGTGGGATTACCCACAAGTCATCAATGAGTACCTCAAGGACACGCTCGACAAGAATTTCGAACTGATCAAGAAGTATCCCCATTACATTTTCAACTTCACCGGCGCCAATCGCTACGAAATGTTCAAGGAGTATTACCCCGAGCGCTACGCCGAGTTGAAGCAGTACATCGCCGACGGCCGTTGGTTTCCCGGCGGCGCCTCGATGGAGGAAAACGACGTCAACTCCCCCAACGCCGAGAGCATCATCCGCCAGGTGCTGTACGGCAACGAATTTTTCCAGAACGAGTTTCACACGACCGCGGTCGATTACATGCTGCCCGACTGCTTCGGCTTTCCGGCGTCGCTGCCCAGCATCCTCAGCCACGCCGGCCTGCTCGGCTTTTCGACGCAAAAGCTGAATGCCGGCTGGCAGCCGGCGGCGCGCGTTGGCGGCCCGGGTTCGCCTGAAGGCACGCCGGAAGGTATCCCCTTCAACGTTGGCATCTGGACCGGCCCCGACGGCAAGAGCATCATCGGCGCGGTGAACCCGGGCAGCTACTCGGGCGGCGACACCACCGACCTTTCCACCAAACCGTTGCTCAACCTGGTGCCGTTTGGCAACGGCGAGGACCCGGTCACCATAGATGGCAAATTGACCGGCATTTACACCGACTATCACTACGTCGGCACTGGCGACATCGGCGGCTCGCCGGACGAGGAATCGGTCAAGATCATGGAGGCTACGATTGACAAGGGCATGGTGTCCCTTCCAGCGCCGCGGAAACGAGGCGAGCCCGCCCCGCCGCCAACACCGCCGGTGCGAGTCGGCGAGGGACCGATTCACGTCCAATGGGCCGACACCGACAGCATGTTCCTCGACATGAAGAATGACGACCTCTCGAAGCTGCCGCGCTATACCGGCGACCTCGAGTTGATCAACCACTCCGCCGGCTCGCTGACCAGCGAGGCCGCGCACAAGCGCTGGAACCGCAAGAACGAGATTCTCGCCAAGGCAACCGAAGAGGCCTCGGTCGGCGCCATGGCGCTCGCCGGCATCAACTATCCCAAGGCCCGCATTGACTACGCCTGGCGCCTGATCCTGGGTGGACAATTCCACGACATCATGGCCGGAACCGCGGACGCCGGCGCCTATACCTATTCCTGGAACGACGACACCATCGCCGCCAACCAGCTCTCGATCGCGCTCACCAACGCTGTCACCGGCATAGCGCGCAATCTCAACACCTCGGGTACGGGCAGCGCGCTGGTCGTCTTCAATCCGCTCAACATCGCCCGCCAGGATTTGGTCCACGCCAGCCTTCCCGGCACTGGCCCGGTCCACGCCGTCGGGCCCAATGGCGCCTCAGTTCCCGCCCAGCGCACCGCCGACGGAGATGTCGTTTTCGCCGCCAATGCGCCCGCCACCGGGTTCAGTGTCTATCACGTCGTGCCCGGCGCGGCCGCCGCCGCCGAGAGTGAGTTGAAGGTCACCGACCACTCCCTCGAGAATGCCCATTACCGGGTGGTCCTTAACGCCGCCGGCGATGTGGATAGCGTCTTCGACAAGGACCTGAATCAGGAACTCCTCTCAGCTCCCATGCGCCTCTCCTTCCAGTCCGAGGCGCCCTCGGTCTGGCCGGCCTGGAACATGGACTATAAGGACCAGATCGCGCCGCCCCGCGCTTATGTCTCCGGCCCCGCCCATATCCGCATTGCCGCGCGCGGGCCCGCCGAGGCAACCCTCGAGATTACGCGCGACTCCGAGGGCTCGCACTTTGTTCAAACCGTCTCGCTCGCGCGCGGCGGCGGACGCGTCGAGTTCGGCGTCAGTGTCGATTGGAAGACCCCGGGTACGGCGCTCATGGCCGACTTCCCGCTCACCGCCTCCAATCCCGAGGCCACCTACAACTGGGACATCGGCACGATTCAACGTCACAATGACGAGGAGCGGCAGTTCGAAGTCGCCAGCCACCAATGGGTGGACCTCACCGATTCCACCGGCAAATTCGGCGCCACAATCTTGACCGACGTCAAGAACGCCTCTGACAAACCTGACGACCACACGCTTCGTCTTACGCTGCTGTACACTCCCGGCCTGCACAACCGCAACTACAGCGATCAGGCGACGCAGGATTGGGGCCATCACGAAATTACCTTTGGCCTGGTCGGCCACAGCGGCGATTGGAAATCCGCCAACGACGATGCCGAGTGGCAGGCCTATCGCTTGAACGTACCGTTGGTCGCGTTCCGCGCCTCCGCCCACAGCGGGTCGCTCGGACGTGAATTGTCGCTGCTCACTGTGAGCAATCCGCATATCCGGGTCCTGGCCCTGAAAAAGGCTGAAGCCGGCAACGACGTGGTGGTGCGCCTGGTCGAACTCGATGGGCAGTCCCAGCCCCAGGTCAAAATCCACTTTGCCAAGCCCGTCGCGTCGGCCACTGAGGTCAACGGTCAGGAGCAAGAGCTGGGCGATGCGACTGTCGCCAACGGCGATCTGGTAGCCGATTTTTCGGCTTACCAGCCGCGCAGCTTCGCGGTTCATTTCGCCGAGCCGGCGGTGGCCTCAGCCACCGCTTCCGCGCCGGTCAACCTCAACTACGACATCGCCGCCGCCACCCCCGACCACACTCCGTCGACGACCGGCTTCGACGGCGCCGGCGCGAGCTATCCGGCGGAAATGCTACCCGCGGCGATCAGCTACGCGGGGGTTGAATTCCATTTGGGAGCGCCCACCGGCGACAATGCCGTCACGGCTCACGGGCAGACCGTGCGCTTGCCTGCCGGTCATTTCACGCATCTTTATTTGTTGATGTCGGCCCTGGGCGACCAATCCGGCGCGGTCACCGTCGCGGGCAAATCGGATGCGCTCGCGGTGCAGGACTGGACCGGCTTTGTCGGCCAATGGGACTACCGCAACTGGCAGGATCTCTCGATGCCAGGGCGGGACGGCAGGCCGCGGCCGTACCAGCTTTACGCCGGCCTTCATCCCGGCTACGTGAAGCGAGCTCCTATTGCCTGGTTTGCCAGCCATCATCATCTGCCCGATGGCACCAATGCGGCATATAGCTACAGCTATCTGTACGCCTACGACATCGCCCTGCCGGCGGGTGCGACCTCGTTCACGCTGCCCAACAATCCCAAGATCCGCCTCTTCGCCGCCACCGCTTCGGCTGGCCCGAGCGCGGTCACCCCGGCGCAGCCCCTCTACGACGTTCTGCCTTATAAGAACGCCGACAGCGCGCTGCTCTACACCCAGTCCAGCGGCCCCGACGCGCCCTTCTACAAACCGGCCGCGGCGAATACCCGCCGCCAGCCGCGCCCGTAGACCGGCTCGGACGGTGATCCCGGCTCGCCGGTTGCACTATGCCTGCTCCATATGTATGATCTCCATATATGGATGAGGAGTTAGCACAGCACGCCGAGCAGCTGGAATCCGAGGCTTTGGCCCGGGGTCTCTCTCCGGCCCAGGCCCATGCCGTCGCAATGGCCGAGCTGGCCCAGTTCCAGCACCGTGCCCGCTTTGCCGGGGGATGGGGTGAACTCCGCGCCATCGTTCGCGGTCTGCGCCGCCGGACGTCTTTCTCGCTACTTGTCGTTGCCACCCTCGGTCTAGCCATCGGCGCCTCGACCGCGATGTTCACCCTGGTGGACGCGGTTCTGCTCCGTCCGCTGCCCTACCGCGCCCCCCAGCAGTTGGTGGCACTGCTGGAGACCAGCAAGAGCTTTCCGATGATGTCGCTGACTTGGCCCGATTACCTGGAAATGCGCGACGGCGCGCACTCTTTCAGCGCATTCGCAGCCACCCGCGGGTCCGACATGATCCTCACCCATCTCGAGGGCCAACCGGCGACTATGGTGCGCGGCACGCGCGTGACCGCCAACTACTTCGCCATGCTGGGCGTCACGCCGGCACTGGGGCGTACCTTTTCGACGGCTGAGGATGGGCCCGGCGCACCCGACGTGGTCGTGCTTACCAGTATGTTCTTTGAACACCGCCTGGGCGGCGACATACACTGGCTGGGCCGAACCCTTGACCTCGACGGCCGCGCCCGCACCATTATTGGCGTCATGCCGGCAGGTTTTCCCGGCATTGCCGCGCCCGAGGACGAAGGCCAGTTCTACACCCCGCTGGGCGCGTTCGCCGCCCAGGATGCTGGTTTCGCGCATCCCGGCAATCACGCCGGCACGCTCGGCCTGGCGCGCTTGCGCCCCGGCGTCAGTCTCAGCCAGGCCCGTGCCGAGTTGAACGCGCTGGCCGACCGGCTGGCCAGGGAACACCCGGCAACCGATGCCGGCAATCAGATCCTGGCGCAGCCCTATCTCGACCTGCTGGTGGGCAACGTGCAATCGTCGCTGCTGTTGCTCCAGCTCGCGGTCGGGCTGCTACTGGCAATCGCTTGCGCCAATGTTGCCAATTTGATGCTGGCGCGGGGCGTGACGCGGGCCCATGACCTTGCCCTCCGCTCGGTGCTCGGCGCCAGCCGCGCGCGTTTATGGATGGCGCAACTGGCCGAGAGCTTCCTCCTGGCCCTGGCCGGCGCCGGCGTGGGCGTGGCATTAGCCGCCGCGCTGTTGCGCCTCGTGCCCCGTGTAGGACTGCTCACGCTCCCCCGCCTGGGCGCCGCGCCGTTGCGTCTCGATGCCCGTGCCTGCGCTCTGGCGATCGGACTGGGAATCGTTTGCAGCCTTGTTTGCGGCGCCGCCTCGGTGACCTTGCCGCCGCCGGTTGTCCGCTCTTCCTCCGCTCCCCCCGCGCGGCGGCGCCTGCGCTCGATTCTGATCATCGCCGAGATGGCCCTGGCCCTGTTACTCATTGTGGGAACCGGCCTCCTCTTGCGCAGCCTGACGCGCCTTGTCTCGGGCGACATCGGCTTTCAAGCCCCGAACCGGCTCAGTTTTGTCACCGGCCTGTCCGACGTGCGCTATCCCACGCGGGCCGCGCAGCTTGCCTTTTTTGATCAGGCGATGAGCCGCCTTGCCGCGCTTCCGGGCGTCGCCGCGGCCGGCGGCGTCTACCCACTACCGCTTTCCGGGGACAATTGGCAGCAGTCGTTCCGCGTTATGGGGCACTCGCAGCCCCGCGCCGAACAACAACCTTCGGCCGACATCGCCGAGGTTCGTGGCCGATATTTCGAGGCGATGGGTATCCCCCTTGTTGCTGGGCGTCTCTTCAATCCGCACGACGCGGCGGGCGCGCCTGAGGTAGCCATCGTGGATCGCAACTTCGCCCGCCGCTTCGCCGGCCTCGGCCAGCAGATTGAACTCGACCGCGTACGCACGATTGTGGGCGTTGTTGACAACATCGTTGACTACACCAGGATGGCCAGCTCCGCCGGGGCGCAAATTTATCTGCCGCAAGCCCAGTCCGATTCCAACACCGGCGCTCTGTTTTTCGTACTACATTCTCCGGCTGCCGGCCTGCGGCAGGCGGCGATGGCGCAAATTCAAAGCCTTGACCCCGACCAACCGGTCGACGATGTAATGACGATGCAGGCGCGGCTCGATCTGGCCCTGGCCACCAGCCGCCGCGTGTTCGGACTGATGGCCGCCTTCGCCGCGCTGGCACTCCTGCTGGCGGTTATCGGAGTCTACGGCGTGGTTTCGTTTGCTGTGGCCGAGCGCCGGCACGAACTTGGCATCCGGCTGGCGCTCGGCGCCGCGCCCCGCCGCCTTACCGGCATGGTACTCAGGCAAGGCGTCGTTCTGGCGGCCGTCGGAGGCGCGATCGGAATTCTCATAGCGCTCGCAGGCGGCCGTCTGATAGCCGCGCTCCTGTATCAAGTACCGCCCGACGACCCGATCACGCTGGCCTCGGCCTTCGCGCTCCTGGTCGCGGTTGCGGCGCTCGCCTCTTACCTGCCCGCCCGGCGTGCCCGCCAGGTCGACCCGCTGCAAGTGCTGAAGGCCACCTGAACCCTACCGCACCAGGGGTGCGGAGCGGGTGATCAGGTACACCCCAAACACAACCGCCAACGCGCCCAGCCAGCGCGTGAGCGAAATATGCTCACCCAAATACCAGCGGCTTGCCATCAGCAGCAGCACGTAACTCATGCTGGTGAGCGGGAAGGCGTAGCTCAGATCGGCGCGCGAGAGCACGGCCCACCATACGCCCGCTTGCAGGCAATAGACCCCAATGCCGGCTAGCACACGCCAGTTGGACAGCGCCGCCATGGCGAATTTGAGCACCGGTATCACCGCGAAGGGCGATCCCTCGAAACCTTGCATGCGGTTGATGCCGGATTTGTACAGTATTTGGCCGACCACTTCCATGCCAACCGCGATCAGGATCATGAGGAAAACAGTCACAGTGGGTTGGGAATGGGCCGGCCGTGCCTCGGAGGACGTATTCATCTCGACGTATTATCTTACCCCTGCCACTGGAACGCGTCCGCCTGCGGCAGCCCGCAGTGGTCCAGGAGCCGGGCGGCGAACTGGTCGGCCACCGCTCCAACCGTCGCCGACTGGTCGTAAAAAGCCGGCATGACCGGGAAGATGGTGGCGCCGGCCTCGTCGGCGGCGAGCAGGTTGCGCAGGTGAACGCGGTTGAAGGGCGACTCGCGCACCGCCAAAAGCAGCCGGCGCTTTTCCTTGAGTGCCACGTCGGCGGCACGCTCGATGAGGCTGTCGGCATGGCCGTGGGCGATCGCCGCCAGCGTCCCCATGGAGCAGGGAACCACGATCATCGCCTGCGAGCGGTAGCTGCCGCTGGCTATGTTGGCGCCAATGTTGCGGTCGTCGTGGACCTGGGTCTTGGCCGCGGAATGTCCCACCAGCCGGCCGGCGAATTGTTCGAGCGTGCCCTCGGCGAGCGCCAGTTCGTCGCGCGCCACCCGCATGCCGTGGGGCGACGCCACCAGATCAATGTGCTCGACCCGGGCATCGCGCTCCAGCCGCGCCAGGGTTGCCCGGGCGAGAATTGCGCCGCTCGCGCCGGTGATAGCCAGCGTGATCGTCATGAGGAACTGGCCGCGCCGGCGACCGACGCCTTGGCATCGCTTTTAATGATTTGCAGAGCGGTTTCGACCAGCCCGCCGACGTCGGCCACATTGGCCGGCATCAGGATAGTCGTGCCCGCCTTGGCGATATTGCCGAATTGCGCCACGAACTCCTTCGCCACTTGCAACTGCAGCGCCTGGTTGCCCCCCGGCTTGGTCACGCTCTCGGCGATCATCTGGATGGCGTTGGCGGTGGCGCGCGCCACCAGCTCAATCGCCTGTGCCTGCCCCGAGGCCACATTGATCGAGGCCTGCTGCTCGCCCTCGCTGCGGTTGATCTGCGACTGGCGCTCGCCTTCGGCGTTGTTGATCTGCTGCGTGCGGTCGCCCTCCGACTTGGCGATGATCGCGCGCTTGCCGCGCTCGGCGGTGATTTGCATCTCCATGGCCTTGACGATGGCGTCGGGCGGCGTTATGTCGCGGATTTCGTAGCGCAGCACCTTCACTCCCCAGGTCACGCCGGCTTCGTCGAGCGCCTGCACCACTTCGGCATTGATGGTCGCGCGCGAGCTCAACACCTGGTCGAGGTCCATGGTGCCGATGGCGCTGCGCAGCGTGGTTTGCGCCAGTTGGGTAATCGCCATCTGATAGTTGCTGCTGCCGTAGCTGGCCAGCTTCGGATCCATGATTTGGTAATACAGAATTCCGTCCACCGTTACCTGGGTATTGTCGCGCGTGATGCAGACCTGGGGCGAGGCGGTGAGCGGAAACTCACGCAGGTTGTGTTTGTAGGCGATGTGGTCAATAAAAGGGGTGATGACATTCAACCCCGCCGACAGGGTGGCATGATACCGGCCAAGCCGCTCCAGGACCCAGGCGCTCTGCTGCGGCACGATCTGAATGGCCATGGAGCCGATGATGACGAGCACCAGGACGATGGCGATGGCGACGATGGCGGATACGGGCATGGAATGTCTCCTTGGTGGACAAGCCCCTTCACTTGGGCGTGAGTTCAAGCACACTGCCGCGCAGCGCGGCGATGCGAAGATGATCGCCGACAGCGGCTGCCGGGCCGGTGTAAATGGCGTCCCAAACCGAGCCCCGGTAGAAAACGCGCAGGCCCGACGGCGTCTCCGCCACCACGCGCACCTCCTGGCCAATATCGGCCGGCGCCAAGGCGAGGCCGTGCGACTGATGCCGGCGCACCCACGCGGCCACCGGAAAACCGGCCAGGCACACCAGTCCGAGCGCCAACAACTGCGAGCCGAGCGACGCGTGGGCAAAACCCAATCCCGCCGCCGTTCCGAGCGCCGCCGCCAAGGCCAGCAAATAAATCGTCCGTGAATGCAGCTCCGCCACGATGGCTAAAAGCGCCAACGCGACCCAGATCAGTGCATAGGCATCGGCGGACATCACTCCAGACATGGGGGTAGCATAACAGGGACAGGCCAATTATGGACGATAGCAGTTTGACCCGATTGCTGGAGCGCGTCGCCGCCGGCGCCCTCGCGCCCGGTGCGGCGGCCGAGGAGCTGCGCGGCTTCGAAGACCTGGGCTTTGCCCGCGTGGATCACGCGCGCGCCGCCCGCCAGGGTTCCACCGAGGTCATTCTCGGCCAGGGCAAGACCCCGCACCAGGTCGCCGCCATCGCCCAGGCGATCGCCGCCCGCGCCCCCAACGTCCTGATCACCCGCGCCCATGAGGCCATGTATCAGGCCGTCGCCGAAGCCTTGCCGGCAGCGACCTGGCACGCCGGCTGCCGCGCCATCACCCTGCGCCGCGAGCCGCCGCCCGCCGGTAAAGGTACCGTGCTCGTGGTGTCGGCCGGCACCAGCGACATGCCGGTCGCGGAGGAGGCCGCGCTTACGGTCGAGATGCTCGGCGGACCGGTTGAGACACTCTATGACTGCGGCGTCGCCGGCCTTCACCGTTTGTTGGCCGAGCGCCAGCGGCTGCGGGCCGCGCGCGTCGTGATCGTGGTCGCGGGCATGGAAGGCGCTTTGCCCAGTGTGGTCGGTGGGCTCGTGGACGCGCCCGTAATCGCCGTGCCCACCAGCGTCGGCTACGGCGCGAGCTTCGGCGGCTTGACCGCCCTCTTGGGCATGCTCAACTCCTGTGCCTCGAACGTCAGTGTGGTCAATATCGACAACGGCTTCGGTGCCGGCTTCGTTGCCGCCACCATCAATCGCGGCTAAACAACAAAAAAAGGGACGAATGCCACCGGCGGCTGCCCGCCGGTCGCGTTCGTCCCATTGACTTGAGAGGTCGGAGCTTACTTTTTGCCCGGCGCGATGGCGTCCTTGGCGGCCTTGGCGACGCGGAATTTCACCACTGTCTTGGCCGGGATCTTGATCGCTTCTCCGGTTTGCGGATTGCGGCCCATGCGGGCTTTGCGGTTTTGCTTCACCAGTTTCCCCAGTCCGGGGATGGTGAATTGGCCCGAGCGCTTGGTCTCCTTGACGGCCAGCGCGGCCAGGGTTTCCAGGTATTGCGCCGAGGCTTTTTTATTGAGCCCCGTCGCTTCGGCCAGATTCGAAACAATCATTGTTTTGGTCAGTGCTGCCATGCATCCTCCTCACGCAAGTGAACAAGAAACGGTCAAAAACAAAGTGATTGTACACGAGCGCACCATAAAAATAGGCATTTTTACAGGAATATTTTTATCACCATGCTGAGCGTCGTTGTGCCCGCCTCCCAGACCGCGGCAAACCCCGAACCCTGATAAATCTCTTCCAGTCCCTGCTCCGACTGCGAACGGGTATAGATCGGCGCCACCCACCAGGCCCGCGCGCCCGGCGCTTCGAGCCGGACGTCAACCTCACGCCAGCCGTCGTGGAGGGTTAGCGCATCGGGCCCGAGGGCGCCGGCGAAACGCAAGGAAAACCGTTGCCCCGCCTGCTCGAAATAGCGATCATCGGCGTCCGGCGCGAGCAGGTTGAAGGTGGCTTCGAGGACGCGCGCGTTGCCATCCGCGATGGCTTGCACCCGCATTTCCAACTGGCCGCCGGCGAGGGTGTAGGTGCGGGCGCAACCGTCGCCCTCCAATTCAATCCGGTCGCCGCCCGTGTCAGTCCGGCGAAATCGCCCAGTCACAGGTGCTAACCGTAGATCGCGGTAATCGTCAAACTTGGCTGCGGGCTCCGCCAGGAATATGCGACCGGTGGCGCGCTCGCAGCGATCATACCGGTCTGGTGGCGCGGCGCCGGTTGCGGCGGCCGCCCGCGGGAGGTGGGCGGGGTTGGGATCGGGTTGATCGTGGTATGCCTCCGCCCGGCGGCGAATCGAGTTGAGCAGGTTGGCGTGACGGGGTGGCACGTCGAATTCTTCGATCGTTCCGCCATCGGCCGGATCGATCAAAACCCGCAGTTGATCGTTGCGCAACTCGACCACCTCGCCGCCGTCGCTGTGCAAGTCCCGCACCGCGGGTGGCGGCGGCAGCGCGGCCTCCGCCGCCAACAAGTGGGTAAAGGCAATGTTGCGCAGATGCGGCGAGTACACTCCGCCAAACCAGCCGTGCCAGTAAACGTCGTTGGCTTGCGCGGCGAGCAGGTGCTCATAGGCGCCGCCGGACTGGTCCGTCAGCCGGCGGCTGATATCCAGCATGCTTTTATGCAACAGGTTTGATTCCCGGTACTTGGTGAAAAACCCGCTCCAGTTCGGATTGCCGGCCCACTGCATCATTTCCGGGTAGCTGGCGGTTGGCAGGTAAACCAGGCCGCGCGGCGGATGCTGCGTCCGCCACTCCGAGAGCAACACCGTCGGGACCAAATCCAAGCCTTCAAAAAAACGCCGCAGCCACCCGCCGCCGTATACATGCTCGAACGTCGACGGCCAGCTTCCAAACTTCTCCAGATCGTCGCCCATGGTCACGAGCCGCTCCGGGTGGCGTTGCAGAAATTCGAGCGCCTCGGCCTCGGGCCGGAACGGAATCGCCTGCCGTAAAAAATAGTTCGAGGGGATGACCGCCAGATTGTGCCCCGCACTTTCCGTCAACCAGTAGCCATGCAGGTCGTCCGCGGCCAGTCCCGCCGCTTGAAAATGAGAGTCATCGAGAAGAGTGTATTCAATATCCGCGGAGGCCAGCACGGCCGCGAGCTGCGGCTCCCATACCCGCTCCGCCAGCCACGCCCCGCGCGGGCGCACGCCGAAATGGCGGGTAACCGTCTGGGTGAGCTTCGCGAGTTGTGCCTGCTGATCGCGGGCAGGAATGGATGCCAGAATCGGCTCATAATAGCCGCCGCCGAGTAGTTCCAGCCGCCCGTTCGCCGCCAGCCGCCGCAACTGGGCAATGTACTCGGGATGCCGTTCCGCCAGCCAGTCCAGCAGAAAACCGGAAAAATGCACATTCAACCGCAGCCTCTCGCGCTCGGCCGCGGCTTCAATAAACGGCAGGTACGAAGTCTGGTAATTGTGTTCAATAACGGAATCGAAATTGCCCGCCGGCTGATGGGCGTGCAGTACCAAGGCGAGAGGCATGGGTCTATCTTAACGGGCCTACAATAATGAAGAGGGCCGGGCGCAATGAACGATAATCCGCTGAAGCTAAAGAGCATTCACCACATCGAGTTTTGGGTGGGCAACGCCAAGCAATCTTCGTTTTACTATCGGCATGCCTTCGGATTTTCGCAGGCCGCCTACCAGGGACTGGAGACCGGCAGCCGCGACCAGTGCGGCTATGTGATGGATCAGGGCCGGGCGCGTTTTCTGCTGACCACGCCGCTCACCGCTGAGCATCCGGCGGCGGAACATATCCGGCGTCACGGCGATGGCGTGCACGACATAGCCTTCGAGGTGGATTCGGCCGATGCCGCCTTCGCTGAGGCAGTGAAGCGCGGCGCGCGTCCCGCCGTCGAGCCCCATAGCGTCGAGGATGAGCGCGGAGGCATCCGTCGCGCCTCCATTCATACCTACGGTGAAACTTTGCACTCCTTCATCAGCCGCAACGGATTTAAGGGCGAGTTTCTCCCCGGCTTTCAAGCCGCTCCGATCGCCGGCCGCGAAACCGGCGTGCTGCGCGTGGACCATATTGTCGGCAACGTCGGCCTCGGCGAAATGAACCAATGGGCGGAGTGGTACAGCAACGTGCTCGGATTTAAGCGTTTTCTCAGCTTCGACGACAAGGACATCTCGACCGAGTACAGCGCCTTGATGAGCATCGTCATGTCCGATGATTCGGACTCGATCAAGTTCCCGATTAACGAACCCGCGGCCGGGCGCAAGAAGAGCCAGATTGACGAATACCTTGAGAGCTACGGCGGCGCCGGCGTGCAGCACATCGCCCTGCAGACGCGCGACATCGTAGACACCGTGAGCGCTCTGCAGCGCAACGGGGTCGAGTTCCTGCGCGTGCCTGACGCCTACTACCAACTGCTGCCCGAGCGCGTCGGCGAGATTGATGAGTCATTGAAAGAACTGGAAAAGCTCGGCGTTCTCGTGGACCGCGATCAGGACGGCTACCTGCTGCAGATCTTCTCCAAGCCGGTCGAAGACCGGCCCACGCTGTTTTTTGAGGTGATTGAGCGCCATGGCAGCCGCGGTTTCGGCAAGGGAAACTTCCGCGCCCTGTTCGAAGCCATCGAGCGCGAGCAGGCCGTGCGGGGGAACTTATAAATGCCGACCTATCATCGTCTGGGAACCCTTCCGCCGAAGCGGCACAGCATTTTCCGCAAGAGTGATGGGTCGCTCCATCCCGAGGAACTGGTCGGCAACCACGGTTTCGTCGGTCCCTCGACGCTGCTCTACCACCTGCACGCGCCCACCCGGGTTGAGGCCATCCGCCACTTAAAAGATGTCGCTCTGGTGGCTGATCCAGAACCAACCTTCCGCCACCGCCATTTTAAGACCGGGCAGATCGGCAAGGGCAAGAGCTTGACCCTCGACCGGCAGCCCCTGCTGTTCAACAGTGACGTCAGCATGGCTTTTGCGCGCGTGACTGAAGCTGATCCATTCTTCTACCGCAACGCCTCGGCCGACGAGTTGGTCTACATCTCCGACGGTGTGGGCACGCTCGAGTCGCAGATGGGATCGCTCCAGGTGCGGCGCGGCGATTACGTGGTTGTGCCGCGCGGCATTCTGCACCGCTTCGTCTTTAACGGCGAAGCGAAGTGCTTGATCATGGAGAGCCCCGGCTATATTCGCACCCCCAAGCGCTATCGCAACGAGTACGGCCAGCTGCTCGAGAGCAGCCCCTACTCGGAACGCGATTTCCGCCCGCCGGCGGAGTTGCCGGTTCATGACGAGGCCGGTGAGTTCAAGCTGGTGATCAAGAAAGGCGAGCGGCTGCAGGAGGTCACGATTGACCACCATCCCCTCGATGTCGTCGGTTGGGACGGCTTCTACTATCCCTACGCCTTCAACATCGGCGATTTCGAGCCTCGCGTGGGCCGATTCCATCTGCCCCCGCCGGTGCACCAGACGTTTGAGTGCGACGGTTTCGTCGTGTGCTCGTTCTGCCCGCGCCCGTTTGATTTCGACTCCCAGGGCGTGCCCGCGCCCTACAACCACTCCAATGTCATGTCCGACGAGGTGCTTTACTACGCCAACTCCGAGTTCATGAGCCGCAAGGGAATCGAGTACGGTTCCATTACGCTGCATCCCGACGGCATCCCGCACGGTCCGCATCCAGGGCGGACGGAGGAATCGCTGGGCAAGCCCAGGACGAGCGAACTGGCGGTGATGATGGATACCTTCCGGCCGCTGCACGTCGCCATGCCGGCTCTGGCGATCGAAGACAAGCAATACTTCCGCTCCTGGATCGAGCCCAGCGGCTCACATCCGCTCACCGGCGGCCTGTGAGCCCGGTGTTTGGTCCCATGCAGCGCCTGCTGCTCTCCGGCGCCATCGATTATGCCGGCATGTTCCCGCCAGCGCGGTTACCACTGGAGCAGGCCGCCGCGAACTACACCCGCTATGCCGCCGGCGAGAACCGCTGGGCGCTGGGACGCTTTGTCGTGCCCGCCGCCGAGGTCGAAGAGCTCACGAACCGCGTCCCCGTGCCACCGCTGGCCGTGGTCGCATCGGGCGTCGAAGACTGCGGCGATGCCGGAGTGTTTGTCGAGTTAAATCCGGCGGCCCCCGATTTCGAAAGCGCCGCGCGACAAGTGGCGGCGGCTGGGAAGCGTGCCAAGCTACGCACCGGCGGCGTGCGGCCGGAGGCCATCCCGTCGGTCGAGTTGGTCGTTCATTTCTTCGCCACCTGCGCACGATTGAATCTGGGCTGTAAAGCCACCGCCGGGTTGCACCACGCCGTGCGCGGTGAGTATCCGCTCACCTACGACGCCGATGCCCCGCGCGCCGTCATGCACGGCTACTTGAACGTCATGCTGGCGGCGGCCCTGCTCTTTAACGGCTCAAGCCCCGCGGCGGCCCAGGCGGTGCTGGAGCTTGAGGACGCAGCCGGCCTGCATTTCGGCGAGAACGAAATTCGCTGGGCGGACCAGCGCTGGCAGCGCGCCATGGTGGCTGACCTGCGACGCCAGTTCCTCAGCTTTGGCTCTTGTTCATTCGAGGAACCGTTGCAGGCGCTGGCCGCGTTCGCCTAATCTTCTTTTGCCTATACAATGCCTGCGAGAGAGGCCGCGCATGCATAGTATTCCTTTGGTGTTCTCCCGCCCGCTCTTTGCATCGATTTTCCGGACCAGCCTTACGCGGGAGCCGCGACGTTTGCACCGTGGGCGAAAGTAGGCGCGGAAGGCTGCAGTCCGGATCCCCCGGCAACAGCCGCGCGGAGCCCCGCGCCAATCAATCGTGGCCGCGCTACACTGGATAGCGAATGGCCAAACCAGAACGGCTAAAAAATCTTATCGGCGGCGAGTGGCTGGAACCGCGCTCGGGGGCTTATCTCGAACGTCACAATCCGGCTGATTCCCGCGAACTTGTGGCCACCTATCCGGCTTCGAATGCCGAGGACGCGGAAGCGGCGATTGCCGCAGCCCAAAAAGCATATCCCGCCTGGCGGCTGACACCGGCGCCCCGCCGCGCCGAAATTCTCTATCGCGCGGCGGAGTTACTCGTGCAGCGCAAAGAAGCGTTCGCCCGTGAAATGACCCGCGAAATGGGAAAGGTTTTGGTCGAGACCCGTGGCGATGTGCAGGAAGCCATCGACATGCTCTACTTTATGGCCGGTGAGGGCCGCCGGCTGTACGGCCAGACTACGCCGTCGGAGTTGGCCAACAAAGTTTGCATGACGACTCGATCGCCCATCGGCGTCGCCGGGCTGATCACGCCGTGGAATTTCCCCATGGCGATTCCGAGTTGGAAGCTTGCCCCCTGCCTGCTATGCGGCAATACCGCCGTGCTCAAGCCGGCCGAGGACACACCGCTCTCCTCCCTCAATTTGGTCAAGATCCTAATCGAAGCAGGCCTGCCGCCCGGAGTGGTGAACGTGGTGATGGGGCGCGGTGCCGACGTCGGCGCCGTCCTGGTCAATGACGAGCGCACCCGCATCGTCAGCTTTACCGGTTCAACCGCTGTCGGCCGCCAGGTAGGGCAGCAAGCCGCGGCGCGCTTTAAGCATTGCAATCTCGAGTTGGGCGGC
Organism: Terriglobales bacterium; assembly: GCA_035606395.1. Taxonomy (GTDB): domain Bacteria; phylum Acidobacteriota; class Terriglobia; order Terriglobales; family SCQP01; genus SCQP01. The sequence goes on along the minus strand of DATNFK010000022.1, from coordinate 46,614 downwards.
AAGAACGCCATTCTGGTCATGGCCGACGCCGACCTCGACGTGGCCGTCGATGGGTCGCTTTGGGGCGCGTTTGGCACCAGCGGCCAGCGCTGCACCGCCACCAGTCGCATCGTGGTCGAGCGCGCCGTCTATGCGAAATTTCTGCAGCGCATGACTGACCGCGCCGCCGAGTTGAAGATCGGCAATGGCCTCGATGAATCGCGCCAGATCGGCCCTATCGTCAATGCGCGCCAGCTTGAGCGCGTCGCCGAGTATGTGGCCATTGGTCAGAAGGAAGGCGCGCGGCTCCTGGTTGGCGGCACCACCTTAAGCCAAGGGGAACTCGCACACGGGCACTTCTTTGCACCCACCATCTTTGCCGACGCCAAGCCCTCGATGCGCATCGCCCAGGAGGAGATCTTCGGCCCGGTGGTCACGATCATGCCTTGCGACGGATTGGATGAGGCCATCGCCATCGCCAACGGCGTTGGCTACGGTTTATCGTCCTCTCTGTACACCGCAAACGTGAATGCCGCTTTCCGCGCCCTGCGTGACCTCGAGAGCGGCATCGTCTACATCAACGCGCCGACCATCGGCGCCGAAGTGCACCTGCCGTTTGGCGGCATGCGCAACACCGGCAATGGGCACCGCGAGAGCGGCATGGCGACCTTGGACGTCTACAGCGAGTGGAAGACGCTCTACGTCGACTATAGCGGGCACTTGCAGCGCGCCCAAATTGATACCCAGGAGTAAGAAAAGGGCAACGTAACGGAGAAACAATGATTATCGGCGTACCAAAGGAATTGAAGGATCACGAGACCCGCGTCGGCCTGGTGCCGGCCGGCGTCGGCGAACTGGTGGGCTTGGGTCACACGGTGCTGGTCGAGACCGGCGCTGGCCAGGCGTCATTTTTCGACGACGAGGAGTATCGCAACGCCGGCGCAACGATTGTCTCCACCGCGAAGGAACTGTGGGCCAAGGCCGAGATGGTCGTCAAGGTCAAGGAGCCGATCGAGCCCGAGTACCGCTTCTTTCGCCCGGGGCTGGTGCTTTTCACATATTTGCATTTGGCGCCCTTACCCGATCTGACCGACGAGTTGCTGCAGCGCCAGGTCACGGCGGTGGGCTACGAAACCGTAGAAGGCCACGGCGGCGGCCTGCCTCTGCTGGAACCCATGAGCGAAGTCGCCGGACGTCTGGCCGTGCAAGTCGGCGCCCAGTACCTGGAACGCCGCTATGGCGGCCGCGGCATGCTGCTTGGCGGCGTCCCCGGCGTGCCCCCGGCCCGTGTGCTGGTGATCGGCGGCGGCATCGTCGGCACTAATTCCGCCAAAATGGCCATTGGTATGGGCGCAGTGGTCACGGTCGCCGATCGCAGTGCTGCCCGCCTGCGCCAGATTGACGACCTCTTTGGAGGCCGCGTCCTCACGCTCGCCGCCAATCCTTCGACCATCGCCGATGCCGTGGCCGAGGCTGACCTGCTGATAGGTGCGGTGCTGATTCCGGGCGCTTCCGCCCCCAAGATCGTCTCCACCGAGATGGTCAAGCGAATGAAGCGCGGAGCGGTAATCGTCGATGTGGCCATTGACCAGGGCGGATGCATTGAAACCGCCCATCCCACTACCCACACCCACCCGTCCTACGTGCTGCACGATGTTGTCCACTACTGCGTCACCAATATGCCGGCGGCCGTGCCCCGCACCTCGACGCTGGCGCTGACTAACGTGACGTTTGCCTATGTCCGCCAACTGGCTGATCACGGCTTCGTGGAGGCGGTGCGGCGCGATGCCGGACTGCACGCCGGCGTCAATACTTATCAAGGCGCCTTGACCTACGAAGCAGTGGCGGCGGCGCAGAAGCGTCCTTATCGCGCGCTGGCCGAGTTGTTATAATGGAGTGTGCGAGAAGGCATTCAGGATCGGCTGGCTGAGCGGGAAGCGGTAATCCTGCAAGGGGTTCTGGACAGTTACCTTGCCGGAGGCGTCCCGGTGGGTTCGCGCACCCTGGCGGAGATGCGGCCCGACAGCCCTAGTTCCGCCACAATTCGCCACGTTTTGGCCGATTTGGAGCAGGCCGGCTACCTGCGCCAGCCCCACACCTCGGCCGGCCGCATACCTACCAGCAAGGCAATTTGCTGGTGGTTGGAGCGGCTGGCCACTTCGGGTTCGGGGCATGATCCAGCCACTCTGGGCGATGAGACCTTCCGCCTGGAGCGCGCGCTGCTCGATGCCAGCGACGAGGCCACGCTGTGGCGGCTCGCGTCGGAGTTTCTCTCCGATGTGGCACATCAGGTGGGTGTCGTTACCGTGAAGCCGTGGCGCGATACCGGACTGAAGCAGTTGCGCTTTTTCCGCCTTACCGACCACCGTGTCCTGGCCGTCTTGGTTGCGACCGACGGCCAGGTGCGCGAGCGAATCAACCGCCTTCCCGAGGCCTTCAGTCAGGCTGAGCTGGACGCGGCGGCGCGCTACTTCAATCACAATTTCGCCGGCTCGACCCTTGCCACCATCCGCCGCGAATTGCGCCGTCGCCTGGAAGAGGAACGCGCCGCCTACGACGAGCTGCTGAAACGCGTTGTGGTGCTTTCGCACAGCGGCGTGCTCGAAATGGAAGACTCAGGCGCGGTATATCTGGAAGGCGCCCAGCACTTGGCGGGGCTGCTGGAAGGTGACAAGCTCGGTGAACTTCTGGCCCAGCTCAACCAAAAAGAGCGCTGGCTCCGCCTGCTCGCCGCGAGCGACGAGGCCGGACCGGCAAAGGACACGGTGGAACTCGGCCAGGGCGCCGTGCGCGTGCAAGTGGGGCTTGAGCAGATGCCGGAGTGTTCCCTGATCAGCAGCCGCTACCAGCACGGAAGCCACGCCGGTGCAATTGGAATTCTGGGTTCGACCCGCATGGAGTACCAGCGCGCGCTGGCGGCGGTGGCCGTGGTGGGCGAGTTGTTTCACCGCATCCTTGGAGAGAATTCACTATGAATGTTGACGGGAACGAGAACACGCAGCCCCTTGACCCGGAGCGCGAGCTTCCCGCCGGAAGCGCCTGCGATCTGACCGCGGAAGAGGTGCAAAAGATCATCGACGAGCGCGACAACCTGCGCGACAAATGGATGCGCACGGCGGCCGAGGCCGACAATTTCCGCAAGCGTTCACAGCGCGAAATACAGGAAGCGCGTGTGCATGCCACGAGCGAGGCGGTGCGTCCGTTTCTGGTGGTGCTCGACGGTTTCGAGCGCGCGCTGCACCACACCAATGGCAAGAAATCCGATGCCGCCGAGGTGCGCAAAGGCCTCGAATTGCTCCATCGCCAACTGCTGGATGCGGCACGCAAGGTCGGTTTGGAGCCGGTTGAGGCGGTGGGCCAGCCTTTCGACCCTCACGTGCACGAAGCCATTGAGATGGTCGCGACCGACGACGTGCCGGAAGGCAACGTGGTCGAGGAGTTTCAGCGCGGCTACCGTCTGCGCGAGCGATTGATTCGGCCGGCCATGGTGAAGGTGGCGGCCAAAAAGGGTTAACCGGCAAGAGAGCTATGGCATCGACGATGGACAAACGCGACTACTACGAGGTCCTCGGGCTGACGCGCGAGGCGACGGAGGCGGAGATCAAGAGCGCCTACCGGCGATTGGCCATGAAACATCATCCTGATCGGAATCAGGACGATCCGGCGTCCGAGGAGGCGTTCAAGGAAGCGTCGGAGGCCTATAGCGTTCTCGCCGATCAGCAGAAGCGCGCCCAGTACGACCGCTTCGGCCACAGTGGCGTCAATGGCGGCGGCGGGTTTGATCCCTCGACGTTCGCCGACTTTAGCGACATTTTTGGGGACTTCTTCGGTTTCGGCGAGATGTTTGGCGGCGGCAAGCGTGGGCGCAAGGGTGCCCAGCGCGGCAGCGACCTGCGCTATGATCTCGAACTTTCCTTTGAACAGGCGCTTTCCGGTTGCGAACCCGAGATCAAGTTCCAGCGCCTGGCCGTGTGCGAGAGCTGCCAGGGCAAACGCACCCGCGGCGGCACCGCCCCGACCCAGTGTTCCACCTGTCGCGGCGCCGGTCAGGTGCGGTTTCAGCAAGGCTTTTTCAGCGTCGCCCGTACCTGCTCCGCATGCGCCGGTGCCGGGGTGGTAATCCGCGATCCCTGCCCGTTGTGCCGGGCGCAGGGGCGCGTCAATCGTGACGTCAAACGCACTGTGGCGGTGCCCGCTGGTGTCGAAGAGGGCATGCAACTGCGCCTCAGCGGCGAGGGCGAAGCCGGCGTCGGCGGCGGACCGCCCGGCGATCTGTACGTGCTGATCCACGTGCGCGCCCATGCCTTCTATCAGCGCAAGGGCACAGAACTGTACTGTTCCATACCCATCTCGTTTCCGCAAGCCGCTCTGGGGTGCGACATCCGCGTGCCTACGCCGTGGGGCGACGAGTTGGTCACCGTTCCGCCCGGCACGCCGAGCGGAACGGAATTGCCGCCGCTGCGCGGCAAGGGCGCGCCCCGGGTGCAAGGCCGCGGCCGCGGCGACATGCACGTCTTTGTCGCCATTGACGTCCCCAAAAAGCTGACGCGCGATCAGAAAATACTGTTGCAGGAGCTCGATCGCCAGATGCCGAATCAGAACGCACCGCATGATTCAGGCCTTTTCGAAAAGGTTCGTGATCTGTTTGCTTAAACGGTTGGCCGGTCAACTTGCACTCTCGCTGGCGCTGGCCGTGGTTCTGATCATGTTCGGCTTCGAGCCGGTCCGGGTCGAAGGCTACAGCATGCTGCCCCGGCTTCAGAACAACGAGCGCTTGTTTGTTGACAAGGCCGCGTTCTGGTTCGAGCCCATCCGCCGCGGCGATGTGGTGGTGTTTCATTACCCGCGCGATCTTCGCCAGAATTTCATCAAGCGCGTCATCGGCATGCCCGGCGACACCGTGGTGATCTGGGGCGGCACGGTTTTCGTCAATGGCCAGAAGCTGGTGGAAGGCTATGTTCCGCGGGGCTTTCAGGATTACAGCGACTACCAGGAAGTCAAGGTGCCGCCTGGCGCGTATTATGTGCTTGGCGACCATCGCAACAGCTCGAATGACAGCCGCTTTTGGGGCTGCCTCCCCGCCGGCGACATCTTCGGCCGCGCCGTCTTCGCCTACTGGCCCGTCGCCGACCTCGGCCTTGTCCACTAAGCGGTTTTAATTCGCCGTGGCCGACTCGATGTGGTCGATAATGAGTACGGGCATGGGACGCTTAAGCGTGTGGGTCATGTCGAGCTCGACGCCCAGGTGCCGGCGCAGATCCGACTGAACTGATTTCTCCGATTCAAAAAGGCGTTGGTCCGGTGATTCCCCGGCGACCGGCGCGGGGTTGGAGACCGTGATGTCGAAGTCGTAGAGTGCCTTCGAGCCGGACTCATCGAACACCGGGTGCACTGCCATGAAGGTGAAAAATGAGGCCACCTCGGCCATGGTGACGGACGAGCCTGCGATCTCCATTGCCCCGCTGCGTACGGTAACGATCCTTACGGCGCCGCATACGCCTTGATTGCCGCCAGGCGGTGCGACCTCGCCTGGCGTCAGGCAATGGCCCGAACTGGGATGTAGATCGGGCCCGGGCGCACGGAGGGTCAGGAGGGAAACATCCGCAGGGCGCATTTCAATATGCCAGGCCATGTGAAAACGTTCGGCGAGCATCGTCTGGAGCATCAGGTGGAACTGGGCATCGGTCGCGGAGACGGGCATCCGGGCGTCAATGTCGTATCGCGCCGGTTGCCATCCTGCGGGAATGCCCTCGACGCGGTCGGCCGGGATGTGAAACGCATAGGCAACGATTGTCCTGAATGGCGCCCCTTGAACTGCCCAGCGGTCGCCGTGCCGTTGGAATTGTCCTGAGCCACGTTCGGTGGGTGCGGTTGGTTTGACTGAGACAACATCGAAATGCAGCCGCGGTGATTGTTGGGCTGGCGCGCACAACAGCGCAAGCCAGAATGCGGCGAAGACGAACACTGTGCGCATGGCATTATTCCGTTACGAACTACCGCATGGACGCGAGCGCCTGGTCCATGTCGTGTTCAAGATCCTCGATGTCTTCGATGCCGACAGAGAGGCGGACCATCCCGTCGGTCAGCCCAATTTTGGCGCGGCCTTCGGCGCCGAGTGCGGCGTGGGTCATGGTGGCGGGATGCGAAATCAGCGTTTCGACGCCGCCCAGACTTTCGCCCAGGGAGCAGACCTTGACCGCGCGCAGCACCTGATTGGCGCGCTCGAGGGAACCGGTCTCAATTGTGATCATCGCGCCGAAGCCCGTCATCTGCCGTTTTGCCAGTTCATGCTGCGGATGCCGCTCAAGGCCGGGATAATAGATTGCCTTGACCTTGGGGTGCGCAGCGAGAAAGGCCGCCATGCGGCGTCCGTTGGCGTCGTGCTGGCGCATGCGCACGGGGAGTGTTTTTACCCCGCGCAGGACCAGGAAGCATTCAAACGGACTGAGAATCGCACCCACCGATTTCTGAATAAAACGGAAATCCTCGGCTTGTTTCTCAGTGGAGGCGACGACCACGCCACCCAGGCCGTCGCTGTGGCCGTTCAGAAATTTGGTGGTCGAATGCATCACCAGATCGGCGCCCAGTTCGAGCGGGCGCTGAAAATATGGGCTCATAAACGTGTTGTCGACGGCGAGTTCGGCGCTATGGCGGTGGGCCAGTTGGGCAAGGGCGTGAAGGTCGCAGAGCTCCATGAGCGGGTTGGTCGGGGTCTCGACAAATACCAGCTTGGTCGCCGGCGTCATCGCCGCCTCAACCTGGCGCAGGTCGCGGGTATCGGCATAGCTGAAACGCAATCCGAAGCGGGCCAGCACCTGGTTGAACAGCCGCGGAGTGCCTCCGTAGACGTTGCTGCCGCAAACCACGTGATCCCCGGAGGAGAAGCGCATCAGAATTGCCTGGATGGCCGCCATGCCGCTGGCGAAGACGTGCGACGAGTGCCCGTGCTCGAGCGCCGCGAGGCACTCCTCGAGCGCCGTCCGTGTGGGATTGCTCACACGGGAATACTCGTAGCCCTTGTGGACGCCGATCTCCTCCTGCACATAGGTCGAGGTGGCATAAATGGGCACGTTAACGGCGCCCGTGGTCGGGTCGGGGCGTTGACCGGCGTGGATGGCGAGCGTGGAGAAGCCTTGCGATGGCATAGGGAAAGTATACTGGGCTGAATGACCGTTTTACTGGCGCTCATGCTTTGGTTGAGCCCGCAGGCCGCGCAAACTCGTCCGGCTGCGACCGCCACCGCCACGTGCATGATCTTGCCTTTCGAGAACCGCAGCGGCAACAGCCAGCTTGATTGGATGGGTGAGAGCTTTGTCGTCTCGCTCACCGAGGCGCTTCAGGGCAGCCCGGTTACGGTACTGGATCGGAAGTCGCGAATCCAGGCCCTGGCGCTGGCCGGCGTGCCCGACGGCACCGCCATCAGCCATGCCACCATGATTCGCATGGCGCAGTCGGCGGATGCGCATTGGCTCGTCGCCGGCTGGTTCAACTACGACGGCACGCAACTGCAAGTGGGCGCGTGGCTCGTGGATTTGCCCCGTGAACACTTGGTCCCGATGCAAGTCGAGTCCGGAAAGCTGTCGGATTTGGAAACAGTGCAGGGCCACCTGAACTGGTCGTTGCTCGAGCAGTTGGCCCCGAGTGCCGCGGCCGCACACGTGGTAAACGTGGCGCTACCATTGCCGGCCTATGAAAGCTACGTGCGCGGGGTCGAAGCCGACACGCCCGCGGCGCGGGTCAAATATCTGTCTCAAGCCGCCAAACTGGCGCCGGCCAGCCAGCGGGTTTGGCTGGCGCTGGGTGAAGCCGAACTGGACGCGGGCGACGCATCAGCGGCTGCCAATTGGCTGGCCAAGGTGCCGGCCGACTCCCCCGATTTTGCCCAGGCCGAATTTTCCAATGGCGTGGCGCTATACCGCGCCCGGCGCTATGCCTTGGCCGAGAGCAAATTTGCGGATCTGGCGGCGCGGCTGCCATTACCCGAAGTCAACGAGGATCTGGCGGCGGCCCAGGCCGCCCAAAAGCTGGGCGCGGCGCCGGCTGAACTCAAAACTGAATTTCCGGTCGCGGGCTTCGAGCAACTGGCGGCGGCCGTGGCGCAGTTCGACCAGGCCAAACTGGCGGCCCTGTCGCCCGCCCAGCGGGCGGACCTGGAACTGGAGAGCGGTAAGCAGTTGCAGACGGCCGGCGCCTTTTCAGCGGCGGCCAAGAGCTTCAACGCGGTGATTGCCAATCCCGCCGCTAGTGCCGACGCGGTCCGGCAGGCGCACGAGCGTCTGGCGCAGATTGCGGCTCGGAGCGGGGGCGGTAATCGCTGAAGTCCTGCTGCTTGGAACGGGTCAGCGTTTTAAGCAGCAGCACCGTGGCTTGCAGCGAAAAACTCGAGGATCGCGGTAGCCACATGCCGGGAGCATGGCGTTCAAGATCGAGCGTCATCGTGGCTGAGTGAATGGTTGCAATAATGCCCAGGCCATAACGCACCGGCGCCGTGGTGTGAATCTCTATATGGTCAACGTGCAGGTCTTCGGCGTCGACCCACAATTCACCTTCCGAGTGCATCAGAAGCTGCTCGGCGACGCTGTGACGCTGCGCTTGCGGGTTGGGGCTGGCCTGGTACACCCATGTAGCGCGCCCATGCTCGTCGCGCACTTGCGGCGGGCCATAGACGTAATCGTTGGCCAGGTCGCTAAACGGGTAGGTCTGGCCTTGGAACTCAAAAACACCAACCGGCGCCGGCGCGCGCTTCTCCAATTCCGCGGCGCGGTCGGCCGCCCGCTTGTGTTCGGCCGCGATTTCCGCCGGAGTCAGCGAGCGCCCGTCAATCGCCACCGTTTCGCTATCTTCGTGGCCGCGGACGTACCACACGCGCAGCGTACGGCCATCGCGATCGCCATTGCGGCGGTTCACGATGTGCTCGGTGTGGTCGAATGTGAGCAGAGCCCGCTGGTCGGCTGCGAAATTGGCGACCACGCGGGCGCGAATCGCGTCCGCCGGCGGGGGAGGGCTTGTGACAGGGGCCTGCCCCCAAGCCGCCGGCAGCAGAACCGCGATCACGCTAACTTGAAAGCAGCGCGACTTCCTGGTTGGCATCTACATCCGAGCCGACCGGGCGATAGTACAGGCCATTGCCGTCGAGGAAAACCTCAAGGAAGGCCGGCAACTTCAGCGAGCCCTGTATCAGCATTTCCGACAGCGGGTCCTCGATGTACTTCTGTAGCGCGCGCCGCAACGGTCGCGCGCCATAGTTGCGATCGAGGCAGGTCTTGTCAACAATCCACTTCTTGGCCTCGGCGTTGCAAGTGACATTGACATTGCGGTTCGCCAAGTGCTTGTTCAGTTGTTGCACCAGCAACTCGACCACCTGCACCAGGTCCTCTTCGCCCAGGGCGTTGAAAACAATCGTTTCATCGAGGCGGTTGAGGAACTCGGGATTGAATAAACGCTTGACCTCGTCGCGCACCATATCCTCGACGTGACTGAGCAGCAGCTCTTCGTTGGGTCCCTGGAAGCCCATATGGAGCTTCTTCTCCAGGTGCCGCGCCCCCAGGTTGCTGGTCATGATGATGATGGTGTTTTTGAAATCAACCGTGTTGCCCAATCCGTCGGTCAACTGGCCATCCTCGAACACCTGCAACAGAAGATTGTAAAGATCGGGATGAGCCTTCTCGATTTCGTCGAGCAGAATCACGCAGTAGGGCGAGCGTTTCACCCGCTCGGTTAACTGGCCGCCCTCCTCGTAGCCGACGTACCCTGGGGGCGAGCCGATAAGCTTCGAGACCGAGTGCTTCTCCATGTACTCCGACATGTCGAAGCGAATCATGGATTTTTCGCTGCCAAAGAGAAACGACGCCAGGGCGCGCGCCGCTTCGGTCTTGCCAACCCCGGTGGGGCCGAGAAAGAGGAACGAACCCACCGGGCGATTCGGACTCTTTAGTCCGGCGCGGCTGCGCCGGATGGCGCGCGCCAGGGCGCTGATGGCCTTGTCCTGCGAGATGACGCGTTTGTGCAACTCGGTCTCGATGCGCAGCAACTTCTGCATCTCTTCTTCCTTGACCGCGTGGACGGGAACCCCGGTGCAGCGTGCCACGACATCCTCGATATCCTCGCGTGTCACCACGCCGGCGACGGTGTCGTCGAGATTGTACTTGTCGCGCAGCGCCCGCAGGTGGTCGCGCTCCTTGCGCTCTTCGTCGGAATAAAAGCGCGCCTTCTCGAACTCCTGGTTGGCGATCGAGCTGTTCATGCGGTGGCTGGTGACCTTGAGCTGCTTCTGCACCGCGGCCATCTCCTCGGGCACGGTGGTCTGCCGCAGCTTGACCCGGGCGCCGGCTTCGTCGAGTAGGTCAATCGCCTTGTCGGGCAGAAAGCGGTCGGGGATGTAGCGGCTGGCATGCAGCACGGCGAAACGCAGCGCCTCGTCGGTATAGCTGACCGCGTGGAATTTTTCGTAGCGGTCCTTGATGCCCTCGAGCACCTGGATCGCCTCGCTCTCGTCCGGCGGCGGGACCTTGACCGACTGGAAGCGGCGCTCCAGCGACCGGTCGCGCTCAATCGACTTGCGATACTCGGCCGGCGTGGTGGCGCCGATGCACTGAATTTCGCTGCGCGAAAGGGTGGGCTTGAGGATGTTGGCAGCATCCAGCGAACCTTCAGCCGAACCGGCGCCGACCAGGGTATGCAACTCGTCAATGAAAATAATGATGTTCTGGTTCTCGATCAGCTCTTTCATGATCGTCTTCAGCCGCTCTTCAAACTGGCCGCGATACTTGGTGCCGGCGACGATGAGGGAGAGATCGAGAGCGAGAATGCGCTTCTCAGCCAAAAAGGACGGAACATCGCCATCGGCGATCTTCTGCGCCAGCCCCTCGACGATGGCGGTCTTGCCCACGCCGGGCTCGCCGATCAGCACCGGATTGTTCTTGGTTCTCCGGCAAAGGATCTGTATCACCCGCTCCAGTTCGTACTGCCGCCCGACCAGCGGATCGAGCAAACCGTCAAGCGCCGCCTGGGTGAGATCGCGGCTGAACTCGACCAACAGCGACGACTCTTTGGGCCGAACCGCGCCGCGCTCCTGCGACGAGCGCGATAATTCTTCCCGCACCTGCGCCAGCCGCAGGCCGCGATTCTGGAGCATTTCGGCGGCAAAACTGCGTTCCTCGCGCAACAACCCCAGCAGCAGATGGTCGGTGCCGATGTGCTTGTGTCCCAGACGCTCGGCTTCCTCGGCGGCGTAGTTCAGAATGCGTTTGCACTCGTGGCTGAGCGGTAAATCCACCGCGGTCGAACCTTTTTCGCGCGCCACGGTGCGGCTCTCGATCTCCTTATGGATCGCCTCCAGCGAGGCGTGGGTGCGGAGAAAGCGATTGGTCAGGGCCTTGTCTTCGCGCAGCAGTCCGAGCAGCAGGTGTTCGCTCTCGATGTACGGACTGCCGCACTGGCTGGCTTCGTAGCGGGCGAAGAAGATGACCCGGCGGGCCTTTTCGGTGTAGCGCTCAAACATGGAGACTCTCCTCCTGTAGCCGCCCCTGATGCAGGCAAAGCCTGCGATCGCAACGGGCGGCGTGCTGGTGGTTATGGGTGACGATGATCGAAGTGAGAGAGTGTTGGTGGTGCAAGCGGGCGAGCAGGTCAAACACCGCGATGCCGGTGCGTTCGTCCAAATTGCCAGTCGGCTCATCGGCCATGAGAAAGTGCGGCTCGGTAACCAGCGCCCGTGCCAGGGCAACGCGCTGTTGTTCGCCGCCCGACAGTTCACCGGAGCGATGATCGAGCCTGGAGCCGAGGCCAACCGCGTCGAGCCAAACCTGGGCCCGCCGGCTGGCTTCAGCGCGGGGTGTGGCGGAGATCAAAAGGGGCATCATGACGTTTTCCATGGCGGTGAATTCTGGCAAAAGGTAGTGCTGCTGCCACACAAAGCCGATTTCGCAATTACGGAACCGAGCCAGCTCCTCCTCTCCCATAGACGCCAATGAACGCGGCAATGATGCCGTTTTTTCATTTACTACTCCGTCTACTTCGAAGTATACGTCCCCGGCGGTCGGCCTGTCGAGTCCGCTCAGTAAGTGCAGAAGACTGCTCTTTCCGCTGCCCGATTCGCCCACGATGGCAACCATTTCGCCGCGGGCAACCTCGAGCGACAAATCCTCGAAGATGACCAATTCGCTCGCCCCACTGTGAAACCGCCGCGCCAGGCTGCGGGCGCTCAATGCCGGATTGGAAGCCCTCCCCACTAGACTAGTATGGACGAATGCAGGTGGCGGGTTTCATTGCGGCACGTTATCTGCGCCCCCGGCGCGGGCGCGGGGTGCTGTCCATCGTTACCGCTATCGCCATGATCGGATTTGCCGCCGGCGTTGGCGCGCTCATCATCGCCCTCGCGGTGACCAATGGCTTCCGTGATGCCTTGCAGAACGAGTTGGTCGGCGCCACCGCCCAGGTCAACCTGCTGCCCAAAGCTCCTGTCGCCATCGACGATTACCAGCAGTTGCTGGCGCGCATGGCGAAGTTGCCGCACGTGGCCGCCGTTGCGCCGGAAATTTACACCGGGGGACTACTGATTCACGGCGACCGCAGCCATGAAGTCGTGCTCAAAGGCGTCAAGCCAGAACAGGAGTTGCGCATTGGGCATTTGCTCGATGCTCTGCAGGAGGGTTCGTGGCGGCCGCTCGCGGCCGAATCCGGCGCTAATAACATTCTTCTCGGCCGGGACCTCGCCGACAAACTCGCCGCGCGCACCGGCGACTGGATCGAACTCTACCTGCCCAACGTCGAACTCACGCCCCTGGGCATGTCGGGCAAGCAATTCCGCTTTCACGTCAGCGGCGTTTTCAAGACCGGATTCATCGACATTGACAGCGGTTGGGCCTTTACCGGCTTCCAGACCGCGCAGCGCCTGCAACCGGAGAATCAGGGCGATTGGGCCAGCGATATCGAATTCCGCCTCGATGACATTTACCAGGCCGACGCCGTGGCGGCCGCGGCGGAGCGCGTCGCCGGCCCCGAGTACACCACCACCACCTGGATCACCGAGAACCGGCCCATCTTCCAGGCACTGCAATTAGAACGCTTGGGAACCGTCGTAGTCATCGGTCTGGTGGTGCTGGTCGCCGCCCTGAACGTGTTCATCATGCTCACCATGTTGGTCATGGAGAAGCGTAAAGAGATCGCCGTGCTGCTCAGCATGGGGGCGCGGCGCTGGCAAATCCGGCGCATTTTTATTTACCAGGGCCTGTGGATCGCGGCTCTGGGTACGGCCATCGGTTTAGTGGTTTCATATCCGCTAGCCTGGGCGGCCGATCGCTACCACTGGATACAAGTGTCGGCCGAGGTATACGCGGTCAATTACATCCCCTTCCATGCCCATTGGCGCGATGGCGTGCTGGTGGCTCTGATCGCCCTGGGGGTGGCATTCATCGCAACCCTTTATCCGTCGCGGCGCGCCTTGGCCGTGTTGCCGGCCGAGACGCTGCGCTATGAGTAGGCGCTGGCGCTGGGCCTCGTTGGCTGCCGGGTGGGTGGCTGACTCAGGCGCGTCGCGGCCCCTCATCCCCTGGTTCATTCGACATTACGGCGTGGATGTTTCCGATGCCGAGCGCCCGCCCGCTGAGTACCGAAGCCTGCAAGCGTTCTTCGGACGCGGCCTGCTCGCGGGCACGCGGCCAATTAACGGCACAGCCAACGCCATCGTCTCCCCCGTGGATGGCGTGGTGGGCGCTTGCGGTGCCATCGAAATGGGCCAACTACTCCAAGCCAAGGGGCGCTCGTATTCATTGGTCGAGCTGCTGGGCGATTCCGCCGCCGCCTCCCGGCTTGAGGGCGGCCTATATTCCACCCTGTACCTCGCCCCGGCCAATTATCACCGCGTGCACGCGCCCGCCGCCGGGCGGGTTACGCGCGAGCGCTACATTCCGGGTGCGTTTTGGCCGGTGAATCAAAGGGCGGTCGAGCGGGTGCCGCGGCTGTTTGCCACCAACGAACGGCGCGTCGTCTACCTCGGCGACTTGGTGGTGGTGCTGGTGGGAGCGTGCCTGGTGGGGAGTATCCGCATGAATCATACGCCCCCGTACTCGGTTGACCGTGGCCAGGAAATTGGCCGGTTCGCCTTTGGCTCGACCGTCATCGTGCTCGCGCCCCAGGCCTTGGGACTGCGATGGCTCGTCGTTTCGGGTCAGGCGGTGCGTGTTGGTTGTTTACTGGCGCAGTCGCGCCAGGAACTGATTGGCCGGTAGCGTGTTGAGCACGTCGCGCGTCTCCAGCCAGGCGCGGCGTGCGGTGACAATGCCGTAACCCATGTTGTCGAGGTGGCGTGGGTGATGGGCGTCGGTATTGATCACAATGGGAATGCCGCGCTCGCGGCAGCGCCGGGCCTGCACATCGTTGAGGTCGAGCCGTTCCGGCGAGGCGTTGATCTCCATCGCGACGCCGGAGGCCAGGCACGCATCGAGAATGCGCTCGAAATCGTACTGGTAGGGCTCACGCCGCAGCAGCAGGCGGCCGTTGGGATGCCCGAGAAGGTCGAGGTTCGGGTTGGCCACCGCGCGCAACAGGCGGGCTGTGGTGTCCTCACTGCTCTGGTCGAAGCGGCTGTGAATGCTGCCGATCACCAGGTCGAGCTGGGCCAGGACTTCATCGGCCATGTCGAGCCTGCCGTCGGCGAGAATGTCGACCTCAATGCCGGCGAGTATCCGGAAGCCGGCGTGCGAGGCCTGGAACTCCTGTTCGGCTCGGCGGATGGCGGCGAGGTGCTCGAGCATCCGCCGCTCGTCGAGGCCGCTGGCCATCGCCAGCGCCTGCGAGTGGTCGGTGATGCAGATGTACTCATAACCGCGACCGGCGGCGGCGGCGGCCATCTCCAGAATCGACGCCCGCCCGTCGCTCGCGGTGGTATGCATGTGCACGTCGCCGCGAATATCAGCTTGCGTAATGAGCGCTGGAAGGGAATGGCTCTCAGCGGCTTCGATTTCGCCTGTGTCCTCGCGCAGCTCGGCGGGAATGAAATCCAGCCCCAGTGCGGCGTATACGTCCTCCTCGGTGGCGCCGGCGATCATGACGCCGTCACTGTCGCGCAACACGCCGTATTCGTTCAACTTGAGGCCGAGTTGCTGCGCCCGGGAACGAAGATGAATATTGTGCTGCTTCGAGCCTGTAAAATACTGCAGCGCCGCTCCGAAACTCTCGGGCGGCGGCAGACGCAGGTCAACTTGCAATCCGTCTCCCTGCAAGCGCAGCGATACCTTGTTCTCACCTTGGGCCAGAACCGTGTCTACCCGCGGCGCGGCGAGAAACGCGGCAACAACCCCGGCGCCCTGTTGCGGAAATCCCGGACCCGAGGCGATGATGTCGAGGTCGCCAACCGTGTCTTTTCCCCGCCGGTACGAGCCGGCGAAGGCGAGCTGGGTTACGCCGGTAGCGGCGGCCAGAATCGGCTGCATCAGCTCAATCACCGCGGCAATGTGATCGCGCCGGAAGCGTCCGCTCAACTCGCGGTGCACGGCGATGCCCCGCAAAATCTTCTCCTCCGCCTTGGCGCCCATGCGCGGCAGCTCCCGCAGCTTGCCTGCCTTGGCCAGGGCTTCAACTTCATCCAGCGTGCCGGCATTATAGGTCTGCCAAATCAACGCCACCGTCTTTGGTCCCAGGCCGGAGACCTGCAGCAAATCAAGCATGCCCGGGCGAAACCGGGCCAACAGCTCCTGGTGCAACCCGAGCTGGCCGGAGCCGACCAGTTCGACGATGTGGGCGCACATTGTCTTGCCAATGCCCGGCAACTCGAGCAGACGTTTGGGATCGTTGCAGAGTGAAGCCAGCGGCACGGTGGCCGAATCAATTGCGTCGGCAGCCTTGCGATAGCTCCGGATTCGGAAGCTGTCCTCGCCGGCCACCTCCATCAAATCAGCGGTTTCACGGAGCCGTCGGGCGATGTCGCGATTGTCCATGAGAATCGAATGGGCCTTGATGTATCATTATGGCTTGTGCCTGACGAATTGACCCAGGAAGTGATCGCCGTCATTGCGCGCGAGCAGCGCTTGCCGGTGGAGTCCATTTCGCCCGATTCCAGCTTCGAAGAGCTGAAGATTGACTCCCTGGATGGCGTCAATATCGTCTTCGCGCTGGAGGAGAAGTACAACCTCACCATCCCCGACGATGTCGCCCGCGAGATGAAGAGTGTGCGGCAGGTCATTGACGCGCTGCGCAAGCAGTTGGGCGCGGCCTCGCCCTCGCCCGCCTGATAAACTGTTTCCGCGATGAACAAGGTCGTGATCACCGGCTTCGGTGTGCTCTCCGCCAGTGGCACCGATGTCGATACTTTCTGGGCTAACCTGTCCGCCGGCCGCAGCGCCCTTTCGCCCCTGAGCAGGGTTCAGTCTGACCGACTGAGCACGCGCGTGGCTGGCGAAATCCACGATTTCGACCTGGCTAGCCACTTCGGCAAGGAGATCGACCTGCTCGATCGCTTCGCCCAAATGGCGGTGCTGTGCGCCCGCCGCGCACTGGACGACGCCGGCCTGCCGCCAACCTTCAGCGGCGCCAGCCCCTACGAGCCGGAGCGGGTGGGAGTTCTTACCGGCACCGGCATGGGCGGCATCTGCACCCAGGACGAGGGTTTCCGCACTATTTACGGCGAGCAAGCCAACCGCGTGCACCCTTTCCTGATCCCCCGCTCCATGTACAGCGCCGGTACGAGCCAGATCGGCATGGCCACCGGCGCGCGCGGACCCAGCTTCACAATTTCCACCGCCTGCGCCTCGGCCACCCACGCTCTGGGCGAGGCGTGGGGCCTGATCCGGAGCGGAGCCGCCGACATGGTAATCGCCGGCGGCAGCGACGCTCCACTGACGTTTGGCGTCATCAAGGCATGGGAGGCGATGCGTGTGCTGGCGGTTGCGGGCGATAATGCCGCGCAGGCCTGCCGCCCCTTCAGCCTCGATCGCACTGGCCTGGTGCTGGCCGAGGGCGCGGCAATGTTCGTACTCGAGTCAGAGGCACGCGCGCGCCGCCGCGGCGCGCGCGTGCTGGCCGAGTTGGCCGGTTACGGCGCCACTGCCGACGCCGGACACATCACGCAACCCTCGGTCGACGGCGCCTCCGAGGCCATGGCCATCGCCTTGCGCGCCGCCGGTCTCGAACCTGCCGGCGTGGATTACATCAACGCCCACGGAACCGGCACCAAGCTCAACGACTCAACCGAAATCGCCGCCATTCGCAAAGCTTTCGGCCAAGCTGCCGAGAGGCTATCCATCAGCTCCACAAAATCGATGCACGGCCACGCTATGGGAGCCAGCGGCGCCATCGAACTGGCGGTGACGGTGCTCGCCCTTCAACACCAGCTCGTGCCTCCCACCGCGAACTATACGAAGCCCGACCCTGAGTGCGCTTTGGATGTGACTCCGAACCAGGCCCGCGCGCGTGAGATTCGCGCCGCGCTCAGCAACTCCTTCGCCTTTGGCGGGCTCAACGCCGTGTTAGCGGTTCGCCGCGAACAGTAATTCCACTTGCGCCAAGTCCTCCGCCGTATCAATTCCAATCGTGTTGAACGGCGTCTCGGCCATTTGAATCGCAACGCCATGGTCCAAAAAACGCAACTGCTCCAGCCTTTCAACCGACTCTAACTCCGACGGGGGCCAGGCGTGAAAGCTGGCCAGCGCCTGCCTCGAATAGGCGTAATAGCCGAGATGCTTGGCATAACGCGGCGAGCCCTCGCGCGGGAAGGGAATCGCCGCGCGCGAGAAGTAAAGCGCGCGCCGGCGGCCATCCATGACCACCTTGCACACGCTGGGTAGCGGAACTTCCTCCTGCTCGGCTGGCGTGTAAAGCGAGGCCACCTGTACCTCGGGCGAGGAAAACAATGCGGCGACCAGCGCGCTGATCATGGCGCCGCGCACCATGGGCTCGTCACCCTGGATGTTCACTGCGGCTTCGGCGCCGAGTTCCTCAACCGCCTGCCATACCCGGTCGGTGCCGGAAGCATGGTCGGCCGAGGTCATGTGCACCGGGATTCCCTGGCCTTGGCAGAAGGCGGCGATCTCGGGTGAATCGGTGGCCACGACGACCCGTTCAAGCTCGGGGCACTCGACTGCGCCCCGGTAAACGCGCTCAATCATCGGCACGCCGGCAATGGCGCGCAGCGGTTTACCCGGCAGGCGCGTCGCGCCCATGCGCGAAGGGATAACGCCAATCAGCTTCGAGGTGGGTTGCACCCTGCGAGTGTGACGCTTCCCGTCGCGTTCTTCAAGGATGATCTACAACGGCGGCGGTGGCTTGCAACTTTGCCAATTGGCTTTGCGCCACGCCGACCGCATTGGCCAGGGACGGAGTCTTCCCGGCTTCGGTGATGAAGGCCTGATATTCGAGTCTAGCTTCGGGCCAGCGCTGAAGGTGAAACGCCGCCTCAGCGGCAACGAAACGCGCGGCGCTGGGCGCTGGCGGATTGGAGTTCACTGCCGCCTCAGCCATGGTATAGGCTTCGGAGAATTTTCCGCGATGAAGGTCGAGGTCGGCCATTTCGAAGTAGGTGGGCCAAAGTACCGGTTCGATCTGGAGAGCGCGATGTAAGTAGAGTTCGGAAAGGGTTGCGTCGCCTGTGGTGGCGTAGAGCTTGCCCAACTCAGTGAGCGCCATCGCATTCTTGGGATCCTGCTGCACCGCCGTGTCGAAATCGCTCTTGGCGGGGGCGTAGTTGTGCAACTGCATACTGAGAACACCCCGCAACAGGTAGGCGCGTCCCCAATTCGGGGCTGCTGAAATGGCCTGATTCACCAAATCCCAGGCTTTCTTAAAATCCGATTTCTGAATCGCCTTCTGTGCCTGATTGAATTTTGACTTCGCTCGTGCCGGTGCCTCCAGGTCATTTAACGACACGGTTGGAGGTGTTCTATGCGCGCTCGACGATGGTGCGGTGTAAGTGTCGGTTCGCAACGTCAGGCTGCGGGATGTCGAGCCATCCACGTCGGTGGTACTGACCGCGCCGCCGGCATCGAGCTGAAGCTGATAATGTTCGGCTTGGCCGACCAGGAAACTAAAACGTCCATCAGCTCCGGTTACGGCACTCGCCAGGGTGCCACCCGACCATCCGTGTAACTCGACCACCGCCCCACCTACCGGGCTGCCATCGGCGCCTTCCACCACCCCGTCCAACTGCCGTTGCGCCATGGTCTGCGGCTTCACTTGCGAGCTGATTGCGATGGAGAGCAGTCCGACCGTTCCGACCACCCCCAAAAACCCTACTCCGCCTCTCCAGACCCCCTGCAAAGCTGACATGATTCCGCCGCCTTCTAAAAATGGAAACGCCGCACGCGGCATTTACTATTTTCAATTGATGCGGCGAAGTGGGTCGCGGATAGTCCCGCGCGAAGATCATTTTCTTGTGACTGATTTGCTACGTGATTTCGTCAAAATAGCTAAGCAATGAAACGGCGCGATGCCGACTTGTGTGCGCGCTCAGCACACGCTCGCGTGCCGCGTTTCCGATGCGCTCAGCGTCGGCGGGCGTTGCGTGAGAGAGGATGTCTACCACGGCGTCGCTGTCATTGGCGACCAGAATCTCGGCGCCAGGCTCGAAAAACTCATCCAGCCCGGGCCACGGATCGGAAATGACAGCGGTTCCGCAGCTCGCCGCTTCGAACAAACGGATCGAAGGAGAGTAGCCGGCCTCGACCATGGCTTGCCGGGTTAGATTGAGCGTGAACTCTGAAGCGGAATAGAACGCTGCGTGGCTGCCCGGCGCGAGGTGGGATTGGTAGCGGACGTTCTCTGGCCAGTTGCAGGGCGCCGGGTACATCGAGCCCGCCATCGCGAAATGATGCTGCGGCAACAGGCGAGCCGGCTCCAGAAATAAAGTTTGCAGTTTTGCCTGTCGGTCGGGCGCGTATGTCCCCATGAAGCTGAGCTTGGCCACTGCCGGCACCGACGATGCCCGCTTGGAAGTGCGCAAATAGCTCAGTTCGTCGCAGGCGCAGTACAGCGTCCGCACCCGGCGGGCTTTCCATCTGGATTGTAGTTCCTCGAGCACCGGACCGCCGGTGAAGCTGAGATAGAGATCGAATTCCGGAATGTGCTCCGCCCTCAGATAGCGGCAGCGCTGGCGGCGCAAATCGTCAAGCGTGATCGGGGTGTCAATATCGTAGAAGCAGACAGGCGCGGCGCGTTGGACCAGGAGTTTGTCGAGCAGCGCCACGGAGTCGGGGAAGTAGCTGCCGACCACCACCGCGTCCGCCCCCTGCCCCATAGCCAGGGCGGTCGCGGCTATATCGCTCCATTCGCGATACAAGTGCAGGCGGGCCTGCGGAGGTTGGGGCAGGTCCCGCCGGGCGGCGTACCACTCGACGTCGCGCTCGAAAAAGTCAATCTGGTGGCCGAGCCTCCGCAGCGCGGCCAGCAGGCCGCGATAGGTTGTAGCATGGCCATTGCCCCAGGAAGACGTAAGTGAAAGTCCGAAGAAGCAAAACTTCATATATCTAAGCTGCAAGGGCGGTGACTGGCGCGCCCTGCAGAAGATGGTTAAGGCGGCGCGCCCGGCGTGCGTACGTATGCTCGGCCAGTGCGCGCTCGTACGCGCGCTGGGCAAGCCGGCTGGCCGCCTCGGGCGAGACCTCGTCCAGATAGTCGGCTACGGTTTGCGCCGATGTGGCCAGCAGGATTTCCCGCCCCGGCTCGAAAAACAACTCGATGCCGGGCCACGCGTCACTGATGATGGCCGTCCGTGCGCCCGCCGCCTCGAATATGCGGGTCGGCGGCGAGAAGCCTACCTCGGCCATCGAGTCCCGGTTTAGGTTCAGGACAAACCGCGCTGAGGCATTGAGGGCATTATGTTGCAGGGGCGAAATGAATCCGCCGAGCGTGACGTTGGCCGGATGGCTCGCGCCCTGCCAGCCTTCCCCGGCGAGCAGGAATTGGTGCTTGGGCGCCCGCCGTGCCGCTCCCAGGAAAAAATGATTCACCCGGTGCTCGCGGTCCGGAAGCCGGTGGCCAAGAAAAGTCAAATCGGAGTGGAACCGGGGGTCGCGTGCCGTAGGGAAGTGAGTGTCCGGATCGAGGCCGTTGTAAATCGGAAAACACTGGCGCGCCCCCAACGCCAGATAGGCCGCGCTGACCACCGGTCCGCCGCCGTAGGTGAGAACAAAATCATAGCTGGGCAGCAGCGCCCGCATCGGATGCTCGCGATGGCGGTGGATTTGGCTCAGCGTATGCGGCGCATCCACGTCCCAAAATGCAACCCGCGGTCGCCGGTGCGCGGGCGCGGCGGCGGCCGCATCAAGAACCGCGGCCGCGATGTAGTCGTCGTCGGCGCCAATGCCGCTGTGTTTGATGATCAGGTCGGCCTGGCGCGCCGCGCGCAAATGCCAGTCCAGCTGCTCCCGGTTGCCGTACATCGGGCAATGGGCGTATTCGGGGTCTTGGCCCTTCGGCCAGTCGCGGTGCCCGGCGCGATCGTAAATGTCGGGCTCGGCGAAGGTGATGCGATACCCCAGCGCGTGCAGGTTTTTGTAAATCCCCCGGTAATAAGTGGCAGCTCCATTCCAATATGCGGAACTAAGGCTCGAACCGAAGACATAGAGCGCTAATCCAGATTGCGACAGATTTCCTCCAATTGTCTTGCGCGATGGTCGCAGGTATGGCGGGCGCGAATGGTCCGGGCGCCATGCTGACCCACCCTGATTCGTTGCGCCTCATCGGCTAGAAGTTGCCTACAGGCGGCAGCCATCTCGGCCCGATTGCGGACCGAAATGAAGTCGTCGCCCGATTGGAACAGTCCTTCGGTGTCGTGCCAGGGGCCGCTGAGCAGCGTCGCGCCGCAGGCCAGCGCCTCGAACATGCGGATGGTGGGAATGCCAGGCAGGCGCTCGGCATAGGGACGCCGCGGAATATGCACGGTCAGCCGCGAGGCATGGTAGAGCGCCGGAGCCTCCAGGTTGGGCAGATAGCCGCCGAAACGGATGCCGCGCCGCACGAATTCAGCGTGCGCCGAGGCGGGATAGCGCACGCCGTGCACCAGCGTGCGCAGGCGCAGTTCACATACGGGCTCGAGTAGAAATTCGTTGATTTCCTGGCTGCGCTCGTCATCGCCCCAGTTGCCGATCCAGACCAAGTCCCAATCGACCCCCGGTGGCGCCGATCCGGCCGCCGGATGAAAGCGCCGCACATCGGCCGCTTCATGAAAGGTGAACGTGCGCCGGATGCCGCGCCGCTCGTAGAGCTGGCGCAGGCTTTCACCGAAGGCGAGCACGCCGTCGCACTGCTCGAGCGGAAACTCCGCAATGGCCGCCTGCTGGCTTGCCGCGCGGTGGTGGGTGTCATGCAGCAACAGCCTGAAATGGCGGCGGCGGCGGGCGCCGGCCAGCGCGTGAAGAAGCTCGGCTGGGTTCCATTCGTGGACAACGACCACGTCGGCGTCGCGCAGCGCCAGCGCCCAGTCGGTGGCCGCGTCGTAAAAGTGCAGGTCGAGTTCGGGATAGGCCTTCCGGAACTGGGCCACCGAAGCCGGCCCCCGGCTCTCTTCTTTAAGGTTGGCAAGCGACCAGCCCGGCGGCTGCGCCTCGTAGCCCCGTACCGTGTGCCCCCGCGCCACCAACGCGCTCGCCAGGCCGCGCAGGAAATGAGCGTTGCCGTGGTTCCAGTCCGAAAGCCAGGAGTGCGCGAAGAGGCAGATGGTCATGACAGTTCGCGGTACACGCATTCGTAGCCGACCGCCATCTGTTCGGCCGTGTAGTGATGGCGCGCATGGCGCCATGCGGCGCGCCCGTATTGCGCGCAGCGATCCGGCGCCGCGGCCAGAGCGGCCATTTGCCGGGAGAGATCGCTGGCGTCGTTGGGCTTGAAGTAGACCGCGTGCGGTCCCCAAATCTCCCGGAAGCTGGGAATGTCGTTGAGCAGCAGCGCGCAGCCGGCATGGGCGGCCTCGAGGGGTGCCAGCCCGAACGGTTCGTAACGGCTGGGCGCGATGTAGACGGAGCTGCAAAGCAGGGCGCGGGCGACCTCGACCGGCGTTCGCGGACCGCAGTGTTCGAGGTTGCGCTTGGGCTCCGGTCGCGGCTTGGGCCATTCGCCGATCAGCCGCAGCGGCCACGCCAGCGTGGAGCGCAGCACCAGGTCAAGTTGCTTGGCCGGATCGCGCCACCGGCCCACGCTGACCGCTTGCGGGTGTTTTACCGTCTCGCCGGCGCCGTCCGCCCGCGCGGAGCCGTTGGCGATGACGCTGCCGCCGTTAAATCCATAACTGGCTGAGAGATCGTCGAGCACTTGCCGCGAAGGCGCCACGACGCGCCGCGCTCGCCCCAGCGCGGCCTCCACCAACGCGCGGTACCAGCGATGAAACTGGTTCTCCGGAGGCAAGGCCCCCTGCATGTGCCGCCACCAGGACACGACGTCGCTATGAACTCCGAGCACCGTTGGACAGTCGAGCGCGCCGGCAAAGGCGAAGTGATTCGTGTGCAGGCAATCGCACCCATGGCGGTGGGCGAGTTGGGCGAGGGCGCGCCGGTCTTCAGCGATGGCCGCGGCCAGCGTCTCCGGGGTTCGCTCGCTCATCCATTCGAACAGGCGCGGCGTGTAGAGCGTGACTTCGTGCCCGCGGCGGCGCAGCTCCGCCGTCAGCGTTTGCGCGTGCCGCCCGACGCCGCCGCAGCGGTCGCTGGTCATGAGAATACGCATCGGTGTCAGCCGGCGGGCCTCATCCCGTAAGTCCGTAGGCGGCCAGTTCGGCCGTGGCCTGGCGCTGCCCCAGGGCGGCCGGTTGGTTTTGGGCGCTGAGCCAGTGGGCGAGTTCCAGCATTCCCCGTGCTATGCCCACCTGGGGCGCATAGCCGAGCGCGTTCCGGGCGCGCGTGATGTCGGCAATGCAGTGCCGCGCGTCGCCTAAGCGGAAACGGCCCGTGATGGCGGGCGAGAGGTCCACCGCCAGGGCGCGCGCGAGGTGGGTGGCGAGTTCGGCGATCGTCGTTGCTTCCGGCCCGGCGACGTTGAAGACCCCCGGCGCCAGCGCCTCGGGCGCCGCCTCGAGCGCCAGCGCACAGGCGGAAACCACGTCGTAGACACTGACCAGGGTGCGGCGCTGTTGCCCGTCCTCAAAAATCTGGGGCCGCCGCCCGGCCAGCAGTTCGCTGGCGAACACCGCCGCCACGCCGGTGTAGGGATTGGCCAGCGCCTGGCGCGGCCCGTAGGCGTTGAAGAACCGCAGCGCCACGCTGGGGATGCGATAGGTGCGCCCAAACAGCAGGCACATTTCCTCCTGCATGTATTTGTTGAGGGCGTAAATCGAGGCCAGTTGCGGCGCTTTGCCCTCATCCGTTGGCCGCGGCTCCAGGCGCTGCGAACACACCGGGCATTCCGGCTCCCAATCGTGGCGCAAGAGTCGTTCCGGGGAGCGCGCGCTGGCATCGCGTGGTTCCTGGCAATCCGGGCACCAGTAGCGCCCTTCGCCGTACATCGACATCGAGCCCGCGACCAGCAGGCGGCCGATGCCGCTGCCTGGGCGCCGCTGCCGCCGCAGTATGGCTTGCAGC
This sequence comes from Terriglobales bacterium, assembly GCA_035606395.1. Lineage (GTDB taxonomy): Bacteria > Acidobacteriota > Terriglobia > Terriglobales > SCQP01 > SCQP01. The sequence goes on along the minus strand of DATNFK010000022.1, from coordinate 22,138 downwards.
AGCACTGCCGTGCCCTGCGTGTTGACCAGGTTGTAATGCGCGATCTGGTACAGCGACTGCCCGACGCCTACGACCGCCGCAAAATGGACCACCGCGCTGACCCCGTCGAGCGCCCGCTCGACGGCGTGTTCCTCCAGCACGCTCGCCACCTGCAACTCGGCCTCACGGTTCAAATACGACGGCCGCCCATGCGGATGCACCTGGGGGTCGAGATTGTCGAGCAGCCGCACCTGGTAACCCGCCTGCAGCAGCCGATCGGCGAGATGGGAACCGAGGAAGCCGGCGCCGCCGGTAATCAGCACCCGCTCCGGCATGGTACCTCCTCGCGCCGCGGCTTGACCACCTTGGCCGCGCCGCCCCCGCCATAACGCCGGGCGACCCACGCCGCAAAGGCGGCGAACTTTTCCGGCGCGCGGGGCGGCGATGTGTAGTTGGGCTCGATGCCTTCGCTCTCGGGCGTATAGCACAGCGTGATGGTCACGTCGAACTCCTCAAGCGCCCACATTTGCCGGTCAAACCAGGCTTCGGCGTTGGGACGCAGCCAGTCGGCCCAGCTCAGCCCGGTGCGCAGGTAGCGCACGCCCAGCCGGCGCAGCCAGCGAACCGCATCGTCGAGTCGGGGATCTTCGAAGTGAAACCACTGGCAGATCCCGACTCCGCCGCCCTCGGGGAAGTCGTGGTAAGCGAGCTTGGGCGTGCCATCGGCGCGCAACAATCCCATGTAGTAATGCCGGTAATAGGCCGAACCTTCGGCTTCACGATGGCGCGTCGTGGCCGACCATGTCGGCGGCAGGTCGAACAAGCTATACCAGTGCAGCCGCTCGACTCGCCCCCGCAACAGCGCCAGCGTGCGCTCCAATCCGAAGCGCTGCACCTCTTCGGCGCCAAACGACGACGCACCGGCTTCTGAAACCCACACCGGCTTGGAGCTCACCGCTTCGATCTCAGCCAGCTTGCGCGGCCAATCGTCAATCGGCCAGTGATTCCAGTCCAGCGGAAATCCATGCACGGCCACCCGGTCTACAGCGTCAACCGCGCCGTAGCTGGCCAAAAGGCGTATGAAGTTGGCATCAATCGGCGAGATGCCGCCCAGCACCAGCCTGAGCTCTGGCGCCACGGCGCGCACCGCGGTGACGGCCTGGCACACCATGGCGGCAAAACGTTGCCAGTCGCGGTCGAGCTCGAAATCCCAGTGCGAGAGGTTGTTCGGCTCGTTCCACAGCATCAACGCTTCGACCAAGTCGGGGCCCTCCTGCCGGTTATGGATGGCCACGGCGCCAGCGAGGTTTGTTCCTTCCCGCTAATTTCCTCCCGGTTCTGCAAATGGGACGGTTCTATACTGGTTGGCATGGCCACGATGAGCGTCGCGCCGCCGGTGAGCGGTGTACTTTTGAATGATTTCAGCCTACAGGTGGCGACCGTCAACGGCAGCGGTAGCCAGTCCTCCAACCTCGTACTGCTGCGCACGATTTTCCAGATGGGCGTTCCCATTTCCGGCAAGAACTTGTTTCCCTCCAACATCGCCGGTCTGCCCACCTGGTTCACCATCCGCGCCAGCCGGCACGGTTACGTGGCGCGCAAAAAAGAGATTGATTTCCTCATCGCCATGAATCCGGAAACCGTGCGTGAGGATGTTCTCGGCCTCGACCCCGGCGCCTCGGTGCTCTACGACGAGCCGCTGAAGGCCAACGATTTGCGGCACGATGTGACCTTTTATCCGGTGCCGTTCGACAAGCTGGTGGCGGGAGTCTGCCCCGACGCAAAACTGCGCAAGCTGGTGCGCAACATGATCTACGTCGGCTGCGCCGCCCACCTCATGAACATGGAGATGGAGGAAGTCGAGCGCGCGCTGCGCCAGCAGTTCAAGAAAAAACAGAAGGCGGCGGACTTGAATTGGGGCGCGGTCAAGGCCGGCTTCGATTACGCTATGACCAATTTCCCCCAACCCGACCGCTGCCGCCTCGAGCGCATGGCCGGCGCGCAATCGAAGACGGCTGGCAAGATCATCATCGAGGGCAATGCGGCGGCGGCGCTCGGCTGCCTCTTCGCCGGCGTGACGGTGGTCGCCTGGTACCCGATCACCCCCTCGAGCTCACTCTGCGAATACCTCATTGAATACTTGAAGAAGTACCGCCGAACCTCCGACGGCAAGGCCACCTTCGCCGCTGTTCAAGCCGAGGACGAACTCGCCGCCTGTGGCATGGTCCTGGGCGCGGGCTGGATGGGTGCGCGCGCCATGACCTCGACCTCCGGCCCCGGCATCAGCCTCATGAGTGAATTCGTTGGCCTCGGCTACTACGCCGAAATCCCCGGCGTGATTTTTGACATCCAGCGGGTTGGTCCCTCGACCGGCCTGCCCACCCGCACCGCGCAGGGCGATTTGGGGTTTGTGGCGACCCTCGGTCATGGCGACACCCGCCAGATCATCCTGCTGCCGGGTTCGGTCGAGGAATGCTACGAGATGGGCATCGCCGCGTTCGACATCGCCGAACGCTACCAAACCCCGATCTTCGTGCTGAGTGATTTGGATTTGGCCATGAACCACTGGATGGCTGAGCCCTTCGCTTACCCCACCAAGCCGCTCGATCGAGGCAAGGTGTTGCGCGCCGAGGACCTCACCCGCCTCAAGGGCGACTGGGCGCGCTACCGCGATGTGGATGGCGACGGCATCGGCTACCGCACTCTGCCCGGCACCGATCATCCCGCCGCCGCGTTTTTCACCCGCGGTTCCGGACACAACGAACGGGCGCAGTACAGCGAAAAGTCGGCCGACTACACCAATAACCTCGATCGCTTAAAGCGCAAATGGGAAGGAGCGCGCGAGCACATCCCGGCCCCCATCGTGGAGCGCACCGGGGCGGGCGAGGTCGCCGTCATCGCCTACGGCAGCACCCACGCCGCCATGCTCGAGTCGCTCGATCAATTGCGCGAGCACAAGATCAACGGCGGCTATTTGCGCCTGCGCGCTTATCCCTTCGCCGCGGCGGTGCGTGAATTTGTCGCCGGCCACCACCGCGTATACGTGGTGGATCAAAACCGCGACGGACAGATGTTCGAATTGCTGCAACTCGATCTCGGCCCGGAACTGGCGGCCCGCCTTCGTTCCGTGCGCCATTACAACGGATTACCGGTCGATGCGCGCAGCCTGACCGATGCCATCGTCGCTCTAGAAGGAGCTAAATAGCCATGTCTACCACCACCGCTCCGCTGGTCAAGTTAAACCGCCTGGGCTTGCCGCAATCCGACTACCGCGGCTCCAAGACAACCCTCTGCGCCGGCTGCGGCCACAACGCCATTAGCGAACGCATCATTGACGCATGCTACGAAATGGGCGTCGATCCCCATCGTTTCGTAAAACTCTCCGGCATCGGCTGCTCCAGCAAGGCGCCGGCCTACTTTCTCGGCCGCTCCTTCGGCTTCAACTCCGTGCATGGACGTATGCCCAGCGTCGCCACCGGCGCCGTGCTGGCCAACGCCAGCCTGCAGGCACTCGGCGTCAGCGGTGACGGCGACACGGCCTCGATTGGCCTGGGGCAGTTTCTGCACCTCATGCGCCGCAACTTGCCCTTGATCTATATCATCGAGGACAACGGTGTGTACGGCCTGACCAAGGGCCAATTCAGCGCCACCGCCGACTTGGGCGCGAAACAAAAGAGCGGAGTGATCAACGACATGCCCGCGCTCGATACCTGCGCCCTCGCGGTGTTGAGCGGCGCCACGCTCGTGGCGCGCTCGTTTTCCGGCGACAAGAAGCAGCTCACCGCGATTCTGAAAGCGGCGCTCGCCCATCGCGGCACGGTCATGATTGACGTCATCTCGCCCTGCGTCACCTTCAACGACCACGAAGGTTCGACCAAAAGCTACAAATATGTGCTCGACCATGAAGAGGCGATGCACGAACTGAGCTTCGTGCCCTCGTTTGAGGACATCGCCGTGGAATACGATCCGGGCACGACGCTCGACGTCCCGATGCACGACGGCTCCCACCTGCGTCTGCGCAAGCTCGCCCATGACTTCAATCCCACCGACCGGCAGCAGGCGCTTCGCGTGCTGACCGAGGCCAACGCCAATGAAGAAGTCCTTACCGGAATCTTCTACGTTGATACCCAGAAGCCCGACTTCGTCGCGCAACTCGGCATGGTGCCGACGCCGCTGGCGCAACTGCCGGAGAATGTCGTTCGCCCGGCGCCCGCGGTGCTTGAGGAAGTGATGGCCTCGCTGAAATAGTGAGAGTGCTTCCGACACTCGCAGCGGGCGCGCTCTCGGGCCTGGCGCTCGGGCTTGTGTTCCCCTCGGTGGGTTGGTCGTGGCTGGCGTTTATCGCGCTCGTGCCCTTGTTTTGGGCGGTGGCGCGCGGCGAGCGGGCGTGGCCGGTGTTCTGGTCCGGCTACCTCGCGGGAATCGTTTTTTTCGCCGTCAGTTGCTCCTGGATTTACGCCACAATTCACCACTTCGGCGACTTGAGCGGTCCACTGGCCGGCGTTGTGTTCGTCCTGTTCCTGCTGTTGATGGGCAGCTACCTGGCCCTGATGGCCCTTGCCGCCTACTGGGTCGGGCGCTGGAGTGGGCGCCGCTACTGGCCGCTCCCTTTCGTCTGGGTCGCGGTCGAGCTCCTGCGCACCTACACGCCGATGGGCGGCTTTCCCTGGAATTTGCTGGGATATTCGCAGTACCAGCACGCCGGGACCATGCTGCTGGCGCCCGCATGCGGCATTTACGGCGTCAGCCTCTTGGTCGCGACGGCGAATACTCTCATCGCCTACGTGCTCGACAAGCCGCGGCGCCGGGGCGCGATCGCGGCCGGCATCGCGCTGGGCTGCATATTCGGTTTCGCCACCCTCCCCTATCACGCGCCCAGCGATGGCGGACGCGGCCTGCACGTTCGATTGGTCCAGCCCGACACACCTCTCGACCTGGACTGGAGCGGATCCACGATGACCCACGAGTTGGCCGCGCAAGCGCGCTTGTCCGTCAACGCTGCCACTCCGCCGGTCGACCTGATCGTATGGCCCGAACAGCCGGCGCCGTTCGATCTCGACCGCCAGCCGGAATTGCAGCAGACCGTGGCCGAGATCCTCGACCACGAACACTCTGCGATGCTTATCGGCGAGATCACCTGGGGCGCCTCGAACGCTCCCCGCAACTCCGCGCAGCTGGTCAACGCCGATGGCACACTTGGCCCGCGCTACGACAAAACGCATTTAGTGCCCTTTGGCGAATACGTTCCGTTGCCTGATTGGCTCAAGGAGTCGGCGGGGGTTGGCAAGCTGGTGGCGCAGGTCGGTGATTTTGTCCCCGGCCCGGGGCCGGTCGTCATGCCGCTCGGCGCGCATCGGTTTACCACCATGATTTGCTACGAGTCGATCTTTCCCGCGCTCGCGCGCCGTGATGTGAACGCCGGAGCGGAGTGGCTGGTCAACCAATCCGATGACAGTTGGTACGGTCAGTCCTCGGCCGCGGCGCAGGGTCTGATGATGGCCCGGGTTCGGGCCATGGAAAACCGCCGCTGGCTCTTGCGCGATACCGACGACGGCATCACCGCCGTGATCGATCCCTTCGGGCGCGTCACCGCCCAATTGGCGCGTTTCGCACCGGGCGCGCTCGACGCCGGCTTCGCCGCCGAATCTGCAATAACGTTCTATACCCGATGGGGCGACTGGCTCGCCTACCTGTGCTTGCTTGCGGTCCTCGTACTGCTGTTGGCCGGTCCCGCCGCGCGCGCCGGGTCAAGAATGCGCCGCAGCTGAGCGGCGGGCATCAGGTTCTGTTCCAGCGCCAGTTCCAAAAGCGGCCGCCCGGTGCGCAGCGACTCCTGAACCAACTTGGCGGTGCGCGAGTATCCGACGTGTGGGTTGAGACCGGTCGCCAGAGCCAATGTCGCATCCGCGTACGCGCGGCAGCGCTTGGCGTTGGCCTTGATGCCCACAACACAGCGCCGCGTGAAGGCGTCGAGCGCGCTGGCGAGAATCGTCGCTGACTCCAGCGTCGCCAGCGCCATCGCCGGCATCATCACGTTCAATTCCAATTGCCCGGCTTGTACCGCCAGCGCGGCGGCCATGTCATTGCCAACTACCTGAAACGAAACCATGGCGAGCATTTCCGGCATTACCGGATTCACCTTGCCCGGCATGATGGACGATCCTGGCTGCAGCGACGGTAGCTCGATCTCAGCCAGCCCGGTCATCGGTCCACTGGCGAGAAGTCGCAGATCATTTGAAATGCGAATCAGCTCCAACGCCAGATTGCGCATCGCCGACGATGCGCGCGCGATGGGCTGCTGGCTTTGCATCGCCTGGAACAAGTCAGGCGCCGTGCGCCAACCGTGGCCGGTCCGCGCGGATAGATGGCGCAACGCCAGCGCTGTGGCCCGGCGGTTCGCGTTGAGCCCGGTGCCGGCAGCGCTCCCGCCCAGCCCCAGTTCTAAGAGCTCGTCGGCGGCTTGCGCCAACTCGCGATGGCACGCCGCTAACGCCGAGCCATAGGCGCCGAGTTCGTCGGCCAACCAGAGCGGCACCGCATCCTGCAAGTGCGTGCGCCCCGATTTGACAATCCGTGCGAACTGCCGCGCTTTGACGCGAAATGCCTCGCTCGAGCGCTCGACGGCCGCCAAGAGCGGATCGAATTCCATGCGCAGCGCAACCCGCAGCGCTGTCGGAAATGTGTCATTGGTAGACTGGCCCCGGTTGACGTGATCGTTGGGATGGACAACGTCATAAACGCCCCGTCGTCCGCCCAGAAGTTCCGCCGCGCGGTTGGCAATCACCTCGTTGACGTTCATGTGGAACGATACGCCCGCCCCCGCCTGGTACGCGTCCACTACAAAATGTTGATCGAGCCGGTGTTCCGCCACCTCGCGCGCCGCGCGGGCAATGGCGCGCGCGACGTTGCGCGGCAGCAGCCCGAGCGCGCCATTGGCCTCGGCCATCGCAGCCTTCAACCACCCATACGCCGCGATCAGCGCCGGCGCCGCGCGCCGCCCGCTAATCTGGTAGTTCTCTACAGCGCGCTGCGTCTGCGCTCCGTAGAGCGCCGTCCGCGGCACCCGCACCTCGCCCAGGGAGTCGCGCTCGCGCCGGGTTGGAACCGCACTCGCCACTGGATTCATGGTAATCCCCCGTGCGTCCTGCGTGGTAAACTATGGTCATGATCTCGCTCACACCCAAAGCCATTGAGAAAGTCAAGGAAATCATGGGCCAGCAGCAACCTGTGCCGGGCGGCCTGCGGGTCGCCGTGGTGGGCGGAGGTTGCAGCGGGTTCAGCTACTCCATGCAGTTCGATAACGGCTCCGCGCAGGACAAGACCTACCAGTACGACGACCTCAAGGTTTTTATTGACCCCATGAGCCTCATGTACCTGGACGGCGTCGAGGTTGACTTCCTGGAGACGCTCGAAGGCTCAGGCTTTAAGTTCAACAACCCCAACGTGAAGCACACCTGCGGCTGCGGTTCGTCGTTCCAAGTCTAGCCCGCGCCGCACCTAAGCGGGTCGTGCGGCGACAGCCGCGCGGGGTCCCGTGCCAATCAATTAACGGGGACGCGCCCATGGCGACCAAGACAGTTTTCACCATTGCCGATTATCTGGAGTTGGACGAGCCTGATGGCCCGCACTATGAGCTGAGCGATGGCGAGCTGATTGTGTCTCCGTCAACCACGCATAATCACAACGAAGTGCGCGACCGTCTCGCCAATCGCCTGCGCCTATTTTCGGCTCCTGCGCGGCTCGGCGTAATCGTCTGCGAGGTCGATCTCCAGCTCGGCCCGGCTACGATCCGACGTCCCGACGTGGGCTTTATTTTCGCCGCCCGCTACAAACGGGAATACGGCGAAATGGTCCCGATCCCGATTGCTCCGGATTTGGCATTTGAGGTCGTCTCGAAACATGACCGCCCCGCCGCACTCAAGAAAATGTTGCCCCAGTATTTAGACGTGGGAACTAAAGCAGTTTGGCTGCTGTATCCGGCCAAAGGTGAAGCCCATCGCCACGTCCGCGGTGGTGAACCGCCGCAGGTTCACACCCGTGATTTAATCGAACCCGCACTGCCTGGCTTCAAAGTCCCGCTATCAGAGCTTTTCGAAATCTAGTTCCAGTTCGCACGCACCCGTTTGATTGCCTTCTGCGCCGGCTGATACCGTGGATCAAACTTCAGCGCCTGGGCATACTGATCCTCCGCTTGCCCCAGCCGCCGCAAGCGCTCATAAATCCGCCCGAGATTGAACTTCGCAAAACACGGGCTGGCGTAACGTGGCGACGCGGCCGCTTTCTCCAGCCACGGCACAGCCTCAAGCAGCCGCCCCTGTTCAATCAAATACGCGCCAATATCGTTGTAGGGGTTGCCGAACTCCGGATCAATCTCGATCGCACGGTGGCACTCCTCGATGGCCCGCGCATAGTCTCCCTGAAAAGAGTACGCCCAGCCCCGGAACGTGTACGCTTCGGCCGTTGGTTCGAGTTCGATCGAAGCCGTGTACAGTTCCACGGCGCGTTCCAGATCGCCCCGCATCTGCGCCCGATAGGCTTGCTGGAACAGCTCCCGCGCTTCATCCGCCCGCTGGCGTGGATTATCCATGCAAGCCCCCATTATTCGCTGCCGCCGCCGGGGGGCACAAGTCCCCGGCTCAAAACGGTAAACTATACGAAGTGAAAATCGCACTGGCACAGATCAACCCCACCGTCGGCGCGCTCGAGGGAAATTACCAAAAAATCGTCGAATTCGCCGCCCGCGCCCGCGCCCAGGGCGCGGAACTGGTGATTTATCCGGAGATGACGATTTGTGGATATCCGGCCCGCGACCTGGTCGAAAAGCCGGAGTTTGTCTCCGAGAGCCTGGCCTGGCTCCGGCGCGCCTCGCGCGACTCTCCCGGTATCGCACTACTTTGCGGCTGCGCCACCCCGGCGGCCGCCGCCACCGGCAAGAGTGTCCACAACAGCGCCCTGGCGCTGCTTGACGGCGAGGTGATCTTCCAGCAGTCGAAAATGCTGCTCCCCACCTACGACGTCTTCGACGAACTGCGCAACTTCGCGCCCGCCAGCCAGCAGCGCATCTGGCGCTGGCGCGGCATGCGCATCGCCGTCACCATTTGCGAAGACGCGTGGAACGACAAGAACTACTGGCCCAAACACCAGGCCCGCCTCCTGTACGCGCGCGACCCCGTCGAGGAGCAAATGCGCTCCGGCGCCGATTTCCTCATCAACATTTCCGCCTCTCCCTACTCCGCCGGCAAGATAGCGCTCCGTCAGGAAATGCTCGGCGCCATTGGACGCGAATATCAGGTGCCGGTCGTCTTCGTGAACCAGGTGGGCGGCAACGATCAATTGATTTTCGATGGATGCTCCATGGTGATGGGATCCGACGGCACGCTCCGCGCGCGCGCCGCCTGTTTCGGCGAAGACATCTTGGTGGTCGAGTCCGATCGCGGACGTGGCGAAATACGCCCGGTGCCTGAATCCGAAACCGCCGCCATGGCTGAGGCGCTGGTGCTGGGTACGCGCGATTACGTGGTCAAGTGCGGCTTCGAGCACGCCGTGCTCGGTCTCAGCGGAGGCGTCGACTCCGCCGTCACGGCGGCGATCGCCGTCGAGGCCCTCGGCGCCGCCAACGTCCGCGGTTTGTACCTGCCCTCGCGCTACTCCAGCCACGAAAGCGAGCGCGATGCCCGCGCGGTGGCCCAGGCGCTGGGAATAAGCCTGGAAACGGTCGCCATCGAGCCGCTGTTCGAAGCCGCTCTTGCCCAGGCCCCGGCGTCGCTGACCAACGCCGCGAGTCGCGCCGCCGACGTGGCCCGGCAAAACCTGCAATCTCGCCTGCGCGGCCTGCTGCTCATGGCCGATTCCAACGTGAACGGCGGATTGGTGCTGACCACCGGCAACAAGAGCGAGCTCGCAATGGGCTACTGCACCCTCTACGGCGACATGGCCGGCGGACTGGCGGTGATTGCCGATGTTTTAAAAACCCAGGTCTACGCCTTGGCCCGGCGTTTCCAATTGCCTGAAGCGGTCATCCTCAAAGCGCCGACCGCGGAGCTTAAGCCCGACCAGGTGGATCAAGACGACCTCCCGCCCTACGACATTCTCGACGCCGTGATCGAGCGCTACGTCGAGCGCTATCGCAGCCCCGAGGCGATCGCCGAGGAACTGAATCTCGCTCCCGAGTTGGTGCAATCGCTCGTCCGGCGTATGGACTACAGCGAATACAAACGCCAGCAGGCCGCGCCCGGGCTCAAGGTGTCGACCAAGGCTTTCGGATTGGGTCGCCGCCTCCCGATCGCCCAGCGTTACGAAGCGCCGCTCGTCCCGGGCGGATGCTTGCCGGCCTTGCCCTAGTGCATAATTGAGGGCAATGCGAGTCGTTCAACGCGTATTTGTAGTGGCAGTTTTCATGCTCGGTCTGGCATGGGCGCAGTCCCCCGCCGCCAAGGCCGTGGCCGGCTCCCCGAGCGACGCCGAGTTGCGCGCCAGGCTGGTCGCCTTTCTCGACCGCACCATCGGCTATCAACAACTCGATAAGATCGATGTGCAATCCATCTCGGCGCCCGACCCCAGCGGCCTGCGCACCGCGAAAGTGATGCTCGAAAAGGGCGGCCAAAAACAAATCGGCAGTTTCCTGATCACCGCCGACGGCAAGGAGATCGTTGAAGGAGAAAAAAGCACTCTCAGCGCCGACCCGTGGGCCGAGACCCGCGCCCACATTGACACTCGCGGCGCACCCGCCATCGGCGCGGCCGACGCCCCCGTGACCATCGTCGAGTTCAGTGATCTCGAGTGCCCCTTCTGCCGCCAGGAGGCGCAGGGAATCGAGCAGCTCATGAACGAGCAGCCGGGTAAGTTCCGGGTGGTGTTCAAATATTTCCCGCTGGTCGAAATTCACCCCTGGTCCATGCAGGCGGCCGAGGCGGCCGTATGTGTCGCCGAACAGGATCCAAGCCAATTCTGGAACTTCGAAAAAGCCGTATTCGCCGCCCAGGATCAGATCAACCCCACCAACGCCGCCGGCCGGCTGCGCGACTTCGCTCTGGAATCAGGCGCGCAGCCCGCTCCCTACGCTGCCTGCCTTGCCAATCCCGCCACCAAGGCCAAGATTGAGGCGTCCATTTCCAATGGAAAGTCGGTGGGAGTCGTAAGCACCCCGACTCTGTTTATTGACGGGCGCTTGATCCCCGGCGCCATCGCCGAAGATCAGTTGAAGCTCCTGGTGGATCACGAGTCCACTTTCGCGTCCGGTAAAATCGTCGGCCAGCAGTGCGGCAGTTGCAAGGTGCTTCCGCCCATCAAGCACTAACCTATGCCCGAGGACAAGGCATGGCGCCAGTTGGGCAAGTACATGGGCCTCGGTTTCCTCCTGCCCTGTGCGGCGTTCGTCGGCCTGGCGATTGGCTACGGACTGGATCACGCCCTCCACACCGGTAAGGTCTTCGAACTGATCTTTTTGTGCCTCGGCCTGGCTGCGGGATTCCTGCAGATCTACCGTGCTGCGGTCGGCAAGTAATGTCCATCGAAGACTCCGTGCTGGCGGCAAGTTCGGTCATCGGCGCGGTTGCCGCGATTGCGGTGGCCTACAAGTGGGACCTCCCGACCGGCGTAGGCGTCGCCCTGGGCACCGCGCTCGCGGTCGTGAATCTTTATTGGCTGAAAAAGGGCGCCCTGCTGGGCCGTTACGCTTTGCTTGCTGTGGCTCTATATGCTATATTTATGAGTCACTTCACCCCTTTTGTGGCGGTTTTGGCGGGCCTTCTGGCGGCCCCGGCCGGCCTCATGGTGGCCGTGATTTTTAACGTCCTATGGAAACCCAACTCTGGTTCACCCACCTCCTGAACGCCCTGCTCGGCCCCGCGGCCGCCTGGGTTTCATCGCTGTTTGGGGTGCATTTCGAATCGACTCAGAGGGTGTTCAACAACACCCTTTCGATGGAGATTCTGGTGGCGCTCATTCTCATGGCCTTCGCCACGATTGTGGGCAGCCGGCTCTCGGTCGCCGCGCCCAAGGGCTGGCAGAACATGACCGAGCTCAGCCTCAAGTTCATTGAAGATCAGGGCGAGCAAATGATTGGCCACGGCGGCGGTCATCGCTTTGGATTTTTCCTGCTGACCCTCACCCTCTTCATCCTGGTCAGCAACTTGATCGGCCTGATTCCCAGCTTCCAAGCCCCCACCGCCGACATCGTGGTCACCCTCGGTTTGGCTTTGGTGGTCTTTGCCGTCTACCATTCGGTCGGCATTCGCCGCCATGGGTTTGGCTACATCAAGCAGTTCCTGGGTCCGGTATGGTGGCTGGCGCCGTTGATGTTCATCATCGAGGTGGTGGGCCACGTGGCCCGCGTGCTCTCGCTCAGCGTTCGTCTGTACGCCAACATGTTTGCCGGTGACATGATCATCGGCGTGTTCGTGGCGCTGCTGCCGCTGACCGGAATTGTCTTTATGGGGCTGCACTTGTTCGTGGCCCTTCTACAGACCTACATTTTCGTGGTTTTGGCCATGGCGTACCTCGGAGGGGCGCTGGCCGAGGCCCATTAGTTGTCCGGTAGTACCCCGTCCAGTGTGAGACCGTAACGCCCCAGCGAATACGGGAACCACCTCCTGCGGGAATTTTGTCTAATAGGAGTCCGACTCGTAATGTCCATTCGCAACCTGTCCCGTTCTCTTGCCGGCCTGTTCCTGCTGGCCTGCACTTCACCCTTGTTTGCCCAAGCCACCACCGAGGCGGTCAAGACTGATTTCTCCACCCTCAAAATGGGCGGCATTGCCATGGCGCTCGCCGCCGGGCTTTGCGGCATCGGCATGGGCATGGGTCTCAAGGGCACCCAGGAAGGCATCGCGCGCAACCCCGGCGCGGCGGACAACATTCGAACCGTCTTCTTCATCGGCTTTGCGTTTATCGAATCGCTGGCCCTGTACACGTTCTTGTTCGTGTTCCTCAAGTACTAACGGCGGGGAAGGCGCAGCGCCGGTTCGGGACTTTGGAGTCCCCAGCCGGGGCTGCGAATAAGCGGGACGCGCGGCGCCGCCGCGCCGGGGCCCGCGCCCGTCGGATGCTAGACTAGAGACGGATTTTTGGGCGCCTAGCTCAGTTGGTTAGAGCGCCGCCTTCACACGGCGGAGGTCATAGGTTCGAGTCCTATGGCGCCCACCATCCTACTTTGCACGTTTCGAGGTTCGAAGCGAGAGTTGCCGTGGTCATTGAAGTCACAGATCTCAGACTGCATCCGGTCAAGTTCGACCTGCGCCTCGGCGCCGCCGAACTGGCCTCGGTGCCCGAAGTCACCGGTGAGCTGACCTTCAAGGGCGAAGCCCGCCTGGCCGGCGACGGAATGCGCCTGACCGGCCATTTGCACGGCGACATCGCCCCTGCCTGTTCCCGCTGTTTGGAAGCAATTCCCATGGCGGTGGACAAAGACCTCGATTTGCTCTACCAGCCGGAATCGGTCCTGGGCGAGAGCGCTGAAGTGGAGATCCACGCTCCCGACACCGACGTTGCGTTTTTCAGCGACCCGGGCGTTGACGTGGGTGAAGTGGCGCGCGAGCAGGTACTGCTGGCGCTGCCGATGCAGCCCTTGTGCCGCCCCGACTGCCGCGGGTTGTGCCCGCGCTGCGGTACCAATTTAAATAGCGGGACGTGCTCCTGTCCGCCCCCCGCCGACGATCGCTGGAGCGCGTTGAAGTCGCTCCGCAAGGAATAACACCATGCCGAATCCCAAACGCCGCCACTCTTCCAAGCGCACCTCGACCCGTCGCGCCCACGATTTTTTGACCACCCCTTCGCTCGCGGTCTGTCCCAACTGCCAGGAGCGCAAGCTGCCCCACCGTGCCTGCCCCAAATGCGGGCATTACAAGGACCGGGAAGTGATTGAGGTCAAGCAGCGGTAAGCACCGCGTGGCCGGTACCGTCACAATTGCGCTCGACGCGATGGGCAGCGACACTGCGCCCGCGCCTGAGATTGCCGGCGCCATTGAGGCGGCGCGCGCCTATGGCGTTAAGGTGCTGCTGGTCGGTCTCGAACCAGAGCTGCAGAAGGCGCTGGCCGCCTACTCGCCCGAGGATCGCGCCTTGGTCGAGATCGTCCCCGCCACCGAAGTCATCACGATGGAGGACAAGGCGGTGCGCGCGGTGCGCACCAAGCGTGACTCCTCCGTCCATGTCTGCGCTCGCCTGGTTAAGTCCGGGCGCGCCGCCGGTCTTGTCTCCGCCGGCAACACCGGCGCCGTCATGGCCACCAGCAAGTTAATGCTCGGCTCGCTTGCCGGCGTGCAGCGCCCGGCCCTGGCCACCGTTATCCCCACCGCCGGCGGACGCGCCGCCATCTTGATCGACGTGGGCGCCAACGTCGACTGCCGCCCCGATCACCTCGAACAGTTCGCCATCATGGGCGAAATCTACTACCGAGTCATTCTCGGCTGCGATCGCGCCGACACCACGCCCGGTCCCCGCGTCGGCCTGCTCTCGATCGGCGAAGAGGACATCAAAGGCAACGAGCTGACCCGCGAGGCTTTTACCCTCATGCGCCAGTTGCCGATCAATTTCATCGGCAACGTCGAGGGTCGCGATCTGTACAACGGCGCGGTCGATGTCATCGTCTGCGACGGCTTTGTCGGCAACGTCGCGCTCAAGATCAGCGAAGGGCTCGTCGAGACCGTGCGCTCACTGTTGAAAGAGTTGCTCGCCGATTCACTCTCCAGCCGTATCGGCTACTGGCTCTCCCGCCACGCGTTTGCCGCCTTCAAGAAGCGCCTCGACTACAGCGAGTACGGCGGCGCCCCGCTGCTGGGCGTGCGCGGCATCGTCATCATTTGCCACGGACGCAGCAACGCCAAGGCCATCAAAAACGCCATCCGGGTCGCGGCCGAATCGGTGCAGCACGAGATCAACCATCAAATCGAAACCCAGTTGGCGCGCATTCACGAAACCGCTCCCGCCCCTGAAACTATATGAAAGTCGCCTATCTCTTCCCAGGTCAGGGCTCGCAGTATGCCGGTATGGGGCGCGAGCTGAACGCCCAATTTCCCGAGGCCGCTGCCGCCTTCGCCGCCGCCGACCAGGCCCTCGGCGAGGCCCTCTCCGAGCTTTGTTTTTCCGGACCCGAGGAGCGGCTCAAGCTCACCGCCAACACCCAGCCCGCCATCCTCGCCACCTCGATCGCCGCCGCCAAAGTCCTGGAATCGCGCGGCATCGTGCCCGATTACGTTGCCGGCCATAGCCTGGGCGAATACTCCGCCCTAGTGGCCGCCGGTGGCATGGAGTTCAAAGACGCCGTCAAAGTGGTGCGGCGCCGAGGCGAGCTGATGCAGGAGGCGGTTCCGGCCGGCGCCGGCGCCATGGCGGCCATACTCGGCATGGAACCCGACGCGGTAGTCGCGCTCTGCCAACAAGCCCTCGCTGGAAGCACCAACGGCGACGTTTGCTCGCCCGCCAATTTCAATGCTCCCGGCCAGATCGTCATCGCCGGCACCGCCGCCGCCGTGGATCGCGCTTGCGCTCTTGCGACAAAAGCGGTCAAGCTGCCGGTAAGCGCCCCCTTCCATTGCTCCCTCATGGCGCCGGCGCAAGAGGTGTTGCAGTGGGATTTGTGGAACACTTTCTTCCTGGAACTGCAAATGCCCCTCATGACCAACGTTGACGCCGAGCTCATCGAGGGCGCCGAGGAAGCCCGCGATTCCCTCATTCGCCAGGTCACCGCTCCCGTGCAGTGGGAGCGCTCCATGCGCGGCTTGCTCGACAAGGGCGTGACCCACTTTATCGAAGTCGGTCCCGGTCGCGTTTTGGCCGGTCTGCTCCGCCGCATCAACCGCGACGCCGTCTGCCTCAACGTCGAGGACGCCGCCTCGCTCGAAAAAACGCTGGCCGCGCTCGCGTAATCCCATGCGGAACCGACTCGCATTCATCACTGGAGCATCCCAGGGCATCGGCCGCGCCATTGCTCTCTCCCTCGCTGCCGCCGGCGCGCCGGTAGCCCTCGCGGCCCGCAATCGCGAGCATCTTGACGCCGTTGTGGCCGAGATTGTGGCCGCCGGCGGCCAGGCATTGGCGCTCGCGTTGGACGTCACCCAGGAAGCCGCCGTCAAGGAAACATTCAAGCAGGCCAGCGCGCATTTCAACCGTCCCGTTGACATCTTGATTAATAACGCCGGCGTCACCCGCGACCAACTGGCCATGCGCATGAAGACCGACGATTGGCAGCTGGTATTGCAGACCAACTTGACGGCGGCCTTTTGGTGCTCGCAAGCGGCGCTGCCCGGCATGATCCGCCAACGCTGGGGACGCATTATCAACATCGCCAGCGTGGTGGGGCAGTCCGGCAATCCCGGCCAGGCCAATTACGTCGCCAGCAAGGCCGGCTTGATCGGGCTCACCAAATCATTGGCGCTCGAGGTTGCCTCGCGCCAGATCACGGTCAACGCCGTCGCTCCCGGCTTCATCGAAACCGCTATGACCGCGACCTTGGGCCCGGACGTCAATGCCAAGCTGATCGAGCGCATTCCCATGGCGCGCATCGGCAGCCCGGCCGAAGTCGCGGCCGCGGTGCGTTTCCTGGCCAGCGAGGAGGCCAGCTACATCACCGGCCACACGCTCGCCGTCAACGGCGGCATGTATCTAAGCTAAAGAAGGAGGAATACCAATGAACACCCATGGAGTTGCCATCACTTGGTTGGGACACGCGGCCTTCCGCATGCGCTCGGGTGGCAAAACATTTGTTTTCGACCCCTTTCTCGAACAGAACCCGAAATGCCCTGAATCGGAGAAGAATACCAAAGACGCCGATTTCATCCTGCTCAGCCATGGTCATTCCGACCACATCGCCGACGCGCTGCCTCTCGCCGAACGCAGCGGCGCACAAATCCTCGCCATCACCGAACTCGGCCTGTACCTCGGCAAGAAAGGCGCAAAAAACGTCGTGACCTTTGACAAAGGCGGTACCGTGGATTGCGCCGGCGCCAAGGTGACCATGGTGAATGCCCTGCACTCCTCCAGCACCGAACTCAACGACGTGCCGCTCTACCTCGGCGATCCCGCCGGCCTGGTGGTGGCTTTCAAAGAGGGATTGCGCGTCTACTTCGCCGGCGACACCGACGTCTTCGGCGACATGGCGCTCATTCGCGAAATCTATCGGCCGCAGGTCGCCTGCCTGCCCATCGGCGACCATTACACCATGGGGCCGCTGCAGGCCGCCCACGCCTGCCGCCTGCTCGGCGTCGAAGCCGCCATTCCCATGCATTACGGCACCTTTCCCATGCTCACCGGTACACCCGAAGCCTTCAAACAGGAACTCGCAAAATTGAAGCTTGGCTGCGAAGTGGTGGCGATGACGCCGGGGCAAACGCTATGAGCCCGCTGCTCGCCCCGGCGCTCGAGCAGTACCTGTACCAGCTCCTTCCGCCCAGCCCTCCGGTGCTGGCCGAGATGGAGAAGCAGGCGCGCGAGCGCGACATCCCCATCGTCGGACCGGCGGTGGCGCGCGTGCTCCGGCTCCTGGCCGAATTGACCGGCGCGCGCCGCGTCTTCGAGTTGGGTTCGGCCATCGGATACTCGACTCTCTGGTGGGCTGCGGCGGTGGGCGAGGGCGGGGAAGTCTTCTACACCGATTCCGATCCGGCCAATTGCCAGGAGGCGGCGGGCTACTTCGAGCGGGCGCGGTTGAGCGACCGCATTCGCATCCTGCAGGGTGATGCCATCGCAATGCTGGCGGCCACCCCCGGCGACTTCGACATTGTTTTCTGCGATCTGAATAAGCCTCAGTACCCCGAGGCGCTGCGCCAGGCCGCGCCCCGCATCAAACCGGGCGGCCTTCTCGTCGCCGACAATGTGCTGTGGAGCGGGCGCGTGGCTTCGACTGACGACACCAGCGAATCCACCGTCGCCATTAAGGAATTCAACCGCATGATCTATAGCGACCTTAGGTTGGAGCCGGTCATTCTGCCGCTGCGCGATGGCGTTGCGGTGTGCCGGCGGGTAGCGGCTTAATGAAACTCGATTTGGTTCATTCCTCGGAAATGGAAGAGTACCTGCTGACGCGCATGGCGTTCTCGCCCAACGGCGAGGAAATCGCCGTCGGCCACAAGCATTTCCGAAGTTATGCTGTCGAAACGGGGGCGGCGCGCGCCGAGTTCGCCTTCGCCGATTTTCTCGCCCGCCTGCGCTACTCCAACGACGGCAAATTCATCGCCGCCGCCAACGTGGGCGACAACCACCCTGCCACCCGCGGCGCCCTCGCCGTCTTCCACGCCGACGGCCGCGAGCATTTCGCCGTCGCCGCGCCCGCGCCGGTCGAGAGCTGTGCCTTTGGCGACGGAGCCGTGTACTGGAATGCGCAAAGCGCCGTGGCTGGAGCCGAACTTGACCCGCGCCGCGACCTGCCGCTGCTGGCTCTGCCCGATTTGCAGCTCCGCGACCTGGCCCGCTCTGAAAATGGTTTCACCTGCTTCGGCCGCGAGGCCGTCGGCAGCGTGCGGCAGGTCGAGGGCGCGGATTTGATCTTCCGCAAGTTCCGCCTGCTGACCTGCGACCCGGCGGGAAATGTGCGCAACAACATTGACCTCGGCATCGGGGCCGGCGTGCACGCGCTTTCTCCCGACGGCAAACTGCTGGCGGTTGAAATGGTTGATTTCAAAAACAACGAGCGCCACGTCTCGCTCATTGATGCCGAAACCGGCGTCGAGGCCAACCTGCTCTCGCTCGAAGCCAACACCCTCCCCGTGCTCGAATTCGGCCTCGGTTCGGAGTACTTCCTGTGCATGAAGGAAGACGCCGAAGGTGACTTCAACACACTCCGCGTCTGGCGCACGTCCGATCTAAAGCTGATCGGCGAGGCCCGGCTCGATCTCGCCTACCACGGCCTTGCGGCCTGCCTGGAGCACAGCACCATCGCTTGTTTGGGTGGCGGCAAACTCGACGTCTACGCCCTCGCTTAAGCGGTCACTGGCTCGACCGCGACCGCGCACCCGCGCAATAACCCCGAAACCCGCGCCGCGTCCAGCCGCGTGGCATCGTACTCGATCGCAATTTGGTTGGCCGCTTCGTCAATCCGCAGCGCGCGTATGCCGTACACATCGCGCACGCGCGCGAGGGCGCGAATCTGGGTCTCGCTGAGCGGGGCCTGGTAGCGGTAGCGGAGGTCCATCGTCGTCATAGCAGATTTAGTGTAATCCAACCAGCCGTGCGTGTGCGGCCATCGCTTCGGCGGCGCGCAGCGCCACCGCCAGCGCCGCCCGTCCGACCTCGCCCGATACCTCGGGCACGGTGCGGCTCCGCACCGCGTCGAGAAACGCCTCGATTTCAGTCCGCAGCGGTTCCTCGTTGGGCGAACCGGCGAGATGGTCATGGGCAATCGCAGGCATCGCGCCCGGCTGTTTGGCGACCGAAAAAATACGCGCGTCGCGCCGGGCGTAGTCGAGTGAAATATACTCGCCCGGCTGAAAGAACCGCAGCTTCCGGACCTTCTCTGTGCTCACCCGGCTGGCCGTCAAATTGGCCACGCAGCCGTTGTCAAACGACAGCCGCACGTTGGCAATGTCGGCATGCGCCGTTAGCACCGCGACCCCTACCGCCTGCAAGTCCGACACGCCGGCCTTCACAAAGCTAAGCACGATGTCGAGGTCGTGGATCATGAGGTCGAGCAGAACGTCCACGTCTAAACTGCGCGGCGTGAAAATGCTCAACCGATGAACCTCGAAGAAAAGCGGCTTCGTGATGCGCGGGCGGATCAGCCGCACGCAGGGATTGAACCGTTCCAGGTGGCCGACCATTAGAATGCGCCCATGTTCGCGCGCTGCCGCGATCATGCAATCGGCATCAGCCAGGCTGGGGGCAATCGGCTTCTCGACCATGACGTCGCATCCAGCCCGCATGAACTCAACTGCGACGTCGGTATGCGCCTGGGTCGGCACCGCCACAATGGCCGCCTCCGAAGCGGCTGCCAGTTCGGCTGCTGAACCAAAAGCCCGTGTCGAAAACTCGAGCGCGACGGCGCGGGCGCGCTCCCCATCGCGATCATAGATACCCGTGAGCTCTGCTCCGGCGTCCTTCAGCGACGCCAGCACGCGAACGTGGTTGCGGCCAAAGGCCCCGCATCCAGCCACGCCAACCCGAATGTTCTTCATGCCGCCCCCGCTAGCCGTGGCCGCCCCGTGATGCAAATGCCGGCGGTGTTGGCATGTGCCAGGCAGGCTTCGCGGTCGAGTAGCAGCGTCACCCCAGCCTCGATGCCCAGCGCCGTC
The DNA here is from genome assembly GCA_035606395.1 of Terriglobales bacterium. Classification (GTDB taxonomy): domain Bacteria; phylum Acidobacteriota; class Terriglobia; order Terriglobales; family SCQP01; genus SCQP01. Next base: position 1,940 of record DATNFK010000022.1, on the reverse strand, counting down.
GCGCCGGCTTCGACCATCGCGGCGATGGTTCCCGGGCCGACGACCGGCACATCAAATCGCAGATCCTGTTTCGGTTTCGCCACTTTGACCACTGTCAACGGGCGCCCGCCCACCAGCGTGGCAGCGCGCCGAATGGTCGCATCCGTCCCCTCCATCGCCTCGGCGGCCACACAGGCCGCGTCCGCGATAACCACCGACTGCCCAATGTCTTTGGCCGCCAGATGCCGGGCGACTTCAAACCCATAATCAAGATCCGCGCTCTCGCGTGCATCGGGCGAGCGCCGCGTCATCGCGCCCTCGATGGCCAGCAGCGGCTGCAGGAATGCGGTCGAGCTTTCGAGCGTGATACCCTCATCCGCCAGTACCCGCGCTACTCCGCCCAGCAGCGAATCGGTGTTGCGCGTCACTAGCGACGCCAGCAGCGTCATCATCTTCCAATCCGGCCGCAGGCTTGAGAATATTTGCTTATGCTTCACCTGCCCGGCCATTACGGCGCGGCTGACCCCGGCTTTTTGAAACGTCTGGATTAGTTTCCCCAACTGCCCCAGGCTCATCCAGTGAACCTCGGCTCCGTGTTCGGCGCCATAGCGGTCGATTTCGGGGTCTGTCTCCTCACGAATCGCCGCCACCACCATGGTCTCGCCCCGCTCGCGCGCGGCCTCGAGCAGCAGGAAAGGGAAGCGCCCATTGCCGGCGATGAGTCCATACTTGCCGCTCACTTAATCACTCCGCGCCGGCTGGACTCGATAAAGTTGACCAGTATTTCCGTGTCCTCGCTCCACGCTTCGGCGCGGATGCGCTCGACCGCCTGGCTGGTGTTCAGTCCCGAATTCAAAAGCAGCCGGAAGGCGTTCTCCAGCGTCGCAATGCGCTCCGGTGTGAAGCCCTTCCGCCTGAGGCCGATCTTATTCGGCCCATAGGCGTGGTTGTCCCGCACCTCGCTGGTGATGGCGAACGGCATCACGTCCTGTGTGGTGATCGTTCCCCCGCCCAGATAGGCATGCTCGCCCACGCGCACAAATTGGTGAACGGGCGAAAACGCGCCCAGCGACGCGTGGTCGCCAACCTCGACGTGGCCACCCAGGGTCGAGCAGTTGGCCATGATGATGTGCGAACCGACCTGGCAGTCGTGCGCGATATGGCAATACGCCATGATCAGGTTGTGGCTGCCGATGCGCGTTATGCCGCCGCCCTTGACCGTGCCCCGGTGCAGCGTGCAGAACTCGCGCACCATATTGTCGCTGCCCATCTCCAGCCGCGTCGGTTCGCCCCGGTACGAGATGTCCTGAGGTCCGAGGCCGATGCTGTTGAATGGGAAAAAATGGTTGCGGTCGCCGATGCGCGTCGGTCCTTGAATGAACACGTGGGCGTCAAGCCGGCAATCCTCGCCCAGCTCCACGTCGGCGCCGATAACGCAGCCCGGGCCGATGAAGCACGAATCTGGAACCTTTGCGCCGGGATCGATGGTGGCCAGAGGCGAAATCACGCTTTTACCTGATCCGCCGCACGGCTCACCACCGCGCAGCTCAGTGTGGCCTCGGCCGCGAGTTTGTCTCCTACCAGGGCGCGGCCCTGCATTTTGCCCGCGCTCGAACGGAATGCGAGCACGTCAACCTCGAGCCGGATCTGATCGCCCGGCACGATCGGCGCTCGGAAACGGCAGCCATCCACGCCGGTGAAAAAAATGAGCCGGTCGCCCGGCGTTTCGCTCTCGTGAAGAATCATCAGCGCCCCGGCCTGCGCCAGGGCCTCCAGCGCCAGCACGCCCGGCATGATCGGGTAGCCGGGGAAGTGGCCCTGGAAGAACGGTTCGTTGGCGGTGACGTTCTTGAGCGCCACGATCCGCTTCCGTGGTTCGAATTCGATAATGCGGTCGAGCAGCAGAAACGGAAACCGATGCGGCAGCAGCTTCTCGATCTCGACCACACCCATGGGCAAGG
>DATNFK010000021.1:0-96687 GCA_035606395.1 Terriglobales bacterium | reverse complement strand
TGCGCGTAAGCGGGTGCCCGGCGGCAGCCGGGCGGGGCCCGTGCCTCCGCGCAGCGGCAGCGTGGGGCAATGGGGCCCCCACGCTGGTGGTGCGCGTAAGCGGGTGCCCGGCGGCAGCCGGGCGGGGCCCGTGCCTCCGCGCAGCGGCAGCGTGGGGCAATGGGGCCCCCACGCTGGTGGTGCGCGTAAGCGGGTGCCCGGCGGCAGCCGGGCGGGGCCCGTGCCTAGAGAAGCGCCTCCCTTCCCGGGAGGCTCACCACCTGCTTAATTATCCTGTGACCGCGAGTAGCGATTCAGCGCCGCCACCAGGCTCCGCGCCACCGAAGGAGTGCTCACTTTACCAGCCAGAATCTGCTTCCAGCTCGAGGCGCCATACAGCGCCTTGTCGCCCGAAGTGTCGGGCTGCACCACATCGCCGTTCAGGCTGACGCCGGCAAACGCCCCGCGGCTGCGCGCGTAAGTCAGGATCTCGGCCTGCATCCCCGCATCCGTGGCCGCGCTGGCGTTACGTCCCACCGGTCCGGCCGCGGCGCTCACGTCGCCGCCGATTTTCACCTTATCGGTCAGCAGGCTTTCCAGCCCCTTGCGGGTGCGGAAGACCATGATGACGTCGGTGGATTCGCCGCCCAGTTGCAGGCCCCAACTTCCGCCTCCCACGTGCACGAACATCGGCGCCGCCCAGCTTCCGTTGGCGCGGCACATGGCAATCCCCTTGCCATAGGTGCCGCCAAAGCCGATTGCGAAGCTCTTCTCGCTCGGCACGATGGCCACGCACTGCGCACCTTCCAGAACTTCGCGCGGCACGGCTGTGTCGGGCGTCTGCATGACCTCTTCGAAAATCTGACGGGAATGCTGGATGCGCGCGACATCGTCAGTGCGGTCCGAAAATGCAAATGCCGGCGCGATCAAGCTGAACGCCAGCACGGCCATCATGGTTCGTTGACAAATTCGATTCATAAATAAGTGTCCCTTCGGTCTAGTTACCAGCGTAGGCCTGCCGTCCTGCCGCCGCAGTCCCATAGTGCACACTCGCCCCGCCCTGAGAAACTGCTCCGACTGTGCGTTTGTGTACAGACGAGAGATAACTAACTGCGTATCGTCAGTTCATGTCTGCTCATGCAACGAGGCTTTCGGGCCCGGAAGGAAATGCGATGTCAACGTCACTGAAACAGTCGAGCCGCGGGTCGGCCACTTTGCAATGCCTCTGGATTTTCAGCCTCCTGCTGTTGGTCTTCACCGCCGCCTGCGGCCGCGAACAGGGAGCCTTGGCGCCCAGTTTGGCGGCGATTGCGCCGGCGCGCGCGGTTACCGGCCTGGCGGTTCCGGTGGTTTTGACCGGCGCCAACTTCGATACCGGCGCGGTGATCAATGTCAGTGCGCCGGTCACCGTTACCGCCACGAATGTGGTCAGTAGCAGCCAGATCACAGCGACCTTCACCACCGCGCCGGGCGCGGCCGTCGGCCCCGTAAATGTGAGCGTCGCCACGGCCGGTTTCACCACCAATGCCGTGGTCTACACTCTAGTCCCGCCCGAAGCAGTCAGCAGCACCACTCCCGCCAATGGCTCCAGTGGCGTGCCCAACAACCAAGTGATCAGCGCCACGTTCACCCAGCCCCTGGCCTGCGCCACCGTCACTGCGGCCAACTTCTCCGTGACCGGCCCCGGTGGCGCGGTGGCGGGCACACTGGGATGCTCGATGTTTACCGCGACTTTCTCCCCGAAAGTGTTGCTGGCATCGAACGCCACTTATACAGCGGTCTTGAACAAAGCCATCACCGACGCCGCCGGCGATGCGATGGTCGCCAACGCCAGTTGGAATTTCACCACTGCGCCACCTCCGGTCGTCATCCTGACTAGCCCAGCCAATGGCGCCACTGGCGTTCCCACCACGCCCACGCCGGTTGTGGCCACGTTCAATCAGAACCTGAATTGCGCGACGATCACCGCGGCGTCCTACATCCTGAGTTCTGCCGCCGGCAACGTCAGCGCGACTACCTCCTGCTCGGGCGCGGTCGCCACCCTCAACCCCGGCGCCGCTTTGGCGAACAATACCCTTTATACCGCTCAGCTCACCACCGCCATCACCAACAGCTTCGGCGCCCCGATGGCGGCCAACTTCTCATGGGTTTTCCGCACTGCGCCCGGGGCGCTGATTCCGCCGGCGGTTATCGCCACAGCGCCGGCCAATGGCGCCACCGCCGTGCCGCTCAATCAAATCCTGACCGCCACCTTCAACGAGGCAATGGATCCGGCCACGCTCAACGGCCTTACATTCCTGCTGAAAGCCACGGGCGGCGCCGCGGTCGCGGGCACGGTTACCTACAACGCGACCGGCTCGGTAGCTTCCTTCGCTCCCACGGCACCGCTGACGCAACTCACGGCGTACACCGCCACCGTTACCACCGGCGCCCAATCGCTTGCGGACACGGCGATGCCGGCCAATTTCAACTGGTCGTTCACCACGGCGGCGACGCCCGACACCACCAAGCCGACCATCATTTCGACCCTGCCGGCGAACCTTGCCACCGCGGTGCCGATCAACACTTCGGTCAGTGCGGTCTTCAGCGAGCCCATGAATCCGGCCACGATCAATTCGGCCACCTTCACCCTGACGCCGCCTGTCGGTCCGGCGGTCCAGGCGCTGGTCACCTACGCGGCGATTGCCAATACCGCGACCTTGCAGCCGCTCGCGCCGCTGGCCGCCAATACCCAATACACCGCCAAGGTGTCGGTTGCGGCTCAGGATCTGGCCGGCAATCCCCTCGGCGCCGGTCTGGTGCCCAATCCGTGGACGTTCACCACGGCGGCGGCTCTCGACACCACTCCACCCACCATCGTGCGAACCAGTCCCGCCGCAAACGCGGTGGGTGTTGCGCTCAACGCCACGGTGAATGCGACGTTCAGCGAGGCAATGGACCCGCTGACGATCACCAATGCGACCTTCACCCTCGCCAGTCCTGGGGGCGGTGCAGTGGCCGCAACTGTCGCCTACGATGCGGTTAATTTCATCGCCACCTTAACCCCCACCAACCCCTTGTTGGCGAACACCACCTATACCGCCAACGTCACCAATGGCGCCACGGATGTCGCCGGCAACCCGCTCGCGCCCGGCGTTTCGCCCAATCCTTGGACGTTTACCACTGGTGCCAGCGCGCCGCCCACCATCGACCTCCGCAGCGCCAGTTCCTTCGGCGCCTTTGCTGGTGGCGCTGCGCTTACCAATCAGGGCATCAACACCGTGATCAACGGCAATGCCGGCACCACCGGCGCCTCGACCACGATGACCGGCTTCCACGATTCCGGGCCGGGCTGCGTCTACACCGAAACCCCGCTCAATATCGGCTTCGTGAATGGCCTGATTTACACCGCTCCGCCGCCACCGACCGTGGCCTGCCCCACCGAGGGCACCGCGGTCACCGGTCAAGTTGCCGCCCAGGCTTTATTGGACGCGCAGAAGGCGTACCTCAACACTTCGGCGGCGTTGCTGCCCCCCACCGTCGCCGCGCAGGCGCCTGAACTGGGCGGTCTGACCTTGGCGCCGGGTATCTACCAGTCCTCTTCGGGTGCGTTTACGCTGACCCTAGCCGGACCTCCGGGTGCGTCCACCGATCTGACCCTCGATGCCCAGGGCAATGCCAACGCCACCTGGGTCTTCGAAATGGGGACCTCGCTGACGGTGGGCCTCGCCGCGGTGCCGCGCAACGTGATTCTGATTAATGGCGCCCAGGCCAAGAACGTCTTCTGGCATGTTGGCAGCGCCGCTACCATCAATCCCTCCGGCGGCGGTACGTTTGTCGGCACCATCCTCGCCCAAACCGCGGTGAGCACCTCGACCGCCGGCAATGTGTCGCTGGTCACCATCAACGGCCGGGCCATCGTTCTGACCGGCTCAGTCACCCTCGTGAACACCGTCATTAACGTACCGCTTCCCTAACCCAATAACATGCGCCGGCGCGCCGGTACGAAATCAGGAGACCCCTTATGCGATTTGCAATGCGAAATTCGATTCAAGTTTTAGCCATTACGGCACTGGCGCTGGCACCGTTCAGCGCGCTGCGGGCACAACAATTGGCCGCATCCGCGCCGGTCGCCGTCGCTGATTCCGGTTACACCGACGGAGTCTACGATTTCCGCCTCACCCCGGGCACGCTACCCGCGGTGGCGGTGCCGGGGGTGATATTCTCCCCGACGCCATGGCGCCAAATTCAGGACGGCGAGGACACCACGCCGCATTATGAATTGTTCGTCGGCTACTCCAACTTCCGCAACCTGCCCATGGGGCGCGCCGGCAACCGCATCGCCTGGCTCTCGGGCGTCAGCACCTCGATTGCCTTCAACGTGAACCGCCACGTCGGCATCGTCGTGGACTTTGGCGGCTACCACGATACCCGTTTCGGCCCCAACGCCGCGCCCACGGGCGGCGTCGTTTCCTCGAGCGGCAATGCCTTCTCGCTCATGACCGGCCCCCGAGTTTCGTTCCGCGGGCCGCGGTTCACGCCCTTTGTGCAAGCGCTGTTTGGAGAAATGGACGCGAAGCGGGTCACCCTCTCCAATTGCACCGGCCCCGGTTGCATGCCGCTGCCCACCCAGAGTTCGTTCTCGTGGTCTGCCGGCGGCGGCCTCGACATCACCCTTACCCGCCACATTGCCTTCCGCCTATTCCAGGCCGAATATGCCATGACGCGCTTCCCCGACCCTACGCGAGTGGCCGGCCCGAACGTCTGGCAGCATGATGCGCGCATCTCCACTGGCTTAGTGTTCCGTTTCGGGCGGAATTCCACCGGCCCAGCGGCCGTGCCAGCTCCGCCGCCGGCGCCGGTACCGGTGGCCCAGCCCCAGGCTCCCAATCGCCCTCCGACCATGACCTGCTCGGCTTATCCCAGCACCATCAACGTCGGCGATATCGCCACTGTCACTGCCGTGGCGAATAGCCCCGAGGACAGCGACCTTACATATTCCTGGACCGCCAGCCGCGGCTCAATTTCCGGCACCTCGGCCACCGCCGGCTACGACAGCACCGGCATGGTTCCGGGCAACTACACCGTCCGTGGTCGCGTCGTGGATGTGCGCGGTGGAAGCGCCGATTGCTCCACTACCATCGCCGTAGTCCCCGTCGTCGTTCCTCCGGTGGATGTGCTCGAAGCTACCCTGGCATTGCACAGCATCTATTTCCCCACCGACCAGCCCCGCGCTGACAATCCCTCCACCAATCTCGCGTTCAGCCAGCGCGCCATTTTGCGCACCCTTGCCCGCGACTTCAAGGTCTATCTTCAGTCGAAGCCCGATGCCAGTCTCACTCTCGAGGGCCACGCCGACGAGCGTGCTTCAGTGGCCTACAACGAGGGCTTGGCGCAGCGCCGTCTGGATGCCGCCAAGAATTACCTCGTCGCTGAAGGTATTCCGGCGGAGAAAATCGCCACACAATCGTTCGGCAAAACCGAGGAGTTGGATGCCGCTCAGGTCCGCAGCCAATTTCAGGCCGATCCCAACCTCAGTGACGCCGAGCGTCAAAAACTGTTCGCCAATTTCCCGTCAATAATCCTTGCTCAAAATCGGCGGGTTGACATTATCCTCACCGGCACGGGACAGAAATCCACCCGCCAATATCCCTTCAACGCCACGGATGCTTTGAGCCTTCTCAGCGACACCGCGTTAGTGCATTAGCCCGAGCGTATTCAGGAGGCCATTTCCGCCGCCCTATCCAAAGATGGGGCGGCCCCTCCTTTAACAAGCTGTTAACGAATATGGAGCAAGCTGGTCCTTTTATAAAACCGGAGAATGCCGTAAGATGGGATCGCCAAAATGCCTTCACATCCTCCAACCACATCAAAACCGAAGGTTTCTCTCCGCATCGAGAAGCTGGCCGAGCCATGGCCCACAAGTCTTCTCGCGGGTATTGTGTCCGGTAAAAGCCGCATCGAGCTGCGCAAGAGTGAAACTCTTTACAGCCAGGGCGATGTAGCGGATTCCGTCTTTTTTATCGAGTCCGGAAAGGTGCGCCTTTCGGTGCTGTCCAAAGCCGGCAAGGAAGCTGTCGTCGGCACTTTGACCGCCGGCGAATTCTGCGGCGAAGGCTGCCTGAGCGGCCAACTGCGCCGCGTCGGAACGGCTCGCGCCACGATGGCGACGGTGGTGGTGTGCGTGGACAAAGCCGAGTTGGTGCGTGCCCTCCACGAACAGCATCCGTTAGCGGAAGCTTTTCTGGCAAAACTGCTGGTGCGCAACATCGCCTTCGAAGAGGACCTCTGCGATCAGCTCTTCAACCATAGCGAGAAACGCCTCGCCCGCGTCCTGCTCAAGCTGGCGCGCATCGGCCACCAACCCACGGATATCGCGGGAGTAGTCATCACGCCCAAGATCAGCCAGGAAACCCTTGCCGACATGGTGGGCACAACGCGTTCCCGCGTGAATTTCTTCATGAACAAGTTTCGCCGCCTGGGCCTGATCGACTACAACGGCGAAATCCGAGTTCATCCTGAGCTAATGACCGACGTAGTGCTCAGCGATTAGAGGGCGCGGGCCCCAGCGCGGCTACGGTCGCGCGCCCCGCCGGGAGCGCAACGCGTTTGATCCGTGGCGCGGCCGGAGCCTCGATTGATGTATCCCCAGCACCTGCGCGATTGCCAAACCCAGCCCCCTAAATCATTAGTTTGACCAAATAGACTATAATTGTAGTCAATATGCCCCCTCCGACCGAATGGCAACTCCACGCAGCCAAGGCCCGCCTTAGCGAACTTCTGGATCGCGCCCAGACCGAAGGCCCGCAAGCCATCACGCGGCATGGAAAACGTCGGGCCGTGGTGCTGTGTGACCGCGATTACCAAGCTCTTGTGGTCAATCACAAAGATTTTCGCGCATACCTGCTGGGTGGCCCCAAGGTGCGAAGCTTCGCTACCCCACGCTCGTCCAGCCGGGGCCGCGACGTGAAGCTGTAAATGCCCGGCTATCTTCTTGACACCAACGTTCTGTCGGAAACGCGTCGAAAGCGCGCCGATCCCGGCGTGATTCAGTTCCTCGTCGGGGCCGATCCCGACAGCTTGTTTCTGAGCGTAATCAATTTGGGCGAGCTGCACCGAGGGGTCGTCATGCAAAGGCGCGAAGATCCCTCCGCGGCGCGGCTATTGGCCACATGGGTTCGTGGCATTGAACTTAACTTTGCAGACCGCGTTTTGTCGGTCAGCCCCGAAATCGCGATAATTTGGGGCACGCTTAGCGCTGCCGGAAACCCTCCGGTGGCGGACACCTTGATTGCGGCTACCGCACTGCACCACGGCCTCACGCTGGTGACCCGAAATATAAAGAGTGTGGCGAAAACAAGCGTCGCAATTCTGAACCCATGGTCCCAACTTCACCGTGACTAACGTGGGCTCGCGGCTTTACCAAGTCACTCCCACAAGCGGGTTGCGCCCGTACGCGGGGGTCGCGCCGTTTGCACGGTGGGCAAAATAGGCGCGAAAGGCTGCGGACCGGGGCCCCTGCGCCGCTTCTGGGCGCTGGGGTGGTCGTAATTCCGAAGGGGTCCGACTGCCAGTGGCAGTCGGACGCCCCCGGCAAACAAAGCGGCGCGGTTCCCGCGCCCGTCAATTTGATGTTGTATGCTGACCCGATGCGACGCAATCTGACGCTGGCCGTCTTCCTGCTCTGCACTTTTGCCGTTACCGCCTCCGCCCAAATGCGCTGGCGCGAAATTGGCCCCCTCCGCGCGGGCCGCACCCACGGACTTGCCGGCGTCCCCTCGCAGCCCAATGTCTTCTACATCGGCGCCGTCAACGGCGGTGTCTGGAAAACCACCGACGCCGGCGAAACCTGGCAGTCCATCTTCGACTCCCAGCCTTCGGGCTCAATCGGCGCCGTCGCTGTCGCCGCCTCCGATCCCAACGTTGTCTATGTCGGCAGCGGTGAAGGCCAGCCCCGCCCCGACTTGTCGGTCGGCGACGGCATGTACAAGTCCACCGACGCCGGCGCGACCTTCACACATCTCGCCGACCTGCGCGACGGACAGCAGATCGCGAAAATCGTAGTTGATCCGCACAACCCCGATCGCCTCTTCGTTGCCGTTCTCGGCCATCCCTTCGGACCCAACCCCGAGCGCGGCATCTACCGCTCCACCGACGGCGGCGCAACTTTCCAAAAAGTCCTATACAAAGACGAAAATACCGGCGCCATCGAGGTCGTTCTCGATCCCAACAATCCCAACACCGTCTACGCCGGACTCTGGGCCGACCGCCAGGGACCGTGGGAAAACGGCGCCTGGACCGGCACCACCGGCGGCCTCTTCAAATCCACCGATGGCGGCGACCACTGGACTCAACTCACCACGGGCCTCCCCGGCGGCACCATGAAGGTAGACAGCCTCGCCATCGCCCCCACCGACTCCAACCGCCTCTACATGCCCATCACTGCCAGTGGCGGTGTCGGCGGTTTCTTCCGCTCCGACGACGCCGGCGCAAGCTGGACGCGCGTCTACTCCTATCCTCACATGCAGGGCGGCGAACAGATCGTCGCCGTCGATCCGAAAAACGCGGACGTCGTCTACGACGCCACCCAAACCACCTGGAAATCCACCGACGGCGGCCATACGTTCACCGGATGGCGCGGCTCGCCGGGCGGCGACGACTACCAAAATATTTGGATCAACCCCAACAATGGCTCCATCGTCGCCCTCGCCAGCGATCAGGGCGGTATCGTCACCGTCAACGGCGGCGCCACCTGGAGCCAGTGGTACAACCAGGCCACTGCCGCCGTCTACCACGTCACCGTTGATAACGGATTCCCCTATCGCGCCTGCGGAGGCCAGCAGGATAGCGGCTCCGCCTGTGTTCTCAGCCGCAGCGATTACGGACGCATCACCTTCCACGACTGGGAGCCGGCCGGCATCAGCGAGTATGGCTACGCCGCGCCCGACCCTCTCGATCCCGATATCGTCTACGGTGTCGGCCAGAGCAACGTCACCCGGTACGATCGCCGCACCGGCCAAATCGCCGAAGTTACTCCGGTGCCCGTCCGCGACGGTACCTGGCGCACCATCCGCACCATGCCGCTCGAGTTCTCACCGGTTGATCCCCACCTTCTTTTCTTCGGCACCAACCGCCTCTATCAAACCCGCGATGGCGGCACGCATTGGGATCTGATCAGCCCCGACCTCAGCCGCAAAACCTGGACCGTTCCTGCCAGCGTCGGCATCTTCGCCTCGCAACCGAACGCTCAACCAACGCAGCGCGGCGTGATTTATGCGCTGGCTCCCTCGCCTCTCAATGTCGCCACCATCTGGGCCGGCACCGACGACGGATTGATCCAACTCACCCGCGACGGGGGCAAAACCTGGAAGGATGTAACTCCCCCCGCGTTGCAGCCCTGGTGGAAAGTGTCCATCCTCGACGCCGGCCACTTCGACCCCCTGACCGCCTACGCCGCCATTAACACGCTGCGCCTCGACGACCTCCGCCCCCATCTCTACAAAACCCACGACGGCGGCAAGACATGGACCGAGATAGATCGCGGCCTTCCTTCCGATGAACCCACCGACGTCATCCGTGAAGATCCCAAACAAAGAGGCTTACTCTACGCCGGAACCGAAACCCAGGTCTGGGTTTCCTTCGACGACGGCGCCGATTGGAGCTCATTGCGCGAAAACATGCCCGCCGTCTCGGTGCGCGACCTTCAAGTAAAGGACGATGACCTTGTCGCCGGTACCCACGGCCGCGGCTTCGAAATTCTCGACGATGTCACCCCACTCCGCCAGCACGCCGCCGCGCAAGCCGCCCAGGGCGCCTATCTCTATGCCCCCGAACGCGCCACCCGCGTCCGATGGGATATGAACCCGCCCACCCCCTGGCCCCCCGAAATGGCGGCCGGCGAAAATCCGCCCGACGGCGCCATCATTGATTACGACCTCAAGCAGCCCGTCACCGGCGTACTCACGCTCGTAATCCACGATGCCTCTGGCGGTCTGGTCCGCCGCTATCGCAGCGACGACCCGGCGCCCGCGCCCATCGTCAACCCCACTTGGCCCAAATACTGGGATCGCCCCTTCGCCCCGCTCTCGACCGCGTCCGGCAACCACCGCTTCGTTTGGGATTTGCATTACGCTCCGGTCGCCGGCATGGTGACCGAACTCGACGACTCTGAAGCTGTTCCCAATGACACGCCCCGCTCGCCCACCTCGCCCTGGGTCCTGCCCGGAAACTACACCGTCACCCTGCTGGTCAACGGCAAGACCCTCACCCAGCCGCTTGTCGTCCGCATGGATCCTCGCGTCAAGACCACCCCCGCCGCCTGGGCGGAACAGTTCCGCGTCTCCAAGCAGCTCTACGACGACGAACAAAAAGCGGGCCCCGGACCGTTGCAAACCCAAATGGCCGCCCTGCAGCGCGCCATTCAGGCGGCGGACGAGGCACCCACCGCCGCCCAAATGGCGGCCGCCGCCAAGTTCCACGCCCAGGCGGCTGGCCGGCCGTGAGTGTTTACAATTGAAATATGGCCGCTCTCATTGACGTAATCAACTTCAAGCGCAAGCTCTTCTTCGAGTTCGAGAACACCCCCTTCGTCTGTCTCGACAAGGACATCTCCACCCCCACCGCTCGCGGCGGCCAAACCCTGGTGCGCATCAAAATGCGCAACCTCCTCACCAACGCCGTGTCCGAGAAAACCTTCAAGGCCGGCGAAAAATTCAAGGAACCCGACCTCGATACCGTCCCCGCCGCCTACCTCTATAGCGATGCCGACGCATCGTATTTCCTCGACCAGCAAACCTTCGAAACTTTGTCGCTGAGCGCCGCCCAAGTGGGCGACGCGCTCGACCTATTGCTCGAAGGCGCCATCGTTCAGATTGAAAAGTCCAACGGCAACCCCATCGGAATTGAAATGCCCATGCACGTCGAGTTGCTTGTGACCGAAGCCGAGCCGTCCGTGCGCAACGACGCCGGCGGCGGCGTCACCAAGGCGGCGAAACTCGAAACCGGCGCCGAGATTCGCGTCCCCATGTTCGTCAAGGCGGGCGACAAGATCAAGGTCACCACCGAAACCCGCGAGTTCCACAGCCGCGTCTAGCGCGGACCAGCGCGATGGCTGGCGTCCAGCAATTCGACAACGTGAAACACCCGTCCCGGCAGCGCGCTCGCAAGCTGCATCTGGCATCCGGGGTTCGCCGTCACCACGATCTCGGCTCCGCTCTTCGCGATCACGCCCACTCGATCGTCGAGCAGCGCCTGCGCAATCTCCGGCTGTTTTAGGTTGTAGGTGCCCGCGCTCCCGCAGCACTGATCGCTCCGCTCCATCTCCCGCAGCTCCAGCGCCGGAATTTTCCCGAGCAACGCCCGCGGCGCGTTTCTAATCCCCTGTCCATGCGCCAGGTGGCACGCGTCCTGGTACGTTGCCGTGACCGCGAGCGGACCCAGCAAGTCCACGCGCAACCCCAATGCATCGAGAAACTCGGTGACGTCTTTAACTTTCCGCGCCACTCCCTGCGCGCGCGCCTCCCATTCCGGCTCGCTCTCGAATAGTTCGGCATACTCCTTCAACGTCGCCCCGCACCCCGCCGCGTTCACTACCACCGCATCCGCCGACGCCAGCACCTTCTCCAGCCGCGCAATGTTCTCCCGCGCCAGCGCCCGCGCGAACTCCCGCATCCCGCTGTGTACGTGCAGTGCGCCGCAGCACCCCATCTCCTCGACGACGGTCACCTCGCACCCTTGCCGCCGCAGCACCCGCACCGTAGCCGCGTTGAATTCCGGCAGCAGCGCCCGCTGCGCGCATCCCGGGAAAAATGCAACCCGCGCCCGCACCGGTGCCGTCACCGCTCCTTCGTAACGCTCGCCGCCTCCGATCACCGGGCTCAACCGCTCCGCCCCCGCCAATCCCATCCATTCCAGAACCCGCGACCGCCGCGCCACCGTCTGCAATCCCGACCGCTGATAAAACCGCAGCAGCCCCGCCGCACGCCGCACCCGCGCCGGGAAGGGAAGTACTCGCTCCAGCAACAATCGCTCCAGCCTCGACGGTCGCGCCGTCGCCGCCCGCGTCCGCTCGATGATGGCCCCATACGGAACCCCCGACGGACAAGCGCTCACGCAGGCCCTGCAATCCAGGCACCGGTCCATGTGCACGGTGAAATCGCCGCCGATTTCGATCTCTCCGCGATCCGCCAGCCCTACCTGGTAAATCCGCCCCCGCGGCGAATCCATCTCCTCGCCCAACACCCTGAAAGTCGGGCACGCGTTAAGGCACAGTCCGCAGCGCACGCACCGCTCGACATCCCCCGCGCGCAAATCCAGTATTCCCGCCTTACTCACAGTCGCCACCATGAAAACGGTTCAGTGGATCAAGCTCCGTCTTTAACTTTTGTTGCAACTCGCGCGTTGCAGCATCCATCGCTCCGCCGGTCCGCGCCTGGTCGTGTTGCACGGCAAACTTGATCCCAGCATCAAAGCTCACGCTGGCGCCCCCCGCGGCCATCGCCTGCAGTTCCGCCCGGCACCGGTCGAGCACCCGCTCACTCCCTGCGCACCGCACCTGCACCCGCCCCTCGCCTCCCGCTTCGACCTCAATCGCCAGCGGACGCAGCGGCGAGTGCAATATCCGCCGCCCCAACTCATCGCCGCTCACCCCCGAAAATGTCGCCACCAACTCGCCCTTCGGCAGCGGGAAAACCTTGAAGTTCACTCCCGTGATAATTCCAAACCCGCCCCGCGCCCCGATCGCCAACTTCATCCAGTCATACCCGGCGACGTTCTTCACCACACGCCCGCCGCTATGCACCAGCCGCGGACCCGCTTCCGTCATCGCGATCATCTCCATCCCGATCGTGAAATCCCGCACCGTCCCGAACCGCGGCCGCGGCGGCCCCGACAAGTGCTGCGCCAAGATCGCCCCCAGTGTCGTCCGCTCCGCATCGGCGACATCGAGCGGCACGAACTGCCCCTCTCGCGCCAAGACTCGGTTCAACTCGGCGGCCGTCATCCCCGCGTCGCACCCTACCGTCAGATCCCCCGGCTGATAAAACCGCAGGGCTCGCATCCCGCGCAAATCCAAATGTACATGCCCGCACCCTCGTGAATTACGGCAACTAACGCCCCGAGCGCCGGCCTCCGCCACCGCAACCATCGCTTCCTCGACGGTAGCGACCGCGATAGTCACAACCCCTCGCGGTACAGCGCCGCATCCGCCCGAATCTCGGTGCACGCATGAAACGCCGGAATCATCTTGTTCGGATTCAAAACCCCTTCCGGATCAAAGGCCCGTCGAATCCGCCGCATAAAGTCGAGATCGTCGTCCGAAAAAATCAGCGGCATCAGGTCCTGCTTCTCGATCCCCACCCCGTGCTCGCCGGTGATCGAGCCGCCCGCCTCGACGCACGCCGTCAAAATCTCCCGGCTCGCCGCCAGCGCTCGCGGCAGCTCCCCTGCGCGTTCGTCAAAAAATACCAGCGGGTGCAGGTTCCCATCTCCGGCATGAAACATGTTGCCGACTGGAAAACCATGCCGGGCGCCAATCGCCTCGATTCGCTCCAGCACCCGCTTGATCTGCGTCCGCGGAATCACTCCATCCATCACATAGTTATTGGGGCTGATCCTCCCCATCGCGCCAAATGCCGTCTTCCGCCCCTTCCACAACAGCTCACGCTCCGCCTCATGCGCCGCCAATCGCACCTCGCGCGCCCCGGCATTCAGACACGCCCGCCGAATCTGTTCCGCGTCCTCTTCCGTCTCTTCCCTCATCCCCTCGACCTCGATCAACAACACCGCCGCCGAATCCAGCGGATACCCCGCATGCGTCGCCGCCTCAATCGCCCGCAGCGAAAATCCATCCATCATCTCCAGCGCCGCCGGCGTAATCCCGCATGCCGTAATCGCACTCACCGTGTCCGCCGCCTGCCCCACGTCGTTGTAAATCGCAAGCAGCGTCGCTACCGACTCCGCCCGCCGCGTCAGCTTGATCGTGATCGCCGTAATGATCCCCAGCGTTCCCTCCGACCCCACCATGAGCCCGGTTAAGTCCCATCCGCCATCGTTCACCGAAAGCCGTGCCACCTCGCCCGATGCCAGCACCACCTCCAGCCCGAGCACGTGATTCACCGTCACGCCGTGCAGCAGCGTGTGCGGGCCGCCGCTGTTTTCCGCCGCGTTCCCGCCGATCGTGCAAGCCCGCTGGCTTGACGGATCGGGCGCGAAATAAAATCCCGTCGCCGCAATCGAGTTTGAAAACTCAAGATTCACCACCCCCGGTTCCACCACCGCCCGCGCGTTCTCCGTGTCCACCGCCAGCACCCGCCGCATCCGGTTCAGCGATACAATCACTCCGCCCTCGCGCGCAATCGCTCCGCCGCTCAGCCCCGTGCCCGCGCCCCGGGCGACAATCGGCGCCCCATGCGCCCGCGCGGCTTTGACAATCCCCACCACCTCGTCCCGCGTCTTGGGAAACACCACCAGGTCCGGCAGCGCCCGGTCCACCCCGCCGTCGTACTCGTACAGCCTTCGCCCCAGCCTGTCGGCGAGCACGTTCCCGTCGCCCACCACCGCCGCCAGCGCGCGCTGAAGCTTCAAGTCCACAAATCCGCCAATGCCTCTCTCACTCGCTCGATTGTAATATCCCCGACCACTCGTTCCGCCCGCACCGCGACGACTCGCCCTGGCGCGACCGCGACCGGATCAAACGCCGGAATCTCGCCCAGTGTGAGCACGCTTGCGCCCACCGCCGCCGCAATATGCGAAGGTCCCGTTGCATTCGTGACCACCACCCGGCACCGTGCCAGCGCCGCCGCCAACTCCGCAATCGCGAGCCCGCGCCAAATCCGCACCGCCGGCATTCCAGCAAAGCGCGCCAATGTCGCCTCGTCCTCTTCCGGGCCCGCAAACACCGCCACCGGCTCGCGCCGCTCCCGTACCAGCTCCGCAAACCGACCCGCTGGCCAACGCCGGCCCGCGTTTCCCGCGCCTGGGCAAACACCCAGCACCGGCTCGTCCTTTGCCCACGCCGCAAACTCCGAAACCGGGGCTTGCGGAAATAATCGCGGCGTCCGGTCTTTCACCTCAATCCCCAGCGGCTCCAACACCCGGCAGTACCGGTCCACCAGCCGCGCATCCGGATCATCCGCCGGCGGCTGGTGCGTAATCAACCGCGGCAGCGACCGTGTCGGCCGCAGCATCGCCACCCGCTTCTTCACTCCTCCCGCCCACGCCAGTAAATTGGTCTCGTGAAACGAATGCAAATCCACCGACAAATCGAAATGCCGCCTTCGCACCTTCGCGACCAGCCCCACAATTTCGGGCAACGCGGCGGTTCGCCTCGCTTTCCACCGCACTCGGTCGGCCATCCAGATATCGTCAAACCCAGCCATGCGAAATATCTCATGCCCGCCCCGCGACGCCAGCACCGTCAGCTCAGCCTGGGCGAAATGCGCGCGCAGCGCGAGCGCCGCCGGCAGCGCCATGACCGAATCACCGAGCTGCCCGAAATGGATCAGCAAAACGCGGTTCATACGAGCGATAGACCGCCGTCCACCACCAGGGTCTGCCCGGTCAAAAACGCGTTGCACGTCGCCAGGTACCGCACCGCGCCCGCCACATCCTCTGCCCTGCCCGCGCGCTGCAGTGGCGTCCGCTCCCGCATGTGCTCTTCCCACTCCGTCAACTCCTCGCCAAAGACAATCAGCCCCGGCGCCACCGCGTTCACCTGAATCTCCGGCGCCAGCGCTCGCGCCATCGCCCGCGACAAATGCGCCAACCCCGCTTTCGACGCGCAGTAATGCGCATGGGTTGGAAACGCCCGCACGGCTCCCACCGATGTTAAGTGAATGATCCGCCCCCGCCCCGCCCGCCGTAAGTGCGGCACCGCCTCCCGGCTCATCGCAAACGGCGCTGTGAGATTCGTCGCCAACATCTCCTCCCACTGTGCGTCGGTGATGTGCTCAAACTCGGCCCCTTCATACCTCCCGGCGTTGTTCACTAAAATATCGAGCCGCCCGAGCTTGCCCACGATCGCCCCCACCGCCGCCGCCGCCGCGCCCGGCTCCAGTAAATCACTCCACAACCCCCAGGCGCGCACTCCCAAATCCGCCAACTCCCTCTCCAACGCCCGCGCTTCCACCTCCGACACGCGGTAAGTAAAGCCAATGTCCGCCCCCGCCCGCGCCAGCTCCAGCGCAATCGCCCGCCCGATCCGGCGCGCCGCGCCGGTCACCAGCGCCACCTGTCCGCGCAGTGGAAATTCCTCGCTTCCCATACCTGATGCTAAACCACTTCCTTCTATGCAATACTGCCCCATTGCCCGAGGTATCTCCCTATGACCACCACCCGCTCACTTACGTTAATTCTCGCCGCTCTCACCGCCCCGCTCGCCGCCCAGCAAGCCGCCCCGCCGACCGCTGCCGCCTCCCTCGTCTTCCAGCGCACCGGGCCCAACTATGAACTCGCCGCCCGCTGGACCGCGGCCAAAGTAGACAAACTCGTCTTCGACACCTCGGTGACTCCGCACTGGTTCTCCTCGAGTGACAAGTTCTGGTACAGCTATAAGACCTCGACCGGCACCGCCTACTACCAGGTCGATCCCGTCAAGGGCGCCAAAACCGCGCTCTTCGACCACGTCCAATTGGCCGCCCAGCTCACCCGCCTCACCGGCATCCCCTACGACGGCGAACACCTGCCGATTGAGAACGTCAAGCTCATCCGCAACGACGCCGCTCTCCAGTTCCAATTGAATGTCCCTCGCGAAGCCGTCATCCTCGGCCTTGCCGCAGAATCCGAGGACGAACTTGCCGCTTCCGGCGACGGCGCCCAGGGCGACGCACAAACTGGCGGCCGCGGCGGACGCGCCGGCGCTCCCCCCGCCGGGACCCGCGCCGTCTACTTCGAATACGAATTCGCCACCTCCCAGGCCAAACTCCTCGGCGATTTCAAACCCCCCGCCCGCAAACCCGCCTGGGCCACCATCTCCCCCGACGGCAAAACCGTCCTCTTCGCCCGCGGCTTCAATCTCTACATGATGGACGCCGCCTCCTATGCCCTCGCCCTCAAAGATGTTAACGACACCAACATCGTCGAGACCCAGCTCACAACCGATGGCGAAAAAGACTACAGCTACGCCCGCCCGCCTATGAATAACAACGCCGAGGATCTCGGCACACAGGGCGGCGGTGCCGCCGGCCGTGGCGCCCGCGGCGCCGGCAATGGACGCGGCGCCACCCCGCCCAACCCCAAACTCCACGACAACAGCAAGAACCCTCGCACTGCCGCCATCCGCGTCGTCTGGTCCAAGGACTCCAGCAAATTCGCCCTCACCCGCGTGGACGATCGCAAGGTCGCCGATCTCTGGGTCATCCACTCCCTCCACAATCCGCGGCCCACGCTCGAAACCTACAAGTACGCCATGCCTGGCGAAGAAAACGTCCCGCAATACGAAATGTGGGTCTTCGACGTGGCCGGCAAAAAAGCCACCAAGGTGAATCTCACCGGCTTCAAAGACCAGCACATCGGTATCGAAACCGAGCGCGTCACCAACCGCGAACGCGACGCCATGCCCGCCGGCCAGCAGCCCGAAGCCATCTGGCTGGGCGGCGCCAACGACAAGTTCTACATCAGCGAAACCAGCCGCGACCTCCACAAGGTGGATTTCGCCACCGTCGCCACCTCCGACGGCACTGTCAACTCCATCATTCAGGAACGCGCCAACGTCTACATTGATACCAAGCCGCTGCGCCTGATCAATCACGGCACCGAACTCCTCGTCTGGGCCGAAACCGATGGCTGGGGACATTACTATCTCTACGGCACCGATGGCACCCTCAAGCACCAAATCGACAAGGGCGAATTTGTCGCCAACGACATCGTCGCTGTGGATGAAGCGACCAACACTCTCTATTTCACCGCCATGGGCTATAAAGCCGGCGAGAACGTCTACTACAACCATCTCTTCCGCATTGGGCTCGACGGAACTGGCATGAAAATGGTCGATACCGGCAACGCCGCCCACGCCCTCACTGCTTCCGACGACGGACGCTATTTCGTCGACACCGCTTCCCGCGTTGACTCCGCTCCCGAGAGCGACCTCTACGACCAGGCCGGCACGCGTGTCGCCAAGCTCGAAACCACCGACCTCCGCGCCCTCAACGCCGCCGGATACAAATTTCCCCAACCCTTCTCCGTCAAGGCCGACGATGGCATCACCGACCTGTACGGCGTCATGTACAAGCCCTTTGATTTCGATCCCAACAAGAAATACCCGCTGATTGAATACGTCTATCCCGGACCGCAAACCGAAAGCGTCTCCACCAACTTCACTCCCAAGAGCGCGCAGATGACCCTCGCCCAGTTCGGCTTCATCGTCATCGAAGTCGGCAACCGTGGCGGCAGCCCGCTGCGCGACAAGTGGTACCACACCTACGGCTACGGCAATCTCCGCGACTACGGCCTTGCCGACAAAAAGCGCGCCGCCGAGGAACTGGCCCAGATCTATCCCTACATCGATATCAACCGCGTCGGCATCACCGGCCACTCCGGCGGCGGTTTCATGTCCACCGCCGCCATGCTCGTCTACCCCGACTTTTTCAAGGTTGCCGTCTCCGAGAGCGGCAACCACGACAATAACGTCTACAACGACACATGGTCGGAAAAATACAATGGCATCAAGGAAATTGACGGCCCCGATGGCAAGGTCAGCTTCCAATACTCGATTGACCGCAACTCCGATCTCGCCGCCAACCTCAAGGGTCACCTCATGCTCTCCACCGGCGATATGGATAACAACGTCAGCATGGCCAACACCATGCGCATGGCCAACGCCCTGATCCGCGCCAACAAGCGTTTCGACATGGTCGTCCTCCCCGGCGAGCGCCACGCCTACTCCAGCGACACCGACTACTTCTTCTGGCGCAAAGCCGACTATTTCTGCCAGTACCTGCTCGGCGACGCTCCCCACGACGCCGAAATGTCCGAACTCCAGCGCGAAGTAGCCGAAACTGGGAAAAAGGCCGCCGCTGCCGCTCCCGGCGGCGGCAACTAGCTTCGCGCCACACGGGCCGCGCGGCGGCAGCCGCGCGCGCCTACCATTTCGCTAAATTGGCCTTCAACGTGCCAGACGTGTTGTATGACGCGCGTTCCTGGCCTGCCCATGCTGCTTCTAGCAGCCCTGTTCGCCGTCGGCTGCGCCCAGCAGTTCGACCCTGACGACCAGCCCCCGCCCAAGCCTGCCTCCACCCTTCCGCCCGGGGTGGTCGCCCTCACCGCCGCTCAGCAAAAGGCCGCCGGCCTGCAACTTGTTCCGGCCCGCGTCGAAATGCTCTCCGGCGTGCTCACCCTCCCGGCCAGCATCGAAGCCCCGGCCGGAGCCTCTGCCGTTGTCTCCGCCCCGGTCGAAGGCTACGTCGAGCTTCCTCTCGCCGGCCTACCCGCCTTGGGCTCCAACGTCCGCGCCAACCAGCTACTGGCCCGCGTGCACGAAAATTTCACCCGCGCCGAACTTGTCCAACTTCAGTCCCAGCTCTCCGCCGCCCAGGCCGACGTCGCCTCCACCCGTGCCCAGGTCCAATTCGCCGACGCCGCCCGCGAGCGTTCTCGCCAAATGTTCGAATCGCGTATCGAATCCCGCGCCCAATGGGAAACCGACCAGGCTGCCGCCGCCCAGGCCGAAGCCGCCGCCGCCAACGCCGTGGCCCAGCGTCAGCACTACCAGGCCGCACTCGCCGGACCCACCTCGCCGCAATCCCAATTCGAAGTCCGCGCTCCCGTCGCTGGCGTTCTGACCGTCGTCAACCTTGCCGCCGGACAACTGGTCCAGGCCGGCGCACCGCTGTTCACCATCGTCAACCCCGCCGTCGTCTGGGTCGATGTGCCCGTTCCCGAAGCCGATATCGCCCCAGCCGAACATTCCCCCACAGCGCTTCTCACCGCCGCCGCCTACCCCGACCGCCCCATCGTTGTCGATCGCCTCACCTCTACTGGCGTCGCCGATCCCGCCACTCGCACCATTGAAATCGTCTACCGCGCTCATAACGTCCCCTGGCTGCGACCTGGCATGACCGCGACCGTCGTGCTGCGGCAGCAAACCGCGCGCCCGCACCTCGCCATCCCGGCTTCCGCCATTGTCCATGAAGCTACCCGCGACGTCGTCTTCATCACTGCCGGTGCGGGACATTTCCGTCAGCAACCCGTCCAGGTTGACTTTATCCGCTCCGGGCTCGCTGCCATTGCCTCCGGCCTTGCTCCCGGAGCGCAGGTTGTGGCCTCCGGCGCCGCCCTGCTCGAAAGCCAGCTTCGGCGCGAGGTGATTCAGGTCATTGAGTGACACGTAGCGATGCTTAACGCGCTCATCCGCTGGTCCCTCCATCACCGCCTTCTGGTCCTTACCCTCGCCGCCATTCTCCTTTTATTCGGAATCGACACAGCCCGTCGCGCGCCCATCGAAGTCTTCCCCAATTTCGCCCCCCCGCAAGTCGTCATTCAAACCGAAGCCCCCGGCTTTTCCCCCGCCCAGGTCGAGCAGCAGGTCACCACCCCGCTCGAACTCGCGCTGCTCGGCATCAACGGCGTTGTGGACGTGCGCTCTTCCTCCATCGTCGGCGTCTCCGCCATCACCGTCTACTTCGCCGACTCCACCAATATCTGGACCGATCGCCAGCAGGTCAGCGAAGCCATCACCGCCGCCGCTCAGCTTCCGCCCACCGTCAATCCCCCCCAGCTTGCGCCCGTGACCTCGGCTATCGGCCTGCTCGAAGTCGTCGGCCTCACCTCCACATCCGCGGCGCCCGCGCAAGATCCCTTCAACCTCCGAACTTTTGCCGATTGGATTCTCCGCCCCCGTCTCCTCGCGGTCCCCGGAGTCGCGAATGTCACCGTCTTCGGCGACGGCCCCAAGCAGATGCAGGTGACCGTCTCACCCCAGCGCCTGCAGCAACTTTCGCTCTCGCTCAGTGACATTCTCACCGCGACCCAGGCCGCCTCCACCCAGGGCGCGGGCGGATACTTCCACACCGCCGGTCAGGATTTGGTGATCCACGCCGCCGGCCTCGCCTCCGATCCCAACGCTCTCGCCGCCAGCGTGGTCGCCTCCCGCAATGGCGTCCCCATCACACTTGGCGACGTCGCGCAAATCGGATGGGGCGCCCCGCCCGCCATCGGCGGCGCGTCCGTCAACGGACAGCCGGGTGTCGTCCTCCAAATCTTCAAGCAGCCCGGTGCCAACACCGTCGAAGTCTCGAATGCTGTGGATCAAACCATCGCCGCGCTCGCCCGCAATCTGCCTCCCGGTATCGCGCTCGCCCCGGGATTGTTCCGCCAGGCAACTTTCATCAGCCTGTCCATTCACGAGCTTCGCACCGCCATGATCGAAGGCAGCCTGCTCGTCATGTTGGTTCTCCTGCTCTTCCTCCGCGACCCGCGCACCGCGCTCATCAGCGTCGTCGCCATGCCGCTCTCGCTGCTGATTGCGCTTCTCATCCTCGTCCACTCCGGCGCCACCCTCAACACCATGACACTTGGCGGGCTCGTGCTCGCCTTGGGCGAAGTCGTTGACGACGCGATTATTGACGTGGAAAACATCACCCGCCGTCTCCGCGGCGCGCCCCCAACCGAGTCCGTCTTTAACGTTGTCTTCAATGCCTCCGCCGAAGTGCGCGGCTCGGTCGTATACGCCACCGTCGCCGTCGCCCTCGTCTTCCTCCCCGTATTTTTTCTCACCGGACTCGAAGGCCGCATCTTCGCTCCCATGGGCGAAGCCTACATCCTCGCCACTCTTTCCTCGCTGCTTGTCGCTCTAACCGTTACCCCGGCGCTCAGCCTCTGGCTGCTGCCCGTGCGGGCTCAGCGCCCGTCCCAGCATCGCATCAGTCTGTGGCTTCAGTCCCGCTATGACCGCCTTGCTGCCCGCGCGCTCCCCCATCCCCGCCTCATCGGTACCCTTTCCCTCCTCATCGCCGCCGCCGCGCTCGCCGCGCTTCCCTTCATGGGCGGTGCTTTTCTGCCCAGCTTCAACGAAGGCACCGCCATCGTCCACATGGTCAGCCTCAACGGAACCTCTCTCGACGAAAACCTCCGCGTTGGCCGCGCCTTTGAGCGTCGCCTTCTCGCGTCCCCCGATGTCGCCTCCGTCGCCCAGCGCACCGGCCGCGCTGAACTCGGCGAAGACATCAGCTCGCTCTCCCAATCTGAATTCGACGTCCGCTTCCGCCCCGGTCAGGACAACGAGTCCGCGCTCGAAGACGTTGTCCACAACGCGACCGCTCTCTACCCGGAATTCGCCTGGGCGGTCGAACAGTACATCTCTGAACGCATGAATGAAGTCCTCGCCGGCGACACCGCTGCCGTCTCCGTTGAATTCTTCGGCCCCGACCTCAACCAGCTGCAAGCGCTCGCCTCCCAGGCGCAGGCTCTCATCACCGCCGTCCCCGGCGCGCTCGACGTGCAAATGGCCGAGCCCATCGAAGCCGCCGCCGTCGAGATTCAAATCGACCGCGCCGCCATCAAGGACTACTCCCTCACCAGCGCCCAGGTCACCCAGGCGGTTCAGGCCGCCCTGGTCGGCGCCCCTGCCGGCGTCATCTACGACGGACAAAAAAACTTCGACTTGGTCGTCAAGCTCCCCACTCCTGTGGCCGACAACCTCGATCTCCTCCGCCAGCTTCCTATCGCTACCCCTGCCCGCGCGCCCGGCGCCACCACTCCAGTGCCTCTTTCCGCTCTCGCCCGCATCGCCATCGTGCCCAGCCTCGCCGTCATCACCCATGCCGCCGGCTCCCGCATGGTCGCCGTCACCGCCAACTTCGGCGGCCAGAACCTCACCGGCTTCGTCGCCCGCATTCAAAGCCGTTTGGCCGCCAGTCTGCGCCTTCCGCCGGACTACTCCGTCCGTTACAGTGGCCAGTTCCAAAGCCGCTCCGACGCCGTCCGCAGCCTCGCCTGGCTCGGCTCCGTCGCGCTACTGGCCATCGCCTTTTTGCTCTATTCTGCCTTCGAGTCCGGACGCAACACCGCTCTGCTGCTCTTCAATCTCCCGCTCGCCTTCATCGGAGGCATCGCCGCCGTCCTGCTCAGCCGCAGCCCCATTTCGGTCGCCACTCTGATCGGCTTCATCACCTTGTTCGGCATCACCCTCCGCAACGGCATCATGCTCGTCACCCATTACCATCATCTGCAGCAATTCGAAGGCATGCCGTTCGGCCGCGACCTCGCCCTACGCGGCGCCCGCGAACGCCTGCTCCCCATTCTCATGACAGCGCTCGTTACCGGCCTTGCCCTGCTCCCCATCGCGCTGGGCGGCAATGCCCCCGGACGCGCTATGGAATTCCCCATGGCCATTGTCATTCTCGGTGGCCTAATCTCCTCCACTCTCCTCAATCTGATCATTCTGCCCAGCCTTTACCTCCGCTACGGGCATCCATACCAAAGATGAGCCCGCGCGCCGCCGAATTGCTCGCCAGCGCAGACATCACCGTTGATGGTGACCGCCCCTGGGATATTCAGGTGCATAACAGCGGGTTCTTCGCCCGCGTACAACGCGAGGGCTCGCTAGGGCTTGGCGAGTCCTACATGGATGGCTGGTGGGACTGCCCCGCTCTCGATCAGTTCTTCTACCACGCCTTCGCCGCCTCCCTCGACCGTGCCCGCGGCGGCATCCGTGCCTTTCTGCTGCGCCTCGAGTCCTCGCTCTTCAACCGCCAGACTCCCACG
Source organism: Terriglobales bacterium (assembly GCA_035606395.1). Lineage (GTDB taxonomy): Bacteria > Acidobacteriota > Terriglobia > Terriglobales > SCQP01 > SCQP01. The sequence continues at coordinate 73,032 of DATNFK010000021.1, read as the reverse complement.
CGGTCCGTGCAGGTCGCCCGTCGGCACTACGATGTCGGCAATGATCTATTCCGCTCGATGCTCGGCCCTCGCATGATGTACACAACCGGCCTCTGGCAAAACGCCGAATCGCTCGACGCCGCCCAGGATGCCAAGCTTGACTTCGTCTGCCGCCAACTCAGGCTCGAACCCGGCATGACCGTACTCGATATCGGCTGCGGCTGGGGCGGCTTCGCCAAGTTCGCGGCCGAGCGTTATGGCGCCCACGTCTACGGCCTCACCCTCTCCCGCCAGCAGCTCGAATTGGCCTCGGCCGAGTGCGCCGGCCTGCCAGTCGAAATCCATCTCGAGGATTACCGCGCCGCCGCCGCCCACCCCCCGCGCCGCTTCGATCGCATCGTCTCGCTGGGAATGTTCGAACACGTCGGCTACCGCAACTACCGCGCTTACTTCGAATGCGCCCAGCGCCTCCTCACCCCCAACGGACGCATGTTCCTCTCCTCCATCGCTGGCAACCGCTCTTCCCACTCGACCGACCCCTGGATCGAGCGCTACATTTTCCCCAACTCCCACCTGCCCTCGATCCAGCAATTCGGCGACGCCATCGAAGACCGCTTCATCCCGCTTGACTGGCGCAACTGGGCCGAGGACTACGACCGCACATTGATGGCCTGGCACTCTAATTTCGCCGCCCGCTGGAGCGACTGGCAGCGCCAGTACGGCGAGCGCTTCTGCCGCATGTGGCGCTATTATCTGCTCGCCTCCGCCGCCGCCTTTCGTGCCCGCCGCCTCCAGGTCTGGCAAATCCTCCTGGCGCCCTTAACTGCCTGACAACTTCGCGGCCCGCTTGAGCGCCCCTACCAGCTCCTTCCGCATCCGGCTTCGGTCCTCATGCGTCGGCGCCCGCAGCACCGCCGATGGATGCAGCGTACCTACGATCGGCGGCCACCCTTCAACCAACGCCAGCGCCTGTGCCGCCGTCGCCCCCAGTGACACGACCACCCGTGGCTTCACTACCGTCCGCTCCGCCTCCAGCCACGGATGGCACGCCCGCACTTGTCCCGTTGTCGGCTTCTTATGAATCCGCCGCTTTCCCCTCTCCTCAAATCGAAAATGTTTCACCGCATTGGTGACGTAGACGTTTCCCCGGTCAATACCCGCCTCAACCAAACAAGCATCCAGGAGCTTACCTGACGGTCCCACAAACGGACGCCCCGCCCGATCCTCCGCGTCTCCCGGCTGTTCGCCAACCAGCATGAGCGCCGCCCGCACCCGCCCCTCGCCAAACACCGTCTGCGTCGCCGCCCGATACAACTCACACCCCTCGCACCCCCGCGCCGCTGCGCGCAATTCCGGCAAGTCCGCCCGTAGCGGTACAAACCCCTCCGCCCCCACTTCCTTCATTTCCACTTGGATGCGGCTTACTCCCGCTTTCGCTCCAGCAGCGTTCACCGCCCAATTCCTGTTTGAACAGAATGTATTGGTCCAAATCCAAGCCAGCTATATTTAGGCCGTCTGCCAGTTGGACCCGATGGGAGTCCACCTACCAAGATAAACTCCAGCCGCGCTTCGACCAATGCGCGCAGCAAGGCCGTCAGTCTACCTTCCACGGCCTCGCCACTCCCGCATGCGCTCAATGTCGGCGCAACGGTCGTCCAGGAACTCCAGCCGCTCGGCCGGCGTGAGTGCCAAAAAACGCCGGATCAATGACACATCCACGCCATCGCCGGAATCGTCTCCCGCGCCCGCACCGCCCTCGACCTCCACTTCGGGCTCCATTCTGCTACGGTACTAGACGCCGCCGTGCCCTGCGCCCCTCACTCCCCCCGCAGCCTTCCCAGCCGTCTCCGGTCCCGCTTCGAGGGCCGCGTCGCGGGCATCTGCTCCACCGCCCGGATCGCCCGCCGCGCCTCGGTCTCCTGCAGCCGCCGCTCCCGCCCGCTTTCACTCTCGCGGTACAGCTTCTGCGCCGTAGCGGCCGGACCCCGCATCGCGCTCAACTCCGCCACCTCGACCTCATACGACCCGCCCTCGGTCGCAATGACCAGCCGATCCCCGACCCGCACCGCGCGCGCCGGCCTCAACGTCTGCCCGTCACGCTTTACCCGCCCCAACTCACAAGCCGTTTGCGCCAGCCCTCGCGTCTTAAAAAATCGCGCCGCCCATAGCCACTTGTCCACCCGGACTTCGTCCATCGCCGTCACCCCGCCAGCACCTTCGCCTCCGCCTCATGTTCGATCCCCCGCCACGAAACCCCTTCGTGCGTCGCCAGCCCCGCCCCGAACGGAGCAATCGCGTAGAAGCACACCAGCCACACGATCAGGGCCGCGCTCGTTGCCGCTGCCGTGTCTGCGCCAAACACCTTGGTTAGGCCAAAAATCGTCAGGACCTGGAACCCGCCGCCCACCGCCGGAAGCTGCACCACTGACCCGATCGCCGTCAACCCCATCAGCAACAGCGCCTCGGAAAAGCTAAACGTCGGCAGCATGCCCGGATATGCCCGCACCACCATCCAAATGGCACCGCTGATGTCGAACCACAGCAACAACGTGAACAAAATCGCGACCAAAAGTGTCCGCCCGCGCGTCAATCCCACCGTCCCCTGCGCCAGCGTCTCCAAAAAATACTCCAACTTCTTCCGTATCGCCGAGGGACGGACCGCGTCCCTCTGCTTCAACCACGCCAAAATATGCCTCGACTTCAAATGGAAGACATACAGCAGCACCAGCAGCACCACAATCGCCACGCTCAACCATAGCCCCGCCCGCTGAAATGCATGCTGATACCCGCCCTCGCGCGTCAACATGTGTATCCGCGGATCGAGCGCTAAATCTAGCCCCACCAGCAGCACCACCCCCGCCATGTCAAACGTGCGCTCCAGCAGCCACACCGCCAATTGCGGGGACAAATCCCCACGGTGCTTGCGCGCAATGTAATACGGTCGCACCAACTCCCCCGGCCTTCCCAGTAGCGCCGTTCCCGTAAATCCAATCACCGTCCCCTTCAACACCGGCCAAAACCGCCCCCGCGGCGCCATCAAGCCCTGCCACCGCACCGCGCGGATCAAATAGCTGGCGTAAATCATGCCCACCGCGCCCAAAATGTACCAGCCTCGCGCCGCCTGCGTCGCTGCCCATACCGCGCTCCAGCTAAACTGCCGCCACTCCGGATTATGACGAAACTGCCATACCAGCAGCCATACCAGTCCAATACTCAGCAGGCCGACGAGGATTCGCTTTCGGGTAAAGGGGGAGGGTGGCATCCGCGACCCAACTATTATACCGTCCCCATTTTCTGAACCATTCCCGGCCGATTGTCGTAATTCCTTATGTGAGCGCCGTTTCCCTATGGTCTAATCCCTATGCAGTGCACCCGTTGCCTAAACGCGACTGGGCTCTGGCAACTCCGAGCTGCATGAACGACCGCGACCTCGTCAACCGTTGTATCGCCGGCGATGGCGCCGCTTGGGAAGAGGTACTTCGCCTCCACTCCCGCCGCGTCTTCAATCTCTGCCTCCGCTTTACCGGTCGCGCCGAAGACGCCGAAGACCTCGCTCAGGATGTCTTTGTCCGCGTCTTCCGCTCCCTGGCCAGTTTTCGCCCCGAGGCCGGCAGCTTCCAAACCTGGCTCGCCACCCTCACCCGCAATCTCTTGATTGATCATTACCGGCGCTCCAAGGCTGATCGCCTTACCGATTCCATCGAGAGCGAAAATGCCGAAGGCGAGCTCGTCCCTCTCCCGCTCCCCGCCCTCGGCCGCGCCGCCGACGCCACCGTCTACTCCAACGAAATTCATCAACACGTCCAACGCTGCCTCGTGCGCCTCTCGCCCGAGTTGCGCGAAGCCGTCATCCTCCGCGATCTCCAGGATATGTCCTATAACGAAATCGCCGCCATTCTCCACCTGCCCGAAGGCACGGTCAAATCCCGCATCAACCGCGGTCGCCTCGAGCTCGCACGCCTTCTCCGGCCCACTCTTGGCAGCACCCAATCCACGGAGCCCACCCAATGAATCCCATCCTCCACTGCCCCGACTGCGAGGCCCAGCTTAGCGAGTACCGGGACGGAACCCTCGCCCCCGACGTTGCCGCCGCTGTGCGCCGTCATCTCGACACCTGCGCCGCCTGCCGTGAGTTGCACGAGTCCGTCGCCCTCGCCATTGACCATGTGCACGCTCTCCCCGAGGTTGATCCCCCCGCGCGCTTGCTGGCCAAAATCCACGCGCTGACTCTTCCGCCATCCCATCACCGCGCTGCTATCTCGGCGAATACCGGCAACGTCATCGGACGCCTCTGGGCCTCGATTTCCTCCCCGCGCTTCGCCCTGGGATTGGCGATGTCCATCTTCGTCGCCTCGATTTTGCTCAGCACCGCCCAGGTCAATTTGCGTCAAGTGTCGCTCAGCAGCCTCACCCCCGGCGGGCTCGCTGGCGCTGTCGAGCGCCAGGTCGGGCGCACCTGGGCGCGCGGCGTCAGCTACTATAACGACCTCCGTGTCGTGTACCAGATCGAAGCCGCGATTCACCAAATGCGCCAGCCGCCACCGGCCCCCAACTCCCACGACCACTCTCAAAGCGCCCCCCACAACCCGGCCCTCGACCTGGCCTTCCTGATCAGCGAGTAACTACCTATGACACCAACAGCCTTCTGCCGAACCTGCGGACGCCCGCTCAATCCCGAAGAGCAGCGCGACATCTATGGCGTCATCTACTGCCAGGATTGCCTCCTCCGCCCCCCTGCCCCCGCTGCTCAGGTGCCAGGCGCTGCCGTTCCTCCCGCCGGATATCCTGCCAATCCCCACGCCCCCAACCCCGGCATCGCTCTGTGCCTGGGCTTCATCCCCGGCGTTGGCGCCATCTACAACGGCCAGTACCTTAAGGCCTTCGTCCAGGTGGTGGTCTTCTGTTTCCTCATCGCCATGGCCAACAGCAGCAACAACGACACCATCGGCGTTTTCACCGGTCTCGGGATCGCCGCTTTTTATTTCTACATGGTGATCGACTCCTACCGCAGCGCCCGCGCCATCCAGTCCGGCATCCCGGTGGAAGATTTCCTCAACATTGCCCCCGGCGCCGTCAACGCACCCGTTGCCGCCATTGTGCTCATCGCCATCGGAGCCATCTTCCTGCTTCGCAGCCTCGGTTTCTTCTACTACGATTTCTCCCGTTACTTCTGGCCCGTAATCCTCATCGCTGTGGGCGTATATCTCCTCCTCCGCCACAACAAGAACGCAACGCCGGCCAGCTAAGGACCTATCCATGCCCGTCCCCGTCCCCAACTACTGTCGCTGCGCCGCATGCCAACTGCGTCGCCTGGTCGCGCCCCTGGTGCTCATCGCCATCGGCGTGCTGCTCACCATCCACATGGCGCGTCCCAGCTTCAACGTCGCCGCCATGGTCGCCTGCTTCCTGATCTTTGGCGGTGTGCTCCAGCTTCTGCTCTATGCCGCGCCGCGCGACCTGACCCGCCCGCACCAGCCCCGAGGCAGCGTCTTTGTTCCCTTACTGCTCATCGTGTTGGGCGTCCTCATGCTCATTCGCCACCTTCTGCCCGCGGTTCCGCTGGGCGATTGGCTGGCCCACTACTGGCCCCTGCTGCTGATTGTGTGGGGCCTCACCCGTCTGGTCGAACACTACGCCCTCCCCAACCAGGCTCGCCCTGGCATGTCGGGAGGTGAAATCCTCGCCGTCCTCCTCATCGTTGTTTTCGGCCTTGCTTTCAGCGGTCTTTACCGCTTCCAGCGCTCCCACATGGCCGACTACATGGGCGTCCACGTCGGCGACTGGAATCCCTTCCTCCAGCCCTTCACCTTTTCCGCCTCCGCCAATGCGGCCATTGCCCCCGGTGAGTCGGTTCTCATCCGCGGTTACCGCGGGGACGTGACGGTGGTGGCCGGGCAGCCTGGTGCCGCCGCGGCTGCCGTCTCCGACACCATCCGCGCCGACGGACAATCCGAGGCCCAATCCCGCTTCCGCGACGCTCAGCCCCTCATCCGGCACGAAGGCGGCGATCTCGTCATCCTGCCCGCCGGCGATGCCTCCACCGGCAACATCGAGGCCGACCTCAAACTCACCCTCCCGTCCGACACGCCGCTCTCCGTCCAACTGCAGAACGGCGATTTCACCATTGCCAATTGGAAGGCCAACCTGACCGTTCACGTTTCCAGCGAGCACGACAGCGTCAGCATCGATCAGGTCACCGGCAACGTCTCGATTACCGGTACCGGCGACGACATCGGCGTCTCCAACGTTTTGGGTCAGACCTCCCTTCAGGGCCAGTTCGTCGGCGATCTTAGCTTCCGCAACCTGCCGCGCGGTCTCACCTTCAATAGCTCCCGCACCGCCATGAGCGCGACCGCGCTGAACGGATCGGCCACCTACGGCGCCGGCAACATCACCATTTCCGATGTCGCCAACCTCCAGCTCCGCACCCGCGACGAGGAAATTGAAATCCGTTCCTTCACCGGTCCGCTGCAAGTTGACAACCGCAACGAATCCGTCAGCCTCTCCACCTCCGCCCCGGTCGTCGCCCCCATCACCGTTTCCAATCACGACGCCGATATCCGCCTCAATCTCCCGCCCTCCAGCCGCTTTACACTCGAGGCCACCTCGCGCAATGGCGACGTCAATAACGACTTCCCACCCTCCACCTCAGGCCCCGTTCTTCATCTCGAAACCACCAACGGAACCATCGCCATCAAGCACTTCTAGGTTGCTACAGCGATCGCGACCTTGAGGTACCCAGACTCCGGCATCCCCATCAGCACCGGATGATCTGCCGCCTGCCCACGCCGCTCCAGTAGCCGCAGCTCCCGCCGCGCATCCACCGCCGCCGCCAGCAGCATCTCCAGAAATCGCCCTTCCGATACGTGGTGCGAGCAAGAACAGCTCACCAGCACCCCGCCCGGATGCAGCAGCTTCATCGCCCTTAAGTTGATTTCCTTGTACCCGCCAATCGCCGCCTCCACCGCGCTCCTTGACTTCGCGAACGCCGGCGGATCGAGCACCACGAGATCAAACAGCTCGCCCCGCTCGTCGTAATCGCGCAAGAGGTCAAAGGCGTTCGCCTCAATCCAGTCAATCTCCGGCATCCCGTTCCGTGCTCCATTGGCATCGGCAACCTCCAGTGCCGAGCGTGAGCTATCCACTGCCTGCACCGTTGCTCCGGCGCGCGCCACATGCATCGCGAACCCGCCCTGATACGTGAATACGTCGAGTGCCCGCCGCGTCCCAAACGCCTTTGCGTACCGCTCCGCCGCCGCCCAATTCTCCCGTTGGTCGAGAAATCCGCCCGTCTTCTGTCCCTCCAGCAAATCCACCCCGAACTTCAGTCCGTTGATCGAGCACTCAACCTGGCTCTTTCTGCCGCGCAGCAATCCCGACCGCAGCTCCAGCCCCTCCGCCAACCGAACCTTGGCCTCATTCCGCTCCACCATGACGCGCGGCATCAGTTCGGCCTCGAGCGCCGCCACAATCGCCGTCTGTCGCGCGTCCATCGCCGCCGTGAGCGTCTGCAACACCAGCGCGTCCCCGTACCGGTCAACGATTAACCCAGGTAACCCATCCGCCTCTGAAGCCACCAGCCGGCAGGCGTCGCTCCCGCTGACAACTTTCTTCCGGTACTCAATCGCGCGTGCAATCCGCCCCCGCAGCCAGGCTTCGTCAATGACGGCGCCGGCTTCGCGCGTGAGCATCCTGAGGCGAATTTTCGACCGCGGGCTGACATCCGCAACCCCCAGCTCCCGCCCGCGCCGGTCCTCGACCCGCACCGGACCCGCCCCCGCCAGCCCTAAAATGTCGCCTTCATATACCCATGGATGCCCGCTTCGCACCCGCTCTGCTCCGCGATCACCCAATACGGCGCGTTCCGGCCTCGAGGTATCGCGCCCCCCTTCCGTCGTCGCCGCCGGTTTCGAGTGCGGCCCGGCATCGCCGAGCCGCGTCGGTTTGGATGATAAAGAGGCTTGCCTCTTAGGCATAGATCCCGCGCAGTCGTATCGCCGCCGCCACCCGGTCGATGGCCAGCATATACGCTGCTATGCGGTTATTCACCTGGTGCTGATCGGCGTAGGCCACGACCGCCGCGAAGCTTTCGTCCATGATCTCCTGCAGCTTCTCGTTGACTAGCGCTTCCTTCCAGAAGTACCCCTGCCGGTCCTGCACCCACTCGAAGTAACTCACCGTCACGCCGCCGGCGTTGGCCAAAATGTCGGGAATCACAAAAATGCCCTTGGCCTGCAGAATGTCGTCCGCCTTCGCCGTCGTCGGCCCGTTCGCTCCTTCGCACACAATCTTGGCTTTGATCTGGTCGGCGTTCTGGCTGGTGATCTGATTCTCAGTTGCCGCCGGTATCAGGATGTCGCAATCCATCGTCAGCAGCTCGCGCGCCTTCAACGTCTTCGACCCGGCAAACCCTTGAATCGTCTTCTTCGCTTCCCGATGCTTCAAAAGCGCCTTGATGTCCAATCCCTTGGGATCGTAAATGCCGCCATCGTACTCGTCCACCCCGGTCACCAGGTAACCGTCCTCGGCCATCAGTTCGGCGGCATTGCTGCCCACGTTGCCGAAGCCCTGCACAATCACCCGCGTCTTGGCCTTGGTCATCTTCAGGCGCTCGATCGCCCGGTCGCAGACAATCTTGCAGCCGCGTCCGGTTGCCTGCCGCCGCCCTTCCGATCCGCCCAATGCCAGCGGCTTGCCGGTCACGACCGCGTTGACCGTCTGCCGCTTGTGCATCGAATACGTGTCCATCACCCACGCCATCACCTGCTCGTTGGTGTTCACGTCCGGCGCCGGAACGTCCCGCTCCGGTCCAATGAACTCCACCAGTTCGGCCGTGTAACGCCGCGTCAGCCGCTCCAGCTCGGTCTGCGACAGCACATGCGGATCCACGATCACGCCGCCCTTGGCCCCGCCGAACGGAATGTTGACCACCGCGCACTTCCACGTCATCCAACTCGCCAGCGCCCGCACTTCGTCGAGCGTGACCCCCAGGTCAAAACGAATCCCTCCCTTGCCCGGCCCCCGCGCTTCGCTGTGTTGGACACGGTACCCGGTGAATACTTCGATCCGGCCGTCGTCCATCGTCACCGGAATGTGCACCGTGATCTCCCGCGCCGGATAGCTCAGGATCTTCGTGATCCCTTCCTCCAGCCCCAACTTCCGCGCCGCCAGATTGAACCGCGCCGCCTGCGCCGCCCAAGGATTGGTTTCGTTCCCGTCCATCGTTTTTTCGCTCATAGAGTTGTAGTCTTCTCCGACATTATTGTTGCATAGCCCGCCGCTTGGGGCGGAGCTTCATGCCGCTCTTCCACCTCCGTAAACTCCCACAAACTATGGTCCGCCAGCAGCTTTTTCACCAGCGCCGTGTGTAGCGCGTGTCCCGCGCGGTCGGCCACCACCTCCGCCTGCAGCGGCGCTCCCAGCAGCGCCAAGTCCCCAATCAAGTCGAGCATCTTGTGGCGCACGAATTCATCGCCGTACCGCAGCTCGCCATTCACCACCCGCCGTTCATCCAGCACCACCGCGTTTTCCAAACTCCCGCCACGAATCAATCCCTGCCGCCGCATCGCCGCAAAATCCTGCAAGAACCCAAACGTCCGCGCCGGCGCCACCTCGCGCCGGTATGCCTCCGGCGTCAGCTCCATCGAAAATTCCTGTCTTCCAATCATCGGGTGCGGAAAATCGATTGCATAATGCAGCCGGTAGCTCCCGGCTGGATAGACCCCGATAAACTTTTCCCCCTCTCGCATCTCAACTTTTTTCACGATCTTCACCACCCGCCGCGTCCGCCCCTGCCGCTTCACCTCGGCTCCGTCAATCATCGTCATGAAGGGAAGCGCGCTGCCGTCCAGTATCGGTACCTCCAGGTTGTCAATCTCCGCCACGACGTTATCAATTCCCGCCCCCACCAGTGCCGAAAGCAAATGCTCGGTGGTTGAAATAAACACGCCCTTCTTCATCAAGCTCGTGGCATAGCTCACCCGCGCAATATTCGCCGAGCGCGCCTCAACCACAAACCCGTCCAGGTCCACCCGCCGGAACTGAATGCCGCTCCCCGCCGCCGCCGGCAAGAGGCGTAGCGCCGCCTTGGTCCCGCTGTGCAGGCCAATGCCCGACGTGGTGGTCGCTGCCCCCAGCGTGCGCTCGTATCCCATCGCTACAATCCTCGCACGCTAACTGGCTTTATTTGCTATGATTTACAGACACACAGCGTGGCTAATTAGACACGGCTGTCAATTAGAACGGTTACCGGGCCGTCGTTCACCAGCTCTACCCGCATATCGGCCTGAAAGATTCCAGTGGCGACAGTTACCCCTACTCCCCGTAGCTGTTCAATCAGACTCTCATACCACCGTCGCGCTTCCTCCGGTCGCGCCGCGCGATCAAAGCTGGGCCGCATGCCCCGCGCCGTGTCCCCCAGCAGTGTGAACTGCGAAACCAACAATACCGCTCGATCACCCAGCGGCAGATTCATCTTTCCCGCTTCGTCCGTCCATAGCCGCAGTCCGACGATCTTCCGGCAAATGTATTCGACATCAGTCTGAGCGTCGCCGGTTTCAACCCCGACCAGCACTACATACCCGGCGCCGATCGCGCCCACGACCGCGTCGGCGACCTCGACCTTCGCCGACGTCACACGCTGCAAAACCGCCCTCAGATTTAATTCAGCCTTTCCCGCGCGTATAACGACGGATCGAGCGGCTTCCGGTTGGCGAATCCTTCATGGGTCCCGTGCCAATGCTCAATCGCGGTCTCACCCAGCTTCCAGCACAGCAAGATCACCTTGCCTTTGACCACGCACGGAAAATCCAACAGCCCCTGTTCGATGTCTTTCAGTTGCGCTCCCGAGGCGGCAATCTCGCCCAGCGTGTCTTCGAGCTTTTGCGCCCCGCGCTCGCGCTCCATCTTTAGCCGGCTCGTGCGAATCGGATCAATCTGTACCCCGCCCGACAAAAGTATCCGGCTGATCAGCGCCTGAAACTCGGCATCAATTGCGGTCAGTTCCTGGTGTTGTCGCATGGCGCCCTGCACCAGGCTCGACAGTGTGGGCAGCAGCCCCTGGGCTTCGCTCAACGTAAAGGTCCGCTCCGCCATCTAGTGCCCCGCCGGCGCCCCGATTTGAGGAACGCCCTGACTAACCGCATGGTGGCTCAACTCCAGCATCCGCTCCAGCGCCACCCGCGCCCAGTGCTTCACCTGGTCCTTGACCACAATGCGATTGACCACCTGCCCCTGCGTCAGATTGTCGAGCACCCAGGCCAAATGCTGGGGCGATATCCGGAACATGGTCGAGCACACCGGGCAGCCGTCATTATCGAGTGGCGAGATAATTTGCGTCGGATACTCCTCCGCCAGTCTATGCACCAGGTGCAGTTCGGTCCCGATGGCCCAGCGTGTTCCCGGTGCCGCCTGACTCACTTGCCGGATAATAAAATCGGTCGAGCCGATCAGATCCGCCTTCCGCACCACCTCATGCGAGCACTCCGGATGCACCAAAATCTTGATCCCGGGCTCCGCCTCCCGCCAGCGATCCACGTGCTCGGGTAAAAACCGCTGATGCACCGAACAGTGCCCCTTCCATAGCAATACGCGCGCCGCCCGTAGCGCCTCGGGCGTGTTCCCGCCCAGCGCCAGCCGCGGATTCCAAACCACCATCTCCTCGAGTTTCAGCCCCAGCTTCACCCCTGTGTTCCGGCCCAGATGTTGGTCCGGCAAAAAGAAAACCTTGGGGCGCTTCGCGAATCCCCACCGGAATGCCGCCGGCGCGTTCGATGACGTGCACACCAGCCCGCCATTCTGACCGCAAAAAGCCTTGATGGCCGCGGTCGAGTTCATGTACGTGATCGGCATGAACTGCTCCGCCAAGCCCAATTCCTGCAACTGCTCCCAGCAATCCCGCACTTGCGGAAACTCCGCCATGTCGGCCATGGAACAGCCCGCATTCAAGTCCGGCAGGATGACCTGCTGGTGGTCGGCCCTGAGAATGTCGGCGCTCTCGGCCATGAAATGCACACCGCAGAACACAATGAACTCCGCTTCCGGATGCTCCATGCCCCGGCGCGAAAGTTGCAGCGAATCGCCCCGGAAGTCGGCAAACCGCACCACCTCCTGCCGCTGGTAGTGGTGGGCCAGTACCAACACGCGCGCCCCCAACTCCGCGCGCAAGGCGGCAATGCGGCCATCCAGACGCTCGTCCGGATACCGCAGATAATTCTCTAAATCGCAGCCCGCATCGGCCACTAGAGCCATGAATCTATTTTATCTTGTTTCGACAACCCCGCGCAGACCCTTGCGCCAATAGAGGACAAGCCCGCTGACAATCAGCAGCACGCAGATACCAACCACCTTGACCTCGAACATCGTCCGCGATCCCTCGATATCGTTCGGCGGAATCAGCGAAATTACAATCGCCAGGATCGTGATCCCCAACCCGAGCAAACCGCAAATCCACACGCCCACCGAACCGCCCGGGATCAGCGTCTGTCCCGGCCGTCCGCGGTCCGGCCGGTGCCGCATCCGAATCACCGCCAGAAACATGTAAAGAAACGAGATGAAGTACAGAATCGTGGTCGCGTCCACCAAGATCTGGTAAGCGCTGGTCGCGTCCGTGCCCCCGATCTGGCTAATGATCAGCAGCAGCGCCGCCGCCCCCCCCTGCACCAGCATCGCCACCCACGGCGTTCGCCAGGTCGGGTGGATCTTTCCAAATGCCTTTGGCATATACCGGTCGATGCCCGCCGCAAACGGCACCCGAGCCACCCCAGCCACCGTCGCTCCCACGCCGCCGATATTGCCGACCGCGAGCAGCGCCGCCACGATAATGGCGATCCATGCCAGACCAAACTGCCCCGCCGCCGTGGTCAGTGCCTGAATCGCTCCGGCTCTGATGTCCACCTGCCCGGGGTGCAGTATGGCCAGCGTCCCCACCGTCCCCAATACATAAATGGTCACAATCGCAATCGCCGCCCCGAAAATTCCCCGCGGAAAGGTCTTCTCCGGATCGCGTATCTCCTCGCTCATGAAGCAAATCACCTCCAGCCCGCTAAAGGCAAAGGCGATCTGCGACCAGTAGTTGATCGTGCCCCAATTCACCGTCATGCCCAGGCTGCGGGCGGAAATATGCGTCGTCATCCCAAATCGAGTGGCGAACCACGCGCCGAACACGACGAGAAGCACCAGCGGAATATACGTCCCAATCGCGCCGGCGTTCTCCAGCCATTTGCCGATCCGCACGCCCACGATGTTCATCGCCACCGCCAGCGCCAGGATCGCGAGCGATCCCACCATCACGAAATTCTTGTTCTCGGCCAGGTAGGCAAACTTCGGACCGCCCATATACGCCGACATCGCCACGCTCGCGTTGAGCAGGGCGGGGAAGTACACGATCGAGTACGTCCAGTAGGCCCATCCCGATACAAATCCATGGAAGGGCCCAAATGCCTCGTGCGTCCAGGCATAAATTCCCCCCACCTTCGGGAACCGCGTCGCCAACTCGACAATTACCAGCGAGGACGGTAGAAAGAACAACACCGCCGCCGTCAGCCACAATCCAATGGAACTCGGCCCCGTGTGCGCCGCCGTCGCCACCCAGCGCGGCCCCAACACCGCCGCGATGTTAAAAAGGATGACGTCCCAAAGTCCCATGGCCCGCACCAGGCCATGCTTCGAAGTTGCTGTCGTTGACTCGCTCATCCCAGTACCTCGATCCAGCGTTCGGATACTCCCAGCTTCAGCGGTGTCACTCCGGCCGTGTCGCCGTCCAACTGTACCGCAATACCGGGCGTCGTAACCTCGAGCTCTTCTGCGACCAGCCGCGTCACTCCCGGCCCCCGTTCCAGCCCCACCGTAGCCAGAGCCAGCGCCTGCGCGCACAGAAGACGGCGCCCCCCGCGCAGCGCCAGTACAATCGGCGCTCCCGCGTGCACCGCGCCCAGACGCATGCGGCCGCCGTAGAATCCCGTCAGGCCAAAAATAATCCCGTCAGCGCTTCCGCCCGAGTACTCGATCGGCCGGGGGAAGTACCCTGCCATTGTGCGCAAGGCGCACTCGGCATACGCGAGCTTGCCCCACTTGCGCTTGGCCTCGACCCCGATCCGCCGCACCACTTCCGCGTCCAATCCGACGCTTGCCACTGACAGGAAAGTATCGACGCGATCGCCCCGTCGCGCCTCGCCCAGCAGCATCTTCGTTCGTCGCGCCCGCAGCAGCCATCGCGCCGCGGCTCCCGCTTCGCGCGGACACCCCAATGCCGCGGCCAGTACATTCGCTGTCCCCATGGGCAGCACGCCCAACGCCGGCGCTTCCTGGCCCGCCCGCGCCACGACGTCCGCAATCTCGCGCAGCGTTCCATCGCCGCCGCAACCAATAATGTAGGTGAATCCCTCGTCTACCGCCGCTTGCGCCGCCGCGCGCGCGCCCCTGACCGCGTCCGACTCACGGCAGTCAACCTGCCAGCCGCCCTGCCCTAGAATCTCCGCCGCGCGCGCCACCTCTGCCTTCCGCTGCCGGGGCCGCCGCCCCGCCACCGGATTCCAAATCAGCCGCGCCCGCTCAGCCTGCAACCGGTACCGGCTGGCGCTGGGTTAGCAGCGCATACACGCCAAAAAACGCCCCCGCATAAAGCAAGTCGCCGAGCGCCGCATTGCGGAAAAACGGCACGCCCATGCCGTAGCAAGTGATCAATCCAGTCATGGTGCGCGGATACAGTGTTCCGCTCGCCCACACGCCAAAATTACTGATCAGGAAAAAAATGCATGAACCAGCAATGGTCGTCGCCCCCACACGCATCCACTTGACTCGGCCCGGAAGCGCCCAAAGCGCCACCCCCAAGATGATCAAGTACGCCGACCAACTGAAGTACTGATCCAGCGCTCCTGGCGTCCGATAAACCCAAAGGTTCATCGCGAAGTCGCTCGCCATTAACGCCACAATCGGCACCCATAGCTGTTTGCGTTTCATGAATGCCCCGGCCAGTAACAACATTGCCACTACAGGCGTAAAGTTCCAGGCATGCGGTAAAAACCGCATCGCTACCGCCGCCACCACAAACAGCATCATCAGCATTCGTTTCCTCCCACTACACCCCAAGAATACACCAGCCAAAAATCAGTTTGGCATCCAACGTGTAGGTAATTTAGATGAGGACCAATACCATGTCCAGGCATTACACTCCCGCCATTTTTGCCGCCAGCGCCTTAGCCGCCCTCCTGGCGCTGCCGCTCGCCGCCCAAACCACGCAGCCGACCCAACCCCAGCAGTCCCAGCAGGCTACTTCGCCGCAGAGTTCCCAGCAGCCTGCCGCCCAGCCCGCCTCCTCGACCACCCCGGCCGCGCAGGCTACAGCTTCAGGCGCGCCCCTCACCCCGCCCGTCCGCCAGGGTTTCTGGGGCCGGATGAACCCGTTCGCGCGCAAAAAGTACGTTGAAGGCCAGCTCTCGCCCATCCGCGATCGTACCAACGAGCTCGACGGCCTGACTGCCGCCAACGCCAAGTCCATCTCCGACGTTGATGCCCGCAGCAAGGAAGGTATTGCTGCCGCCAACGATCAAGCCAAGCAGGCCGCCCAGACTGCCGATCAGGCTCAACAGCAGGTGCAGCAGGATTCCCAGCAAGCCGCGCAACTGAACGATCAAGTCGGCTCCGTCAACACCAAGCTCGGCTCGATTGATCAGTATCAGGTGGCGCAAACCGCCGAGCTGCACTTCAAGCCCGGTCCGGCGAAGCTCAACCAATCCGCCCAGCAACAGCTCGACACCTTCCTCAGCGGCCTCGACAACCAAAAAGGGTACGTCGTCGAAGTCACCGCCTACTCCACCCGCAAGGGCCAAGCCGGCGTAGCCGCCAGTCAGGATTTGGCCGATACCGTGGTCCGCTACATGGTGTTGAACCACAACCTGCCGCTCTACCGCATCTACACCATGGGCATGGGCAACGCCACCCCGGCGCAGATGAACCAATCCGCCGACGCCACCACTACCACCCGTCACACCGCCGGTGGCACCGTCGAAATCAAAATCCTGAAGAATAGCCTCAGCCAGTAAGCACGATCGCACTACCAACACAAAGCCGGCTTGGGGGATTGGACCCCAAGCCGGTTTTGCGTCTATTGCACGTCAAATCGGACCCCGCCCACCCAGCCGGCAACAATGTTATAGAGCGCCGCCCCGATCACTGCGGCAATCGCTCCCACCAATCCATAAGCGATCGGAATAACCAGAAATACAAACGGCCCCAGCACTCCCACATACGGGTTCGGCGTGACATAAGCACTGACCAGCGCCAGAATCGCCGCCATAATGACGCCGATCAATAAATAAGTAATCAGCACGACCTTGAATACCGATCCCGGACCAATTCGTCGCAGCACCGCCATAGGTCACCTCGCCGCCATTATAAATCCCCGGCGGCGTACAATACCCCGTGCTCCCCAACGCGCTCGTCACCGCGCTCCGCCCCCTGCGCTGGCCCGGCAAGCGCCGCATGATGGAGCGCCTTTCGCCCCACTATGGCCAGCGCGCCGCTCGCATTGCCGGTGCAAGTTTTCAACTTGACTTAAGCGAATACATCCAGCGCCAGCTTTACCAGGGCACGTTCGAATTGGCGGAAACTCGCCTCGTACGCCGATTTCTCCGTCCCGGAATGACTTTCGTGGACGGTGGCGCCAACGCCGGTTACTTCACCGCCCTGGCCGCCCAATGCGTCGGACCCACCGGTCGCGTCATCGCCTATGAACCCAGCCCTCAGGCCCTGCCCCAGTTGCGCCGCCTCGTCTCCGCCAATCACTGGCCCCGTGTCGAAGTGGTGGGCTCGGGCCTGGGCGCGTGCCAGGATGAGTTAACCCTGTACTGGAATCCCTCCTCCGGCAATCACACTCCCACCCTTGTGCCGCATGCCGCCAGCAGCCAGGTCAGGGTCGAAATCCGCACACTCGATCGCGAAGCCATCCGCCTCGGGCTCGAACGAATTGATTTCCTGAAACTCGACGTCGAGGGATCCGAACCCCAGATACTTGTCGGTGCCCAACGCCTCCTGTCCGAGCGCCGCATCGGCGCCATTCTGTGCGAATTCAACGAACCCTGGTTGCGCGCCGCCGGTTCCTCCTCCGACTCATTAGACACGCAGCTCCGTGCCGCCGGACTCCGCCGGCAAAACGAATCCCTCGGCGACAACCGCTTCTATACGGCCTAACGCAATTTTGCGTACTCGGCCCGCGCCGCTACGATTACCGGCACGCCGGCGTCGGCGTCTTTCCACTGTTCCAAGACTGCGCGATACGTGGCTCGCGCCCCCGCCATGTCCCCGGCCATCACTTGCGCCCGCGCCGTCCCCAGCCGCGCCAACACGGGAAACTCCGTCTCCGTCGGCAGCCCTACAACCTTTTGGAATTCCGCCAACGCCGCCGCGCCCTGCCCTTCCTGTATCAGCGCCATTCCGCGAAGGTACGCTGGCAAGCCGATGCCGAGGTCGCCGGCTTCGTAGGGTTCCACCGACACGAGGGCGGCGATCGCCTGCGCCGGCTGGTGCTGCGCCAGCGCCACCGCGGCGCGAATCTCCGCCATTCCAATGATCCGGTAAAAGCTCTGTTGTCCAACACTCCGATCAAGTTCCGCCATGGGGGCATTCGCTTTAACCACGTCGCCGGCCGCGGCATAAATGAGGGCGGCCGCGGTCACGGAACCATGATCGCGCGAGATTTTCAGAGCCCGATCCGCTGCCGCCTCTGCTTCCGCGTGCTGTCCATACCATGCCTTCCCCATGCCGATGTTGAGTTCATCCCCGGCTGCTGCCGACGGATTGCCGGCCGCCGCCGCCTCATTCTGCTGTAAGAGTGCCTCCTGCTTCCCCAACTCACCTGCGTTCCTCGCCGCCGCCGCGTTGAAATTGCGAAACATTCCCCCGTTGCCGCGCGCCCCGAGCCAGGCTGTTTCACTCGCCAGTGTCGTTGCGTCCTGAAATTGAATGCCGGCCTCGTAATGGGTTTCGTGCAGGTTGAGGTTGTCGGGCCACCGTTTTAGGCCGTCGGCAAAAACCGCCTCGCTCTCCGAGCGCCGCCCGGCCACCGCCAGACCAATCGCCCAGTTGGCGACGTAGACCACGTTGTTCGGATCCAATTTGAATGCCGCGTTGCAACCTGGATTAATTTCATTCGGCGGATCCAAGTGGCTTGCCACCGCGCATTCATTGCCAAAGGGGAGGGGATCGTTGGGATAGGTCCGCTCCCACGCCTGGTAGTCATGCTCGGCCTGCGCCTGCTCCGGCGACATATACGCAACCGTCCCCAGCGCCGCGCCCGCCTGGGTCAGCTCGCTCGCTCCCAGCCCCGCCGCTGTCGGCGCGTCTTCGCCCGCTGTAGCCGCCGCGTGCGACGGCAGCAGCTTGGCCAGCCCAAAGTCGAGCACCTTGGCATGACCCTCCCGGGTAAGAAAAATATTCGCCGGCTTCAGATCGCGGTGCACAATCCCCTTGGCGTGCGCCGCTTCCAGCGCCGCCGCCGTCTCAATGCCCAATTCCAAAACCTCGCCCGTCGCCAGCGATCCCCGCCGCAGCCGCGCCTGCAGCGTCTCGCCCTCGAGCAGCTCCAGCACCAGAAACGCCCGCCCCTCGGCGTCCTCGCCTATGTCATGAATGGTGCAAATGTTCGGATGATTCAGCGCCGACGCCGCCCGCGCCTCCCGCCGCAGCCGCTCCAGCGCCGCCGCATCCCGCCCCAGCGCCGCCGGCAAAAACTTGAGCGCCACCCCGCGCCCCAGCCGCAGATCCTGCGCCCGGTACACGATTCCCATGCCCCCCGAACCCAGCTCTGCCTCAATTCGATAATGTGAGATTACGGCGCCAATCATCCCTCGCAGACTAGCACAGCATTCCCTGCTACTCTACGCCCATGCGACGCACCCAGGTATTCGCCCTCCCCGCCGTCATCGCCGCCTTCGCTTTCGCTCTCGCCGCCCAATCGCCCGATCTCTACAGTTCCCTCCGTTGGCGCAACATCGGCCCCATCCGCGCCGGACGCGTCAGCGCCGTCACCGGCGTCATCGGCCAGCCCGGTAAGTTCTATATCGGCCTCCCCGACGGCGGCGTCTGGGAAACCGACAACGCCGGCATCACCTGGCGCCCCATCTTCGATTCCGTCCACGAAGTAGATTCCATCGGCTCGCTCGCCGTCGCCCCCTCCGACCCCAACATCATCTACGCCGGCACCGGCGACCTCATCACCGGACTTTCCCTCAACGAAGGCAACGGCCTCTACAAATCCACCGACGCCGGCCGCACCTGGCGCCAGTCCGGACTCCTCCACACCCACCGCATCGCCGCCGTCCTTGTCGATCCAAAAAATCCCGACCTCATCCTCGCCGCCGCCCAGGGCGACTACCACTTCAAATCCGACAGCCGTGGCGTCTTCCGTTCCACCGACGGCGGCGCCACCTGGACCCAAACGCTCTTCCGCGACGACGTCACCGGTGCCCGCTCCCTCGCCTCGACCTACGACGATCCCACCGTCGTATTCGCGACCACCTATCTTCATTACAATCCCAATCCCGGCGTCCCCCGTCCTCCTATCAACGGCACCGCCCTCTATAAATCCACCGACGAAGGCGCCACTTGGCAGGAAATCACCGGCCATGGTCTGCCGACCCTCACCGGACGCACCGCCGTCGCCGTCGCCCAGGGCACCCACTCCCAGCGCGTCTTCCTCGTCGGTGGCTTCGGCCTCTACCGCTCCGACGACGGCGGCCAAAATTGGGTCAAATCCACCACCGACCGCCGCATCACCGGCAACGACTACATTTGCGGCGTCTACGTGGATCCCCACAACCCCGATCTCGTCTACGTCATGCAGACCTCCATGTACCGCTCCACCGACGGCGGCAAAACCTTCGCCTCCTTCAAGGGAGCCCCCGGCGGCGACGACAACCACGACCTCTGGATCGATCCCACCAACCCCGACCGCATCCTTTTGGGAAGCGACCAGGGCGCCGCCGTCTCCCTCGATCACGGCGCCACCTGGTCGCCCTGGTACAACCAGTCCACCGCCCAGGTCTACCGCATCGCCACCGGCTTCGAGTACCCCTACTGGGTTTATGCCACCATGCAGGACTCCGGCGCCGTCGCCGTCGCCAGCCGCGGCGGCCTTGGCGAAATCACGCCCTTCGATTGGTATCCCATGCCCGCCGGTGAGGCGGGCTCCGTCGCTCCCGATCCGCTGGATCACAACGTGATCTATGCCGGCGGCCTCTCCAGCGCCCTGGTCAAGGTCACACGCCCCCAGTGGACCTACTCCGACGTCAGCCCCGGCGGCAACGGCAAGAACTACCGCCAGTTCACCAACCCGCCTCTCGTCTTCCTGCCTCAGGATCCCCACGTCCTCTTCTTCGGCTCCCAGTACGTCAGCAAGACCAGCGACGGCGGCGCCCACTGGACCGACATCAGTCCTGATCTCTCCAGCCACAACGGCCAGCCTCCCGTCATGCCCGCCTACGGACGCCCCTCGCCTGCCCTCACCTCCATCGCCCCCTCGCCCGCCCAACTCGGCGTAATTTGGACCGGCAGCAACAACGGCCTCATGTACCTCACCCGCGATTCCGGTGCGCACTGGAAGGAAGTCACTCCCCCCAACACGCCCGTCTCCGGCGAGTTCAACTTCATCGCCCCCAGTCACACCCGCGCCGGCGAGGCCTATGCCGAGCTCGACAACCGCAATGTCGGCGACTACCTTCCCCACATTCTCCGCACCCGCGACTTTGGCGCCACCTGGACGCCCATCGTCGAAGGCCTCCCCACCGGCGAGCCCGAAGGCAGCTTTGTCCGCGTCGTCCGCGAAGACCCCAAAGTCCCGGGCCTCCTCTATTGCGGCACCGAAAACACCGTCTACGTCTCCTTCGACGACGGCGATCACTGGCAGTCCCTCCGCCTCAATCTCCCCACCACCTCCATCCGCGACTTAGTCGTAAAGGACAACGACCTCGTCATCGGCACCTACGGACGCGGCTTCTGGATCCTCGACGACATGTCGCCCCTCCGCGAGCTCGCCCGCGCCGCAACCGTCAAAGCCGTTGCCTCCGAGCCCGCCTATCTCTTCCGCCCCGGAACCGCCGTGCGCGTCTATCGCGACGTCAACGCCGATACGCCGTTTCCGCCCGAAGTCCCGCACGAGCCCAATCCGCCCGTCGGCGCCGTCCTCTATTACCACCTTGCCGCCGCTGCATCGTCGCCGGTCACAATCATTATCCGCGATGCCCACGGCGCCTTGGTCCGAACCCTAACCAGCATTCCTGACCCCGCTCTCGCCGCCTTCGCCGATCAACCTCTCACCGTCCCCGATTATTGGAAGCAGCCGGTCCAGCCTCTTTCCGCCGCCGCCGGCAGCCATCGAGCCAACTGGGATCTTCGCTACGACCCGCCGCCGACAACTGCGTTTGATTTACCCATGACCGCCGTCTTCCACGCCACCCCGCCCGCGCCCCAAGGTCCTCTCGCGCTCCCCGGAACCTACCAGGTGACGTTAACGGCGGATGGAAAGAGCACCACCCAGCCGCTAATAGTAATCAACGACCCGCGCCACAGTCGCGAAAGCCTCGCCGGCCTCGCAGCTCAACACGCACTCGAAATGAAACTGATGTCCGCGATCCGCGCCGCCCACGCCGCCGCCGAAGTAGCCGCCGCCTCCGCCGACCCCCGCCTCACCGCGCTCGCCGGCGCGTCCGGCGGCCGCGGCCGTGGCGGCCGCGGCGCCGCGACAGCTACCCCAACCCTCAACGCCATCACCGCCCAACTCACCGGCCAACTCAACCTCCTCGACGGTCCCAGTGATGCCGCCCCGACCGGCCCCCAGCGCGCCAACTTCACCCGCACCTGCGAAGAATTAAACAAGGCCCTCGCCACCCTCCATGCCCTCGACCCCGCGACCAACCCCCAGCCCCAATCCTGCACTGAAGCCGGCAAATGACCGGCGTTAGAATCGCGGCCTGCGCAACGAATTCAGCGCCGTCTATACGCGGGAGCCGCGACGTTTGCACCGCGGGGCAAAGTAGGCGCGGAAGTGTAAATGGCTCCGGCCGGGCACCTGCGGATTAACTGGCCCGCTATTTGATGCGAAACGGGTTCTTCACCTGCACGCCCTGATATAGCTGGCCATCATTCAAGTCTTCGCTCCACAAGACACCACAGCCGAGCTCTGCGGCCGCATGTACCACCATCGCGTCCCAAAAACTCAAACGCTGGCTTCGCTGAATGTGGATAGCCGCCAAAACGTCGCGACCACGTGGCACGAACAACTGCCATAGCGTAAGCTCTTGGACACGCTCCACTGCGCGATCGAAGGCGGCGGCCGATGTCGCCTTCCGCGTCGTGGCCACATAGAATTCCTGCAATATTTGCACACTGCATGCTCCGATGCCCTCGTCCCAAATCCGATGTAGAAGCCGTGCGGCACGCTCTTGTTTGGCGCCCGCGCCGTCGTCAAAGGCGTAAACCAAAATGTTCGTGTCTACGAACTCTAACGCCAGCTCAGCGCTCATGCAGCTCGTCCCGGCTCCAGGGAGCCTGACCATGGCTGCCGAGATCGGTGGGCCGGTTCATCGCGGCCAAGCTTCGCTTGCGCGCCGCCGCATATTGTGAGCCTCGCTCGTCCACATCTCGCAAGGCCGCCAGCAACAGCGCCGTCACCGACGTCCCCCGCTCCGCGGCAACGAGCTTGAGACGTTTTAACAATGGCTTGGGGACCCGCAAAGTAAGATTTTGGGTCGGTGTCATACTCCAAAGTTAGCACGAAATCGCGTGCAGTCGAGCGGCGCCCTACTCCGCCCGCAGCGCCCCCATCGGCGCCACTCCGCTCGCCCGCCGCGCCACCGGAACCACCGCCACCGCCGCCGCCGCCATCATCCCTAGCCCCGTAGCCGCGATCGTCAGCAGCGTACCCGTTTCCAAGCCCGCCGTCATCCCCGGCACCAGCTTCTGCAACTCTCCTGCGCCCGCCAGCGTCACCGCGGCGCCCACCGCCACTCCCGCCCCGACCATGGCCAGACTTTCTTTGACCACCATCCAGAACACCGTCTCCCGGCGCGCTCCCAGCGCCATCCGCAAGCCGATCTCCGGAACTCTCTGGGCCGTCATAAACGCCTGCACTCCATAAACCCCCAAACACGCCAGCAGCATCGCCAGCCCCGAAAACGCCGCGAACAGCAGCGCCAGGAAGCGCTGCTGATTGAGTGCTCCATGCGCCAAATCCGCCATCGTCGCCGGATCATAGAGCGCCGCGTCCCCCGCGCCCGCCACCGCTCGCTCGACATCATTCACGGCGCCCAGCGGCGCCCCCCGCGTCTTCACCACCACCGACATCAACTCCGACCAACGCGTTACATATTGCGCCGGCAATTGCTCGAAGGCGTAATACACCTGGTCTCTCACCGGCGACTCATCGTCCCCCGCCGGACCCCAATACCGCACATGCCCCACCACGCCCACGATCGTGTGCGGATCGTCGCTCAGCCCAATGTGAATCGCTTGTCCAATCGCCGCCTGCGGGCTCCGTCCCGGAAACGCATGTGCCGCCAGCGTCTCGTCCACCACCACGGCCGGCGCGCTCCCCAGGCGATCGCGCGAGTCAAACCCCCGCCCGGCAATCAAAGGAATACCCATCGTCTGAAAATAATCCGCGCTCACCGTGGTCAGCAGCGCTTTCGGTTGCTGCGCATCCGGCGGTGCCGTCGCCCCAACCCAGTAATTGCCGGCGTTATTTCCTTGCCGCAGCGGCACCGTGTCCACCGTAGCGGCATCGGCTACCTGCGGCTGCGCCCGCAGTCGCGCCAGCATCGCCTGCCACGTCGCCCGCGTACGGTCAACGTTCGCCAGCGTCGCCTCGCCCAGAGCGACTCGCCCGGTCAGCACGTGATCGGTGGCAATACCCAGACGCAGCGATGTCAGCCGGACCATCGTCTCGCCCAGCATGCCCGCCGCCGCGAGCAGCACCAGCGCCAGCCCGACTTCCGCGCCAACCAGCCCCCGGTGTGCTCGCCGCACGCCCCGCCGCGTTCCCCCGCGCCCCGCTTCCCGTCCCGCCCGCAGCGCCGGCGCCAGCCCCACGCTCAGGCTCGCCACCAGCGCCACCGCCAGCGCGAACAGCAGAGCCCGAAAATCCATCGTCACGTCCCCGGCCCGCGGCAGCCCGCCCGGCCACCAAGCCACAAACGGATGCAGCCCGATCAACGCCACCCCCACTCCCAACACACCTCCGCCGGCGCCCAGCAGCGCGCACTCGGTGAGACACTGCCGCACCAATCGCCCGCGCCCCGCTCCCAGCGCCGCCCGCATGGCCATCTCCCGCTCCCGCTTCACCGCCCGCGCCAGCATCAAGCTGGCGACATTCACGCAGCCCACCACCAGCACTAATCCCACCGCCGCCAGCAGTAGCCACAGCGTTGTCGCCGCGCTGCCTACGTCGGTCTCCAGCGGCTCGACCAGAAAATCACGCCGCAAATTCGTCTTTGGATACGCCCGCTCCAATTGAGTCGCCAGGACTCCCAACTCCCGCCGCGCGGCCACAATGGTTGCCCCCGCCCGCAGCCGCCCCCGCACGTGAATCCCCGGATGCGCCCCACGGTTCGCCATGGCCGGCGACCGCTCCTGTCCCAGCGGTATGTAAACGTCCGCCGCGCTCCGCGTCGTGTAGCCGGTCAAATCGAATCCCGCCGGCATGACGCCCACCACCGTGCGCAGCGTGCCGTCAAATTCAATCCGCTGCCCCAGCGCTTGCGCCGCCCCGCCAAAACGTTCCGCCGCCAGGCGCGCGCTGATCAGAGCCACGGCCGCGCCGCCCGGAGCGTCCTCGGCCGCCGTGAAGCCCCGCCCCGCCTCCGGCGCAACCCCCAACACCGGCAGCAGGCTCGCCGAGATCTCGGCTCCATCCACATAACTCGGCGTGCCCGGCTCCGCCACAATCCCGCCGTCAAACCGCGACGCCCCCAATGTCAACGTCCGGCTCGCCTCCGCCAAGTCGCGGTAGTTCGGGTAAGCAAACGCCCACAACTGACCCCAGCCCTCGGCCACCGCCGTCGCGTTCGGCTTGTCGGCCGTACGCTCCCACACTTCGACCAAACTCGCCGGCGCGCGAAATGCCAACGGACGCAGCACCACCCGCTCCACCATGGTGAACATGATCGTCGCGCCGCCCACGCTCAGCCCCAGCGTCAAAATCGCGACCGCCGCAAAGCCTGGCTGCCGCATCCATTGCCGCAATCCGTACGTGAGGTCCCGCCTCAAGTCTTCGAACCACCGCCCGCGCCGCACCTCGCGGCACGCCTCCATCGCCGCATCGCCCGCACCGGTTTGAATCCGCGCCGCCCGCGCCGCGCGCTGGGCATCGAGCCCGGATGCCTCCAGCTCCCGCACCCGTTCCGCTTCATGAAACGCCAACTCGCGCTCCAAATCTTTTTCCTTAGGATTCATCGAGCACCATCCTCACCGCGCCGCTCAGCTTCTCCCACGCCGCCCGCTCCTGTGCCAGTTGCCGCTTTCCCGCCGCCGTCAGCCGGTAATATTTGGCCTCCCGTCCGGTCTCGCTGGCCCGCCATTCCGCTTTAAGCCAGCCCCGCTTCTCCAGCCGGTGCAGCGCCGGATACAGCGTCCCCTGCTTGATCTCCACCACCGAGCGCGTTACCTGCTGCAGCCGCCGCGCAATGGCGTAGCCATGCTCCGGCTGCAAAACAAGAATTTTCAGAATCAAAAGATCGAGCGTTCCCTGCGGCATGTCCATATTCTGTTGAATACCTCCACCTTCGACACGTTACCACGAGACCGGTAGAAGGTCAAGGCATCAACCGCGCTGGGGCGCGCGCCTGTCATTGCCTCAAATTCTGTAATGTCATCCCATCATTCCCGCCCCTCCCCCGGCCCGCCTGCGCTACGCTAAAGCCGTGCGCACCCGAATCGCTCCGCGAGCTCTCGCCCTTGTCCTCGCCGCCGCCGCCACCCTCGGCGCCGGCCACACCCGCCCCGCGCCCCCGACGCCCGCCTACCCCATCCGCCACGTCGTCGTGATCTTCCAGGAAAACGTCTCCTTCGATCACTACTTCGGCACCTACCCGCACGCCATCAATCCGCCCGGCGAGCCCCGTTTCCTCGCCGCCCGCGGCACCCCCGCCGCTCACGGACTCACCCACGCCCTGCTCACCTCCAATCCCAACTTCACCAACACCGCCAACGGAACCGGCGCAGCGAACCCTTTCCGGCTCGATCGCACCCAGGCCGCCACCGCCGACCAAAGCCATAGCTATCGCCCCGAGCAGCAGGCCTTCGACGCCGGCCACATGGATCTCTTCCCCCTCTATACCGGTCGCAAAGGCGCCCCTCTGCAAGCCGCCCCCGGCGCCACCAAGGGCCTCGTCATGGGCTACTTCGACGGCAACACCGTCACCGCGCTCTGGAACTACGCGCAACACTTTGCCCTCAGCGACAACTCCTTCAACACCACCTTCGGACCCTCCACCCCGGGCGCCATCAACCTCGTTTCCGGGCAAACCGATGGCGTCGGTGCCGTCCTCAACGGCCCCGGCCCAACCATCCCCGACGGAGCCGGCGGCGTCACCCTAATCGGCGATCCCGACCCCTACGGCGATGTCTGTTCCACCTCCACCCACACCACCGTCCAAATGACCGGCCGCAACATCGGCGATCTGCTCAACGCCGCCGGTGTCTCCTGGGGATTCTTCGAAGGCGGCTTCGACCTCGCCCTCGTCAATCCCAACCACACCACCGGGTGCGACCGCGCAACGCATTCTGAAGTCACCGGCATCACCAGCCGTGATTACACGCCTCACCATGAACCCTTCCAGTTCTACGCCTCGACCGCCAATCCAACGCACGCGCGTCCCACCAGCGTCGCCGCCATCGGCCAGCCCCGCGATCCTATCTCCCATAACCAGTACGACCTCCACGACTTCTTCGACGCCCTCACCGCCGGCAATTTCCCCGCCGTCAGCTTCCTAAAAGCCCCCTCATTCCAAGATGGACACGCCGGCAACTCCGATCCTCTCGACGAGCAAGCCTTCATCGTCCGCGTCCTCAACTTCCTCCAGGCCCGCCCCGAATGGAATCAAACCGCCGTCTTCATCGCCTACGACGACTCCGACGGATGGTACGATCACGTCTCCCCGCCCCTCGTGAATCCCTCTTTTTCCCCCGACGACGCCCTCAACGCCCCCGGCCGATGCGGTGCCGGCACCCCATTGTCCGGTCTCGCCGGACGCCCCGCGCAAGGCCGCTGCGGCTACGGCCCCCGCCTTCCCCTGCTGGTTGTTTCGCCTTGGGCCAAAGCCAATTTCATTGATCACCATCTGAGCGACCAGACTTCGATCCTGCGCTTCATTGAAGATGTATTCCTCAAGCGCCGGCGTATCGGTGGCGGTTCCTTCGACGCCAAGGCCGGCTCGCTCGATTCCATGTTCGATTTCGCCGCCCCGGATCCGCCCAACCCCACCCACCTCTGGCTTGATCCCGCAACCGGTGAGCCGTCGTCCGCGCCCGCCTCCGCCGCCGCGCCTGCTCGCCCTCATTAATGCAGCGTTTTACCCGCCGACGATTCCTCACCCAGGCCGCGCTCGCCGCCGCCGCCCTCCGGCTCCCCGCCGCCTCCGCAGCGGAATTTGTCGATCCGCTCCCCGTTCTTCCCGAACGCACCGGCGGGCGCATCGTCATGGCCGAGCTTCACCACCAGCTCCACCGCGACCTGCCTCCCACCCGCCTCTGGGCCTACGACGGCGCCTTCCCCGGCCCGACAATCGTCGCGCATTGCGATGTGCCCACCCACATCGAATGGGTCAACCACCTCCCCGCGCAACATTTTCTTCCGGTGGACACATCCCTCCCCGGCGCCGGCCCCGACCTGCCCCCCGTCCGCGCCGTCACCCACGTCCACGGCGCCCGCGTTCCCCACACCTCCGACGGATATCCCGAAGATTGGTTCGTGCCCGGCCAATCCCGCCACGCGCTCTATCCCAATCGCCAGCCCGCGACCATGCTCTTCTACCACGACCATGCCATGGGATTGAACCGCCTCAACGTCTACGCCGGCCTCTTCGGCCTCTACATCCTCCGCGACCGCCCCGCTCCAGAATTCGAAATCCCCATGGTCTTCTGCGATCGCCTCCTCGATTGCAACGCCCAGCTTTACTATCCCGTCAGCGGCGACCCGCTCCGTCCCTGGGTACCCGAAGTTTTCGGCGATCGCGTCGTTGTCAATGGCAAGTTAACTCCATTCGTCCAAGTCGAGCCCCGCCCCTACTCCCTGCGCTGGCTCAACGCCTCCAACGGACGCTTCTTCAACTTCGCCTTCTCGAATCGCCTCAACTTCCAGGTCACCGCCAGTGATCAGGGTGCGCTCGCCGCACCCGTCACCCTCGGCAACCTCCAACTCGCCCCCGCCGAGCGCTTTGATATTCAAGTGGATTTCCGCCCCCACGCCGGCACCCGCGTTTACCTCTGCGATGGACCCAATCGCCTGGTCGAGTTCCGCGTCGCCGCAAAATCCGCGCCCCGCTCCTCTCCCGCGCCACGTTTTACGACAATCGAAAAACTCGACCCCGCCGCCGCCATTCGTACCCGCCGCCTGACCCTCGCCGAAGACGACGATGCCGTCGAGCGCCCCATGGTCATGCTCCTCGACGGCAAACACTGGCGCGACCCGGTGAGCGAAACCCCGCGCTTGGGCACCACCGAAATCTGGGAATTCGTCAACCTCACCGACGACTCCCATCCCATCCACCTCCACCTCGTCCGCTTCCAGATCCTCGACCGCCGTCCCTTCGAACTCGTCAATGAAGTTGTTCAGGAATCCGCACCCCCCCGCCCCCCCGCTCCGGAAGAGCGCGGCTGGAAAGACACCGTCCGCTGCCCACCCGGCGCCATCACCCGTATCATCGTCCGCTTCGAGGGCTACGCGGGCCGCTACCTCTGGCACTGTCATCTCCTCGAACACGAAGCCAACGACATGATGCGCCCCTACGACCTCCTGCCCACCTAACTAGCTGGCGCCGTGAGCTCGTTTGGCTTTGGCCCGGGAAGGCTGGCGGGATTGAGAGGCCACAACATCCACCCCCGGCACCGTGAACTCTCCCCGCTTTGAGAAGCTGGGAACTGTCATCCCCAGGATCCTGTCCGATTTCGTGTCAATCCTCAGGACGACTTCATTCTTGGTCTCCACGTACACGCACCGTCCGGCCGTCCGCTCGAAAACGACATAGAGTACATCCGCTTCCTTGTCGTAGTCGAAAAGCATCAAACGCTTCCCTTCAGGTATTTCATATGGTGGATCTTTGATCTCGTCCCCGGCGCCGGCGGGTAGGCGGTTTCCACCATTCCATTGTCAGAGCCCGACTCGAAGTCGCGGGTTGTATATTCCACCAGAACCCGCAAGTCAGAACGCTCTGGTCCAATCCCAATGCCTTGATAGCACGCCACCGATTCGTCGGTTTGGCTTGTCGTCCATCCGTCGGGCGTTTCGACAGTCTCCTTGATTTGCTGCAAATATGAGCTCATTTCCGGATGCCTGCTCTTGATGTGAACCCACTGTAGCCCGTGAAGCACAACAGGATTGCCGAACCGGTCGGTCTTGGAAAAGATTACCGCTCCTCGGCGTTGCTGTTGCTTTCCCATTTAACATCGCCGAGGCACTGTGCCAAATCCTAATAGATTCGTGGGCCATTGGCAAACGGCCGTTTCGGCAGCCAATCGCATGCCGGCGTCTCAATCTCTAGCGGGCGCTGCGGCATGTAGCGCAAAACGCGGGGCTGGCCGTAATTCCGAAGGGGTCCGACTGCCAGTGGCAGTCGGACGTCCCCGGCAAGCAACGAGGCACGGCCCTCGCGTGTCGCCTAAGCCGGGCGCGCGGCGGTAGCCGCGCCGGGGCCCGCCTATCATGTGGCAATTTCGAGTAAGAAATGTCACATGTGCCGAGGCGGCAAAATCGTGAAGTGACTCACTCCAATGTGGTGTAAGCGATCACAAAGGAGTCTTTCAATGCGCTTCCAACCCACGCCCGCCCAGCGCCGCCTCGCCGACGCCGCCGAACTCAACCCCGAATGCGGCTCCGTCGCCGAGCTCTGCGCCCTCGCCGAGTGCGACCCGAGCAGCTATTACAAATGGTGTCACGACATCCGCTTCCGCCAGTGGTTCACTCGCATCTGGACCACCAGCGTCATTCTCGATGGTTGGCACATCATCAACCTTGCCCGCGGCAGAGCCGCGTCCTCGACCGCCCACTTCCGCGCCCTCTACACCCTCCTGTTTGAAACCAAAGGCCAGGCCGCCCTCCAGGGATGGCGCGAACTCGCCACCGCTTCCGACCCCGGCTCTGTGGAAGACGATTTCCTTTCCGATGAACCACTTACCCCCAAAAATTCCATAAACCCCTCGCTCGCAGTCCGCCCCCTCACCCGCGCCGTCGCCGAGGCCAAGACCCAAAGCCCATCCTCCAATCCCCCCACCTCAAAGTCCCCGGCTTCCGCGGCTGCCGCCGAAGCCATCCCCAATCCCGCCCAGGTCGCCGCCCTCGCCGCTCACGGCAAACGCTTCACCCCTGACGAGTTGGCCGCAATACTGGCTGCAACGGGCGTCACCTACGCCTATCCCGACCCCGCCGGCCCGCTCACCCGCATCCTCCCCCACGACGAACAGCTCCAGCACGACCGCCTCCATCGCGCCCGCGGCGTCTCCACCGTCACCCACCTCGACCCCAAAGCCTGCACTTGCCTCTTCCACCATCAAGCCTGACGCTAACCTTTTTCCCCGCGCCTCGTCCAAGCACATGTAGTAGCATTACAAACATGCGTAGTAGACTGTCGCCGCCGCCGCCCCGCTTCTCCCGCCTCGAGCTCCGCATCATGGAGGTCGTCTGGGAACACGGCCCCGCCTCCATCCGCCAAATTCAGGAAGCGCTCGCCGGCCACTCCGCCTATACCACGATCCAGACCACCGTCTACCGTCTCGAAACCAAACGCGCCCTCACCCGCGTCAACAAAATCGGCAACGCCCACATCTTCGCCGCCGCCGTCGCTCGCGGCGCCGCCCACCGCCGCCTCATGGATGAATGGCTCGGCTTCTTCGGCGGACGTGCCCAGCCCGTCATGGCCCACTGGATCGAGTCCGGCCAACTCACCCTCGAAGACCTCCAACAGGCCGAAGCCGAACTCCGCGCCCGCGCCGCCCAAAAAGAAAAGGAATCCGTATGATCGCCGCCCTGCTGCTCTTCGCCGCTCTGACCGGCATCGCTCCCCAGGCGCCTGTCGCCTCCATCAAGCCGCGCGCTACTCCCATGCGCGGCTATGATCTTGAATGGCGCCCGGGTGGCAAGCTCCACGCCGTCAACGTGACCCTCAAGCAGCTCATCGCCGAGGCCTACCAAGTCGCCGATTTTCAAATCGAAGGACGCCAGCCCGCTCTCTCCGACCTCCACTATGACCTCGACGCTGAGCTCGGCCCGGCCGCCAGCGCCCACGATCGCCGCCTGGCCCTGCAAACGCTCCTCGCCGATCGCTTCCAATTAAAGATCCACCCCTCAACCAAGACCGCTGACGTGCTGAGTCTCGAGCGTCCACCCTCGGGCGACAAACTAACGCCGACTGCCCGGCCCGATTGCGCGGCGCCGGCATCCAATCCCCCGCGTTCCTGCGGCGGCTTCGACGTCCACAATCGTAGTGAGTTGACCGGCGACAACGTCACCGTTGCCGATCTCGCCGCCATGTTGACCCGCTTGCAAGGCTCCCTCGTCACCGACGCCACCGGCCTGAACGGTCACTTCGATATCCACCTCAAGTGGACCCCCGACCAACATGGCCTCGTCAACGCCGAAGGTTTCAACGCGCCGCCTCCCAATAGTGCCGACGATGACGCCGGCACCTCGCTGCCCACCGCCATCAGCTCGCAACTGGGGCTCAAACTTGTCCACCAAAAATCACCCATCTCCATCCTGGTCGTGGATCATGCGGCTCAGGCCGAGGCCAACTAATGTTGCCCTTTCCCACCGAACTGTCCGGTATCGCCAACCACCTCTGGCAGTCCACCCTCTTCGCCCTCGCGGTCGCAGTCGTGGTCTGGCTCTTGCGTCACCACTCGCCCCGCCTGCGCTTCGCCCTCTGGACCGCCGCTTCGCTCAAATTCCTGCTCCCCTTCGCGCTGCTGCAACAACTCGGCGCCGCTGCCTCTGCTTGGTTCACTCCCTCCGCCGCCCTCTCCTATTCGCTGCCGCCGCTGATGGCCCGCGCCAGCGTGCCCTTTCGCCCCGCGCTTCTCAATGGCGCGCCCGCGCCCAGCTCAGCCACCGTGCTGATCGTCATCTCTCTCATTTGGAGCGCCGGCTCGCTCGCTCTCGCGCTCCGCTGGCTGCTCGCCTGGCGCCGCCTCTGCTCCATCGCCCGCGCCGCGACCGTCATGCCCGGTATCGCCCCTGGGCTTACCGCCCTCGCGGCGGAGGCCGCCGTCGAACCTGGCATTTTCGGAATCCTCCATCCCGTCCTGGTTCTCCCCGCCGGCATTCATGACCGCCTCACTCCGCCTCAGTTCAACGCGGTGATCGCCCACGAACTCGCCCACGTCCGGCGCCGTGACAATCTCTGGTCGGCGCTGCACATGCTCGCCGAAACCCTGTTCTGGTTTCACCCCTTTGTCTGGATGATCGGCGCCCGCCTCATCACCGAGCGCGAGCGCGCCTGCGACCAGGCCGCACTCGCCCAGGGAATCGAGACCAGCGACTACGCCACCGGCGTCATCGAAGTCTGCCGCTTCTACGTCGAGTCGCCGCTCGCCTGCGCCGCCGGCATCAGCGGCGGCGAATTGAAAGCGCGCCTCCGCCAAATTCTCGACGCCCGTCCCGCCCGCCGCCTCGGCCGTCTCCCCGCGGCGCTCCTTCTCCTCTCCGCCGCCGCGATCCTGGCCCTGCCGCTCGCCGCCGGAGCGCTGGTGCATTCATTGACGCCTCGCGGCCAGTCCCGTAGCGCCTTTACCCTCTCCTCCACCCGCCTCACCCTCTCCGATGTTTCGGTCAGTCAGGCGATCCAGCTTGCCTACGGCCTCCAGCCCTATCAACTCCAGGGTCCCGCCTGGCTTGAATCCGCGCGATTCAGTCTCGCCCTCCAGCCCGGCGGCGCCTCCTCGATCCAACTCCTGCAAGGGCGTCTCCAGCGCACCTACCGCCTCGCCATGCACCACGAGGACGTCACCCGCGAATCC
The DNA here is from genome assembly GCA_035606395.1 of Terriglobales bacterium. GTDB lineage: Bacteria > Acidobacteriota > Terriglobia > Terriglobales > SCQP01 > SCQP01. Next base: position 39,840 of record DATNFK010000021.1, on the reverse strand, counting down.
TTCGCCCTGGTGCGCACTCCCGCCGCTTCGACCTTCTGGCAGCCCCCGCCCGGAAAAGACGGCGTGAGAGACATCGCCCGTTTCCGCCTCATGGATCGCCAGGCATCCATTGACGGAGTCGTACACACCTCCCAACTCGCCGAACTGCTGAGCCGCGTCCTGCGCCGGCCAGTGCTCGATGACACCGGACTACCCGCCGACGCTGTCGCCCATCTCCACGGCCTCAGCGCCGCCCCGACACCCGCCCTCTGGTCCCAGCAGCTCCAACAGAAACTCGGTCTGCGCCTCGAACCCGGCCGCGCGACCATCCAGGTCACCGTCATTGATCACGCCTCCAAACCGCCGCAAGGAAACTAACGTATGCGCCTCACAGCCACTCTGAGCCTCGCCGCCGCATTCGCCCTCACCGCCCTTGGGCAATCCGCCCCGCCCGCCAAATTCGACGCCGTTTCCATCAAGCCCGCCGCCCCGCAACCCGCCGGCAGGATTATGATCGGTCTGCACACTGATCCCGGCCGCTTGACCATCACGAACATGTCGCTCCGCGATATGATCCAGGCTGCCTACACGCTCAAACCCTATCAACTCGTCGGCCCCGACTGGATGAACGACCAGCGTTTCGATGTCTCCGCCGAAACCACCGCACCACTTACCCGCGAGCAAATGCTCAAACTACTCCAACCCTACCTCGAACAGCAGTTCAAACTGGTCACCCACCGCGACACCAAAATCGTTCCCATTTATGCCCTGGTTGACGACGGCGCCAAGGCCAAGCTTAAAGCTCCGGCCGAGGGCGGACCGCCCAACGGCGCCTTCATGATGCGCATGAGTCCGCAAGGCATGCACTTCCAAGGTGCCAGTGATATGGATGGCCTCGCCAATATTCTCTCCCGCCAGGAAGATCGCCCCGTCATCAATCAAACCGGCATCACCGGCGTTTACCAAATCGAACTCGACTTCGCGCCCACCGGCAACGGCATGATAATGCGCGGACCGAAAGGCGCCGACCTTCCCCCCGACGGGATGCGCGCTGACCGCGGCGGCGACTCGCCCGACGCCGCGCCCCCTGCCCCCAACCTCTTCACCGCCGTCCAGGAACAGCTCGGCCTCAAACTCGAAGCCAAAAAAGGTCCCGTCGAAATAATGGTCATTGACAGCGCTTCCAAGTCCCCCATCGGCAACTAACTCATGCGCGTCGTGCCATTTCTAATTCTCGCGTCGGCGCTCGCCCTTTCCGGCTTCGCCCAGACGGCGCCCGCCAAGTTCGACGCGGTCTCGATCAAGCCCGCCGTGCCGTCCAGCGGCCAAACAGTAATCTTGGGCATGCAGACCGATCCCGGGCGCCTGACCGCCAAAGATATGACGCTCAAGGGGCTGATTCAAGCCGCTTACGGGCTTAAGGCCTATCAGGTCGTCGGCCCTGATTGGCTCAGCACAGAACACTTCGATGTCTCTGCCGAGACCACCGCGGCGGTCCCGCGCGATCGCATCGCGCGCCTTCTGCAGCCAGTGCTCGAACAGCGGTTCCAACTCGTCACGCACCGCGAAACCAGAATCATGCCGATCTATGCCTTGACCGGCGCCGGCTCCAAGCTCAAACCCGCCCCCGAAGGTGAGTCAAGCGGGGGCTTTACGATTAGCGTCAACCCGCAATCTTTGCATCTCACCGGTACCAGCACGATGGATGACCTGACGGCCATGCTCGGGCGCCAGGTAGACCGGCCGGTTATCAACCAAACTGGCATTCGCGGCGTCTATCAAATCGAGATCGACTACGCCCCGACCGGCACCATGCACCTCAACGGCCTCACCGACCGGCGCTCGCCCGACGCCGGTGCCGAGACCGTTGCGGTCGATGGCCCGGCCGAGGCGTCACTCTTCACCGCACTGCGGGAACAGTTGGGACTGAAGCTCGAAGCCAGGAAAGGACCCATCGAAATTCTGGTCATTGACAGCGCCAGTAAGTCACCCGTGGGAAACTAATATTATCAATGCGAGTATCAATGCGCCTCGTTGTAACGTTACTCTTCGCCGCCACCCTGGCCCTCGCCCAAACCGCGCTGCAAGGCACCGTCCGCGGCGCCGGCATCCCGCTTCCCGGCGCCACCGTCACCGCGACCCAAGCCAGCACCACCCTCAGCACCATCACCGACGATCACGGTGCCTACACCCTCACCCTCGCTGCCGGCGACTGGACCATCACCGCCGCCATGACCGGGTTCGTCTCCCAAACCCATCCCTCGACCACACCCGATTTCGACCTCGTTATCGCCCCCTACACCGGACCCGCATCGGTCCCCACCGCGCCGCCCCCATCGCCCACCGCGAATGAACAGCCCGCCCCCGCCGCACGCGCCTCCTCCAAGTCATCGCCGCGCTCCAACTCTCCCGCCGCCGCGGCCAACCCCGCCCCTGCCCCCGCGCCCGCCCAGCCCGAAGCCCTCGCCATCAACGGCAGCGTTGACAACGGCGCCGCTTCTCCGTTCGCGCAAGCCGCCGCCTTCGGCAACTTCCGCCGCAACTCCTTCTCGCTCTACAACGGCGCCTTCGGCTTCACCCTCGACAACTCCGCCCTCGACGCCCGCAGCTTCTCCCTCTCCGGACAAAACACTCCCAGACCCTCCTACAACAACCTCACCGGCATCTTCCAATTCGGCGGACCCCTCCGCATCCCCCACCTCCTCAACGCCAACAACGCCCCCAACGTTTTTGTCTTCTATCAAAAGGAGCTCAACCAGGACATCACCTCCACCGCCGGCCTCGTCCCCACCCTCGCCGAACGCCAGGGCGATCTCTCTGCCCTCGGCGCGCCCAGCATCGCGCCCGGCAACATCAGCCCCCAGGCTGCCGCTCTTCTCGCCCTCTATCCGTTGCCCAACCTGACCGGCAATCCCCAGTTCAACTTCCAGGTCCCGCTCACCAGCAATACGCATCAGGATTCGCTGCAAACCCGCGTCAGCAAGACCTTCAACCGTCAAAACCAGGTGTTCGGGACCGCCGCCCTTCAATCCACGCGCAGCGACGCCCCCTCGATCTTCAACTTTCTCGACACCCGCCGCACCCTCGGCTGGAACTCCTCACTCACCTGGCGCCACAGCTTCACCCAGCGCATCTACACCACCTTCACCGGTAACTTCAGCCGCCAGACCACCCAATCGCTGCCCTTCTTTGCCGGCCGCCAAAACGTCTCCGCCGCCGCCGGCATCCTCGGCAACGATCAAACCCCGCTCGACTGGGGCCCGCCCTCCCTCTCCTTCTCCAGCGGCTTCGCCTCGCTCCGTGATGCCGATCCCGCCAATAACCGGAATCAAACCGCCGCCTTCAGCGTCTCCACCTACATCAACCGCAACGACCACAACTTCCAATTCGGCGGCGATCTCCGTCGCCTCGAGTTCAACTATTTCCAGCAGCAAAATCCCCGCGGCTCCTTCACCTTCAACGGCGCCGCCACCGGCAACGACTTCGCCGATTTCCTCCGCGGCACCCCCGACACCGCTTCCATCGCCTTCGGCAACGCCGACAAGTACTTCCGCGAATCCAGCTACGACCTCTTCTTTACCGATGACTGGCGCCTCAACAGCTCAGTCACCCTCAACCTCGGCGCCCGCTGGGAATACTCGGCTCCCGTCTCAGAACTCTACAACCGGCTCGTCAACCTCAATATCACCGGCGACTTCACTGCCGCCGCCCCCGTCGTCGGCACCGGCGCCGCTCAACTTCACCCCGACCGCCACGCCATCGAACCCCGCCTTGCTCTCGCTTGGCGCCCGCTCGCCGCCTCGTCGCTGATCATTCATGCCGGCTATGGCGTCTACTACGACACCTCCGTCTATCCCAACATCGCGCTCGAAATGTCGCAGCAGTTCCCGCTGTCTACATCGCTCAGCCTGGCCAACACCGCCGCCACCCCGCTCTCGCTCGCCACCGCCTTCCAATCGCCCCCCGCCGCCACGCCCGACACCTTCGCCGTCGATCCCAACTTCCGCATCGGCTACGCTCAAACCTGGAACGCCTCCGCCCAGCGCGACCTTCCCGGCGCCCTCGTTGGAACCATCAGCTATCTCGGCACCAAGGGCACCCGCGCTCCCCAGCGCTTCTTCCCCAACACCGTCGCTCCCGGCGCCGTCAATCCCTGCCCCGCCTGCCCGGTTGGATTTCTCTACCTCACCAGCAACGGCAACTCGACCCTCGAAAGCGGCAAGGCCACCATCCAGCGCCGCTTCCGCAGCGGATTTTCCGCCAATCTGACTTACACCTACGCCCATGCCATTGACGACGCCTCGCTCGGCGGCTCGCAATCGCAATCCGCCGTCAACTCCCCCTCCACCGTCGTCGCCCAGAACTGGCGCAACCTCGACGGCGAACGCGCCCGCTCCAGCTTCGACCAGCGCCACAACGTCAATTTAACCGCCCAGTACTCCACCGGCGTCGGCATCCATGGCGGCGCGCTGCTCAAGGGATGGAAAGGCGCGGCCTATAAAGGATGGACTCTCACCACCATGCTCAACGGCGGCAGCGGATTCCCCCTCACCCCGCAAACCTTCCTCACCGTTCCCGGCACCGCCTTCACCGGCATCCGCCCCGACGTCACCGGCGTGGCCTTCCCCAATCCCGCCGCCTACACCCTCCCCCCCGCCGGCCAGTTCGGCACCGCCGGACGCAACTCCATCACCGGCCCCAACCAGTTCTTCCTCAATGCCAGCATGCAGCGCAGCTTCCAGGCCACCGACCGCATCACCGCCACCCTGCGCTTCGACGCCATGAACGTTTTAAATCACGCCAACTTCCCTTCGCTCGACACCCTCTTCGGCAGCGCCCAATTCGGAACCCCGCTCGCCGCCTCACCCATGCGCAGCATCCAAACCACCCTCCGCTTCACCTACTAATCCCATGAGAACCGCCACCACAATTCTCCTGGGCGTTACCCTTCTCGCCGCCCAGCAAACCGCGACCAAGCCGCCCGTCGCCAAGCCCCCGATCGTCACCTTCAAATCCAACACCCGCCTCGTCGTCGAAGCCGTTTCGGTTACCGACGCCGGCGGCAAGCCCATTGAAGGTCTGACCGCCAAGGATTTCCGCATCACCGAAGACAACCTGCCGCAGATCATATCCGTCTGCGACTTCCAGCATCTCAACGACACCGCGCCCGCTCCCGCCGCCGCCGCCGCGGCGCCCGCGCCAACCGCGCCGGCGGCGCCTCCCGCCGTCCCCAACTACGCCATCGCCCCCGAGTCTCCCGGACACGCCAAGTACACCGATCGCCGCCTGGTCGCCATCTACTTCGACATGACCAGCATGCCCGTCTCCGATCAGCTTCGCGCCCTCGACTCGGCCCAGAAGTTTATCGCCCAGCAGTTGAAGCCCGCCGACATGGTCGCCGTCATGTCGTTCGAAGGCGCCGGCGTCAAGGTCAAGCAGGATTTCACCGCCGACCGCGACCTCCTGCAAAAAGCCATCGGCGATCTCATCATCGGTACCGGCATCGGCCTCGGTGACGACGCCGCCGCCGATGCCGCCGCCGCCGACACCGGCAGCGCCTTCGGGCAGGACGACGCCGAGTTCAACATCTTCACCACCAACCGCCAGTTGTCCGCCCTGCAAACCGCGGTCAACATGCTCGGCTCGCTCAACGAAAAAAAGTCTCTCGTCTACTTCGCCAGCGGACTCAGCCTCCGCGGCGTTGACAACCAGGCCCAGCTTGAGGCCACCACCAACGCCGCCATCCGCGCCAACGTCTCCCTCTTTCCCGTCGACGCCCGCGGCCTCGTCGCCACCCCGCCCCTCGGCGACGCCACCCAGGGTTCGCCCGGCGGCGCTTCCATGTACAACGGTGCCAGCGCCAACAACGTCCAGACCGCGATCATCCGATCCCAGGATTCCCTCTACGCTCTCGGCGCCGACACCGGCGGCAAGGCCCTGTTCGACTCCAACAATCTCGCCCAGGGAATCGTCCAGGCCCGCAACGCGATCGGCAGCTACTACATCCTCGGTTACTACACCACCAATCCCGCGCTCGATGGCAAGTTCCGCCGCGTGAAAGTCTCGCTCGCCAACCCCGAGTTCGCCAGCGCCAAGCTCAGCTACCGCGTCGGATACTACACCGGCAAATCATTCGACAAGTTCACCACCGCCGACAAGGAGCGCCAGCTCGAAGACGCCCTCATGCTCGGCGACCCCATCACCGATCTGACGATTGACATGGAGATCAACTACTTCCAGTTGAACTCAGCCGAGTACTTCGTCCCCATCGCCGCTAAAATCCCCGGACGCGAACTCGCCCTCGCCAAAGCCGGCGGCGCCGAGCGTTCGCTGATTGATTTCATCGGCGAAGTCAAGGATCAGTACGGAACCACGATCACCAACCTGCGCGACAAGGCCGACATGAAGTTGAGCCAGGCCACCGCCCAGCAGCTCGCCAAAGTCCCCATCGAATTCACCGCCGGCTTCACCGTCCTGCCCGGAACCTACACCATCAAGCTCCTCGCCCGCGACTCCGAGACCGGGCGCATTGGCACCTACATAAAAGACTTTACCGTCCCCAACCTGGTGCGGGTCACCGACCGGCTTCCCATCAGCTCGCTGGTGCTCTCCAGCCAGCGCACGCCGCTCACCGCCGCGCTGTTCAACGCCAAGAAAGACACATCGAAGGATGCCGCCCAGGCCGCCAACCCCCTGGTCGAAAACGGCGCCCAGTTGATGCCCTCCGTCACCCGCGTCTTCCACCAAACCTCGCCCCTCTACGTCTATATGCAAGCCTACGAGCACGGCCAAAAAACCCAGCAGCCCCTGGTCGCCTACGTGGACTTCTTCCAGGGAACCAAGAAGATCTTCGAGACCCCGCCCCAACCGTTGCCCAGCGGCATGTACGGCCGCGCCGGCACCGTCCCCATCAACTTCGACCTGTCGCTAACAAAACTCCCCGTCGGCCGCTACACCATCCAGGTCACGGTCCTCGACCCCGCCGCCAACCAGGCCAACACCACCCGCACCGAAATCGAAATCGTCCCGTAGCCTCGACTCATGCCACAGTTGGCGCTAGCGGTCGCGTTCCGTCGCCGGGGGCCATAGACCCAGCCAATCGCCGATTTGGATGTTCTGTGGGTTCATCACCTTGCCGCGCCTAAGCGGGTCGCGCGGCGAGAGCCGCGCGGGGCCCCGCACCAATCAATGTCGCCTTGGCGAACTGCGAAAAGCGATCCCGGCCACCCTCAGAACTGATAAAAACTCAACTCCCGAGTCCCGTTCTGTATCCAAATCCGGGCGTCGTCGGTCGAGATCCCGTTGATGTCAACCAGCGCTACCAGCCCGCTCGCGTGCCCGCCCGGCGGCGTGCCCAACTGATCAATGTGGTACGTCTTGATGATCCCCCACTTGCTCGACGGACCCCAATCCTGCATAAACGTGTCCATCGGATACAGCTTCGGGTTCGCCTGCCAAATCGCGTACGCCTCCATGTAGTTGTGCGCCACCAGCGACTGAAAGAAATGGTTCACCGTCCGCCGCGCCATATACCGTGGATAGTAAAGGAAGCCGATGATCGCCAGCACCACCACCACGGCGACAACGATGGCCGTCGTCTTGCGCCGCTGGGCTTTGACGAAGTCGTATTGCTTGGCATCAAGCAGTGTCATGGCCGTTCCTCCTCAGTTTCGTTCGAGCGCGAGCGCGATGAGCCGGTCCAGCAGGGCGGGGAAGGGAACCCCACTCGCCTCCCATAGCTTAGGATACATGCTGATCGGGGTGAAGCCCGGCATGGTGTTGATCTCGTTCACGTAAATCGCCCCTGTGGCCCGGTGCAGAAAGAAATCAATCCGCGCCAGCCCCCGCCCCTCGCAGGCCCGAAACGCCGCCAGCGCCAAACCCCGCACCCGCTCCATCACCGCAAACTCCAGCTTCGCGGGAACGATGGTCCGTGACCCCACGTCCGCGTACTTCGCCTCGTAATCGTAAAACTCCTTGGCCGCCACCACCTCGCCCACCACCGAGGCCTTGGGCGCGTCGTTGCCTAAAACCGCGCACTCCAGCTCGCGCGCATTCACCCCCTGCTCGACCACGATCTTCGGGTCGTACTGCGCCGCCAGCTCCATCGCCGCCTTCAGCTCTCCCCGCGCCCGCACTTTACTTATGCCCACCGACGACCCCAGGTTCGCAGGCTTCACAAATACCGGATAATCCAGCGATTCCTCGATCAGCTTCTGCACCGCCTCCGGCGCCGCCCCCCACTGTTTCCGCCGCACGCACAAATGCGGAACCACCGGCAGCCCCGCCGCCCGGAACAGCCGCTTCATCACGTCCTTGTCCATCGAGACCGCCGATCCCACCACCCCGGCCCCGACGTACGGAATCCTGGCCAGTTCCAGCAGCCCCTGCACCGTCCCGTCCTCGCCACGCGGGCCGTGGAGTATCGGCAGCACGACATCGAAACGCCGCGTCAGCGGCGCCTCCCATTTCCCTTGCTTTGAAATCACAATCGGCGTGACGTCGTACTTCTTCCGGTCCAGCGCCGCCGCCACAGCCTTGCCCGAGACGAGCGAGACCTCGTGCTCCCCGCTCGCGCCCCCCATCAACACCGCCACCCGAAGTTTCGCCATTGGTTTCGTACTGAGCTGAGTGCCTAAGGCAACGGTCGCATTACTGCTGATTCAGCGCCGCGAGCTGCTTCTTGCTCGGACGCCGGTTCGCCGCCAGTATCTTCTTCCGCAGCCGCAGCGACTTCGGCGTGACCTCGACAAATTCGTCGTCGGCGATAAACTCCAGCGCCTGCTCCAGCGTTGGCGCATGGTACGGCACCAGCCGGATGGCCTCGTCCGCGACCGACGCCCGCATATTCGTCAGCTTTTTCTCCTTCATCGCGTTGACGTCCATGTCGCCCTCGCGCGCGTTTTCGCCCACGATCATGCCTTCGTAGATCTGCACGCCGGGCCCGAGAAAAAGTATCCCGCGTTCCTGAATGTTATTCAAGGCGTAGGTCGTTGTGACCCCCGCCCGGTCCGCCACCAGCGATCCCGTCGGCCGCGCCGCCAGCTCGCCCTGGTACGGCACCCAGCCCGCGAAAATCGAGTGCACCAGCGCCGTGCCCCGCGTGTCCGTCATCAACGCGCCCCGCAGGCCAATCAGTCCGCGCGCCGGAATCTTGAACTCCAGCCGCACCCGCCCCGAGCCGTGGTTCACCATCTGCGTCATCTCGCCCCGGCGCGCACCCAGCTTCTCGATCACCACGCCGACAAACGCCTCCGGGCAATCCACCACCACCTGCTCCAGCGGCTCCATCCGCTTCCCGTTCTCGGTCTTGATCACGATCTCCGGCTTGCCCACCATCAGCTCGTACCCCTCGCGCCGCATCGTCTCAATCAGGATGGCCAACTGCAGCTCGCCCCGTCCCAGCACCCGGAACGCGTCCGCGCTCGGCTGCTCCTCCACCCGAATGCTCACGTTGGTCAGCAGTTCCTTCTGCAGCCGGTCGCGCAAATGCCGCGAGGTGACGAACTCCCCCTCGCGCCCCGCCAGCGGCGACGTGTTCACCGTGAAGATCATCGCCAGCGTCGGCTCGTCAATCAAAATCGGCGTCCGCACCGACGGCTTATCCGGATCGGTCACCGTCTCCCCGATCTGAATGCCCTCCATCCCCGCCAGAGCCACGATGTCGCCGCACACCACCTCCTCCGCCTCCTCCCTCTTCAACCCGCGGAAGGTGAACAGCTTGGTGATCTTGGTGCGCACCATCTCGCCCCCGAGTTTGGCGATCCCCACCTCGGCGCCCATCCGCGCGCTGCCGTGGAAAACGCGCCCGATCGCGATCCGTCCCAGGTAGTCGCTGTAATCAAGGTTCAGCACCTGCAACTGCAGCGTCCCGTTGGCTTCGCCGCCCGGCGCCGGAATGCGGTCCACGATCGCGCGGAACAGCGGCTCCAGGTTCTCCCCCGTTGTGCCGGTCTGCGTCGTCGCCGTGCCCGTCTTGGCGTTGGTGTACAACACCGGGAAATCGAGCTGCTCCTCCGCCGCGTCGAGGTCAATGAAGAGGTCGTAGATCTCGTTCAACACCTCGGCCGGGCGCGCGTCCTGCCGGTCAATCTTGTTCAGCACCACAATCGGCGTCAGCTTCTTCCGCAGCGCCTTCTGCAAGACGTACCGCGTCTGCGGCAGCGGACCCTCGCTCGCGTCCACCAGCAGCACCACCCCGTCCACCATGTTGAGCCCGCGCTCCACCTCACCCCCGAAGTCGCTGTGTCCGGGCGTGTCCACAATATTGATCTTGGTGTCTTCGTAGAACAGCGCGGTGTTCTTCGCGAGAATCGTGATCCCCCGCTCCCGCTCCAGATCGTTCGAATCCATTACCCGGTCGGTAAGCACCTGGTTCGAGCGGAAAATGCCGCTCTGGCGCAGCATGGCGTCCACCAATGTGGTCTTGCCGTGGTCAACGTGGGCAATAATGGCAATGTTTCGAATCGAAGGCACAATCTTTCAAGTTTAGCAGGTGCCCATTTTCCGCCCCTTTCACGGGTATTCTAAGTAGGCCTACATTCCCCAATGCCTATTGCCCTCTACAACACGCTGACCCGCAAGGTCGAACCCTTCGCCCCGGTCACACCCGGACGTGTCAGGATGTATACATGTGGCCTGACCGTCTACGACTACGGCCACATCGGCAACTTCCGCACCTTCGTCGGCGTTGACATCCTCCAGCGCTTCCTGCAAAGCCAGGGCCTCGCGCTCGACACGGTGATGAACATCACCGACGTCGACGACAAAATGATCGCCCGCTCCAACGAAGCCGGGCGCCCCCTCGCCGAATACGCCGCGACCTACACCGCCGCCTTCCTCGAGGACATGGCCAGCCTCCGCATCCTCCCCGCCAGGCACATCGTCCGCGCCACCGATTGCATCCCCGACATGGTCGCCTGGATCCAGCGCCTCGTCGCCGCCGGCTGCGCCTACGAGCGCGATGGCTCGGTCTACTTCCGCCTCGCGAGCTTCCCCGCCTACGGACGCCTCTCCGGCAAAGACATCGCTGGCCTCCAGGCCGGTGCCCGCGTGGACGTGGACGAGTACGAAAAGGAAGAAGCCCGCGACTTCGTCCTCTGGAAGGCCGCCCGCCCCAACGAGCCCACCTGGCCCAGCCCCTGGGGCCCCGGACGCCCCGGCTGGCACATCGAATGCTCCGTCATGGCCGAGAAACTCCTCGGCCCCACCCTCGACCTTCACTGCGGCGGCACCGACCTCATCTTCCCCCACCACGAAAACGAAATAGCACAGGTCGAACCCCTCACCGGCGTCTCCTTCGTCAATTGCTGGATCCACATGGAGTTCCTCCTCGTCAACGGCGAGAAGATGTCCAAGCGCCTCGGCAACTTCTTCACCGTTCGCGACCTCACCGAAAAGGGATACCGCCCGAGCGCCATTCGCTACCTCCTCGCCAGCGTCCCCTACCGCCGCCAACTCAACTTCACCCTCGAAGGACTCGACCAGGCCTCCGCCTCCCTCCTCCGTCTCCGCAACTTCCTCGACCGCCTCCGCCACGCTGACCTGCCCCCATCAGGCGACCCCAACCCGGCCATCGCCACCGCCCGTGAAGCCATGCTCGCCGCGCTAGCCGACAACCTCAACACCGCCGAAGGCCTCGGCGCCATCTTCGAACTGGTCCGCACCTCGAACATCGCCTTGGACCGCGCAACCCTAACTACCGCCGACCGCGAAGCCATCGAAGAAACCTTCCGCCAGTTCGACGAGATCTTCCAGGTCCTAACCCCCGACGAAGCTCCCGCCGCCGGAATCAGCGACGAACAGGTTAACGCCCTAATGCAAGAGCGCACCGCCGCCCGCGCCGCCCGCGACTTCCAGAAGGCCGATGCCCTCCGCCGGCAATTAGAGTCGCAAGGCATCGTGATCGAGGACGTCAAGAACGCCGCCCCACGCTGGCGCCGCAAATAGGCGCCGCTTTACAATAGCTAAATGGAGCGCAATGCCGTGGCCAACAAAACCAGCGCTACCCTGGCCGACTACATGGCTCTCGACGAGCCCGACGGACCCCGCTATGAACTCGACGAGGGCGAATTAGTCGTGTCGCCTTCGACCACGCTGCGGCACAACAGAATTCTCAATCGGCTGATCGTTCAGTTCATGGCCAAAATCGAATTCACCAACCTAGGCATTGTAGCCACTGAAACTGACTTCCTCCTTGGGCCGGCAACTGTCCGCTGCCCGGATTTGGCAATCATCCTTGCTACTCATTACAAGACCACATTGGAGGGGCGGCTTCCGCTTCCATTGGCACCCGACGTCGCGATCGAAATCGTCTCCCCTTCTGATCGCGTATCCGCACTCCAGCGCAAAGTCAATCAGTACTTGCAGGCCGGCACCCAATCCGTCTGGCTCATCTACCCAACATCCAATACTGCGCACCGCTGGATTGCCGGCGCCTCCGAGCCTGTCATCCGCACCTTGAATGAGAATTGGGACGAGCCCCAACTCCTGCCCGGCGTGACCGTCCCATTCCGCGACGTCTTCCCTCAGGAATAAAGCAACCGCATGTCGAGCCCCGCCCCAACCCTGGCCCACGCCATCCGCCCCACCACACTTCTCAATCCCGACGCCCTCTCCCGCCATCTGGGCATCCGTGTCACCGTCGCCGCCGAGACCTTCCAGCACACCGGCAGCTTCAAGTTTCGCGCCGCCTACAATCTCGCCCTCAACGTCCCCCAGTCGAAGATCATCGCCGCCTCCTCCGGCAACTTCGGCCAGGCTCTTGCGCACGCCTGCCAGCTTCTCGGCAAGCAGTGCACAGTGGTCATGCCCACCACCTCGGCCAAGGTAAAGCTCGACGCCGTGCGCGGCTACGGCGCCGAAGTCGCTCTGGTGGATACCGCCGTCAAAACCCGCGCCTCGCGCGTTGCCGAACTCGCCGCCGAAAATCCTGACGCCTACATCGCCAGCGCCTACGACGACAATTTCGTCATCGAGGGCAACGCCTCGCTCGGCGCCGAACTCGCCGCCTGTGGCGAATCCTGGAGCGCCATCCTCGTCCCTATCGGCGGTGGCGGACTCATCTCTGGCATCGCCCGCGGCCTCCGCCGCGCCGGCAACACCACGCCCCTCATCGGCGCCGAGCCCGCGCTCGGCAACGACGCCGCCCGCTCGCTCCGCCAGGGCTCGATCGCGACCAACCCCATCGAACCGCAAACCCTCGCCGATGGCGCCCGTACCCTCAGCGTCGGCAAGCTCAACTGGGAAGTCATCCGCCGCGAAGTCGCCGACATTATCGAGGTCAGCGAAGCCAACATCGCCCAAGGCCTTCGCGCCCTGTTCTCCTACGCCAATCTCAAGGTCGAGCCCACCGGCGCGCTCTCCGTCGGCGCGCTGCTCGAAAATCCAAAACGCTTCGCCGGCATGTCCGTCTGCTGCGTCCTAAGTGGCGGCAACGTCGATCCGGCCAACTACGCCAGCTTGGTCTCACAAAAGACCTAACTGGCCATTTCCGCCGTAATCGGCGACTATATGGATGTAGGCCAAGCAATGCCGCGCGAAGTCTCAATTACGGTTCCGGCTCTGATGCTCACGCACAGTCCCGCTTCCGCCCGCCCCAGCCTCTTCGGTTCCGACTAGCCTCCCTCCTGCCCTCCGGCCGCCCCGAGGCGACGATCCGTCCCCGTTTTTACCGCAGGAGGCTCTCATGTCCGCATCCACCGCATCCCTTCAGCCCGCTCTCAAGACCGCGCTCCCCGGCCCCAACGCCGCCCGCATCGTCGCCCGCGACCGCGAGCTCATCTCCCCCTCCTACACCCGGGGCTATCCGCTCGTCGCCCGCCGCGGCGAGGGAATGTACATCATTGACGCCGACGGCAACCGCTTCCTCGACTTCACCGCCGGCATCGCCGTCTGCTCCACCGGGCACTGCCATCCCCACGTCGTCGCCGCCATCCAGCGCCAGGCCGCCGAGCTGATCCACATGTCCGGCACCGATTTCTACTACGACCAAATGGTGCGCGTGGCCGAATCCATCTCCGCCTCCGCCCCCATGCCCGGGCCCCACCGCTTCTTCTTCTCCAATTCCGGCGCCGAAGCCATCGAAGCTTCGCTCAAACTCGCCCGCTTCCACACCCGCCGCCCCTACTTCGTCGGCTTCTACCATAGCTTCCACGGACGCACTTTCGGCGCCATGTCCATGACCGCCAGCAAGCAAACCCAGCGCGCCGGCTTCGCTCCCCTCTTGCCCGGATTTTTCCACATCTCCTACCCCAATCCCTACCGCCCTCCCCATGGCGCCGCCGATGTCACCGCCGCCTGCCTCGAGGAACTCGACCGCCTTTTCCATACCACCACCCCAAGCAACGAAGTCGCCGCCATTCTCATCGAACCCATTCAGGGCGAAGGCGGCTATATAGTCCCGCCCTCAGACTTTGTGCAGGAGTTGCGGCGCATTTGCGACCGCGAAGGCATCCTCCTCATCGCCGACGAGGTCCAGTGCGGCGCTGGTCGCACCGGAAAAATGTGGGCCATCGAACACCATGGCGTTTCCCCTGACATCGTCTGCTCCGCCAAAGGTATCGCCAGCGGCATGCCGCTCGGCGTCACCTTCTCCAACCAGTCCGTTATGGATTGGACCCCCGGCGCCCACGCTTCCACGTTCGGCGGCAACCCCGTCTGCCTCGCCGCCGCCGAAGCCACCTTGGAACTGCTCAAGGGCGGCCTGATTCAGAACGCCGCCGAGGTCGGTGCCTACATCCAGGAACGAATCCAAGGCTGGCCCCAGTCGCATCCAATGATCGGCGAAGTTCGAGGACGTGGTCTCATGATCGGTATAGAAATCGTCAGTAACCAAGCCAAACGTACCCCCGATGCCGCCACCCGCGACCGCATCGTTGACGACGCCTTCGCCCGCGGCCTGCTCATCCTCGGTTGCGGACCCAATTCGCTCCGCCTCATGCCACCCCTCATCTGTACCCGCGAGCACGCCGACGCCGCGCTGGGTATACTGGAGGCCTGCCTCTAAATGCCTGAACTTCGCAAAGACCCCATCACCGGCCGCTGGGTCATCATCTCCAGCGACCGCGCCAAGCGCCCCTCCGATTACGGGCGCGCCCCGGTCAAGCCCACCGGCCTCGGCTTCTGCCCCTTCTGTTACGGCAACGAAGCCAAAACCCCGCCCGAAATCCTCGCCTACCGCGCCGAGGGCGCGCCCAACTCCCGCGGCTGGACGGTGCGCGTCGTCCCCAACAAATTCCCCGCCCTCGGCATCGAAGGCGACCTCGCCCGTCAGGGCGATGGCGTCTACGACAAAATGAACGGCATCGGTGCCCATGAAGTCATCATCGAGACCCCGCACCACGACCAGACCCTCGCCACCTTGCCCGCGAAAAATATCGAGGATGTCCTCTGGGCGTTCCGCGATCGCATGCTCGATCTCAAGAAAGATCCCCGCTTCCGCTACATCCTCGTCTTCAAGAACCACGGCGAGCCTGCCGGCGCCTCGCTCGAGCACACCCACTCCCAGCTCATCGCGCTGCCCATCGTCCCCCGTTCCATCCGCGAACAGGTGGATGGCGCCAAGCAGTACTACGACTTCAAGGAGCGCTGCATTTACTGCGACGTCATCCGCCAGGAACTGGAACAAAAAGTCCGCCTCGTCGCCGAGAACGATGACTTTGTGACCATCTCCCCCTACGCCCCCCGTTTTCCGTTCGAGACCTGGATTGCCCCCAAGCGCCACGAGGCTTTCTTCGAGCACTCCTCGCCAAAGAACTTCGAGAACCTGGCGAAAGCAATCAAGAGCCTCCTCACCCGCACCGATCAGGTCCTCGATTTCCCCGCTTATAATCTGGTGCTGCAAAGCGCTCCGCTGCGCGAGTCCCACCTCGAAAGCTACCACTGGCACATCGAGTTCATGCCCCGCCTAACCCGCATCGCCGGCTTCGAGTGGGGCACCGGCTTCTACATCAACCCCACCTCGCCCGAAGAAGCCACCCGCTTCCTCCGCGAAGTTTCCGTAGAAGACCCCGTCCTTGCCGGCAACATCGAAAGCCGCTAAAACGGCCAGCACACTGCGCAGGCAGCCACCGAATCCTCCCTGGGAGGCCCTGCACCGGCCCCCCAGCGCCGCGTTGGGCGCTGGGGGGGGCGAACCGGTCCCCCAAATCGCGTCGCAAGAATGTCACCGCCATGTTGGAGGCTGCTCAGAAAGCTTCGCATCGAATTTAGTATGCGAAAGAGACGGCTTCAACTCGCGGGGCGCGGTAGTCATGCGCACGCGTGTTCCAGCGCCGGCGCTAGGCGTCTCATCAGGCGCGCAGCCGATCAGGCTGGATGCGGCGACGAACGCGAGTTGAATTGTCTCACCGAGACAGTTTCTCGCCCCGACCCGCGAAGCGCCCGACCGCGTGGGGCGGGCATTGAGTGTGAAAGCGTCCGTGTCCGCGCCACTAGTAAATCCAGTCGAAAACTGGACATTTCGAGCCCTTTTCCGACTGCCGCGGCTTACTGCTTCGCGCCTGCGGTCTCCGTGGCCGCGATCACGCCGCCGGTGATGCCTTTGGCTTTGAGGGAATCGTTGAAGGCCACCACATCCTTCGCCACGATCTGGTTCAACTGTTGCCGATGACTCGTCACCTGTTGCGCCAGCTCCTGGTTGACCGCCACCTGCTGAGTGGTCGGCGCGAAGTCCGAACTCGTGACCTCGCTCTCCAGGTAGCTCAGCTTGTCAATCAACGTCGGCTCCCACCGCCACTGGTCCTCGCCCTTGCCCGTCGCCTTGGTGTTATACAGGTCGCCCTCGAGCGTCACCAGTTTCGTGTCGAGTGCCGAGGCCGACGTGCGCAGAGCGTCGCTGCCGCTGCCCGGAGCCATCGCCTGCCGCACCATTGCCAATTGGGCGCGGATCATCTCCATCTCGTTAATGGTCGCCGTCACCGTCGCCGCCTCGCCTTCAATCGCGCGCGCCAGCTTGGTTTGCGTGGCGATATCGGCCAGCGTTCCGGTCGAGTGCGGATCCTTCAGCAGATTGAAGCTCTGCGACTCGCCTCCAGTCGAAAGCGTGACGGTATACGTCCCCGGAGGCGCCATCATGCTCATGGCGCGGTTGTTCGGCGCGGCGCGCCATCCCTCGGCGTTGAGCGTCAACTCCGGCGCATACGGCGAGAGCGTGCGCAGCCGCACCAGCGGACCAGGCGTTGTGCGCAGATTCCACCAGACCCGGTTCATGCCCGCTCGTCCGGTGCCGTTGACAACCGCCACCTCGGCGCCGCTCGCATCCTTGATCGTCAGCTTCACGCCGCGCGCGGCCGACTTCAGGTAGTAGTCAAACGTGGCCCCGCCCGGCGGGTTCTGCCCCGCGCTCGCGTCATAGGTTACCGTCACCGGCGCCACGCCGCCGCGGAAGCGGTACTCGTCCCGGGGCTTGAACAGATGGCTCTCCGAGCTCGCCACCGCCGGCGTGTACTGCTCCAGCGGCGTCAGATCGTCAAGAATCCATAAGCCGCGCCCGTACGTCGCGACCACCAGGTCGTGGAAACGGTTCTGCACTGTCAGCCAGTACACCGGCGCGTGCGGAAGGTTCATCTGCAGCGGCTGCCAGTTGGCGCCCGAGTCAAACGATACAAAAATTCCACCCTCGGTCCCCAGGTACAGCAGCCCCTGCCGCGACGGGTCTTCGATCACGCAGTGCGCATAGCTCAGCGCCGTATGCGGGATGCCGTTGGTGATCTTCGTCCACGTCTGCCCCATGTCGTGCGTCGCGTAAACAAAAGGATCGCGGTTGTCCATTTGATGCAGATCCACAGTCAAATAGGCGGTGTTCACGTCAAACGTCGACGGCTCGATGTTGTCAATCGTCCCCCACGCCGGCAGGTCGGGCAGCCGGCTGGTGAGGTTCGTCCAGTTCTTCCCGCCATCCTTGGTCAATTGCACCTGGCCGTCGTTGGTACCCGCCCAGATCAGCCCTTGCTGCTTCGGCGATTCGGCGATCGAGAAAACCACGCCCGCGTACTCGACCCCGATATTGTCCGGCGTCAGTCCGCCGGAAATGCCCATCTTCGATTTATCGTTGAGCGTCAAGTCGGGCGAGATCACCTGCCAGCTATTGCCGCCATCGGTGGTCACGTGCACAAACTGGCTGCCGACGTACACCCGGTTGTGATCGAAGGGCGAGATGGTAATAGGGAACTCCCAATTGAAGCGATATTTGACCGCCGACGCCGGCGCGCCCGCGGTCTGCACCGGCCACACCTCGACATTCCGCTCCTGGCCATTGCGTTGATCGTAAACCGTCACCACGCCGCCGATCGATCCCGAGCCGGTGCCGCTCGACCAGACAATATTGTTGTCCTTCGGATCCGGCGTCGCGAAGCCCGCCTCGCCGCCCCCCACCGGATGCCACGCGCCGATGGCGATCGAGCTGCCCCGCCCTGCGCCGCCGCCCCGTCCGCCGCCGCCCGCCGCGCCGGTGCGGCTCGGGCCTTCGTACGAGCCGGTGTCCTGCTCGTTGCCGTAAACGTTGTAGGGAATCTGGTCGTCCACCGTCACGTGGTACATCTGGCCGTTGGCCAGCCGCACATGGTTCCAACTGCGCCCGTGGTCCACCGAGATGCTGATGCCGCTATCGAGCGCCACCGCAATATCGTTCGCGTTGGTCGGGTCAATCCACATGTCGTGCGTGTCGCCGCCCGGACCAGCCGGCATCGGCGTCAGCGTGCGCCCGCCGTCGAGCGTGCGGGTAAAGGAGTTGCCGAGGAAGTACACCTCGTTCGGGTTGTCGCTGGACACCGCGTCGCGCGTGTAATAGTGGGTGCGGCTGCGCAATTCCCGGTCGGTCGATACCATGGTCCAGGTCTCGCCGCCGTTGCTCGAACTCCACAACTGGCCAAGCTGGGTCGGCACGCCGTTCTCGGGCACGCCATCGCCGGTTTCAATCAACGCGTACACCCGCGAGGAATCGCTCGGAGCGATCGAAACGCCAATTTTGCCCAAAGGCGAGCGTGGCAGTCCGTGGCCTTCGAGCCGCGTCCACGTCACCCCCCCGTCGGTCGAGCGGAACACGCCGCTGCCCGGCCCGCCGCTGTTCCGGCCCCAGGGATGAATCACCACCTGCCAGGTCCCGGCGAACAAGATCCGCGGATTGTGCGGGTCCATGGCGATGTCGCTGCAGCCGGTATTCTCGTCAACAAACAGCGTCTGCGTCCAGGTCGCGCCGCCATCAGTGGTGCGGTAAACGCCGCGCTCCTTCTGCGGCCCGTAATCGGTGCCCTGCGCGCAGGCGAGCACCGTGTTCGGGTCGCGCGGATCAATCACGATGCGCCCAATGCGTCCCGTCTTGTCCAGGCCCACGTGCTGCCACGTCACGCCCGCATCTGTGGATTTATAGATTCCGTCTCCAATCGAAATATGGCTGCGGATAAACGATTCGCCGGTGCCTGCCCACACAGTGTTGACGTCGGAGGGCGCGACGGCCAGCGAACCAATCGATTGCGCCGGTTCGGCATCAAAAATCGGCGACCAGTGAATACCGCCATCGGTGGTCTTGAAAATCCCTCCCGAGGCCGCCCCGACATAGTAAATGTTGGGATTGCCGGGAATGCCGGCGACCGCATCCGTGCGGTTTCCCACCGGCCCAATATACCGGTACTGCATCTCGCTGTAAGCCGCCGGCGCCGGAGCCTGGGCCACGCCCAAAACCGCCAACGCCAAAGAAAGGAGCACGATGCGATGCGACATGGCGCGAGGGTACCACAGCCCGCAGAGAATTGCGCCAGTTTCCGGGAGTGGTCCTGCCGCGCCGCCGCGCGGCGCCGCCGTTCTGGCGCCCCGAAGAGCGATGTGAGGCCGCCACATTTCCCTTTGCTGGCCGGTTCCAGCCCGACAGGGGGGCTCTGCTACAATGCGCGGCATGGATACCGAGCCTGCGGATCCGCTGAAAGATTTTATTGCCGCCGCCTGGCAATGTGGCGCCGATGACGAAGGTCTGCGCCATTTGTTAGTAGCGGATGGGTGGCCGGAGAAGACCGTGCAGACGGCGATGCGTGAGGCTTATGCTCAGCGCGTCGGCCGCCCGGTGCCACAACGCACCGCGCACGCCGGCGGGCGACCCTTGGAGGCACTTCTCTACCTGGTGATTTTCATAACTTTGGCGATCTGGAGTATTGGCCTGGGACGCGTGCTTTTCGTGCTGATCAACCACGCTTTCCCTGGCGGTTCAGTCCAGTTTGTACAGTTTGGCTTGCGCACCGAAATTGCCGATTCACTGGCTTCTGTAATCGTCGCCTTGCCGATTTTTATCTGGCTGACCAAGCTGTCTCTGCGGGATCCGGACCGGCCCGCGAGTGCGGTCCAACGTTGGCTCACCGCCATCGCACTGGCAATTGCGGCCGCGATCGCGCTCGGTTTCTTGGTGGGCGTGCTTTCGGATTTTTTGCAAGGGAATCTGACCGCCCGTTTTGCACTGCATGTAGTCGTTGTGCTGGTCATTACCGGCGGAATATTCACGTATTACCTCCCCGCACTGCGCTCGCGAAAGTTGTAATCAATGAGCCGGGAGCAATGGTTTGGAGGCGCGACACTCGTGCTGGCGGCAATCGCCATTGGGGGAGGCTTCTGGCTGCTGGGAAGCCCGCGGTATCAACGCAAGGTGGCCCGCGACAATCAGCTGGCCGCCAGCTTGCAAAATGTTGAAGCGCGGATCAGCATCGAATATCGCAAGCAGCAAAAACTTCCCGGCAGGATCGACGAATTTAAGAACCCAATAACGGATAAGCCATTCGAATATCAGCGCCTCGACGAAAGCCGGTACCAACTATGCGCGGATTTTGAAACAGACTCGTTCAAGGATCCGTCGGTTTACAGCTACTCGAGAGAATCATTTGAACGCCACTCCGCCGGGCACTATTGCCAGACCATTAACTTAGGGCTGGAGCGTTGAACATCGCGCCTTTGTTGTAATGCGCAGGCCGGCTTGGCGCCAGACTGGAGACCCCAAGTTGGGCCTCCGAAGCGCGTGCCCGGCTAATCGTTACCGCAATGCAATACCTTGCGCCCGATCAATGGAATCATAGGTGAATATGGAACTTGTCCGCGACCTTCGCTACGCTTGGCGCCAGCTTCGCCGCAACCCCGGCGTTGCGCTAGTGGCCGTCGCCGCGCTGACCCTGGGCATCGGAGCCAACACCGCGCTCTTTAGCCTGGTCAATGGCGTTCTCTTGCGTCCGCTGCCCTACAGCCAGGCCGATCGCGTCGCGCTCGTTCGCCCCATCAGCCTCGACGGGTTCTTTGATTGCCGCGCTAATAACCAGGCTTTTTCCTCGGTCGGCCTCCTCAAAGATCAAAATTTCGACATCAACGGCATTCCGGAGCCCTACCGCGCCGTTGGCGTGTTCGCCACGTCGGGGGTGTTCTCGACGTTAGCCGTCCGCCCCCTGCTCGGCCGCGCGCTGCAACCCGACGACGACTCGCCCTCGAGTACCTCCACGGCGGTCGTGAGCGAGGCACTCTGGCGCCAGGTGCTCGGTGCCCGCGGCGACATAGTCGGCCTCCACGTCAGCCTCAATCAGCGGCCGGTGACCATTGTCGGAGTCATGTCTGAGGTTTTCCAATTTCCGTCCCCCGACACCGGCATCTGGGTCTCCCTACAGCCGCGCCCGCCGGCATCGGCCCTCGCGCCGCTCGAATACACCGCCATCGCTCGGCTCCGCCCCGGCGTGAGCTGGCCCCAGGCCCAGGCCGATACCAATCGCACTCTGCGTTCGCGCACGCCGCTCGCCAGCCTGCGAGACGCCCTCCTCGGTGATGTCCAGCGCCCGCTCTGGATTCTCATGGGCGCCGTGCTCGTGCTTCTCATGATCGCCGTCGCCAACGTCTCATCGCTCATGCTGGCGCGAGCCCAGGTGCCCGCCCCTGAAATGGCCACGCGCGCCAGCCTCGGCGCCACGCGCGCACGGCTCATTCAGCAATCACTCGTTGAAAGCTGCCTGCTCTCCCTGCTCGGCGCCGCCGGAGGAATACTGCTCGCCACCGCCGCCCTGCGCTGGCTCAAGTCGGTGAACTTCGGTGACCTGCCGCGCCTCCCCGATATTCACCTCGACGCCACCGTGCTCGCCTTCACCGTCATCGTCGCGCTCGTCGCCGGGCTCGCCAGTGGCCTCGCGCCCGCCCTGCGCCTCAGCCAATTCCATCTCGTCTCCAAGGCGAAGAACGCGCAGCGGCTCTCCCATTGGCTGTCGGCGATGGAAATGGCTATGACCGTAGTCCTCCTTATCGCCGCCGGATTGCTCGCGCGTAACTACGCTCGCCTCCTGCATCGCGACACCGGCTTCCAAACCGCCGCCGATCAAATTCTCCTGACCCACATCTCACTCCGCGGCCACGCCCAGGACCCAACCTACTTCGACCGCCTCCTCCCGGCCATCGCCGCCTTCCCCGGCGTCGAACAAGCCGCCATCACCACCGCCGTTCCCGATGATTGGTGGGGCAGCGAGACTTACTCCCTCCGAGGCCGGCCCTGGTCGCCTGGCGCTTTCCCCGCCGCCGTAATCGCCACCGTCAGCCCCGATTACTTCCGTCTCACCGGCGTTGCCCTCCTCGCCGGACGCAATTTCGACGACCGCGACACCGCAGCCACCGAACCGGTCGTGATCATCAGCCAGGCCCTGGCCCAACACCGCTTCGGCAACCTCAGCCCCCTCGGCCAGTACCTCAGACCCGGCGATCCCGCCACAACGCAAGGCCCCGATCACCGCATCATCGGCGTCGTCGCCAACGTCACTTATAAGGACGCCCACACCGCCCCCAACGCCGCCGAAGCCGTGTACACGCCCTACCGCCAGTCCTCGACCACTGTGGCCATGATCCTGACTCACACACGGCGTCCGCCGGCCCAAGTCGGCGACTGGATTCGGAAACAGGCGACCGCACTCTATCCCAATGCCATCGTTCGACCCACTGAAAGGCTGTCCGCAACCTACGTTGACGCCTTCTCCAGTGCCCGATTCCAGACTGACATGATCCTGATCTTCGCCGTCCTCGCGCTCGCGGTCGCGCTGGCCGGTATTTACTGCGTGCTCAGCTACGCAGTCGCCCGCCGCGAACGCGAAATCGGCATCCGCATGGCACTCGGCGCGACGCGGCAACGCCTCGTGGCCGGTATTGTCAGCCAGGGTATGTCATGCGGCGCGGCCGGAGCCGCCGCCGGCGTCGTCGTTGCCCTCATGCTCTCCAGCCTGCTGTCGGCCATGGTCAGTGACGTCAGCGTCACCGATCCTCTGATTTTCGTCCTCGCCCCCGTGCTGCTGCTAGCCGCGGCGGCGGTAGCCAGCTACCTGCCCGCCCGCCGCGCCGCCAACCTCGACCCGCTCGTAGCGCTCCGCCATGAATAAGCTAAAGCGTGAAAATCCAGAGTACGGTCAGCGCCACGATGGCCACGCTGGTGCCCCAGGCGATGATGTTCCCGAGCAGCGAATTGCGGTACTCGCCCATCACATCTTCGCGGTTCACCAGCAGCAGCATGAATACTAGCACGAACGGCAGCAGAATGCCGTTCGCCACCTGCGAGTAAATAATCACCTTCAACAGCGGCAGCCGGGGAATCAGCACGAACCCGGCGCCGGCCGCGATCAGAAACGTGTAAAGCGCATAGAACGCCGGCGCCTCCGAGAAGCGTTTGTCCACGCCGCTTTCAAACCCCAGGCCTTCGCACACGTTGTATGCCGTCGCCAGCGGCAGGATTGCCGCCGACAGCAGCGCGGCATTGATCAGCCCGATGGCAAAGAGCAGTTCCGCGAAACGCCCGGCCAGCGGCCCCAGCGCCTGCGCCACCTCAGCCACGTTGGTGACGTCGCGGTGGCCATGCATGTAGAGCGTGGCGCTGCAGGCGACGACAATGAAAAACGCCACCACGTCGGTGATGATGCATCCCAAAATCACATCCCACCGGCTCAGCGCGTATTCCTTCTTGCCAATGCCCTTTTCAACGATCGAGGCCTGCAAATAAAATTGCATCCACGGCGTGATTGTGGTGCCGATCAGCCCGATCACCATGACCAGGTAGTCGCCGTGAAACTCGACCCCGGTCGGCACCAGCGTCTCCTTCAGCGCCAGCATCCAGTCCGGATGGGCCAGTACCGCCGAAAAGGCATACGTGAAATAAATCAGCGACAGCCCAATCAGAATCAATTCGACCTTACGGTACCGCCCCCGCACCACCAGCAGCCAGATGAGCAGCGCCCCCACCGGCACGGCGATGTATTTGGTGATGTTGAACAGTCCCATCCCCAGTGCCAGGCCGCTGAACTCGGCCACGATGTTGCCGTAATCGGCGATGCCCAACACCGTCATCGCGAAAAACGTCGCCCGGAACCCAAACTCTTCACGGATCAAATCCGACAGGCCCTTGCCCGTCACCGCCCCCATGCGCGCCGCCATCTCCTGCACCACGATCAGTGCGATGGTGGTCGGGATCAGCGTCCACAGCAGCAGATAACCAAACTTGGCGCCGGCCTGGGAATAAGTCAGAATGCCGCCCGGGTCGTTGTCTACATTGGCGGTGATGAAGCCCGGCCCCAGGACCAGCAGAAACGGCAGCAGGCGGTATTTCCAGATGGACGCAGGGCCGCGCCGTCGCCGGGGTTTAGCGGACCCCTTGACGGGCGTCGTCGACGTCGCGGATTGGGGGCGGGAAATGGACACAAGAAGCCCCGCCAGGTTCCCTGGAAATATTCATGGCCATATTCAAACTAGCACGCCCCGGTGGACGAGCGGGCAATGTTTTGCAACCTTTTCTCCGTGGCGGAGTATAAATCGCTATGGGATTCTGGCAACTCACCCGCAATCTCCTGCGCCAACGCCGCTACACCCTGGCCGCAGTTTTTACCCTGGCCTTGGGCGTGGGCGCGACCACCGTGATTTTTGCCGCCGTGAATGGCGTACTCTTGCAGCCCCTGGCGTTGCGCGATCCCGGCGGATTGGTCCGTCTGGGGCAGGACCTGCCCGACCATCCGCCCAGCGATCCGCTCTTCCGCTGGTTCGTCAATCCGGCCGAGTTCATCGCCTGGCAGCGGTTGCACTCCTTCACCGGCATTGCCGCCAGCCAGGCGTCGAGCATGACCCTCATCACTGCGGGCCAGCCCCAATTGATCGATGGCGCTCATGTGACGCCCAATCTTTTTTCAATTCTCGAAACCCGCCCCCAATTGGGGCGCACCTTTGTCGCCGGCGAGGAAAAATCCACCCTTCCGCCCGTCGTCATCACCGATGCGCTCTGGCGCAAGGCGTTCGGCGCAAACCCCGCTGTCATTGGGCAGTCGATCGGCGCTATTGGATTGCACGGCACCGTCGTCGGAGTACTGCCGCCCGACTTTCATTTGGAAGGACCCGAGCTTGGCCCGATGTACCCCGCCCGCTCGCCCCAGTTCTTTTACCCGCTCGGGTTTGGCGCCGATGAAAATATTAGCAATCCATTTTCCGATTTCAACTATATGGTGATCGCGCGCCTCGCCCCCGGGGTCTCGATCGCCTCCGCCAAGGCGGAGATGAATGTCACCGAAGCCAACCTGGTGCGAAGCGCGCATAGCACCAACCGCCTCACTGCCATCGTGGATCCGCTAGCCAACGAAATCGTCGCCCCGGCCGAGCGCGGACTCTGGATGCTGCTCGCCGGCGTCGGCGCGCTCCTGCTAATCGTCTGCGTGAATCTGGGCGGATTGAGCGTCACCAAAGCCGCCGACCGCCGGCGCGAGTGGGCGATTCGCCTCGCCCTCGGTGCCAGCCGCCAACACCTTGCCGGCACCCTGCTCATGGAGAACCTGCTGCTCGGTTTGGTCGGCGGCGGCCTGGGCCTGTTGGCCGCCGCCGCCGGCTTGCGCGGCCTCCTGGCGGCGGCGCCCACCGACTTGCCCCGCCTCAACGATATACATCTCGACGTAATGGTGTTCTCGTTTTCCCTGGCCATTGCCGTCCTCGCCGGCCTTGGCTGCGGCCTGGTTCCGGCCATGTGGCTCTGGCGCAGTGATCCCCAGGCTCACTTGAAGGCAAGCCGCGCCAGCGACCGCGCTTCTCTCCGCGCCCGCAGCACTGTGATCGCCGTTGAGGTCGGATTGTGCGCCGTCCTCCTCGCCACCGTCGGCCTGCTCGGCATGAGCCTGTATCGCTTGCTGCAAGTGCCGGTGGGGTTCAGTTCCGAGCGCACCGCCAGCACCGTGCTGCACCTGGGCGCCGCCACGCCGCAATTGCGCCTCCAACACCTGCAACAAGTCGCGACCGCCGCCGCCACCCTCCCCGGCGTAAGCGCCGCCACCCTCACCACCCACTTGCCATTGCAGGGCGAGACGTGGGTCGATGGCGCCAGTGTTCCCGGCAAGGCTTATGCAAACAATCAAAATCCCGAGGTGAACGTGCGCTTTGTCGCTCCAGGATATTTCGACACCATGAGAATGCCCCTGCTCGCCGGGCGTGATCTAAGTTGGAGCGATCCGCCCGATCGTAACATCGTGGTTTCGGAAACCGCGCTGCGCACGTTGTGGCCGGAGTTGGATCACAAACCTGTGCAAGTCGTTGGCCGCCCGCTCAAAGTGAATTCGGCGACACTGACTGTAGTCGGCGTCGCGGCCGACGCGCGCACCGCGCTCGACCGGCAGCCGCCGCCGGTGATCTATGAAACCGCAGGCTCCTTTCCTATGACCCGCTTCACGCTGGTGGTGCGATCCAACCGCACGCCCGATGATTTAAGCCGTGCCCTCGCTGGCGTAATTCATCGCATCGAACCCACCGCGCCCCTGAGCGCGGTCCTGCCCCTGTCGAGTCTCGAAGCCGCGCTCGTCGCGCCGCGCTGGTTCCAATTGGCGCTGCTCATCTGCTTCGGCGTGCTGGCGCTTATTCTTGCCGCGCTTGGTCTCTATGCGCTGGTAGCGCAGGCGGTCACGCAGCGCCTGCCCGAACTCGGAATTCGCCTCGCCCTCGGCGCCGAGCCCGGCCAGTTGCGCGGGTTAATTCTGCGCCAGGGTCTCAAGCCCGTGTTCATCGGCTTGGCGATCGGCTTAGCCGCCGCTGCCGCCGGTGGTAGTCTATTGGCCAGCATGCTATTTGAAGTGCAGCCTGTAAATTTCGGCGTCCTCGCCGCCGTGGCCGCGACCGTCCTCTTCGTCGCGCTGCTCGCCGCGCTCGCCCCAGCCCAGCGCGCCACCCAAGCCGACCCGCGCGTGGCGTTGCGAGCCGAGTGAGCCGGCGCCGCTCCATCGCTCTGGAAGCAGTCGCCGCGGCGCTTCTCGCGTCGCTGATGCTGGCCGGGTTCAGCTACGTCCACGCCAAGGCGGCCTACTGGGGAATTCAGGATGCATCAGCGCCGGGCGTTGACACCGGCAGTATCCGCGCCACCCAAAGCGATGAGGGCCAGAGCGGCGCCTACACCACCGGGCTCAACGGTTACGCCGGCTTACGAGTGAGTGTGACGAAGAATGCCGACCCTCACAATGGCTTGGTCATGCGCGGCTTCGGACTTCGCTTCGACGGCGCTGATACCTTCTCCAGCACGGCTGCCGTGATGCTCGGCGGCGTCACGATTACCCGCTCCATCGTGATTCGCCGCGAATCGAATTACGGGCGCTGGCTCGACACCTTTACCAACACCACGCAGGCGCCAATCTCCCTTGCCGCGGCGTTTGGAGGTCAAACCAGTATCCCAACCGGCAGACCGGGCACAGCCGCTATGCCAGACGAACAGACGACGATCACCGGCAGCGTCGATTTTCGCGGCAATTGGCTTGATGATCCGTTTCACACCCCGCTTGCGGCCAGCGGCTACGAAAGCAATTTCCCCGCCTTCGTCAATCGCCTCGTCGTGCCGCCCGGGCAAAGCCGCTCTCTGCTTCACTTTGTGGTCGTGGCCGAGCCGGCGGAGATGGCCGAGACAGCCCGGAAATTGCAAGCCGCGCCCGATGTGGCCGGATTGAGCGTGGCCGAGCAGTGCTCGATCGTGAATTTTCAACTGCCCTGTGCCGGCCGATCGACCGTGCTCGTGCCGCAGCCGCCGCCCCCGCCGCCTGTGCCCGCCACCACGAGCTCCCGCTATGATGTCGTGGAGAAATCGATCGCCGAACTGCGGCGCGATATGGAATCCGGCAAGACCACGTCGGTCGCCATCGTGCAAGCCTACCTCGATCGTATCGCCGCCTATGACCGCGGCCAGTTCGGTTTGCATTCCTTCGAAATTGTCGCCGCCGACGCGCTGGCGCAGGCCCGTGCTGCCGACGCTGCGCGCAAGGCACGCAGCCATGCCGCGCTGCTCGGCATCCCCATTGCGGTCAAGAACCTCTACGACACGCGCGACATGGCGACCACGAATGGCAGCCTGACCTTCGCCGGATTTCGTCCCACCCACGATGCCACCCAGGTCGCGCGTTTGCGCGCCGCCGGAGCGGTCATCCTCGGCAAAGCTGCGATGGAGGAGTACGCGACCAGTGGCTTCTATTCCAACGACGCCTGGGGACAGGTGTGGAATGCCTACGACCCTTCGCGCTCTGCGCTCGGGTCGAGCGGCGGCTCCGCCGTGGCCGTGGCCGCGAGTTTCGCCGCCGCCGCCCTCGGCACTCAAACCGGCGACTCACTCTACGGCCCGGCCAGCGCGGCTAGTCTGGTAACGTTGCGAGGCACTGATGGTCTCGAAAGTGGCGCGGGCATCATGCCCCTGGTTTGGATGACCGATTTCGGCGGCGTTCTCGCCCGCTCCGTTCCTGACCTCGCCGCAATGCTCAACGCCGTCGCCGGAACCGACCCCGCCGATCCAGCTACCGCCAATGCCGACGCGCAGATACCCAAAGACTGGCGCAGTGTCCTCGTCCCCAATGCGCTCAAAGGAAAACGCATTGGCTACATACCATCCGCCTGGGTCGATCCGTTCGGCACCAGTGACGAGCCCGGTGGTGTGATCGCCACTGAAAAGGCGGCCCTCAAGTACTTCACCGACGCTGGTGCCACCGTTGTGGACATGGGCACGGCCGCCCTGCCGCGGACCCGCGACACCTCACCCGGCGATGTTGTTTCCGAGGGCTGGATGCAGTACATTGACCAGCATCCCGAACTCGCGATGCAGGGCTTTGCCATCCACAGCGCGGTTGACGTGGCCTGCTCCCAGAAGAAAATCGCCTACGTGCGCGAGCCGGCCAGCGCTTGCCAAAAACCGCCCGCGCCGCGCATGACCCCCGCCGAGATCGATGCCAAGCGCGCCTTCCGGCGGCAGCGGCAAGCGGCGGTCAAGGCATGGATGGATGCCGCCGGCGTAGACGCCATTGTCTACCCGGGACTGCTCAGCGAGATCAGCGTCAACGACAGCGGCGGCGATCGCGCCAGTTTCGGCCGCCGCGATACGCCCAGCGCCGCCAATGGCGTGCCGACCATTGCCTTTCCCGCCGGCGCCGACGCCGCCGGCAATCCGGTGGACATTCAACTCATGGGCCGGGCTTGGAGCGATGCCGAACTGGTGGGAATGGCCTACGCCTATGAATACGTGGCGCAGTCGCATGGCCACGGGCACGTCGCGCCGACCAAAGTCCCCCGCCTGCGATTCAAACCGATCCGTTAGCAACAGAAACTCCCTCCCGCGCTTTTTCAGCATCTCCTCGACCGGATTCGCGGGCGCAAGATTGCGGTTTCGGATCTGATTTTATTGAGCCAATGGCTTGATTCCCAATCCGAGGTGCCGGAGGGGCGTTGGTTCAAGCCATTCCCCGGCATGACCATCTGCGGCGAGGGCGAGTTGATCTTGACCATCCTGGTGCCGTCCCAGATCGCTACCGGCGATGAGGTGAAATAGGTTTAAGCTGGCCGCACGCAGAAAAACGCCCCAGGTCCTTGGCAGGGCCTGGGGCGTTTTAATAAACCTGGGCTGATTAGTTCGAGCAGCAACCGGACTTCTGGGGCGCCGCATTCAGAATCGGCAGACCCGCCGGTGCGTTCTTCGCGGCGTCGCCGGCGACCTGTGTCGTCTGCCCACCGCTCGGAATCTGCATCGTGGTCAACTGCTTGTCGAACGGCATCGAGTACTTCTTCTCGATCTTCTCGCGATAGACCGGGCCCGAGTTGTAGGTGCAGAACGGATAGATCAACCCGTTCGGCGCGGCGTAGTGAATAATGCAGCGCTTCACCCGCTCCACGTCGTAGTTGTAGCTGTCCATGAAGTGCATGCCCGCGACCATCAGGGTCTTATACACGAAGCCGCTCTCGGCGTCCGACCCGCGGCCGTAGCTCTTGTCGGTCATGCCCTGCAGGGTTTGCAGGAAGCGCGTGAACGTCAAGCCCTCGGGTGCGCGCTCGGCGTGGAAGTGCTTCTGCAGCGAGTTCCAGGTCTTCACCTTGCTGAAGAACTTGAACCGCGCCTTCTCCGCGCTCCGCGCCAGGTTGTCAATATCCTGCAACATGTTTCCGACGTCCACGAAGCGCGTCACCGGAATCGCCTGCTTCGTCTTCTGGTCAACGAACATGTACGTGCCCATCGAGCAGTGCGGGTGGCAGCTCAGCGAGGTCGTCTCCTCGCCGCGCAGCGCGCTGATCAGCTTCGAGAACGGCGTCACGCACGCCAGCGGGAACCAGTCGTTGTACGGATCGGCCAGCCCGGTCTGCTCGTGCACGGCGTGCGCGACATCGGCCAACGTGAAGCGCTTGGCCTCCAGTTCCTTGCGCGAAATGCGGCCGGTGAACGTCACCGGCTGGAAACTGATGCCGCTGACCACGTCAATGTTGTCGAGCGCCAGCTTGATGATGTCGCCGATCTGGTGATCATTGAGACCCTTGACGATCGTCGGAACAAAGACGATCTTCATGATCCCGGCCTTGCGTACGTTTTCGATCGCCTTCAGTTTCTTGTCGAACAGCGACTCGCCGCGCGTGCGCTTGTAGATGTCGTCGCAGACGCCGTCGAACTGCAGATACAACGTGTGTAGCCCGGCGTCGCGCGCCTTCTCGCAGAACTCAAGATCATTCCACATCACGCCGTTGGTCGCGACTTGAATGTGGCTGAAGCCCATCTCCTTGGCCAGCGCCACCGCATCGTGGAAGCGCGGATAGATGGTCGGCTCGCCGCCCGAGAACTGCACCACGCGTCCCGCCACCGGGCGCTCGTTGCGCAGCGCCTGCAGCATCTTGCGGACCTGATCGAAGCTCGGTTCGTACAGGTAGCCGGCCGCGTTGGCATTGGCGAAACAGACCGGGCAGGTCAGGTTGCAGCGATTGGTCAAATCGACATTGGCCAGGCCGGTATGGCTGGTGTGCATGGAGCACAGCCCGCACTGGTCCGGGCACCGCGTCGCGCTCGGGATCGCCGGGTTCGACAGCCCGCGGTTGTCTCCGAAGTACCACTGCTCCATCTTTAAATAGAGCTTCACGTCGGCATAGATCTTGTCGCGGAAGTAGCCGTGCGTCGGGCAGGTCTTCTCCATGAAGACGGCTCCGTTCTCCTCGAACTCCCGCGCTTCAATGACGCGCGTGCAGTCGGGGCAGAGCGACTGGGTGATTTTGGGCAGTCCTTTATGAATAGCCTCGATGCGCGAGCCGGAGTGAGTGGTTTCCGGTTGAAGGACGGTGAAGTCACCACGCTTGGCGGGTGCGAAAGTTTCGGGAGCAAAGGTTTGTGTGCCCATGGATATTCCTAATAGATATGCCTTGTCGCAGTGCGCAACTTTCTAGGTTTGATGCTAGTTGTCTGCGCCGGGGGTGGCAAAGCCCTTGCTTTGAATGGCAACAATGGGCATTGAACGGTCAAAAATCAGGCCTGAGCGGCAGTCGCTAACTGCCTAATGCGGCCCATTTCGATCGCAGCTTCTCCCAAATCGTTGGCTCAACCGGCTGCCGCGCCAGCAGGCGATGGGCATAGTAGCAGGAGCCCACCGAGAAGGCGTACTCGGGTTCGGCGAAAATGTCGGGCATGCCCTCAATGAGCACCGGCGCCAAGGTTCGGGTGGGAATGCCGATGCTCGCCTGCAACAGATCCACGAACCCTTGCAGTCGGCTCGCCCCGCCGCTGATGTACACTCCGGCCCCCAGCGGGCCTCCCCGTGAGAGCTCGGTCTTTATCAGGCGGATCAACTCCTGGGCGCGAAACTCAATGCACTCGCATAACAGCCGGTGCGGGACCAACCTTGGCGGCCGGTCGGCGGGCCCGGGCACCTCGACCGAAGTGTTGTCGCCGGCGTAGGCGAGCGTGGCGGCTCCGAAGTCGCACTTGATGCGCTCCGCCTCCGGCAGCGAGGTCGAGAGTTTGATCGCGATGTCGTTGGTCATGTGATCGCCGCCCACCGGAATCACGGCGGCGTGCGTTAGGCTGCCGTTCGAGTAAATGGCAATGCCGGTTGTTCCGGCGCCCAGGTCCACCACGGCGGCGCCGGTATGTCGGTCCTCGGCGCTGAGCGAGGCTTCCGCCAAGGCCAGAGGCGCGAAGATCAACTCGTGCACTTCGAGACCCGCGTGATTGGCGGCAAGCACCAGGTTGTCCTTCAAACCAGCCGCGACCGTTACCGCATAAATCCGCGCTTCGAGCCGCGAGGCCAGCATGCCCACCGGTTCGAGAATGCCCGACTGCCGGTCCAGTACGAATTCCTGGGGAATCACATGCAGAATCTGACGATCGTCGGGCAGCGAGATCGAGCGCGCCAGATCGAGCACCCGTCGCGCATCGTCTCGCGTGACCTCGCGGCTGCGCGAGGTGAGCGAGATGCCGGCCTGGCTGCCAATGCCTTTCACCTGCGCGCCGGTCAGCGAGAGGAAAACACGCTCGATGGCCTCGCCCGTTTGCCGTTCCAGTTCCCTCGCTGCCGCCTGCATCACCGCAGCCGCCGCCGCCGGCGCGACCACGTTGCCTTTTTTCATGCCCTGGCTGGGAACGGTTACGTGACCTCGGTACTGCATCAGGCCGTTCTCCAACCGCACTTGCAGCAGCGTGGTGTGCGCCGTGCCCAAATCGAGAGTCGCGAAATGCATGGTCTAGTGCTTGGTGCCCGGCTTGGTCGCCGGCTTGGCCGCTGGAACGACGCCTGGGTCAACGATCGCTTCGCCGTCGTACCGCAAATCAACGCCGGCGAGAGTGGGGTATTTGTCGAGCCAGGTTGGCGCTTGCGAGAGGAACAGCCCGTAACGCCGGGCGAAGTTATGATCCCCCAATTGCAGCAGCGCCGTCTGGCTCGGGTGGCCGGGCAGGCTGACCCGCGCTTTAAGGTTGGCGGGATCGCTGAGATCGATTTCAGAGATATCGGCGGTATGGCCGTCAACCGAATTCATGAAAGCCTGATACTGGCGCATCTGCGGCCTCCGATCGGTGGCGGAATCAGCCAGCCCGGTGATCACCGGAAAATCGAAATGCTGGGGCGCGGCGCCCGCCGCCGGCGGGTCGAGCAGGCTCCCCGCCGCATCCACCAATTGCAGATGGTCGCCCACGCGGACCTGCGCCACGGGCGCGCGCTCGCGCAACCGCACCACGATGTGCGCCGGCCAGACGCGCATCACCGCCGCCGTTTGCACCCAGGGAATGGCGTCGAGCGAACTGCGGCGCGCATCGAGCGGAATGAAAAACACATTGCGCCCATAGTCGGAGGCGAACACCGCCAGCACCCGCGCCGGATCGGTCTCGACCGCGCCGCTGATCGAGATTTGATCGGATCCCGCCAGCACGAACCACGTGCTGCGGAACAGCAGCGTGTACAGCGCAAGCAAGACGACCAGCCCCAGGCCGGAGAGAAGAATTGGCTTGCGCAGACGTTTCCATTGCCCGGCGACGGCGCCGCCGCGTTTCTGGCGCACGCGCACAGGCGTGGCGCGACGTCGATAGCCGGGGTCTTCGGCGGTTTCCTCGCCGGCTTCGACGAGGTCGTCGAGGGGCGGTTCCAGCGGCTCGGCCTCCGGCTTGGACTTCATAGGCTGGAAGTTTGCAGCGCGATGTCCGGTTTCTTGGGCGCGCCGGCGAGCGCCTGCAAGAGCTTGTCGCCCAGGCCCGAGACGCTGCCCGCTCCCTGGGTCAGGATCAGATCACCGGGGCGGGCGGCGGCCGCAATCGCCGCGATCGCCCCGTCCGCGTCAGGTATATACGCGACCCTGCCGCCGTGCTGTTCGTTGGCTCGCCGGGCTAGAGCGCCCGAGTGCACGCCCTCAATCGGCGCCTCGCCGGCCGGATAAATGTCCAGCAGCCAAACCTGATCGGCGCGCGCCAGTGTCGCGGCGAACGCGTCCATGAGGTGAAACGTGCGCGTATAGCGGTGCGGCTGGAACAGCATGAGCACCCGCCCGTTCGTCGCGGCTTGATAATGGCGTGCCGCCGCCAGCGTGGCTGCGAGTTCGGTAGGGTGGTGCCCGTAATCGTCGATCACGGTGATGCCGTCCGCCTGGCCGCGGATCTGAAAGCGGCGGTCCACGCCCCTGAAGTTGCCGATCGCCGCGCGCACCGCTTCCAATTCGCCGCCCAGCAATAGGCCCACGGCGATCGCCGCGGTCGCGTCGAGCACGTTGTGCAGCCCCGGGCGCGGCACCGCGAACGCTCCCAGATCGCCGCGGGCGCGCGTGCCTAGCAGATGGCATCCGGCCGCCGAACATGTCAACCGGAATCGTGAATCGCCGCCCTCGAATGCCGTATCGACAACTTGCAGGTCAGCGTCCTCGGCGGTGCCGTAGACCAGCGCCCGCCGCCGCAGCCGCGGCAGGATCGCCCGCGTGGCGTCGTCCTCGGCGCCGACCAACACCGTGCCGTAGAAGGGCACGCGGTTGGCAAACGCGACGAAGGCGTCTTGAATGTCCTCGAGATCGCGGTAGCAGTCGAGATGCTCGCGGTCGAGATTGGTGATCACCGCCACGATGGGCGACAGTTGAAGAAAGGAACGGTCGCTCTCGTCCGCCTCGGCGACCAGGTACTGGGTGGTCCCGAGCTTGGCGTTCGATCCAATGCTGTCGAGCCGGCCGCCGACGATTACCGTCGGGTCGAGCCCGACTCCGGCGAGCACCGTCGCAATCATCGAAGTCGTGGTCGTTTTGCCGTGCATGCCGGCAACGGCGACGCCAAATTTGAGCCGCATCAGTTCGGCCAGCATCTCTGCCCGCGGAATCACCGGTATCTGCCGCTCGCGCGCGGCGGCCACTTCGGGATTGTCGGCCGCGACCGCGCTCGAGGTGACCACCACTTCGGCGTCGCCCAGATTCGCCGCCGCGTGCCCGATCACGATCCGCGCCCCCATCTCCATCAGCCGGCTGGTGATGGGCGAAGGCCGCGTGTCGGAGCCGGAAACGGGCCATCCCTGCACCAGCAGAACCTCGGCAATGCCGCTCATGCCGATGCCGCCAATGCCGACGAAATGAACCCGGAAAACACGCGAGAGCATTGCCTCTATTAAAGCAAGGAAGCTCCCGGAAATGAACAGAAAAGCGCAGCTCCGGCTTGGGCCAGAGCGGCCCTGAAGCCGGGGCTGCGCGGCGGGTGCCTTAAAATAGACGGGCGATGCGACCAGCCGTGTTTTTCGATCGGGATGGCACCTTGAACGAGGAGGTGGGCTACGCCGGTCGGGTGGAAGACTTTCACATCTTTGACTACGCGCCAGGCGCCGTGGGCCTGGTCAATCAAGCCGGCTTCGCCGCCGTCGTGGTCACCAACCAGGCGGGCGTCGGTCGCGGCTATTTCGATATCAACGCGGTCGAAGGCCTCCATCGCGTTTTGCGTGAGCGCTTCGAAAAAGCCGGCGTTTGGCTCGACGGTATCTATTACTGCCCCCACGTCCCCGATGGCGGATGCGATTGCCGCAAGCCGCAAACAGGCATGGTTCGGCAGGCAGCCCGCGAGTTGGACCTCGACCTGGAGCGCTCCTGGGTGATCGGCGACCGGTGCCATGATGTGGCCTTGGCTCATGCTGTGGGCGCGCGCGGCATCCTGGTCAGGACAGGTTACGGCGAGCGTGAGAGCGGCAAGTGCCAGGCGGATTTCGAGGCTGGTAATGCGCTGGAGGCGGTGCAATGGATATTGAGGCAATAATCAAACGCCTGCCCAGGCTGGCGGTCACCGTGTGGGGCGATCTCGTTGCGGACGAGTTCATTGCCGGCGAGATTGCCCGGGTATCGCGCGAAGCCCCCGTCCTCATCCTCAAACAACGCACCCGCAGCGTGGTGCCGGGTGGCGGCGGCAACACCGCAATGAATCTCGCCGCGCTTGGCGTCAAAGTGCGCCTGGTAGGCGCGGTTGGCGACGATGAGCCCGGCCGCCTGCTGACCAAGGCTTTTGCCAGCGCCGGCATTGATACCCGCGACGTCGTGACGCGGCGCGGTTGGGCGACGCCGACCAAGACCCGAATACTGGCGCACCATGCCCATACCTCTCCGCAGCAGGTGGTCCGTATGGACCGCGAGCCCGAACCGATGCGCGCGCGCGACCAGGCGCGATTGGCGGCGGCGGCCACTCGCGCCGCTCGCGCCACCGACGGACTCTTGATCGCCGACTACGGCTATGGCGCCGTGGGGCCGGCGGCGGTCCAGGCGTTGCGGGCAAAGATGCCGCGCCTGTTGATAACGGCCGACGCGCGTTTCACGGTCGGCGAATATCGCGGCCTAAACGCCGCCACGCCTAACGAGGCCGAACTCGAGGCCGCCGAAAACGTGAGCGTGGACGGAGACTTATCGGTTCTGGAAAGCGCCGGGCGCAAGCTGCGTCGCAAATTGGGATGCGCGCACCTGCTCGTCACCCGCGGGCGTGATGGCATGGCGCTTTTCGAGCCCGGTAAACCAACGCGCCATCTCGCCGTGGTGGGCAGCGATCGCGCGCTCGACGTCACCGGCGCCGGCGACACCGTGATTGCCGTCTTCACCGCGGCGTTGGCCGCGGGGGCTGATGGTCTCGAAGCCGCATCGCTCGCCAATCGCGCCGCCGGCGTGGTGGTAATGAAGCCGGGAACCGCCACTTGCAGCCTGTCGGAACTCAGAGCCACCCATGGGGAGTGAGCGCAAAATTCTTGCACGCCCTGACCTGATCGCCCAGGCGCAATCCTGGCGCGCGCACGGCGAACGTATTGTCCTCGCCAACGGCTGCTTCGACATCCTGCACGTCGGTCACATCCGCTACCTCCAAGGCGCGGCCGCGCTGGGCACGCGACTCGTCGTGGGCGTGAACTCGGACCAAAGCACGCGCCGGCTGAAAGGCGAAGCGCGCCCGATTCTGGACGAACGCGGCCGCGCCGCCCTGGTCGCCGCCGTCCGCGGGGTCGCCGCGGTCACTATTTTCGATGAACTGTCAGTCGAGTCGGTGTTGCGTGCCTTGCGCCCCGACGTACACGCCAAGGGCACCGATTACACCGCCGCCACCGTTCCCGAGGCGGCTGTCGCTCGCGAGTTGGGCGTCGAGGTGGCGATTGTAGGCGATCCCAAGGAGCATTCAACCAAAGCACTCCTCGCCCGCCTGCAAGAGAATTAAGCGATACTCTAAGGAATGCCGACCACGGCGCGCATCCTGATCGTGAAGCTCAGCAGCTTGGGAGACATTGTGCATGCGCTGCCCGTGGCCGCGAGCCTGCGTGCCAGCTATCCCCAGGCGAGGCTGGCCTGGGTGGTTGAAGAGAAATGGCTGCCGCTCGTCGCCCACAATCCCGACATGAATGAAGTTTTCACGGTCGACAGTCATGGCCTGCGGCGCCGTCCCCTGCGCTGGAGCGCCACCCGTCGCGACCTGCGCCATGTGCGCGGTTTCGGCGCCGATTGGGCGATCGATCTGCAAGGCACGATCAAGTCGGCGGTGGTGACCTGGTTTTCGGGCGCGCCGCAGCGGCTGGGTTTCGCCCCCGGTTCACTGCGCGAGCGCAGCGCCGGTTTCGCCTACAACCATCGGGTGATCCCGCATTCGGCTCACATCGTCGAACAAATGCTCGATGTGGTCGAAGCGCTGACGCACTCCCTGGGTCCGCTGCGGCGGGTCATGCGATTCCCGGTGACCGTGCCCGCCGCGGTCGAGGCCGAGGTCGATGCCTGGATCAGCTCCAACAACATCGGCCCATTCGCCTTCTTCTCGCCCGGCGGCGGGTGGGCCTCGAAGCGTTGGCCCAGCGAGCGCTATGCCGCTGTGGCCGAGATGCTCGAGCGGCGCTTCGGACTGGCGGCGGTGCTCAACCGCGGACCGGGCGAGCGCGACATGGATGACGCCTATCGCCGCGCCAATCAAATCCGCGCCCGCATTTTTTCGGGCGATGTCCTGCATCTGGCCGCCGTCTTGCGCCGGGCGCAGGTGGTGATTGGTGGCGACACCGGCCCGCTGCAACTCGCGGCCGCGCTTGATACGCCGACCGTGGCGCTGTTTGGGCCCACCGACCCGGCGCGCAACGGCCCCTACTCTCCCCGAGCCCGGGTCATTCGCAAATCCAGCGTAACAACTTACGCCCGGCGCTCGACCTATTCGCCGGCGATGCTCGCCATCACGCCCGAAGAAGTCGAAGCCGAGTGCGGTGAATTGTTGCGCGGAGCGCGGCAGAACGCGTGAGCACCCGCCTGCAGCGCTGGCGCGTGCCGCTCGGATTTGCCGCGGCGGTGGCCCTGGTGGTGTTCGCCCATCCCGACTGGCGCAGCTTGGCGATTGGACTGCCGGTCGGATTGGCCGGTCTGGCCCTGCGCGCCAGCGCCTCCGGACACATTCGCAAGAACGATGCTCTGGCGACCACCGGGCCCTACAGCCACACGCGTAATCCGCTTTACCTCGGCAGCGCGCTGTTGGCCCTGGGACTGCTGATCGCCGCCAACCAGGTTTGGCTCGGCGTTGCCGCCATGGCGTGTCTGCTCGCGGTCTATCTTCCCGTGATCATGGCCGAAGAGCGTTTTCTCGCCGAACGCTTCGGCGAAGCTTTTACCGAGTACGCCGCCCGCGTGCCGCGACTGGTTCCACGCCTACGCCGCGGCCGCGGCGATGGCGGCGGAGAGTTCTCGATGGCGCTCTACCGCCGTCACCGCGAGTACCAGGCTCTTATCGGATTCCTGGCGCTGTTCCTGCTGCTTGCCGTCAAAGCGGTGGCCCAGCCCGCCCCGGCGCCGGCGGAAGAAGGGACGTTGCATTACGACGCCCACTGGCGGCTGTTGCCCGCCGGCACGGCGACGTTGGCTTTTGGCGATGGACAGGTCCAGTTCCATGCCGACGCAAATTCGCTCATCAGCATTTTCTATCCTGTGCGCGACAGCATGCATACCGATTACGACTCGTCCAGCCACTGCACCACGGCGGTGGACAACGACACGGTTGAGGGGCGGCGTCACCGCTTGACCCATATTCGCTACAATGCGCCACTGAAACAATTGGTGCTCGACGAAGTTGATCCGACGCAAAAACCGCCGCGGCCGAAGCACGAGATCAAGCCGACCACCGGGTGCGTGATGGACCTTCTCGGCGCGCTGGCTTATGCGCGCACCCTGCCTCTCCACGTTGGCGACCATTACCAATTTCCAGTGAACGAGGGCGGCGCGACCAGCACGGTACAGGTGGCGGTCGATCTGCGCGAGACGGTGCGCGTGCCGGCGGGCAGCTTCAACTGCGTGCGCGTGGTGCCAACGCTTTTTAGGAGCGCCGTGTTTCAGCGCCCCGGCAAACTCTGGATCTGGTTCAGCGACGATGAGCGCCACCTGCCGGTGCAGGTGGAAGCCAGCGTAAGCTGGGGCACGATCACCGCCCAGCTCAGTAGTCAGTGACGGCGCGCGGCGGTAGCCGCGCTGGGGCCCGCGCCCATGAATGAAATTCGCGCAGCGCCGGATTGGGGCTCCTGGGGTCCCCACTCCGGCGCTGCGCGTAAGCGGGGCGCGCGGCGGTAGCCGCGCTGGGGCCCGCGCCCATGAATGAAATTCGCGCAGCGCCGGATTGGGGCTCCTGGGGTCCCCACTCCGGCGCTGCGCGTAAGC